>PLZB01000063.1 GCA_003151955.1 Acidimicrobiaceae bacterium
ATCCCGGACCGCATCCCGGACCGCAGGGAGTGCAGGCTGCAGTGCAGAATCTCCAGCAGTCGGAGCAGCAGCTCACCTCCGAGGTTCAGACACTGCAGGCGGAGGTCACCAAGCTGGAAGGCGGTTGAGAGACCGCATGGCAGCCTGAGCGTCGGGCGTGTCGGGAGTCGGTTCGCCGCCTCCCGGCACGCCCGTTCGCATCAATCAGGTGGTGGGACCAATCGGGGCCACTCGGTGCAGGGTCGATCCACGACCGTTGTGCCGTTGACCTCGGCGTGATCTGGAGGTGTGGTCCGGCTCGGACCACACCTTCACGCGAACGAGGAGCACGATTCGGCCCGGTCCCGAAGGACCGGGCCGAATCGCAACGCTCAGGCCGAGGCCTCGTGATCGGCCAGGATGGCGCGGAAGTCCTCGAGGGAGGCATGGCTGGGTTCGGTGGTCTCGAGGAAGTCGGTGAGGACGGCGATGAACTTGTCCGGACTCTCGGCATGAGGGAAGTGTCCGGCGCCCTCGATGATCTCGAGTCGGCTCCCCGGAATGGCCTCGTGGGCCGCGTAGGCATGGTCGACCGGGATGATCTTGTCCTGGTCTCCCCAGATGATCAGGGTCGGGACCTGGGCAGCCAGGTAGAGCCGGTCCATGGCGCTGACCGTCTGGCCACCGGGATCGATCACGGCTCTGAGTGTCTTGACGAAGGCCTGACGGTTCTCGGTCTCGGTCAACGAGACGTAGGCCCTCCACATCTCGGCGAGACGGGCCGAACGGAGCCCCTTGCCATGGAGGAACGTGCTGACGACGTTGCCACCGTCGCGGACGAATGGCGGAAAGATGAGCGGCATGAGGTACTCCGAGCCCGGCAGGGTCATGATCCGGAGCAGCCAGCTGACCTCGCGACCGAGGCCCCCGCTGTCCACCAGGACCAACCGCTCGCAGCATTCGGGATGCTGGTAGGCGAGCTGCATCGCGACTCCGCCACCGAATGACTGGCCGATGATGGTGGCGCGGTCGATGTCGAGAAGGCTCATGAAGTCCCGGATCCCGCTGGCGTAGGCGCCGAGGGAGTAATCGCCCATCGGTTTGGCCGACTCACCGTGGCCGATGAGATCGAGCGCCACCACCGTCCGCTCCCGGGCCAATGCCGGCATCACGTGCTTCCAGGCTCGGGAACTCCCGGCGATGCCGTGGATCAGGAGGAGGGCAGGCCCCTCCCCGCCTCGGCGGAAGCCGACGTCGTGGCCGTGGATCGAAACGTGCTGGAGCTCGAAGCTCTTCATGACACCATCATCGCCTACTCCAGGGTCACTACCCAACCGGAGCGAGAAATCAAGCCCCCGGTTGCGCCGGTGGCCGGGGATCGGTGGATCCACCTGATGCCGCGCCAGGGTCCCAGCCGGAGTCCGTATGATTCGGGTATGACCGACGCCCGAGCTCCCTTCCCGGGGTCACGGTGACCGACTGATGGCCGGGAACGACGCCACCACCCCGGCCGAGAACCAGCTCCCGAGGTTTGGGCCGGCGCCGCAAGGCCCAGAGTCGGCTGGACCGCCCTCGTCGGAAGGCCCGGAGCAGGCGGACATGCAGCGGCAGCCACCTGGTACCACCAACCCGACGAAGGCAGAACCCAAGTCAACTGACGAAACGAGGAAACCACCGGTCTCTGGTGCCGCGGCACTCATCCCCTCATTCGGTCAGTTCGCAGCCACATCAGCGAGCCAGACCGCCAAAGAGGAACCGAAGGACCCCGGTCCAGACGAGGAGTGGACCTACCAGCCCCCGAAGAAGAGCAAGGCGATGGAGGCTCCTAAACAGTGGTGGGCAGGCTGGATCGACGACCCCACCAGGCGCTTCGAGTACCGGTACTGGGACGGTTCGGCCTGGACACCCCATGTGTCGAGCGACGGTGTGACCGCCAGCGACCCACTCAGCCTCGAGGAATTGGGGCTGGTCGACTGAGATCGGCCCCCGGGTCCCACAGGGGATCGCCAGTGACGAAGCCCGAGACACACGGGGGACCTGGCGCGAATCGGACCTCGGGTCGATCCAGGGTGGACCCGGGAACCCGGATGATGGTCGACGAACGGGTCCCGAAATCGTCGAGATGGACGCAGGCCGCCGAGGAACCCGGCCGTCGTGGCGATCCGTTCTCGTCACTGGGGAGCTCGGCGGGGAACTGGTGGTCCCCGAGCACGGCCACCAGCCTCTCGACCAACTCGACGCCTGGCCCGGTCCCGTCGCCGACGAGGGACGTCACCCGGGCCAGCTTGGGCGAGGGATCACCGAGGGGGCGGTTCTCGAGGATGTGGACCCCGGGGTCTTGGGCCGCCACCACCACCTCGTCGCCGGTCATGTCCACGGAGAAGAGGGAGTCCCGGTCCCCGACCAACAGCCATGCGGCGTTGAAGTCGGAGGGCTGGAACCGGGCGGCGAGGTATTCGACGGCGGCCGGAGCCGTTGGCTGCGACGCGAGGGCCAGCGGAATCTCCCCCCGCGACCGCAGCCGCGGGTCGCCCGGTCGGGGCCGGTTCGTCAGGCCGGCGACCACTCCGTGCTCGTTGACCGCCAACCAGGTGCCCCCGGCCAGCTGGTCCCTGCCGCCGAGGATCCGCGGCTCCGCCGCCTGGAGCACCGTCATGGGGAGGGCCGGGCGATCGAGTCGCTCATCGCGGTTGGCGGCGACGACGAGCGGCCATCGCTCGTCGAGGCCGAACACCACGATCAGGAGACACACCGGCTCCACCTCCGCTCCGGATCCGAGGGTAGTGCCGGCGCCTGGCGCAGCGAGCCGGGAGGACCTGGCCGCATGGCCGAGAGGACCGGAGGACGCTTACAGTCGTCCCGGCATGGAACCCGATCCCTTCGAACCGTTCGCCCCCCAGGTCCGCGCCCGCCTGATCGCCGAGGACTGGCGGGCCGCCGAGCGGACAAGGTGGCCCCGGCGGAAGGTCGCCATCCTCACCTGTATGGACTCGAGGATCGACGTCTTCGACCGGCTCGGACTCGATTCCGGCGACGCTCACGTCATCCGCAACGCCGGAGCCCTCGTGACCGACGACATGCTCCGATCCCTGGTCATCTCCCAGCGGAAGCTGGGAACCCGGGAGGTGGTGCTCATCGGTCACACCGACTGCGGCCTCCAGGGTCTGGACGACGAGGCCTTCGATGCCGATCTGGTGGCCGAGGCGGGGGTCCACCCGTCCTGGCGGGCCGGGGGGTTCGGCGAGGTGGCCGACTCGGTCCGCCGGGGCTTCGAGCGGCTGGCCACCTGCGCCTTCCTCCCCCACCGGGAGCACCTCTCCGCCTATGTCCTCGATGTCAGTTCGGGGTCACTCCGGGAGGTTGGACACGACCACGCCCCGTCGGGCCAGGTGCCCGTCGATCCCACCCGGGCCTCCTGACATGGCAGGCTCGGCTCCTTCGACCGTCGTCGGCACCGGTGATGAGGACATCGCCGTTCGGCGGTCCCGGCTCCGGCTGGCCGCCCTGCTCCTCGGGATGGGCACCCTCCATTTCGTCGTGCCGGGACCGTTCATGCGGATCGTGCCGCCCGCTCTCGGGCGACCCCGGTTCTGGGTCTACCTGAGCGGGGTGGCCGAGATCGTCTCGGGGGCGCTTCTCCTGTCGCCGAAGACGAGCCGTCTGGGTGGGACAGCCGCCGCGGCCACCATCGTGGCGGTGTACCCGGCCAACATCCAGATGGCTCTCGACGCGGGCCTACCCCGGACCACGAAGGCTCTCCTCATCTGGCTGCGGTTGCCGCTGCAGGCACCCCTCGTCGCCTGGGCGCTGCGCCACGCCCGAGGTCGGTAGTCTCCCGGCATGGCCACCGCCGTCTTCTTCCACGCCCATCCCGACGACGAGTCGATCGCCACCGGAGGCACCATGGCCGCCATGGCCGCCGACGGTCACCGGGTGGTGCTGGTCACGGCCACCGACGGGGCGTTGGGTGAGATCCCCGGGGGCCTGCTCCACGAGGGGGAGACACTGGTTGAGCGACGCGGAGCTGAACTGGCCGAGGCCTGTCGCCTGCTCGGGGTGTCGGATCACCGGTTCCTCGGCTATGGCGATTCGGGCATGGAGGGGGATCCCGCCAACGGTGCTCCGGGCTGCTTCTGGCAGGCGGACGTGGAGGAGGCTGCGGCCGCCCTGGCCGCCATCCTGCGGGCCGAGGACGCCGAGGTCCTGACCATCTACGACGAGCACGGGAACTACGGCCACCCGGACCACATCCAGGTCCACCGGGTCGGGGCCCGGGCCGCCGAGCTGGCCCGGACGCCGAGGGTATTCATGGCTACCCAGAACCGTGACCACATGCTCAGGCTGATCGAGGCGGGGGCCGACTTCGGGTTCGCCCCCGACGAGGAGCGTCTGGCCATGCTCGACACGCTCGGGGTCGAGGGGTCGAGGATCACCGCGGCCGTCGACGTGACCGGGCAGATCGAGGCCAAACGGGCCGCCATGGCAGCCCACGCCAGCCAGATCTCGGAGACCTCGTTCTTCCTGTCCATGCCGGAGGAGGTCTTCGGTCTGGTATGGGGTACCGAATGGTACGTCGAGCTGGGGGTCGAGGCCGGAACCGGGCCCGGGGCGGGCCTCCTGGACTGACGGCTCGGGAGCTCCGGGCTACGGGGCCGGCGGGGCCGAGAGGGTCACCGAGACGGACAGCTTCCGGGAGCCCCGCCAGACCACCAGTTGGGCCACATGACCCGGCGTGGACGTGTGGACAGCGGTCGTGAGCTCCTGGGCCTTCGTGACGGGGCTGCCGTCATAGGAGACGACGACATCACCGGCCTCGAGCCCGGCGGCCTGGGCCGGAGAGCCGGCCTGGACGACGTAGACGAGGGCGCCGGACGGTGGAACCAGGCTGTAGGCCTGACGGAGCTGGGCCGTGACATCCTCGACGTAGACCCCCATATAGGCGGTCGACGGTCCGATCGTCCCTGCCTTCAGCTTGGGGATGAGGGCCTCGATGCTGGCGGCCGGAATGGCGAACCCGATATTCTGGGCCGAGGTGTTCCCGGTCCCCGAGGTCGCCGTCGCCGTGTTCATCCCGATGACGTCGCCCGCCGAGTCGAGGAGGGCACCGCCGGAGTTCCCCGGGTTGATCGCCGCGTCGGTCTGGATCATGTTGGTCAGGGTCTCGGTGGTCCCGGCACCCGAGGAGTCCCCGGCCTGCACGGTCCGCCCCAGCGCGGAGACGATGCCGGAGGTGACGGTGGGGGTCCCGGCCGAGAGCCCGAGGGCGTTGCCGATGGCGATGACGGAGTCACCGACCTGGAGCTTCGTCGAGTCGCCGAAGGCGACCGCCTTCAGATCGGCCGGCGGGGCCATGATCTGGAGGAGTGCCACGTCGTCGGCCGGGTCGACACCGACCACCGTGGCCCCCAGGACCTTCGTCTCGCCGTAGCGGGTGACGGTGATCCGGGTGGCGCCGCTGATGACGTGGTTGTTGGTCACGACCAGGCCACCGGCCGAGTAGATCATGCCGGTTCCCTGGGCCTCCTGGATACCGCCGCCACCGAAGGTTCCGCTCCCCGAGGGCCCCTGGGCGTCGATGGCCACCACCTCGGGAAGGTCCTTCTGGACGATGGCGGGAATAGAGCTGCCCGCCGCCTGGGCCGGTCCGGGCGGGACCGTGCCCTGGGCCGGCGCGGTCGTCACCACGGTCCTGGTCCCCGTTCCGACCACCTCGGCGGTTGCGGCCCCGACGGCGCCGCCGACGACGGCGGCCACGACGGCCACTGTCACCCACTTGCCCATCCCGTTCGACCGGCGGGAGGCGGGCAGGGCCGGCATCGGACCTGTCGGTGAGACGGGCAGGCCCACCGGCCCGTTGGTTACCTCCCCGACCGGGGGGAACGCCGGGCGGGGGGGGACCGGTCCGCTCCAGGACGTGCCGTCGGATGCACGGTACGGGCGGTCCGGGCTGTCGATGCTCAGGGGCGCCGGGGCAGCCAGGGGACCGGCGGGCGGGGACGAGCCGGACAGGAGGTCGGGGATCGGAGCGGGCGTCGACGCCTGCGGTCCCGACGTCGGTGGGACCAGCTCACCGGACTCCTCCGTCGGGCTGCCTGCCTCGTCCACGGTCCGCTCCTGTGCTCATCCGGGATCACCGGCCTCCGACGCCAGGATAGGGAAGCGACGGGGGTGGGGTGGACGGAGGGGCCGATCCGCCCGGGACACCGGAGAGTTCCGGACACGGTCGTGGGTCGGCGGCGGAGCGGGCCGGCCCCTTCCCGAGGTGTCGGAAGGGCTCCGGTTTCCCCCCCGCCCCTGGCGGCGGTAGCGTTGCGGCCCGCATGGCCCGCCGACTCGAAATCGAACTCACCAGCCGACGCGACGACAAGACCTGGACGTGGCGCGCCCCGGGGGCCAAGCAGCCCAAAGGGACCGTCGACGCCGGTCTCGTTCCCGACGACGCCAAGGTGGGGGACGTCCTGCGGGCCGAAGCGGAATTCGAGCTCGAGGGGATCCTGGTCACCTCGGTGGTGGGCTCGAAGGCGGCGGCCAAGGCCGAGCCGGCCAAGCAGCGAATCGAGATTCTCGGGTCCGGCCGCGAGGTCGAAGGGGTCTCCGTGGTCCTCGCCCCCGGGGGCAAGCGGAGGCGGGACGACGACGACCGTGAGCGCAAGCCCCGCCGGGACCGCCCGGCCGCAGGCCGGGGGGACCGCCCCGCCGAGGGAGGACCCGGAGGACGGGGCGAACGACCCGGTGGGGGTCGACCAGACGGGAGCCGGGGCGAACGACCCGGTGGGGGTCGACCAGACGGGAGCCGGGGCGAACGACCCGGTGGGGGTCGACCCGAGGGCGGCCCCGGTGGTCGGGGCGAGCGTCCCGGAGGGGGTCGACCCGAGCGGGCCGGCGCCGGGCGCGGTGACCGGACGGCACGACCAGGGAGACCGGAGCGGAGCCGGGGGATGGTGACAGGGTCGACCTACCGCAACGCCGCGTTGGCCGACCTCCGTCCCGAGGAGCTCCCCGTGGCCGAGCAGCTGCTCCGAGGGGGCATTCCGGCGGTCCGTCAGGCTATCGAGGAGCAGAACGCCCGGGCCCGCACCGAGGGGAGGACCGAGGTGTCGTCCGATCCCCTCCTGGCCATGGCCGAGAAGCTCCTCCCCAAGATGAACCTGGCCGGTTGGAAGGACCGGGCCGTGGCGGCCCGGGCGGCCGGGAAGGACACCCCGCTCCGGGAGCTGCGCTCGATCGTGGCGTCGGCGTCCACCGTCGGCCTCGACGACGAGGGCCGGGAGCTGTCGAGCAGCCTGCGAAGCACCCTGGACCTCCGGGTCACGGCCCTGCGAGACGGATGGGTGGCCAGGATCACGACCGCCCTCGACGAGGGACGGGTCGCCGATGGGTTGCGGACATCGGCCCGGTCACCCGAGCCCTCGGCCCGAGTCCCGGCCGAGTTGGCCGTCCGCCTGGCCGAGCAGGCCGGGACGGCGCTGACCGCGGAGCTGCCCGAAGCGGACTGGCGGGCGCTCCTCGAGGCGGTCGTCGAGTCGCCGGTACGGCGGACCGTCAAGCCCGTCGGGCTGCCGGCGGGGGCCGGAGAGGAGCTCCTCACCGAGGCCCGGCGCGCCGCCGGGCACGTCCCGGGCCTGGCCCGGCTCCTGGGCCTCCCCATACCCCCCCCGCCGGGCCCCCGCCGGCCGGCGGCGGTCGGTCGGCGCTCCTAGACCCAGACTCCCGGCGGTGGCGCCGGGAGGACCCCGTGGTGGCGCAGGAAGGCCTCCAGGCCTGAGACGAGGTCCAGAGCGGCGATGTCGGGGAGGGGCACCCAGGCGGCCTCCAGGGCGTCCGAGCCGGGCGTGGGAGCTGCCCAACCTCCGGGCTCGACCGGGACGACCTCGAAGTCCAGGACGACGAAGTGATGGTCGATCCCGATCCGCTCGGCCCAGCCCAGGAGGGCTCCGCAGACGACGTCGAGACCGGTCTCCTCGGCCACCTCCCGCACGACGGCCTCGGCCAGGGTCTCGCCCCGCTCGACCCGCCCTCCTGGGACCGACCAGGATCCCGCTTCGGGGGGCTGGGCCCGACGCACGAGGAGCAGGGCCCCACCGGCCCGGGCCACGGCGCCGACGGCGAGCTCGGGCCTTCCTCCCGTCACCCCAGGGCCCGGTGCATGGTGATCAACCGTCCCTTGAAGCCGGCTGCCTCCAGAGCGTTCTTCGTGGCCCGGTCTCCGGGGAGCGTGGGGGCGTCCACGCCCCCGCAACCGGCGGCCTCGAACCAGCCGGTCAGGGCATCGAGAAGGGCCCGACCGACCCCGACTCCCCGGGCCTCCGGTTCGACGTAGCAGGCCTCGATCACCCCCAGTGTGGCCTCCCCCACCGGCTCGATCCGACCGAGCGCGAAGCCCACCACGGCTTCGTCGATCGTTCCCAGCCTCACAACCCGGCGGTCGTCGGCCAGGAGTCGGTCGAGGCCCCCGGGGCGCAGCAGGGCCGTCGACACCAGACGGCTCTCCCGGCGGGCGTAGAGGGGGCCGCCGCGGGCCTCCTGGATCTCGGCCATGGCCGAGGCGCAGAGCTCGGCACAGCGGTCGCCGTCGCCACGGGTGGCCGAGCGGACCGCCTCCATCCCCCGATGCCCCCTCAGGACCCGGGACGGGCCTCTGAGGCCGTGCTGGCGGCCAGAAGCTGCTCCACCCGGTTGAGGATGGTCCGCCGGTGCCGGTGGGCGAGCTCGTGGTCTCGGACGTCACCGAGCTCGTCGAGGGAGAGGCCTCCGAGTCGCTGGACGACCTGGGAGGCCGAAAGGGTGTCGTATCCCGGGATGGCGAGCGACGACACCGGCGGGCCCTGGCCGTTCTCCGACACCCGGTCCCCTGGTCCGGGCCCCCCGTCGTCTTCGACACCAGCCGCGGGCCGGGTGGGCCGGGGCTGGGCCGGGACGGGAGCCGGCCGGTCCCGATCGTCGGGTCGATCGACGCCTGCTTCGGGCTCATCAGCCGGTACCCGGTCGGGCCGGAAGCGCTTGGATAGCTCGGACCGCCCTATCTGGACGGCGAATTGCCCGATGACCCGAGCGGTATTGACCTGGCCCTCGATCCGGTGCCGACCCTTCTCGGCCAACCGGGGCAGCTCCTCGACGACGGTGATGGCCAACCCGGCCGGAACGAAAACGACCAGGTCGAGCAGGTGGTCCTTCGGCGACTTGTTCTCGGTCACGCTTCGAGCTCCTCGATTGCCGGGAACGGCCCGGTCCGGATCCTCACACGCAGTCCCGGCAGAGACCCTTCTCCGGATCGGCCAGCTGGCTGGGATGCTTGACCAGGAAGCAGGAGTTGCAGACGAACTCGTCAGGCTGCTTGGGCAGGACCCGCTCGACGATCTCGGAGCGGTCGTCGGGTTCGGCGATCTCCTCGTCCTCGTCGCCGTCCTCCTCGACGACCAGCCGCTCCTTGAGGATCTCGTCCAGGCTGGCCTCGACGTCCTCGTCGTCGACCTCCTCGTCCTCCTCCTCGCCTTCCTCCGCCGACGCCACCGGGGCCGCGACCGGCTCCACCGGCTCGGTGTCGACCTCGGTGTCGACCTCGGTGTCGACCTCGTCCACGAGATCGTCGTCGAGGTCAGCCTCGAGATCGTCGTCCTCGAGCGCCTCGACGTCGAGATCCTCCTCGTCGAGCTCCTCGAGGTCGCTCGGGTCGAGCTCCTCTGATTCTGCCTCGTCGTCCATCGTTACCCTTCAGGTGGTCATCTGACGCCGGGGGAGCATACCGGGTGGGTGAGGTCGCCGATCGCATGGTCGACCCGGGGCGGGAACCGGGTCCCGCCCGGGCGCCTGTCGCCACCTCCGACCGGGGTCCGGTTCCGGGCGGTGGGAGGTTTCACCTGAGGGGGGCGGTAGGGCCCGGGGACCTTTGGTACCACCCCACCGGGTCGACATCGTGCCTCGACGATTCCGGTGGGGCGTTCTCTACTCGGTCCCCCGGGCCACCCTCCGCCTCTCACAGCATCCCCCCCTCGGAATCCACCGGCCGGCTTCTGACCGGCGGACTGGGCCTTGGGGCGTTTGGGACTGGGCGCAGACTATTGCGCCCCGACCGGGGACCGTCAAGCGGCAGAACAGACCATCTACCAGGACGTTCTCAAGTTCCCCCTGGTCAGAGCCGCGGCAGTTTCCCCAGGTAATTGTCGGGAAATGAGGGATCGGAGCCGGCCGCGGCCCGGCGCTCCTCGGCCCGGCGCTCGGCGTCGAGGCGCTCGAGGTCGGCTCCACCGTGGTCGACGAAGGACATGGCCTCGGCCAGGGCCCAGTGCCCCGCCACCTCGGCGACCAGGCGGTGCATCTCCTGAGCCACCCGGCGGTAGGTGGGATGACCCTGCTGACCGGAGCGGAGCTCGACGAGGTGCATGGCCTCCCGGGCGTTCATCTGCATGACGTATCGGATCCGGAACGCCAGGGCCACGGCATAGGAGGCCTGTTCGGGGAAGGTCGACACCATGGCGTCGAACAGGGCGGCCGAGGAGGCCAGCGATGCGGTGAAGACGGAGGCCAGGCCGGCCTCCTCCACCAGGTCGGGGGTATCGAAGCCGAGGGCGGGGCCGAGGCGCTGCCATTCCACCGTCAGCATCCGGTGGCGCTGGAGATCCCGGAAGGCGCCGTAGTCGGAGACGATGTCGAAGCGGTAGTCGGTACGCTCGAAGGCCCGTCCGGGGCGGTGGCGGCGGTTGGAGCGGTCCCCCACGTAGGCCCGGAGGAGGGCGACGCGGTCCTCGGCACCGAGGGCCTCGACCCGACGGAGGACCTCGGCGTCGGATCTCGTGCTGTGGGGGTAGCAGACGGCGGCCAGGACCTTGACCTCGCCGTCGGGATCCCAGTCGACGAGGGTGACGTCAGCCCCGGCCTCCTCCTCCAGCATGCCACCGTCGTCGGGCCAGAGCCGGGCCACGACAGCTCCGGTGTCCTCCCGGGTGGCGGCTAGGTACTCGCTCCAGACCCCGCCCCGCTCGGGCCGGTCGACCCGTTGGAGGAAGGAAGGGATGACCTTGCGGAGCTCCCCCAGCATGAGCTCGGCGTAGCGCCGGGCCTCGGGGAGGGGGTGGGAGCGCATCCGGAGGAGGAGCATCTCGTAGGACTGGCCCGTCCCGTAGATCCCGACGTTGGAGAGCGAGGCGGCCGGGAGGAGGCCCCGGAGGGCGTCGAGCGCCTTGGCCCGGATGGACTGGCGGTAGATGAAGTCGGAGTCACCCGGCTGCTGGGGGAAACGTCGCCCAAGCCATGCCTGCATGGTGGGGAGAAGCTCGGCGTAGGTGTCGAACATCCGGTCCATGTCGCCGACGTAGCGGGCCCCGAGGGCCGATCCCAGGACATCGGGATCGCGGTAGTAGCGGAAATGGCCGCTGCCCAGCCGGACGTCGTAGGCGATGTAGCGGGTCGACTGCTCGAGGTAGGCCATGAGCCGTCCCCACTCGAGCACCTTGGTCAGGAGGTTGGAGGCCTGCTCGCAGGCCAGGTGGACCCCACCGAGCTGGGCCACCGAGTCGTCGCCGTACTCCAGGAAGACCCGCTCGTAGAGCTCCTCGGCCCGCCGCACCCCGACGGTGGCGTCGATGCCGTCGTCGCCACTGATGTCCAGCTCGCCGACGAATTCGTCGAGGAAGAGTCGCCGCAGGCTCTTCGGGGACCGCGAGTACCGGGCGAAGAGGGCGCCCTTGACCACCTCGGGCAGGTTGACCAGGGCGAAGACCGGCGCGTCGAGGTTCGTGACGTAGCGACGGAGGACTTCCGCCTCTTCGTCGGTGAAGGACTCGGCGACGTAGGGGACCATGCCGGCCACAGACTAGGACCGGCTGTCACGAGGATGGCGGATCATTCCCGAGCAGGGATCTCGTCTGTCCCGAGCCCTTCCCCCACCCCGTCGTCGAGGGCCGGACGCTCTTTCGACCCTGGCAGGGGCGGCCCGGCCGAGGCCGCCACCACGCCCCGCTGGAGCGCGTCGGCGGCTTGGGCCGCGGCCCGGCGCGTGGCCGGGACCGGGGCGACCAACTGGAGCTGGTGGAGAAGGTCGATGAGCTGCTTGGCGTTGCGGACGAAGTCCCCCGGGGCCATCTCGGCCCGGCCCAGGACCCGTTCCAGCCCGTCACCGCGGGCCCACCGCCAGGCCACTTCGGCGAACCCCGGGTCGGGCTGCCGGGTCCGGGGGAGGTGGACCTCCTCCTCGTCGTCGCGGAGGCGGTCCCCGAGGGCCTCGATGGCGGACATCCGGTCGGCCACCGACCGGGGCGGACGGGGCTCGGGACGCCACCGGGCCGCCCTGACCTCGAAGGTGCAGCTGGAGACCGCCGCGGCCAGGTCGGGGGGCTCGAGGCCGTCGAGGAGCCCCCCGGCCAGAACCTCGGCCACGAGGAGGTCCGACTCGTGGTAGATCCGGGACAGGAGGGACCCCCGCTCGGTGAGGGCCCAGTCGGCCATGTCGACATATCCCCGGCGCTCCAGGAGCCGGAGGGCCCGGTCCAGGCGGCGGGAGAGGGCGTGGTGGTGCTTCGAGTCCAGGAACTGGGCGAAGGAGCGGTCGAGGATGTAGTGGGCCTGCTCGACCGGGTAGCGCCGCACCAGGTTGACGGCCAGGTTGTAGGTGGGCCGGAAGGAGGAGCGGAGGTCGGGGGCCGGGGAGGTGGCCAGGGCGGCCACCCCGGACAGGGTGATCTGCGGGGACCAGAGGGCCACGGCGTGGCCGACGCTGTCGAGGCCCCGGCGACCGGCCCGACCGGTCAGCTGGGCGTACTCCCCCGACGTGAGCCCGGACTTCCCCCCCTCCCGCATCTTCGTCAGCCGCTCGATGACAACGGTCCGGGCCGGCATGTTGATCCCGAGGGACAGGGTCTCGGTGGCGAAGACGACCTGGAGGAGCCCGGCCGAGAAACAGTCCTCGACGGCTTCCCGGAAGGCGGGGATCATCCCGGCGTGGTGGGGAGCCACCCCGGCCTCCAGCCCGGCCAGCCAGGGTCCGTAGCCGAGGACCCCGAGCTCGTCCTCGGGGAGCCCGTCGGTCCGATCCTCACAGCGCCGGCGGATCTCGACCCGTTCCTCGGGGCTCGTGAGCCGGAGCCCGTCGGCCAGGCACTGTGCCACGGCGTCCTCGCAGGCGGCCCGGCTGAAGATGAAGACGATGGCCGGGAGCATGCTCCGGCCGGCCAGCTCCTCGATGATCTCCGTCCGCCGGGGGGTGGCCATGCGGGAATGGCGGACCCCGCCGGGGCGTCGGGCCATCCGGGCCACCCGGTTGTCCAGCTCGACCGCCCGGGGATGGACCTTCCCGTCCTTCACCACCGGGATCAGGTCCACCCGCCGGGACCCCTTCTCGGCCACGGCCACGTGGTTCCGGAGCTCGACCGGGCGGCGCTCCTCCACGATGACGTCGGTGGGACCCCGGACGCTCGCCAGCCAGGCCCCGAGCTCGGAGGCGTTCGAGACGGTGGCGGACAGGCATACCAGGACGACCTCGGGGGGCAGGAGGATGATGACCTCCTCCCAGACCGATCCCCGGTACGGGTCCTGGAGGTAGTGGACCTCGTCGAGGACCACCAGACCGAGCCCGGCCAGGACCGGCGACCGGGCGAAGAGCATGTTGCGGAGGACCTCGGTGGTCATCACCACCACCTCGGCGTCGGGCTGGTGGGAGACGTCGCCGGTCAGAAGCCCGATCCGGGACCTTCCGTAGGCGGTGGAGAGCTCGGAGAACTTCTGGTTGGAGAGCGCCTTCAGGGGAGTGGTGTAGAAGGCCTTTCGACCCTGGGCCAGGGCCCGGTGGACGCCGTAGTCGGCCACGACGGTCTTGCCCGAGCCGGTCGGGGCCGAGACCAGGACGGAGCGGCCCGCGTCGAGGACGTCGAAGGCAGCCAGCTGGAAGGGGTCGGGGGGGAAGCCGAGGCGGCCCAGGAACGCCCTCTTCGGATCCGAGGCGGGACGGGAGGGGGGCACGGGGCCATGCTCATCCATGGGCGGCCCGGGCGCGCGGACGCTCAGCGCGAGCGGCGGACCAACCGACCGATGACGATGGAGATCTCGTAGAAGGCGTAGAGGGGGACGGCCAGCACCAGCATGGAGACGGGGTCGCCGCTCGGGGTGATGACGGCTGCCCCCAGGAGGATGAGGACGAAGGCCCAGCGCCGCCAGGAGGCCAGCGACGCCGGCTTGAGGACCCCGGCCAGCTCCAGGGCCACCAGGACAACGGGGAAGAGGAACGTCAGCCCGAAGATGGTCATCATGGCCACGATGAGGCTTAGGTACTTGACGGGGTCGAAGATCTGCTGCAGGGAGGGGCCGCCGATCCTGATCAGGAAGCCCAGGGCGTGGGGGAAGGTGAAGAAGGCCAGCCCCGCGCCGATGGAGAACAGGGTGATGGAGGCCAGGATGAAGGGGATGGCATAGCGCTTCTCGTTGCGGCGCAGGCCGGGTGTGATGAAGCGCCATATCTCCCACAGGATGACCGGTGAGGACAGGAACAGCCCGCCGTAGGCGGAGATCTTGATGTGCAGGGCCAACCCATCCAGCGGTCCCGTGATGAAGAACTTGCAGGACGACCCCTTGGGGACGATCTGGCAGTAGGGGTGCTGAAGGGCGTGGACGATGGAGGGGTAGAGGAACCAGGAGACGAAGGCGGCCACGATGAAGAAGGCCAGTGCCACCAGGACACGGTTCCGGAGCTCGGCGATGTGCTCGCCCAGGGTCATGGCGTCGGGTTCCGGCCGGCGCCGGCGGCGGAGTCGCTGGAGGAGCTGGGGGGCCACGGCCGTCAGTTCATGCTGGGGTCGTCGGGGACGGCCAGGAGCGCGGGCCGGGGGAACACCGGCACCGGGGGCTCCCCTCCCAGGCCGGGCCCGACCGGCGCCAGGGGCCCGGCCCCGGCCTCCGGCGGCCGGTCGCCGGTCGGGCCCGGTTCACCTGAGCCGTCCGACCCGCTGGCGGCGGCAGCCTTGGCCTGCTCGTCCTCGTGCTCCTGGGCCAACCGGTCGAGGAACCCCAGGGGGGAGCGCACCGCCTCGGCCAGCTTCCCTGTATCGGGGAGATCGGGGAAGCTCCCCCGGACCTCGGCCTCGAGCCGGGCCCGCCAGCCGCGGAGCTGGGACCAGGCCGCCCCGACCTGGCGGGCGACGTGGGGCAGCTTGTCGGGGCCCAGGACGACCAGGGCCACGATGGCGATCACGAGCAGCTTGACGGGGCTGAGGTCGAGCATCTTCGGGGATTCTACGGCCCGGCTCCCGGTCCCGGATGGCCCGGGTCACCGGGGCAGGGGGATCAGAACCAGTGGAGCTGTCCCAGAGGCCAGATCCGGACCACGACCCGCCCCACGATCAGGGACCGGGAGATGGGGCCGAAGACCCGGCTGTCGCTGGAGCCATTGCGGTTGTCCCCCATCACGAAGTAGGTCCCGGGAGGGATCGTCTGGGGAGTGATCGGGGTCAGGAGCTGGCCCCGGCCGATGGGAGGGAGCCATGGCTCGCTGAGGGGCTTCCCGTTGATGAGGATCTGGCCGTTCGGAGCCGAGGCGATCTGCTCGCCGGGAAGGCCGATCACCCGCTTGACCAGGTCGGTCAGCGACAGGTCGGTCTCCTTGGGGGGCCGGGCGAAGACCACGATGTCGCCCCGGTGGACCGAGTGGAGGTGGTAGCTGAGCTTGTCGACCACGATCCGGTCGCGGATGTTGAGGGTCGTCTCCATCGAGCCGGACGGGATGTAGTAGGTCTGGACGACGAAGACCCTGAGCACCAGGGCAAAGACGACCGCCACCGCCAGGACCGCACCCCATTCGACCGCGGTCCGGGTCCAGCTCCGGGGCGTGACGTCCCCGTCGTCCCCGTCGTCGCCGACGGCAGCGTCGGTCCCGGCGGGATCTGACCCCGGGTCGGCGGCGGCGTCGGTCTCGTCTGGAATGGTGCCCACGGGACGGGCAGGCTACCCGACCGTTCGGGCCGGGCGGGCCGGCCGACCCGGTCAGAGTCCTCCGAGGCGCGACGGAGGCCAGATCCGGACGACGGCGTGACCCACGATGAGTGAGGACGGGATGGGACCGAAGACCCGGCTGTCGCTCGAGTCCCCCCGGTTGTCGCCCATGACGAAATAGTCGCCGACGGGGATGACCTGGGACCGGATGGGAGGCCCGGGGTCGGTCCGGGCCGCCGCGGTCAGCCAGGGCTGGGCCAGGATCTTCCCGTTGATGAGGACGTTCCCCTCCTGATCGGAGGAGATGGTCTCCCCGGGCAGGCCGATGACCCGCTTGACGAGGTCCTTGTCGGCGGTGGCAGTCTCGAGGGGGGGCCGGCCGAATACCACGATGTCGCCCCGGTGGACGTCGTGGAGGTGGTAGCTGATCTTGTCGACGGCGATCCGGTCGCCGACCATCAAGGTGGGCTCCATCGACGGCGAGGGGATGAAATAGGTCTGGACCAGGAAGGCCCTGACGGTGACGGCGACGACAAGGGCCACGACCAGGACGGCCAACCATTCGAGGACCCAGCGACCCCACCGGGTGGGTTGGGGATCGGAGGTGCCGTCATCGTCATCCTCGACGGTGGCGCCGACGTCGATGTCGGTTTCGGCCGGACCGAGCTGCTCGGACTCCCCGGAGGCGGGGACGTCGACCGTCACAATCCGGCGATCAGTTTCTCGACCCGCTCGTCGTGGGAGCGGAAGGGGTCCTTCAGGAGCACCGTTCGCTGAGCCTGGTCGTTCAGCTTCAGATGGACCCAGTCCACGGTGAAGTCCCGGCGCCGCTCCTTGGCCCGGCGGATGAACTCGCCCCGGAGGCGGGCCCGGGTCGTCTGCGGGGGGTGGCTCATGGCCGTGGTAATGGTGGCGTCGTCGGTGATCCGGTCGACCCGGTCCCGGGCCTGGAGCCGGTAGTAGAGGCCTCGGGCCCGGTTGACGTCGTGGTACTGGAGGTCGAGGAGGGCCACCTTGGCGTGGCCGAGGGGGAGGTCGTGGCGGGCCCGGTAGGCCTCGATCAGCTGGTACTTCGCCACCCAGTCGCACTCGCGGCCCAGAGTCATGGGGTCGGACTCGAGGGCCTTGATGCAGTGCTCCCACATATCGAGAGCCCTGTCCTCCTGGGGGGAGAGCCCGTGGACGTCCCGGTAGCGCAGGGCCCTGGTCAGGTACTCGGACTGGATGTCGAGGGCGCTGAGCTCCCGGCCGTTGGCGAGGCGGACCTTGCGGCGACAGGTCAGGTCGTGGCTGATCTCCCGGATGGCCCGGATGGGGTTCTCGAGGGTGAGGTCCCGCAGAACGGTGCCGGGATCCTCGAGCATCCGCAGGAGGATGCTGGTCGAGCCCACCTTGAGGTAGGTGGCGTACTCGGACATGTTGGAGTCCCCGACGATGACATGGAGGCGGCGGAAGCGCTCCGCATCGGCGTGGGGCTCGTCCCGGGTGTTGATGATGGGCCGGCTCCGGGTGGTGGCCGAGGAGACCCCCTCCCAGATGTGCTCGGCCCGTTGGGAAAGGCAGAAGACGGCACCCCGGGCCGTCTGGAGGACCTTGCCGGCCCCGGCGAAGACCTGGCGGCTCACCAGGAAGGGAATGAGGATCTCGGTGTAGTGGGCGAAGTCGTCGCGGCGGCTGGTCAGGTAGTTCTCGTGGCAGCCGTAGGAATTGCCGGCCGAGTCGGTGTTGTTCTTGAACAGGTAGATGACGCCCCGGATGCCCTCCTCCCGGAGCCGGGCCTCGGCCCCGGCCACCAGGTGGTCGAGGATCCGCTCCCCCGCCTTGTCGTGGGCGACGAGGTCGGCGATCGAGTCGCACTCGGGGGTGGCGTACTCGGGGTGGCTGCCGACGTCGAGGTAGAGCCGGGCGCCGTTCTCGAGGAAGACGTTGGAGGACCGGCCCCAGCTGACCACCCGCCGGAAGAGGTAGCGGGCCACCTCGTCGGGACTGAGCCGGCGCTGGCCGCGCAGGGTACAGGTGACGCCGTACTCGTTCTCGATACCGAAGATCCGCCTGTCCACGTGGCCCAACGTAGTGCCGGTCCCCCTCCGTCCGGGTGCACCGGCCGGAGGGGGTCAGGGCGAGGGGACCACAGCCGCCGGAAAGTCCAGGAACTCGTCGATCATGAGCCGCCCGAGATCGGCGTCGTCGAGACCGTGGTCGGGGCCGGGAAGCCGGCCCCGACAGGAGAGCTCGGCCACCAGGCGCTCGAGGACCAGGGCCGGGGGGAGGTCGTCCTCGTGCTGCCACCAGGCCCGGTGCTCGGCCTCGTCGGCGAAGCAGTAGGCCTTCCAGGAGACGGAGAAGCGGAGCTCGTCCGACCCCAAGGTGGTCACCACCTTCCGGTCGGGGTCGCCCACCATGGAGAGGGCCCAGCGGTGGTCGCCGGCGTGGACCAGGCGGAGCTTCGACCGGGTGGGGGGCAGGGCATCGGCGAAGGAGTCGTCCCCGTCGACCTCGGCCACCCCGTGGAGGACGGAGTCGGCGTCGAGGACGACCGCCATGTTGTGGTGGGGAACGACCTCGAGGAGGGGTCCGTCGGGTCCGTCGGGGTAGTAGACGAAGCCCCCTCCCGAGGCCCGGCCCACGTAGTTGACGGCGGTCGCCACCCGCATCCGCCAGGGCTCGAAGAGTCTGGAGTGGTGCATGACGACGAGGAGCCAGAGGGGGGCGACCTTCCGGTTGACCCCCCGGAATTCGGGGACGTCGGTGTGGATGGCCAGGTCCTGGCCGGGGATGAGGATGTTGGCGTAGACGATGTTGGGGACGATGACGGGCCGGTCATGGACGTGGCGGGCCGCCTCGGCCAGGCCCGCATGGTCCAGGAGGAGCTCGATCCCCGGAGCGAAGACCTCGTCGCTGTAGGCGTAGGACTCCCGGAAGTAGCCGATCCGGGCCCCCTTCCGACCCCGGGGTCCGAGCCGGTCACCCCTGGTCCGGGCGATGTTGATGGCCTGGTCGGCGCGCTGGCCCAACTCGGAGGCGAAGCCCTGGAGGTGGCGGGCGCCGGGCCCGACCGGTGGGGCCGGGGCGGCCTCGACGGCGAGATCGGCTCCTCCCGGACGTCGACGCCGGGGGAAGGGGGGAGCCAGGTCGACGCGGTCCTTCTTGGACCGGCCCGTCCCGGAGGTGTGGTAGGCGGGATGGCGGTGCCAGATCTCGACGATGGCATCGGCCTCTGAGTCGGTGAAGACCGGGTCGAGCACCGTGAGGGTGGCCATGGCGCCACGATAGGGCTCCGGGGCCCGGGCCGGAGCCGGGCCGACCGGGGTCGGGCCGCATAGGCTTCGGGCATGCCGGAGACGCCCGGGGACCCGGGGCTGGAGGAGGTAGGGCCCCTGCTCCAGCAGCGCCTCGTCCGGACGGCCATTCCCGGCCCCCGGTCGGAAGAGCTGATGGCCCGCCGACGCTCGGCGGTGCCGGCCGGGGTGGGGACGACGCTGCCCGTCTTCGTGACAAGAGCGGCCGGGGGGATCGTCGAGGACGTCGACGGGAACCGGCTCATCGACTTCGGGTCCGGCATCTCGGTCACGAATGTCGGGAACAGCGCCCCACGGGTCCGGGCCGCGGTGGCGGCCCAACTCGAGCGGTTCACCCATCTCTGCTTCCAGGTCACCCCGTACCTGGGCTACGTCGAGGTCTGCGAGGCCCTCAACCGGCTCACCCCGGGTGACCACGAGAAGCGCTCGTTCCTGGTGAATTCGGGGGCGGAGGCCGTCGAGAACGCGGTAAAGGTGGCCCGCTATGCCACCGGCCGCCAGGCGGTGGTGGCCTTCGACCACGGGTTCCACGGCCGGACCCAGCTGGCCATGACGCTCACGGGGAAGGCCATGCCCTACAAGTCAGGGTTCGGTCCCTTCGCCCCCGAGGTCTACCGGGCCCGCTACTCCGACCCCTTCCGGGGCCAGGGGCAGCTGGCCGAGACCCTCGGGTTCCTGGAGACGACGGTGGGAGCGGCCAACGTGGCCTGCATCGTGGTCGAGCCCATCGCCGGGGAGGGGGGCTTCGTCGTCCCGGCCCCGGGCTGGCTGGCCGGGCTGGCCGACTGGTGCCGGGCCAACGGAGCGCTCCTGGTCGCCGACGAGGTCCAGTCCGGGTTCGGCCGGACCGGAGCCTGGTACGCCTGCGAGCACGAGGGGGTCGTCCCCGACCTGGTCACGACGGCGAAGAGCCTGGGAGGCGGTCTGCCCATCGGGGCGGTCACGGGTCGGGCCGAGATCATGGAGTCGGTCCACCCCGGCGGCCTTGGTGGGACGTTCGGAGGGAACCCGCTGGCCTGTGCGGCGGCCCTGGCCGCCATCGAGACCATCGAGGCCGACGGCCTCCTCGAGCGGGCCAACCGGATCGGGGGGGTCATGACGGACGCCCTCGAGGCCCTGGCCCGGTCGCACCAGGCCGTGGGTGACGTCCGGGGCCGGGGGGCCATGGTGGCCATGGAGCTCGTCGGAACCGACGGCTTGACCCCGGACAAGGCGGCGGCGGGCCGGGTGGCGGCCGCCTGCCACGCCCAGGGCCTCCTGGTCCTCACGGCCGGCACCCAGGGCAACGTCCTCAGACTCCTGCCGAGCCTGGTCATCCCCGACGACCTCCTCGAGGAGGGCCTGGGCATCCTGGCCGGGGCGGTGGCATCCGACGAGAGAGTCGCCGAGTAGCGTCGCCGCCGTGGATCTCTTGACAGCGGCGTTCGTCGTACTCGCAGAAGCGTTCTTCGATCATTTGGACGGTCGGGTGATCCCAAGAGAGTTGGATCCGATGCCGGCCAAGGGAAGCACGCAGGACGATCCGTTCGATGTTCGAGTTGCCGATCTTCTCGGTGAGAGGATCGCCTCTGTTCGACCAAACACCACGGTCATCAGCGCCGGCGGGCCGTTGATCTCACCCGACATGGTGATCCTTGACGACACCGCTGCGGCGGAGGGTCTTGAGCAAGCCCGGCGGAACGGTCCTGAGGCTGGGGCCGTAACCTGGGCTGTGGGAAATCGAAGTCAAGAAGCTTGACCTCAAACCGGGGACGGCAGTCGGTCGAGCTTCCGGGTTGGACTACAACTCGACCCCCCCAACGCCGGTGGCGCGCGTTCACGCAAAGAATGTTGCCGGCCAGATCGCAATTCCATCCACGTACCTTTTCGCGATCCTCGACTCAACGGCGGAGAAACCGCGCGTGACTGGGATGGTCATGTGCGCCGGGAGCGTCCTCGATGCCAGTGACCACGAGTATCTTCAAGCCACTGGCGAACGCACGAAACGCATCGGCCTCGGCTCCTACGGCGACGGCATGGACCGAGTGCGCCCGATGTACGTCTACCCGAACCCGCTGAGCGCTCCCGGCTTCAGCACCGAAGCGACCCTGATTGCCGAGCGCCACGACCTGACCAATGAATACGCTCAGCTGACGCGGCTCGGACGCATCGACCGAACCTTGGCACGAGTCGAAGAGACGCTCGTCTTCAGCTACTACGGGCTCGCGTCCGCCGAACGGATGCCTTCGAGTTCCGACCTGGTCGATCCTTTTCAGCGGGTCGAGAAGCGAGTAGAAACGACATCAACACGCGGTCGCTTTCGGCTCGACCTCGAGGACGACTAGGGCCCGCGCCACCGCAGCCTCGGCTAAGACCGCAAGCTGAACAAGGTCCAACTGACATGACGGATGCGTCCACGCCGCCAAAATGGACCCTCGGACGACACTAACAACATCGGCAACCCCGACCGCGATCCCTGCATCTTTCGTGACACCGAGCCTGTGGATAGCGAGGCCCTCGGACGCCAAAAGGTTCAGTTCAGGTGCCCCGGTTGTGGAGATCAACCGACACGACACAACCGAGTCGAGGTTGCTCGGGGTTGAGGCACCACTCTTCGGAGCTGCCGTACTCATCTCCGCCTTGACCGGCTGCACGCTCGTAATCACGAAGCCGGCCACTTTCAGGGCCTTCACCAGTTCAGTCCATCCTTCGATCTTGCTCTGGTGAAAGGTGAACGCCAGAAGACCGCTCGACTTCAGCACGCGGGCACACTCTCTCCACACGTAACCATTCACGTCCCTTTGATG
>PLZB01000040.1 GCA_003151955.1 Acidimicrobiaceae bacterium
CGGCCGTCCCGGCCCCGCCGGCCGAGATTCCGGTCGCGGCTCCTCCGCCTCCGCCCCCGGCCCCGCCCCCGCCTTCCCCTCCGTCCCGGGCCGCTCCCGAGCCGGAGCCCGTCTCGCCGGTGGTGGCCGTGCCAGCCACCCCGACGCCGGCGGCCAAGCCGGCCGCGCCGGCCGGGATGCCCGTGACCCCCGTTCCACCACCGTTCCGTCGGGGGGCGGCCCCTCCGGTGCCCCCCAAGGAGGAGTGGAACGAGTCGCAAGGCGATCCGGAGGCCGCCGCCCCGGAGGTCGCCCTCGGCGCAGGCGGCATTCCGGCGGTCGGGGTGGCCCTCCCCGGGATCCCCGAGGTCGAGGCGCCGCCGCCCGAGCCGCCTGCCCCGGTCGGCATCGAACCGGTCCCGGAGGATTCGTTCGTGGCCCCCGGGGTGCAAGGGGGACCGCCTCCCCGGCGACGGGGGATGGTGGTGGGGGTGGTCGGGGTCGTGGTGGTCCTCGGCCTCGCGGTCGGGGGCTACCTGGTCTTCGGCTCGTCGGGTCCGACCTCTTCCACGTCGGCGACCTCGACCACGGTGACCACGGCGGTGCCGGTCGGTGCGACCCCGCCCAGTTGGTTCTGCACCAGGTCCATGGCCACCGTGGTGGACCGGGACCTGGGTCTGACGTCGAGGCTGGTCGGCCTCCAGGCTGGATCGCTGCCGGGGCAGACGGTCTGCGTCTACGGCCGGGGGACCCAGTACGTGGAGATGGTGCTCACGTCGGGGGCGACCGCCTCCGACGTGGCCACCCTCCAGCAGACCGACGGGGGTCTGGGGCGGAAGGTGGCGTCGGTGCCCGGTCTGGGCGATACCGCCTTCGTCTCCAGCGGGACGGGGAGCGGCCCGACGGTGGTTGTCCTCGTCGGGGGGACGCTGCTGCGGATCGGGACGGCCAACACCGCCGTCACCACGGCCCAGCTCGAGGTCCTGGCCCGGTCCATTGTGGCCCGGCTCTAAGGACCACCTGCTCAGCGCAGGAGGCGGTCGATCTCCTCGGCCGGGGCGGGGCGGCCCCAGAGATATCCCTGGGCCCGGCGACAGCCCAGGCTCCGGAGGATCTCGGCCTGCTCCTCGACCTCGACGCCCTCGGCCACGACGCCGAAGCCGAGGTCGTGGGCGAGGCGAACGATGGAGGCGACGATGTGGCGGTCCCGCTCGTCGGTGATGAGACCCCGGACGAAGGAGAGGTCGATCTTGAGGACGTCGGCCGGGATCTGCTTCAGGTAGGTGAAGGAGGAGTAGCCGGTCCCGAAGTCATCGATGGCGAAGTTGATCCCGAGGGCCCGGAGCGCGTGGATGTTGTCCATGGCGGCCACCCCAGTCTCGATCAGGGTGGATTCGGTGAGCTCGAAGCTGACGGTGCTGGGGGAGACCCCGGCTCGGTCGAACATCTCCGAGACCTCCTTGGCGAAGTCGTCCTGGGTGAGCTGGTTGGCGGAGAGGTTGATCCGGGTCACGATCGAGCCCCCGTCGGTCGTCGGGGGCCAGAGCCGGGACTGGCGGAGGGCCTCCTCGAGCACCCAGGCCCCGATGGGGACGATGAGGCCCGACTCCTCGGCGATGTCGATGAAGGTGGCGGCCGGGAGGAGGCCCTCGGTGGGGTGTTGCCAACGGACCAGGGCCTCGACCCCCACGATGGTATTGGTGAGGAGGTCGACCTCGGGCTGGTAGTGGAGACGGAGCTCCCCGTGGTCGAGGGCCGTCCCGAGCTTCCGGGCCAGGCCGTACCGGCGGGTGAGGGAGGTCCGCATCTGCTCGTCGAAGAGCCGGGAGGTGGCCCGCCCCTCGGCCTTGGCCCGGTACATCGCCGCGTCGGCGTGGCGGAGGAGGTCGGTGGCGGCGGCGGCGGGATCGGAGGAGACGACGATCCCGATGGAGGCGGTGGCGCTGATGATCTGGCCCTGGAGGACGAACGGCTCCCGGAGCGCCTCGTGGACCTGGTCGGCCACGGTCCGGGCCATGTCGAGGGACCCGACGGGGATCTCGGCGAAGACGGCGAACTCGTCTCCTCCGAACCGGGCCACGGTGTCGATCTTCTCCAGCCGGTCCCGGAGCCGTTCGGCCACCCCGATGAGGAGTCGGTCACCCATGGCATGGCCCAGGCTGTCGTTCAGGATCTTGAACTGGTCGATGTCGACGAAGAGGACGACCAGCTGGACCGGCTCACCCTCGGGGGTCCGTCCGGCCGGGGTGCCGAGGCGGTGGGTGGCGGCCGAGAGGCGCTCGAGGAACTGGGCCCGGTTGGCCAACCCGGTGAGGGAGTCGTGGCTGGCCTGGTAGGTCAGGTCCTGGTCGTGGCGGCGCTTCTCGGTGATGTCCTCGATCTGGCTGAAGTAGCCATCGAGCTCCCCCTCGGCGGAGATCAGGGTGGCCACCGAGAGGCGGGCCCAGATGGTCCGCCCCTGGCGGTGGCGGAAGCGCTTCTCGGAGGTGTGGGTCGAGGCCTGACCGGTCTGGAGGCTCCGCAACGCCCTGGCGTCGAGGAGAAGGTCGTCAGGGTGGGAGACGTCGGTGAAATTCCGGCCCAGCAGCTCGGCGCTGGTGTAGCCGAGCATGGCCGAGAGAGCCGGGTTGATCCGGAGGAAGGTCCCGTCCACGGTGGAGAGGGCCAGGCCGATCGGGGAGTTCTCGAAGCCGGCCTCGAAGAGGTTCTGGTGGGACACCGAAGCCGCCTCGGCCCGGTCCCGGGCCTCGGCCAGCTGCGTGGACTGGCGTCCCAGTTTGGCGTTCTGGGCGGCCAGCTCGGCGGAGAGGCGCTCGTTCGACTCCACCTGCCGGTCGGCCACCCGCTTGGAGGCGACGGCCAGGACGGTGAGGAGGGCGACGAACGAGAGCTGGGGTGCGAGGCCGGGGAAGGCGATGGGGTGATGGACGTGGACGAGGCCGAGCCCGACGACCAGGGCGGCGGTGACCGCTCCCCAGATGAGCCCGCCCCTGGCCCCCACGAGGTAGGTGGCGGCCACCGGGGCGATGACGATGTAGGCCACCAGCGAGGAGTGGGTCCCCCCGGAGATGGCCACCATGGCGGTGACGTAGAGGGAGGCGATGGCGATGAGGCCGTGGGCGGCCATCTCGAGGCCCTGCTCGGTGGGATGGCGCAGGCCGTACCAGCGGTTGGCGATGAAGGCCGACCCGCAGACCACGCCCACCACGACGAGGACGGTGGTGGCCGGGTGGCGGCCCACCACGGCCAGGTAGAAGGGGACCGAGTAGGCGGCGCTGGCCACCGCGATCAGAGTGAAGGCGGAGAGCCGGCGGGCCGTCGACCCGTTGCGATGGCTGAGCCCGGCAGTGCCCCGGGACAGATATCGCTCCAGGGTCAGCCGGTCCCGTCCGTGTCCCCCCACGACCGGATGATATGGCATGGCCGGTGCGATCCCAAACATGGCCCGGTCGTTCGGGGCCGGCGAAGCGGTCGCCGACCACTACAGCCGGGCCAGCTGCTCCCGGACCTCGGAGAGGCCGATGCCCCAGACCCGGTCCCGGGGACTGGCCTCGACCAGCACCCGGGGGGCGGTCGAGAGGAGGTAGGCACGCAGCGGCGGGTGCTGGGAGAACTTGGCCTCCGAGGGATGGTCGGCGGCCAGGAACCGGCCGAGGGCGTCCCCGTCACCGAAGAGCCGGGCCTTGGTGGCCATCATGTAGCGCTCGGCGTGGCGGTAGGCAACGCCGTCGACCTCGAAGGGGAGGGGCCACGGTCCCGAGGCTACGACGGGGGTGTGTCGGCGCCTCCGCTGTCCATCGGGTGCCGGACCTTCGCCTCGGCGACGGCGGCGAGATCGCCAAGTATGACGCCACAGAGCCTGGCGATGCGCTCGACCGGGACCGCCTGGACCGTCGGGATCGCGTGGAGTCGAACCTGCAACCGGCCGGGGTCCTTGGCCAACCGGTCGATGGCGTGCCGGGCCTCGTCGATGACCACTCGAGGGATGTCGCCTTTGAAACCGTCACCAGCGGCGCACGCCTCGAGGAGGCGGTACACGTCAAAGGCGTCGGACGGTCTCTTCTCGCTTGCCCGTCTCGTCGACTCGTAGGCGCCACACTGTCGTGGCGTCGACGCCGATCACGTCGATCCGGATGCCGTCGATGAAGAGGTGGCGGTCCTGCCGGGTGGCACCCGGGAGGCTTCCGACGACCTCCAGGAACCTCTCCTCTGCTCCGGTGACGGCGTCGATGTCGCCTGTCGCACGATTGAACCCGTCAGGGTGACGACGGCATCACCAGACACGACGGATCTCCCCGGGTTGCCAGGCGGTGAGGGCTTCTGTGCCCCGGGACGGGTCGGTGGCAAGGTCGAGGGCGGCGATCAGCGGGTTGACGAAGGGGAACCGGCCACCGGAGTCGACGGAGTCGCAGAGGCCGAGAGGCGTCGGGATGGCCGCCACCCTGGCCAGGACCGGGCCAGGACCGGCGTAGCGGATCTGGGCCATGGCGGCGACATCCTCGGTGGGGGCATAGAGCTCCCAGGGATAGTCGTCGGTGGCGGCGATCGGGATGCCGTGGTGAATGGCCGCTCTGGTGCCTCCGGCCACGAGCCCTTCGGCCCCATGCCGTTCCGGGACGGTGGCGAGGTCGATCCAATGGGGCCGCCACAGCTCGACGGTGGCCCAGAAGAGCTCGGGGACGCGGCCGCCGTTGTCGCCGAGGAGGCCCGCATCCCGGAGCCGTTTGGCCGCGAGGGACACCGGGGGATGAGTGAGGCCGGCCATCCGGGCGATTCGGTTGATCTTGCCGGGGACTTCACCGAGGGCGGTGTGCCAGAGGGCGTCGACGGCAACGGCCAGCCCGGCCCGGCCCCGGAGAGGGCGGTCCAGGTCGTCGAGACGGTCGGGCCGTCGGGAACGGGGGCCGATGTCGGTGTTGATGATCATGCCTGGAGCGGTCAACTTGAGGTGACCTCGTCTGTCCAGCCAGTTGGTCCCCGCCGCATCGAGGACGGCTCGGGCTCCGTCGGTGATGACCTCGGCGACCACGATGGTCACCGTGCCCGGTCGCGCCGCCGTGTAGCGGGCAGGGACCGGCATCGACACGGTATGGGCGCCGAGGATCTCGACGGGCACCGGCGGCCGTCCGGGGATTTCGATCCCGGCGGCATCAAGGGTGGCGTCAGAGTTCTCGCTCAGCGCGGCAGCAAGTGCGGTCTTGGCGGCGGCCTTGAGATCTGCCTGGGATGTCCTGCGTACCACGGAGTGAGTCTATCGGTCTTTCGTCTTTTGCAAAAGACCACCTACGTTCCTCGGGAATTGTTACAGTCGGTCAAAGCATGTAACATCTCCGGGAATCCCGGGGGGCCGGGTTTGTCGGAGAGATCGAGGGGGATCGGTGAGCTGTCGGGGACTGGGACGTCTGGCGGTGGCGGTGGCGACGCTGGCCGGGTTGTTGGGGGGGTGCAGCTCGCCGAAGACCTCGACCGGGCCGACCGGTCCGGCGGCGCCGGCGGTGACGACCACGGCGGGGTTCACGGCCCGGGGGTCGATGGGCCAGGCCTACGTCGAGGGGGCCACGCCGGGGGAGACCCTGGTCCTCGCCGACGGGTCGGGCCGGGTGGTCGGCAAGGGGGTGGCCGACCGGTTCGGGAGCCTCGTCATCCGGGACCTGGCCCCGGGACCGGGCTACCGGTTCGAGGGGGTCACCGGGTCGAGGGTGGCGGGGAGCATCCCGTTCCCGGTTCTGGGGGTGGGCAGCGCACCCTCGGCCGCCGCCGACGCCTCCCAGACGATGAAGGAGGGCCTCAACTACATCGCCATGAGAGACGGGATCGAGCTGGCCGCCACCGTCCGGCTCCCGGCCGGGAAGACCCTGGCCGACGGACCCTTCCCCACGGTGATCGAGTTCTCGGGCTACCAGATCGCCGCCCCCGACAACCTGCTGACCACGATCTTCTCGGGGAAGAACGACCCCCTGGCCCCGAG
The DNA here is from genome assembly GCA_003151955.1 of Acidimicrobiaceae bacterium. Classification (GTDB taxonomy): domain Bacteria; phylum Actinomycetota; class Acidimicrobiia; order Acidimicrobiales; family UBA8190; genus PALSA-743. The sequence continues at coordinate 5,948 of PLZB01000040.1, forward strand.
CACGAGCACGGCGGTGGGCTCGCTCATCGCCCCCCTCCTCGGGTTCGCCACGGTCAGCCTCCAGATGCGGGGGTCGGGTTGCTCCGGGGGGGCCTTCGGGCTCTTCGACCTCCCCAACACCTACGACGGCTACGACGCCGTCCAGATCGTGGGGTCCCAGTCCTGGGTGGCCCACCACCAGGTGGGGATGGTGGGGATCTCCTTCTCGGGGATCTCCCAGCTCTTCGTGGCCGGGACCCGGCCCCCCGACCTGGCCGCCATCGCCCCCTTCTCGACCACCGACGACCTCTGGTCCACGGGGGACCCGGGGGGGATCTTCAACGCCGGGTTCGCCGCCTCCTGGATCACCGAGCGGGCTTCCGATGCCCTACCGGCCCCGGACGGGGGCCAGCCCTGGGCCAAGGCTCTGGTGGCGGCAGGGGACCAGCACTGCATCGCCAACCAGCGGCTCCGGCTCCAGACCCTCGACGGGGTCTCCCTGATGCAGACGACGAAGTACCGGATCGACTCCCTCTTCGACCCCCGGTCCCCCTCGAACTGGGCCAAGCAGATCGACGTCCCCGTCTTCCTGGTGGGGGCCTTCCAGGACGAGCAGACCGGGGGGCAGTGGCCGGCGCTGGTGGCCTCCCTCTCAGCCGATCCCACCGTCTGGGTGACGATGGTGAACGGGACCCACGCCGACTCCCTGGGGCCGGCCACCCTGACCCGGTGGGTGGAGTTCCTCCACCTCTTCGTGGCCGACGACCTCCCCTCGGCCCCGGCCGGGGTGGCGGGGCTCTCGGGGGTCCTCTACCAGAAGCTGGCCGGGGCCCCCTCCGAGGCCCTCCCGGCCGTCCGGTTCAGCAACGCCCCCGACCTGGCCACGGCCCGGAAGGAGTTCGAGCAGGACCCCCGGGTCCGGGTCCTCTTCGACAACGGGGGGGTGGCCGGGAACCCGGGGGCCCTCCAGCCGGAGTGGGAGGGGGACTTCACGGCCTGGCCCCCACCGGCGGCGGTGCCGACCACACTGGCCCTGGGGGACGGGGGGATGCTGGTGGCGGCCCTCACCCCGCCCAAGCCGGGAACGGTCTCCTTCCAGCCCGATCCCTCGGCCCGGCCGGCCACGGACCTCCCCGAGGGGAACGTCTGGGCCGCCCTCCCGCCCTACATCTGGGCCCCCGTCACGGGGTCGACCGGGGTCGGGTTCATCTCGGCCCCCCTCAGCTCGGACCTGACCGTGGTCGGGCCGGGGAGCATGAACCTCTGGCTGGAGTCGACCGCCCCGGACACCGACCTCCAGGTCACGGTGTCCGAGGTCCGGCCGGACGGGAGCGAGCTCTTCATCCAGTCCGGGCTCCTCCGGGCCAGCGACCGGACCCTCGACCCGTCGAAGTCGACACCGGCGGACCCCGTCCCCACCTACCAGGCGGCCGACGCCAGCCCCCTCCCGGCCGGGAAGTTCACCGAGGTCCGGATCCCGATCTTCCCCTTCGCCTACTCCTTCCGGACGGGCTCGAGGATCCGGGTCACGGTCGAGGCCCCCGGGGGGGACCGGCCCTCCTGGTCCTTCGACAGCCCGGCCACTGGGGGGACGGTGACCGACACCCTCTCCATCGGGGGGACCCAGGCCTCGGCCCTGGTCCTCTCGGTCGTCCCCGGCCTGAACCCCCCCGATCCCCAACCGGCCTGTCCCTCGCTGCGGGGGGAGCCCTGCCGGAGCTACCTCGCGGCCGGGAACGGTGGCTGAACCGGGGGGGACCCGGACCCGGCTCCTCGACGCCGCCGCCGAGCTCATGGCCGGCAGCGGCCTCGAGGTGCCCATGGCGGCCATCGCCGAGGCGGCCGGGGTGACCCGGATGACCCTCTACCGGCACATCGGGAGCCGGGAGGAGCTCCTCGTCCAGGTCCTCGTCCGCCAGTCCCGCCGGCTCACGGCCGAGGTGGCCGCCCTCCTCGACGAGCCGGGCCGGGCCTTCGGGGAGCGGCTCGTCGGGGCCATGGTCCTCATCGTGACGGCCGTCCGGGCCTCACCGGTCCTCTCCCTCTACGTCGAGGAGATCACCCCCAGCCAGCTCGGTGCCCTCGACCGGGTGGGGACCTTCCTGACCCCGATCTACGACTTCCTCCGCCCCCGGTTCGAGGCCCCCGAGGTCCGGGCCCAGCTCCGGGCTGGGCCCGAGGAGACCCTGAACTGGACGCTCCGCCAGACCCTCCTCCAGCTGATCGTCGACGGACCGGCCTCGGGCAGCCCAGAGGGGCTCCGGGCCGAGCTGGAGCAGTTCTTCATCCCCTCCATCCTCACGCCGGCCGGGTAAGGGTGCCGTCACCGCCGGCGGCCACGGTGTGCTCGAAGCGGTCGAGAAGATCGAAGACCTCGTCGACAGCCCAGACCCGGTTGCGGCGGCCGGCCGTGATCTGTCGGACGACGCCGGCCTGCTCGAGATCGCCGAGGATTCGGCGGCTGGATTGTCCGGTGACGCCGATGCGCTGGGCGGCGGTGGCGGCGGAGATGACGGGATGTTGGACGAGGGCGGGGAGGAGGTCGCCGGTGGCGGCATCGGCGTGACGTCGGCCGATCCTGGCTCTCCAGTCCTCGACGAGCTCGGTGATCTCGACGCCGAGATCCTCGGCGTGTCGGGCCGCAGCGGCGGTGGCGACGGTGAAGTGGTCGGTCCACGCGACCACCTCGCCGTCCCGTTGGAACTGGGCCAGGGCGGAGAAGTACTCCTCGCGGCGGGAGGCGAGCACGGTGGAGATCGGGACGACCCGGGAGGAGAGTCCCCGTCGTCGGAGGACGGCGTGGATGAGGGTGCGGCCAACCCGGCCGTTGCCATCGACGAAGGGGTGGATGGCCTCGAATTGAGCGTGGACGATCCCGGCCTGGACGATGGCGGGAATGTCGGTCCGGCCGGCGAAGCGGACCAGGTCGTCGAGAAGTCGTTCGACGAGTTGGGCCGGAGGCGGTACGTAGAGGGCGTTGTACGGCCCGTGATTCGATGGTCCGATCCAGTTCTGCTGGTCGCGTAGCCGACCGGCGTGGGGCTCGAGGCTGGTGCCAGCGGCCAGGCATCCGTGGACGTCGCGGATCGTGTCGATGGTGAGTGGTCCCTGTTGGGCCAGGTCGATGGCTTTCTCCATGGCTCGGACGTTGTTGAGGATGGCGACGGCGTTGGCCTTGGCGACTCCGGGTACCTCCCGGGCTTCGGCCAGGGCCCGGTGGCTGGCCCGGAGGCCTTCGATCTTGCTGGAGGCGACCGCCTCGGATCGGAGCAGGGGGCCGGCTACCAGCTCGTAGTGACCGGCTCCGGCCGACCGGTTGAGGTTGGTGACGGCCTGGCTGGCTTGCTCGAGGAGGGCGGTGGTGGGCCCGGGAAGGAGGAGCTGGGCGCCTGCAATCTCGGGTGGGATCGTGATGGCGTAGAGGTAGGGGTCGCGCTCGACGCGGGGTGGTTTTGGATACGCGGTCAGGTCGGAGCGCCAGGTCCGCTCCTCGACCGTCGGTCGGGGCCAGGTTGAGGAGTACTGAGATGTCGTCATGGGACCTCTCGCCGTCTTCTGATCTCAAGGCGCAGTATAAGGGCATAAATCACAGTTTCGGTTCGTATGGACGGCCATGGGGGCGGAAACGGGTCATCGTGTCTGAGCCAGCCGACCGAGCCGCCTCCGGCAGGTCCTCCCCGCCTCGTCGGCGGGCCCGTCGCCGGGGTGAGGCCGAGCACCCGCCCGCGGTAAGGATCGGGGACCAGCCGGAGAATTAGAGGGGTGATGGCGAGACACGAGGAGACCGAACCCCGGGGCGGGGACGATCCGGCGGGAGGGTCGGGGGCGACGGGACCCGAGGGGCGGTTCCTGGCCCTCTACGGGGACCACTACCGGCCCGTCTACGCCTACGTCTACCGGCGGCTCCCGGCCGGGTCACCCGATGTCGCCGACCTGACGGCCGAGGTCTTCACCACCGCCTTCCGCCGGATCGGGGACATCCCCGAGTCCCCCCTCGACCGGCTCTGGCTCTACGGGGTGGCCCACCGGCTCCTCTCCCGGCACCACCGCTCCACCGATCGGCGGACCCGGCTGGAGCGGCGGCTGGCCGGCCAGCGACCGGAGGAGCCTGACGGAGATCCCGCCGGCGGTCGGGCCGCGGCGGCGGCGGCCGCCGTCGAGCAGCTGGGCCCCACCGACCGGGAGGTGGTCCGACTGGTCCTCTGGGAGGGGCTGAGCCACGGGGAGGCGGCCGAGGTCCTCGGGATCACGGCCAACGCCGTCGGGGTCCGGCTCCACCGGGCCCGGGCCCGGCTCCGGAAGCGCCTCGCCGCCGGGGAGGCCCCCATGGCCCTCCTCCCTCCCATCCGACCGAACGAAGCAGGGTGACGACGATGGATCTCGACGAGCTCATCAGGAGGGGCGACCCGGCCCGGCAGGTGGTCCTGCCGGCGGCCGATCCGGTCGAGGCGCACCGGCTCATGGCCGCGGCGCTGGCGACCCCCGAGCCGGCCGGGCGGCGGCAGGGCCGGCCCCGGTGGGCCCGGCTG
>PLZB01000085.1 GCA_003151955.1 Acidimicrobiaceae bacterium
AGCCGGCCCCGTCGGTGGATCCGGGCTAAAGAACAACGGTCGCACAACCGATACCTCTGAAGGCCGCAGAGCGTGGCCGGGAATGTTCTCGTCGGGGGACAGGGCGTGAAGGTAGGGCGACGGCCGCACGAACGCTGGTGGGTACCGGGCTACGGCACGGAAGTCGACGTCATCAAGGCCAAGGTGGCCGCCATCGCCGTCGGGACCGGCTACACCGGCTGCTGCCTCCCCTTTGTCGTTGCCTTCCTCCTTCCCCACGCCGGCATCGCCTACCACTGGTGGGCCCTGTGGGCCATCGTGGCCCTCGTCCTGGTCGAGGGACTCGTCATGATGGGCGACCTCCGCCGGCTCATCAGCGACCGCTACCGGGACGTCCCCGCCGTCAAGGCCCTGGCCCAGGTGATGGTGGCCACGCTGGCCACCGGTCTGGCCGACTACGCCGCCGGCGGGGGCCACGGCGCCTACCGGCCCGTCATCATCGTCCCCCTCCTGATCGCCGCCGTCCTCGGCAACACGGCCTTCATCGCCATCGTCTGGACGGAGACCATGGCCGTCCTCACCCTCGTCTCCCTGGCCGACGGCCTGCGGGGCGGGCCCCTGGCCACGCTCCTGCTCGTCTGCGGCCTCGTGCCCCTGGTCGGGACCGTGATGCTCCAGCAGCTCCGGAACTCCCAGCTCCGGGCCGTGGACGGCTTCCACCTCCTGGCCGAGGCGACCGAGGAGATCCTCCGGGCCGGCGGGTTCGAGGAGGCCCTGGCCCGGTTCCTGCCCCTCGTCGGTCTCCAGGCCGCCGCCCGCCAGGTCGTGGCCTACCGCCGGGAGGCCACCGGCCACGTCCCCGTCGGCACCTGGCCGCTGGGGTCCCCGCCTTCGGCCACCGGCGTCCCCGACGACGTCTTCGGCCTGGCCCGGGGCCTGGGCCGGAGCACCAACGGCTTCGTGGTCCGGCCCCGGCAGACCGTGATCTTCTCGGCCGGTGACGCCGACCAGGCCATGGTCCTCGTCCTGGCCCGGAAGCCCCCCCGGTTCTGGCGCCAGGTCTCCTTCAGGGCGGTCTGCCGGCAGCTGGCCATGGAGCTCGGGCTCCTCGTCAACCACCGGGACTTCATGGCCCATCTCGACGAGCTGGGCCGGACCGACAGCCTGACGGGGCTGGCCAACCGGGGGGAGCTGGTGGCCCGGATCGACGACGAGCTCGACCGGTCCCGGGCCGGCGCCGGGTTCGCCCTGGCCATGATCGACCTGGACCACTTCAAGGAGTTCAACGACACCTACGGCCATCTCCAGGGGGATCAGGCCCTGGTGGAGCTGGGCCGGCTCCTCCGGGACCGCTCCCGGGGCGGCGACCTGGCCGCCCGCTACGGCGGTGAGGAATTCTGCGTCGTCCTCCACGACACCGACATCGCCGGTGCCGTCAGCTTCGTCGACGGGATCCTGGCCGACGTCGGCCACCTCCACACGGCCCGACCCCTCTCCTGCTCGGTCGGGCTGGCCTCGGGCGCCGGCCACGACAGCCCCAGCTCGCTCCTGCGGGCCGCCGACCGGGCGCTCTACCAGGCCAAGGAGGCGGGCCGGGCCCGCTGTGTCGTGGCCCCCCCGATCACCGCCGCCGGCGAGGCCACCGCCGGGCTCGTCCCGGCCGAGCACAGCGGCACCGGGAGCTGAGGGCACGTGGACCGGTCCCGGCGGTGGTGGATCCCCGGCTACGGGACGGTCGTCGACGCCAACAAGGCCAAGGTCGCCGCCCTGGCCACCGGGACCGGCTACCTGGGATGCATCATCCCCCTCGTGACCATCGCCTTCCCCCACCCCGGCATCAGCTTCCGGTGGTGGGCCCTGGCCGTCATCTGCGGCATCATCGTGCTCGAGACGCTCGTCATGGGCCTCGATCTCCGGAACCTGCGGGGCGACCGGTTCCGGCCCATCCCCGTGGCCAAGACCCTGGCCCAGGTCCTGGCCGCCGTGGTGGCCACCGGCCTGGCCGACTACGCCGCCGGTGGCCGGGGCACCTACCGCCTCCTCGTCTTCATCCCGGTCGCCATCGCCGCCGTCCTCGGCAACGGGGCCTTCATCGCCGTGGTCTGGGCCGCCTCGTTGGGCATGCTCGGCGTCGTCTCCCTCGAATCGGGGGTCCCGGCCGGATCACTCCCCACCCTCCTCACCGTCTCCGGCATCGTCTCGCTGGTGGGAGCGGTCATGGTGCAGCAACTCCGGAACTCCCAGCTCCGGGCGGCCGAGGGCTTCGATCGCCTCACGGAGACGACCGAGGTCATCCTGAAAGCCGGGGGGTTCGACGAGGCCCTGTCCCGCTTCCTCCCCCTGGTGGCGCTCCAGGCCGAGGCCCCCCGGGTCGACGCCTACCGCCGGGACGGCGAGGTTCTCGTCCCCATCGGCCACTGGCCCTTCGGCGCCCCGCCCCTCCCGGGCGGTCCCCCGGCCCTCGACCCCGGCCTGGGCCAGGGGGGGAGCGGCACCCACGTGGGAGCGGAGCACACCGTCCTCTTCTCCACCGACGCCCACGACCAGGCCCTGGTCCTGGTGGTCCACCGCAAGGCCCCCAACTTCTGGCGGGAGGTCTCCTACCTGGCCGCCGTCCGTCGGATGGGCGTCGAGCTCGGGCTCCTCGTCAACCACCGGGACTTCATGGCCCATCTCGACGAACTGGGCCGGACCGACAGCCTGACCGGCCTGGCCAACCGTCGGGAGCTCACGGTCCGGCTCGAGGCCGAGCTGGCCTCGGCCCAGCTTCTGGGGACGACGTTCTCGGTGGCCATGATCGACCTGGACCACTTCAAGGACTTCAACGACACCTTCGGCCATCTCGAAGGGGATCAGGTCCTCGTCCGGCTGGCCCGGATCCTCTCCGAGTGCTCCCGGGGTCGTGACCTCGCCTCCCGTTACGGCGGCGAGGAGTTCTGCCTCGTCCTCCACGACACCGAGACGGACGGGGCCCTCACCGTCGTCCGGGAGGTCATGGCCGCCCTGGGCCGGATCCCGACACCCTCGGCCACCCCGACCACCTGCTCGGTGGGGGTGGCCTCGAGCCAGGGCCACGAGACGGCCGAATCCATCCTCCGGGCCGCCGACCGCGCCCTCTACCGGGCCAAGGAGGACGGCCGGGCCCGGGTGGCGGTGGCGTCGGTCACCGGACCGGCGGCCCGTCCCCTCGACGGGCGGCGGGGAACGAACGTCACCGCCACCCGGACCTGACCCGGGTCGCTTGGTAGCGTGCCTCCCATGGAGCTCGTTCCCCGTCGCCGACTCGAGCTGGTCTCCGGGCGTTCCCACCCCGAGCTGGCCCAGGAGATCGCCGCCCACCTCGGGGTCGACCTGGGGGAGGCCAACCTCCGGGAGTTCGCCAACGGCGAGGTCCACTGCCGCTACGACTCCTCCATCCGGGGTACCGACGTCTTCATCGTCCAGACCCACTGCGGGCCGGTGAACGACACCCTCATGGAGCAGCTCATCATGATCGACGCGGCCAAGCGGGCCTCGGCCAAGCGGATCACCGCCGTCTGCCCCTACTACGGCTACTCCCGCCAGGACCGCAAGGCCACCGGCCGGGAGCCCATCACGGCCAAGCTGGTGGCCGACATGCTCCAGGTGGCGGGAGCCGACCGGGTCGTCTCCGTCGACCTCCACTCCGGCCAGATCCAGGGCTTCTTCAACGTCCCCTTCGACCACCTCACGGCCATGCCGGTGCTCATCGAGGAGCTCCGGAACAACGGGACCGACGACCTGGTCGTCGTGGCCCCCGACGCCGGCCGGGTGAAGGTGGCCGAGCGCTACAGCCAGGTCCTCGACTGCGACATCGCCGTCGTCCACAAGCGACGGCCCCGGGGGACGGCCAACCAGGTCGAGGCCCTCCACGTCGTCGGTGAGGTCGAGGGCCGGACCTGCGTCCTCATCGACGACATGATCGACACGGCCGGGACCATCTGCGCCGGGGCCGAGCTCCTGGCCGAGCGGGGGGCGGCCGACGTCTGGGCCATGGCCACCCACGGGCTCTTCTCCGACCCTGCCCTCGAGCGGCTCGAGAAGGCCCCCATCTCCAAGGTGGTGGTCACCAACACCCTCCCGATCCCGAAGGACCGCTACATCGACAAGCTCCACGTCCTCTCGGTGGCCAAGCTCATCGCCGACGCCATCGACGCCGTCTTCGAGGACACCTCCGTCTCCGAGATCTTCGGCGGGGACAACCTGGCCTGACCGGGGTTGCCCCGGTCGGGCCTGCATTTCCGGGCCGACCCGGGGACGTTCTATGCTGTGACCTCCCCGGGGTCGTCCGTCCGTCGCGTCCCGCCCGCAGATCCACCAGTCGAGGAGCCTGTTCATGGCCGAGATCACCCTGGTCGCCGAAGCCGGCCGTCCCATCGGGAGCGCCCCGGCCCGCCGGATGCGCCACGAGGGCCGGATCCCCGCCGTCATGTACGGGCCCGGGATCGAGCCCCTGGCCGTCACCGTCGTGGGCAAGGAGCTCAAGGCGGCCCTCACCACCGAGGCCGGCCTCAACGCCCTCCTCTCGGTCGAGGTCGACGGGCAGTCCCACCTGGCCCTGGCCCGGGAGATCCAGCGCCATCCCGTGAAGGGGACCGTCACCCACGTCGACTTCCAGGTCGTCGACGTCAACAAGCTGGTGGCCGCCGACGTCACCATCGGCCTCGTGGGTGAAGCCCTCGAGGTCGGCCACGCCGACGGCGTCGTCGACCAGCAGCTCTTCAACCTGCCCATCAAGGCCAAGCCGGGCCACATCCCCCCCCACCTCGAGGTCGACATCACCGACCTCACCGTGGGCGGGGCCATCCGGGTGAGCGAGATCACCCTGCCCGACGGGGTGGAGACCGAGCTCGACCCCGAGACGGTCGTCGTCCAGGGTGTCCCGCCCCGGGTGGCGGCCAAGGTCGAGGGGGCGGAGGGCGAGGAGGCCGCGGCCGAGGCTCCCGCCGAGGGCTAGGCCCTGTCCCGGGCCGACCTCCTCGTCGTCGGGCTCGGGAACCCCGGAGCCCAGTACGAGCACACCCGGCACAACGTCGGGGCCGACGCCGTCGCCCGGCTGGCGGCCCGGCACGGGGAGAAGCTCCGCCCCGAGAAGGGGACCCACGCCCTGCTGGCCCAGGTCCGCCCGTCGGGGCAGCGCTGGATCCTGGCCTTCCCCCAGACCTACATGAACGACTCCGGCCTGGCCGTCTCCGTCCTCGTCCGCCGGGCCGGTCTCGACGACCTGAGCCGGCTCGTCGTCGTCCACGACGAGCTCGACCTCCCCACCGGGAAGGTCAAGGTCAAGGTGGGCGGGGGGACGGCCGGGAACAACGGCCTGAAGTCGATCCATGCCCACCTCCACGACGACGGCTACCTCCGGGTCCGGATCGGGGTGGGGAAGCCCCCGGGCCGGCAGTCCGGGGCCGACCACGTCCTGCGCCGTCCGGGGAAGGCCGACCGGGAGCTCCTCGATGTCGCCGTGGAGGAGGCCGCCGACGCCGTCGAGACCATCGGCCTCGAGGGGGTCGACGTGGCCATGAACCGCTTCAACACCCGGGCCGGACCGGTCGGGACCGACGAGGGGTAGGGTCGGACCGTGGTTCCGGGTGACAGCGCAGGTCCCGGGCCGGCCATTGCGGTCCGGGGTCTCCGGAAGTCATACGACGGCCGGACCGACGCCGTGGCCGGGATCGATCTCGAGGTTCCCCGGGGGGAGGTCTTCGCCCTCCTCGGCCCCAACGGGGCCGGGAAGACCACCACCGTCGAGATCCTCGAGGGCTTCCGGAAGCGGACGGCCGGGGAGGTCTCCGTCCTCGGCATCGATCTCGCCCACGGAGGCCGTCGCCTCCGGGAGCGGATCGGGATCGTCCTCCAGGAGTGCGGGATCGACCCCTACCTGACCGTCATCGAGGCCGTCCGGATGCACGCCCTGCGCTACCCGACCTCCCGGCCGGCCGACGAGCTGGTCGAGCTGGTGGGACTGGCCGACCAGCGCCGCCAGCGGGTGAAGACCCTCTCGGGAGGCCAGCAGCGCCGGCTCGACCTGGCCCTGGGCCTGGTCGGGGACCCCGAGCTCCTCTTCCTCGACGAGCCCACCACCGGATTCGACCCCTCGGCCCGGCGGGCCTCCTGGGAGGTGGTCCGGAACCTCTGCAGCCTCGGGAAGACGGTCCTCCTCACCACCCACTACATGGACGAGGCCCAGGCCATCGCCTCCCACGTCGCCGTCATGGCCCTGGGCCGGATCGTGGCCCAGGGGCCTCCCGACACCCTGGCCGGCCGGGACCACCTCGCCACGGCCATCCGCTGCCCCCTCCCGGCCGGGGTCCTTCCCGATGGCGGCGGCCTCCCCGGTCTCGACCTTCCGGTCACCGTCGAGGCGGGGACGGTGACCGTCGAGGTGCCCGAGGGGGAGGACGTGGCCCGGGCCCTCCACCGGCTGACGGGCTGGGCCGTCGACGGGGGCCACGACCTGGCCGGGCTGACGGTGAGCCGGCCCACCCTGGAGGATGTCTACCTCCGCCTCACCGGGACCGTACCCGAGCTCACCCCGGGGGAGACGGCGGAAGGGGACCGGCCGTGACCGCGACCGGGGGCGACCGGGGCCGATGGTGACGGTGGACGACCTGACCAAGGGACTCCGCCTGGCCGTCCTCCAGGTCGGCTACGAGCAGCGGAGCTACTGGCGGAACCCGACCGCCGCCCTCTTCACCTTCGCCTTCCCCGTCATCTTCCTCGTGATCTTCGGGTTCTCGAGTGGGAACCACGAGATCGGGAGCCTCCTCCCCGGGGTCCGCCTCGAGCAGTACTACGTCCCCTCCATCCTCACCTACGGGCTCACCTCGGCCTGCCTCTCCAACCTGGCCGTCTCCATGACCTTCCGCCGGGACCAGGGCATCCTCAAGCGGGTCCGGGGGACCCCCCTCCCGACCTGGGCCTACCTGGGCGGGGCGGTGGGGAGCTCGCTCGTCGTGAGCCTCGTCCTGGCCGTCGTCACCATCGGGTTCGGGGTCGGCTTCTTCCACGTCCCGTTCCCCCACCAGATTCCCGCCCTGGTCGTCGGCGTCCTGGTAGGCGCCGTGGCCTTCTGCGCCCTCGGCCTTGCCGTCGCCACCGTCGTGCCCAACGCCGATGCGGCCCCCCCGATGGTGAACATCGTCATGTTCGCCCTCCTCTTCATCTCCGGGACCTTCTACCCCGTCGACCCCAAGTCGGGGCTGGCCCACGTGGCCGGCCTCTTCCCCGTCGTCCACCTCAAGGACGCCCTCCTCGACGCCGTCATCCCCCTGTCCGGCCATCCCGTCTGGGACTGGCGGGACCTCCGGGTGGTGGCCCTCTGGGGTGCGGGTGGCCTCTTCTTCGCCGCCCGGCGGTGGCGGTGGGAGACGAAGCAGGGCTGAGGTCCGATCGGCGGCCCCGGGCCGGCTCAGAGGCCGGTCGGCGCCGATCGAGCCAGGAGACGCTTCTCCAGGCCGGCGAGGTGGAGGTACTCGGCCTCCTCGGCCAGGCTGAAATGGCCTCCACAGAGGCGGGCCGAGCCGAGGGTGTCGAGCCGGTAGCGGATCCAGTCGAGCTTCACCGGGGCCTCCGGCCGTGGAGCCCGGACCGGGACGGTAGGGCGGTCCCTGGTCAACGATGTCAGAAGCGGCATGGTTCCCCCGTTCACGCATGGCTCAATGTGTCTCGATGAAGGGAGAAGCCCGGGCCGATCCCGACCTTGCGAATCAGTACCGCCCGTATCGGGATACGGCCGGATCAGCAGACGAGCTCCACCACCCGGGACTCGAGTCGGAGGGCTTCTGTGAGCCGGGGGGACGGGGCCGAGATGTACACGTCCGCGTGGAGGTGGACCGCGGCAGCCAGGACTTCGATGCTGAGCAGGTTGAGGTCGTATCGCCGGCGGAGGTGGCCGATGAGCGGGCCGAGCTCCCCGAGGCTGGGTAGCCCGATGTCTGCGGGCAGGCTCATCACGGCCTGGACGGCAGGCTCACGCATCGACGGGGGGAGGGATTCGAACGGTGCCGAGAGCACACCGGTTCGGGGGCCCCCGCCCAGCACGGCCTGGCAGAGGCGGACATACCAGCAACCGGTCGTGAACACGTCGGCTCCCGGTCCCGGCGGAGGACCGCCCCGAAGCACCGAACCGAGCAGTTGGTCGTCGATGAGCTGGATCACTCGTTGGCGAGGTCGGGATCGCCGAACCCGGACCGGGCCCGTTCCCAGTCCTCGCCGGACACGGCCCCGATCAGCTCCCGGCGCCAGCGCTCGACGCCACCCGGCACCAGGAGGACGGCATCCCCGAGGTCGAGATAGCCGACGTCCCCGCCCCCGTCGAGACCCCAGCGGTGTCGGGCTGAGGCGGGAAGGCTCATCTGTCCACGCCGGGAGACCCGGACGTCACCGGTGGCGGTCTTCAGAGGGGGAACGAGGGCGGCCATGACAGGAAGTCTACAAGGCATGTCGAGAAGCCGCCTTGTCCGAGCCGTCAGGGCCCTCGGGCCCGGCCCGGTACCCTGAGCCGGTGGGCCTCCCCTCCCTCCCCCTGCTCCTCCGCCAGGAGCCGGCCATGCTCGATGCCGTGGCCGGGGGGAGCTCCGTCCTGGCCGTCCCCGAGGCCGCCACGGCGTTCGTGCTGGCCGGGCTGTGCCGGCTGGGTGAGCGCCGCCCCATCCTGGTGGTGACGGCCACCAACACCGACGCCGAGCGGATCGGCCACGACCTGGAGACCTTCCTGGGGGAGGGCCGGGTCGAGGTCTTCCCGTCCTGGGACACCCTCCCCTTCGAGCGGGTCAGCCCCGAGGTGGGGGCCATGGGCCGCCGGCTCCGGCTGCTGTGGACGCTGGGGGCCGGCGACGGGGCGGGGCCGGCCCCCGAGGTGATCGTGGCCCCGGTGCGGGCCCTCCTCCAGCGGCTCGGCCCCGAGCCGGCCGAGGCGGCCCCCATCGGGCTGGCCCGGGGCCAGATCGTCGACCTCCAGGACCTCCTGGGGCGGCTGGTGGCCGGGGGCTACCGGCGGGAGTACCAGGTGGAGCACCGGGGGGAGGTGGCCGTGCGGGGGGGGATCCTCGACGTGTTCCCCTCCACCGGGGAGCTGCCCGTCCGGGTCGACCTCTGGGGGGACGAGATCGACCGGCTCACGGAGTTCGACCCCGGGGACCAACGATCGGTGGGGGAGGTCGACTCCGTCGAGCTCTTCGCCTGCCGGGAGGTCCTCCCCACCGCCGTCGTCCGGGCCCGGGCCGCCGCCCTGGTCGGGGCCGAGCCGTGGGGACGGGCCCAGTGGGAGCGGCTCGCCGACGGGCAGCTCTTCGACGGGATGGAGTCCTGGCTCCCCTGGCTGGTGGGGGACAGCCGGGTCCTCCCCGACCTCTTCGGGGCCGGGGCCCGGGTGGTCCTGGTCGGGCCGAGACGGATCCGGGACCGGGCCGGGGAGCTCCTGGAGGAAGAGGCGGCCCTGGCCGATGCCCTGGCCACCACCTGGGGCCGGGAGGCCGACCCGTCGGTGGCTCAGAGTGGGCTCCCCCGGCTCCACGTCCCCTTCGAGCGGATGCTGGCCGGCTGCGAGGCCCCCGTCCTCTCGCTGGTGCCGGTGGCGGAGGGTCCGTCGACGCCGGCCATCGTGGCCTCGGGCTGGGACCCCGTCTTCGGGGACCGGGCCCTGCTGGCCCGGCGGCTGGGAGAGCTGGTCGAGCAGGGCTACCGGGTCAGGGTCTGCGCCGAGACGGCCGGCTCGGCGGCCCGGCTGGTGGCCGTCCTGGGCCAGGAGGGGCTGGCCGTCCCCCTGGTCGAGGAGGACGGGGGAAGTGAGGGGGCCGGGAACGCCCCGGGGGTCGAGGTGCGGGTGGCGCCGATCGACCGGGGGTTCATCGTCCCGGGGGCCAAGGTGGCCGTCCTGGCCGAGTCGGACGTCACGGGCCGGCGCCGGCTGCACCGGGCCGCCAAGGCCCGGGCCCGACCGGTGGACGGCTTCTTCGACGACCTGGCCCCCGGCGACTACGTCGTCCACCGCCAGCACGGGGTGGCCCGCTACGCCGGGATGGTGACCCGGACGGTGGGGGGGGCGTCCCGGGACTACCTCCTCCTCGAGTACCGGGGGGCGGACCGGCTCTACCTCCCCTCGGACCAGATCGAGGCCCTCACCCCCTACAGCGGGGGAGAGTCCCCGACACTCAGCCGGCTCGGGGGATCGGAGTGGCAGAAGACCAGGGCCAAGGCCCGGGCTGCCGTCCACCAGATCGCCCTGGGCCTGGTCCAGCTCTACCGGCGGCGGATGCAGATCGACGGGCACAGCTTCTCGGCCGACACCCCCTGGCAGTCGGAGCTGGAGGAGGGGTTCGGGTTCACCGAGACCGTCGACCAGCTCCGGGCCATCGAGGAGGTCAAGGGGGACATGGAGGGGCCGACCCCCATGGACCGCCTCGTGTGCGGGGACGTCGGCTTCGGCAAGACCGAGGTGGCCGTCCGGGCCGTCTTCAAGGCCGTCCAGGACGGGAAGCAGGCCGCCATCCTCGTCCCCACCACCCTCCTCGCCTCCCAGCACACCCAGACCTTCGCCGAGCGGTTCGCGGGGTTCCCGGTCCGGGTCGAGCTCCTCAGCCGGTTCCTGACCCCGGCCCAGGCCAGGACGGTGGTAGCCGGGGTCCGGGACGGGACGGTCGACGTGGTGGTGGGGACCCACCGGCTGCTCGGGGGGGACATCGCCTTCAAGGACCTCGGCCTCCTCGTCGTCGACGAGGAGCAGCGCTTCGGGGTCACCCACAAGGAGGCCATCAAGGCCATGACCGAGGGGGTCGACGTCCTCACCCTGACGGCCAGCCCCATCCCCCGGACCCTGGAGATGGCCCTCACCGGCATCCGGGACCTCTCCCTCATCAACACCCCCCCGGCAGCGCGGCGCCCCATCCACACCTACGTGGGGGAGTACGAGGAGCCGGCCGTGGTGGAGGCCATCCGGCGGGAGCTCCTTCGCGAGGGGCAGGTCTTCTTCGTGCACAACTGGGTGCGCGACATCGAGCAGGTGGCGGCCCGGATCAGGCAGCTGGTTCCCGACGCCCGGGTGGCCGTCGCCCACGGCCAGATGGACGAGGGGAGCCTGGAGAAGGTCGTCTACGACTTCTGGGACCAGCAGTACGACGTGCTCGTCTGCACCACCATCATCGAGTCGGGGATCGACATGCCGACGGTGAACACCCTGGTGGTGGACCGGGCCGACCTCCTGGGCCTGGGCCAGCTCCACCAGCTCCGGGGCCGGGTGGGCCGGGCCGGTTCGAGGGCCTACGCCTACCTCTTCCACCCCCCCGACCGGGCCCTGACCGAGGCCGCCTACGAGCGGCTCCGGACCATCGGGGAGCTGACCGAGCTCGGCAGCGGCTTCAAGATCGCCATGCGGGACCTCGAGATCCGGGGGGCGGGGAACCTCCTCGGGGAGGACCAGTCCGGCCACATCGCCGCCGTCGGCTACGACCTCTATGTCCAGCTGGTGGCCGAGGCCGTGGCCGAGATGAAGGGGGAGCCGCTGCGGGCCCCGGTGGAGGTGAAGATCGACATCCCCTCCGACGCCCATCTCCCGGCCGGCTACGTGGAGCGGGAGGACCTCCGGCTCGAGGCCTACCGGCGGCTGGCCTCGGTCACGACCGAGGCCGAGGTCGACGACATCCGGGCCGAGTGGCTCGACCGGTTCGGGCCCCTCCCGGCCCCGGCCGAGGGGCTCCTGGCCGTGGGCCGGCTCCGGGTCGAGGCCATCCGGACCGGGGCCACCGAGGTCTCGGCCACGACCGCCCCCCTGGGGGCGGGCCCGGGGGGACCGGGGAAGCGGGGCCTCGTGGCCCGGCTCGGGCCGGTCACCCTGCCGCTCTCGGCCCAGGTCCGGTTGCGGAGGCTCCACCCCGGGGCCATCTACAAGGAGGACATCGGCCAGCTCATCGTCCTCCTCCCGGTCGGGGTCGATCCGGCCGAGGAATTGGCCGGTCTGCTCCGGGAGCTGGTCCCGATGATCTCGGCCTCGGCCGGGCCGGCGGCCGAATCGTCGGCCGGGGGGCTCCCCCGGTAGCATGCCGATTCCGTGAAGCGCCTCCGCCTCCTGGCCCTCCCCGCCGTCCTGGCCGCCGTCGCCGCAGGCTGCAACCTCCCCAGCTTCCCGGGGCCGGCCGCCACGGTGAACGGGGTGGCCATCCCCGAGTCGGCGGTCAACGCCCAGCTCGACGCGCTGGGTGCCGGCACCTCCTCGCCGACGGCGGCCCAGAAGCAGGCCCTGTGCATCGCCGGTATCACGCTGGGTCCGACCAGCTCGACCAGCCCGGCGCTCCAGAACTCGCTGAATGGGAGCGAGGTGGGGACATCCACACCGGCCGCCGCTGACGTCATTGTCCAGAGCCTGATCCAGACCGAGTTCCAGCGGCAGGAGTTGGTCCGGGCCCACCGAACGGTCACGGCCGCCGACCGGACCGCGGCCCGGCAGGACCTCGAGACCCAGCTGGGATCCCCGACGGCCTCCGGTCAGAGTTGTGGGGGAACACCGGGCTCATCAGCTGTGGCCACGGGGACGACGATCCTCGACAAGGCCCCGAAGGTCTTCGTCGATCAGCAGGTGACCATCCAGGCCGTCACGGAGCAACTGATCTCTCTCCTGGCCCATGTCCCGCTCACCACGGCCGGCCTCGAGGCCTACTACAAGGCCCATCCCGACCAATTCAGCGGGGTGTGCGTCCTCGAGGTCCTGTACCCGACCGAGGCCGCAGCCACGGCCGGCCAGGTCACCGATCTCCAGTCCCAGGCGACGACCACCAACGCCCAGTCGGGCTGCCTGAGCAACAACGTCCTGGCCACCAACCCCCAAGAGGCCGGCCTCGCTGCCCTGCTGGCCGGCCTGGGCGGCATCGGCAAGGTGAGTCAGCCCCAGCAGGTCCCGGATCAGAACGGCAACCCCGCCTTCGCGCTTCTCGAGATCACCAGCGAACCGACCGAGCCTTTCAGCGCCGCCCTGGTACGGGGCACCGTGGTGTCGATCGAGCAGCCGGTGCTCCAGGCCAGCTTCGCTGCCCTGGCCAGAGCCGACATCGTGACCGACCCCCGCTACGGCAGCTGGGACCGGACCCAGGGCCTCCTCCCCCCGGCCATCCCCAAGCCGGCCATCCTCCTCAACCCCACCGCCGGTCAGCCGGCCTCCTCCGGCCTGTCGGGGCTCCCGGCCGGCCTGGGGTCACCGACCGGCGGCTGAGGATCGCGCCGTGCCCGGCGCGGGGAAGGCCCGGATCGTCGTCGTCGGCCTCGGCCCGGCCGGGCCCGAGACCGTCCCTGCCGCGGCCACGGCCGTCCTACGGGGTGCATCGGCCCGCTACCTCCGGACGGGTCGCCATCCTTCGGCGGCCGCGCTCGTGGCCGAGGTGGAGGCGGACGGGGGCTGCCCGGTGGAGACCTTCGACGAGCGCTACGAGTCGGCCGGGACCTTCGGGGAGGTCTACGCCGGGATCGTGGAGGCGCTCGTCGCCGCGGCCCAGGCCGCCGCACCCGACGGCTACGTCGCCTACGCCGTCCCCGGTTCCCCCCAGGTGGCGGAGCGGACCGTCGAGCTCCTCCGGGCCGACGCCCGGGTCGCGGTCGAGGTCGTCCCCGCTCCGTCCTTCCTCGACCTCGTCTGGGACCGGCTCGGGGTCGACCCCCTGGCCGTCGGGGTCCGGCTCGTGGACGCCACGACCTTCGCCACCGGGGCGGCCGGCGAGCGGGGACCGCTGCTGGTGGCCCAATGTCACAGCCGGGAGGTCCTCTCCAGCGTGAAGCTGGCCGTCGACGAGGGGTTGACGGCCGCCGACTCCATCGGGCTCACAGCCATCGTCCTCCACCACCTCGGCCTCCCCGACGAGGAGGTCCGGGAGGTCCCCTGGGCCGAGCTGGACCGGAGCTTCCCTCCCGACCACCTGACCTCGGTCTGGATCCCCCGGCTGGCCGCCCCGGTGGCCGGGGAGCTGGCCGCCCTCGACGAGCTGGTCCGGGTGCTCCGGGCCCGGTGTCCCTGGGACGCCAGGCAGACCCACGGGTCGTTGGCCCGGCACCTCCAGGAGGAGGCCTATGAGACCCTGGAGGCCATCGGGGCGCTGTCAGCCGGCGAGCCCGACCCCACCGAGGAGGCCATCGGTCATCTCGAGGAGGAGCTCGGGGACCTCCTCTTCCAGGTCTTCTTCCACGCCGCCCTGGCCGCCGAGGCGGGCCGGTTCACCGTGGCCGACGTGGCCCGGGGTGTCCACGACAAGCTCATCGGTCGGCACCCCCACGTCTTCGGGGACACGGTGGCCGAGACGCCCGAGGCGGTGGCGGCCAACTGGGAGCGGTCCAAGCAGGCCGAGAAGGGCCGGGCCAGCATCTTCGAGGGGATCCCGGCCGCCCTCCCGGCCCTGGCGCTGGCGGCCAAGCTCCAGCGCAAGGTCCAGGCCCTGGGGGTCGACCTCCCCGGCCTGGAGGAGCGGCTGGTCGCCCTGACCGGGGATCTGGCCGCCCTGGCCGACATGGCCGTGGGGTCCGGGGCCGGGCCGGGAGGTTCGGGGGAGACCCTGGAGGGGACCCCTGCCACCGAGGCGGCCGTGGGGGCCCTCCTCTTCGCCCTGGCCGACGTGGCCCGCCGGCTCGGGGTCGACCCGGAGTCGGCCCTGCGGGCCGAGGCGGGCCGGTTCCGCTCGCAGCACGACCACGTGGAGTAAGGGTCTGTCGTTGGTTGGTCCGCCCGACTAGGTCACGACCCGATCCGTCGCCTTCTACTGGCGGCACCACGCTCCGTTCCCGAAGGGGAACTGCGAGTGACCTTCTGGGCTGGAAGAAGAGTCCGTTTCGGCGAAGGTTCTTGGAGTAACTTCTACAACACCTATCACAGGGGCAACATCGACGATGAGCAGCATCGAGCAGGTTGGGGCACGTGAGGTGCTCGATTCGCGGGGGAACCCCACCGTCGAGGCGGAGGTCCTCCTGGACTCCGGCGCGTCCGGGCGGGCCATGGTCCCGTCGGGAGCCTCGACCGGGACCTTCGAGGCCGCCGAGCTCCGTGACGGGGGGGATCGCTACGGCGGGAAGGGCGTCCTCGGAGCGGTCGAGCACGTGAACGGGGAGATCGACGAGGTCCTCCACGGGTTCGAGGCCCTGGACCAGCGGGGCGTCGACCTGGCCATGATCGACCTCGACGGGACCCCCACCAAGAGCCGGCTGGGGGCCAACGCCATCCTGGGGGTGTCCCTGGCCGTGGCCCGGGCCTCGGCCGTCGAGGTCGGACTGCCCTTGTTCCGGTATGTCGGGGGGGCGAACGCCCACGTCCTGCCCGTCCCCATGATGAACGTCCTGAACGGGGGGGTCCACGCCGACAACTCGATCGACTTCCAGGAGTTCATGATCATGCCGGTGGGGGCGGCCTCGTTCTCGGAGGCGCTGCGGTGGGGGGTCGAGACCTACCACACCCTGGCCAGGGTCCTGAAGAGCCGGGGCCTCAGCACCGCCGTCGGCGACGAGGGGGGCTTCGCCCCCGACCTGGCCCACAACGAGGAGGCCGTCACCCTCCTGGTCGAGGCCATCGAGACCGCCGGCCGGGTCCCCGGGGAGGAGATCGCCATCGCCCTCGACCCGGCCTCGAGCGAGCTCTTCCACGACGGTGTCTACGACCTGGCCGGGGAGAGCCGGAAGCTCAGCCCGGCCGAGATGGCCGACTACTGGCAGGACCTCTGCGACCGCTATCCGATCGTCTCCCTCGAGGACGGGATGGCCGAGGAGGACTGGGAGGGCTGGGCCGCCCTCACCGCCGCCGTCGGGGACCGGGTCCAGCTGGTCGGGGACGACATCTTCGTCACCAACCAGGCCCGCCTGGAGCGGGGCATCGCCGCCGGGGTCGGCAACGCCCTGCTGGTCAAGGTGAACCAGATCGGGACCCTGACCGAGACCCTCGACACCATGGCGGCAGCCACCCGGGCCTCCTACGGCTGCGTCATGTCCCACCGGTCGGGGGAGACCGAGGACACCACCATCGCCGACCTGGCCGTGGCCACCAACTGCGGCCAGATCAAGACGGGTGCCCCGGCCCGCTCCGACCGGGTGGCCAAGTACAACCAGCTGCTCCGGATCGAGGAGGAGCTGGGGGAGTCGGCCGCCTTCTTCGGCCGGGCCGCCCTCTCGACCGCCGCCCCCGGGTCGGCCGGAGCCGGATGAGCCGTCGCCGAGCCGCCCCCGTCCGGAGCGCCCCCGCCGGCCGCCCGACGGTGGGTCGCGCCCGGACCCGGCCATCGGCCCCGACCCGGAAGCCGACCCGGAAGCAGGCCCGCCCGTCGGGACGGTCGTCGTCGAAGGTACCGGCCCGGGGCTCCACCAAGGGCTCGGGAGCCGGCCGGGGGGCCAAGGCCACGAGCAGCCGACCCCGGTCGTCCACCCCCGCCGGTGGGCGGGTGGAGATGCGACGGGCCCGGGAGAGCCGGAGGGCCCGGATGGTCCTCGTCGGGGCAGCCGTCTTCGCCGTCGCCGTCCTGGCCACCAGCATGCCGGTGTCGGCCCTGCTCTCCCAGAACCAGGCCCTGGCCACCACCTCGGCCCAGGTCAACCAGGTCAAGGCCCAGAACCAGGCCCTGGCTCAGGAGGCGGCCCGGCTCGGGAACACCTCGACCGTCGACAACCTGGCCCGGGGGGACTTCGGGTTCGTCCAGCCCGGCCAGAAGGCCTACGACGTCCTCCCCGCCGCCGGAGCCCCGGCCGCCTCGGCCTCGCTGTCCGGCCATGTCCCGCTCGATGGGCCTCCGGTGGTCCCGGGGTCGGCCCAGTCCGAGAACCTGCTCGGGGGCGGGGCCGATCCGGTGAGCGCCTTGCCCGGGTCGGCCTCGCCGACGACCACCACGGGGACCGGAGGGTCGGGGTCGAAGGCCGGGTCGGGGTCGAAGACCGGGTCGGGTCCCGACTTCTGGTCCCGGCTGGCCGGGACCCTCGAGTTCTGGCGCTGAGCGCCCTGGCGTCCGGCCCGGCCAGCCCGGAGGACCGGGCCGAGGTGGCCCGGCTGCTGGGCCGGCCCCCGGCCGGGGCCTTCACCGTGGTGGTCCGCCGGGTGGGGGGGGCGCCGGTCGTTATCCAGAACGCCCCCCTCCTCGAGGACGGAACCCCCATGCCGACCCGGTTCTGGCTGGTCGACGCGGCGCTGCGGGAGGCGGTGAGCCGGCTGGAGTCGGTCGGGGGGGTCCGGCAGGCCGAGGCCGAGTGCGACCCCGGGGAGGTCGCCGCCGCCCACGCCCGCTACGGCGCCGAGCGTGACGCCAACCTCCCGGCCGACCATACGGGGCCCCGACCCTCGGGTGGGGTGGGGGGGACCCGGCAGGGGGTCAAGTGCCTCCACGCCCATCTGGCCTGGACCCTGGCCGGAGGGGACGACCCGGTGGGCCGGTGGGTGGCCGAACGGGTCGGGGTGGAGGCCGACCGGTCGGGGCCCGTCGCCGTTGTGGTAGATCGGGGGCATGGGTGAGGAGTCAGGGCCGGTCGCAGCACTCGACTGCGGGACGAACTCGACCCGCCTGCTGATCGTCGACGACGGAGGCCGGACGCTGGCCCGGGAGATGCGGATCACCCGGCTGGGCCAGGGGGTCGACGCCAGCCGGCGGCTCGACCCGGCTGCGATGGAGCGGACGGTGGCGGTTCTGACCGGCTACCGGGAGGTCATGGACCGCCACGGGGTGGTCCGGGCCCGGCTGGTGGCCACCTCGGCGGCCCGGGACGCCGCCAACGGGGCCGAGTTCCTGGCCGCGGCCCGGGAGGCCACCGGGGTCGAGCCGGAGCTCCTGAGCGGACTGGATGAGGGCCGGTTGTCGTTCGCGGGGGCCACGGCCCGGCTGCCCGAGGCCGTGGCCGGGGCGGGGGGGCTCCTCGTCTGCGACATCGGCGGGGGGTCGACGGAGCTGGCCGTGGGGAGGGCCGGGCGGCCCGAGGGGGTCGAGGCGGTGTCCCTCGATGTCGGCTGCGTCCGGTTGACCGAGCGGTTCCTGCACCACGATCCCCCCACGGCCGGGGAGCTCGAGGGGGCCCGGCGGGAGGTGGCGGGCCTCGTGGCCGGGGCCCGGGCCGCGCTCCCGGCCCCGGACCCGGGGGGCCCGGTGGTGGGACTGGCCGGGACGGTCTCCACCCTGGCCTCCCTGGCCGGGGGCCTCGAGCACTACGACCGGGATGCGGTCCACCACGCCGTGCTCAGCCGGGACGAGGTGAGGGCCTGGGCCGGCCGGCTGGCCGCCGACGACCGGGTCGCTCGAGGTGGTCGGCCGGGGATGGAGCCGGGCCGGGTCGACGTCATCGTCGGGGGGGTCCTGGTCCTGGTCGAGGTGATGGCGGCGTTCGACCGGGGGAGCTGCCTCGTCTCGGAGGACGACATCCTCGACGGGCTGGCCGCCAGCCTCCGCTGAGCTCCGGCCCGGTCAGCCGGCCGGGGTCAGCTGCGGGAGGGCGGCGCCGAGGCGGGCCACGAAGCGGTCGCTGGAGCCGAACCGCTCCTCGGCGTAGGCGCGGCCCTGGGTGCCGAGGCTCTCCCGGACATCGGGGTCGAGGAGGGCCCGGACGGCCCCCACCATCTCGTCCATGCCCCGGTACCAGAGTCCCCCGTTGCCGAGCTCGGCGTGCTCCCGGGCCCGGCTGTGGTCGGGAACGACGATGGGGGTGGCGTAGAGGAGGGAGCGGGCGCTCTGGCGGGCCCAGAGCCGGCCGGGGGCGAGGTCGACGGTGGACCGGGCCCACGCCATCAGCCGGCAGCGGTCGGTCAGCTTCACCGGGGGAGGGAGGCTCTCGAGCTCGCCCCGACGCCAGATGTCGAGGCGGTCGGTGAAGACGGCGGCCACCGAGTTGTCGGGGAGGGCCGAGGCCAGGAGGTCCACGGCGGCCTCGAAGGGGGCCACGGGGGCGTCGGGATCGGAGTCGCAGAGGACGAGGACGTAGTCCTGGCCGGAGAGGGCCGTCATGGGCTCCCGCCAGACGGCGGGGTTGGTGGCCAGGGCCAGGCCGACGGTGTGGACGGGAGGGTGGGGTCCGGGGCCGAAGCCGGTCATGACGTCACGGTGCTCGGCTTCGGTCAGGACCAGGATCCCGTCAGCCGAGTCGAGGAGGTCCCGGGCCGGGGGGAGGGCCAGGGTGGGGGCGTCGGGAGCCAGCGGGAGGACCACGACGGGCACCCCTGGGGCGGCCTCGTCGAGGAGGTCGGGGAGGCCCCCGTGGACGGCGCCCGTGACCACCAGCAGGTCGGGTCGGAGACCTGCGATCAGGGCCCGGGCCGGGGCCCAGGCGGCCCGGTCGACGGCATCGAGCCATTCAGTGGCCTGGGGCGGACAGGACCGACCGTCAGGGCCCTGGCCCAGGGCCGAGGGTCCGGTCAGGGCGTCGAGGAGGAGCCGGCGTCGGATCCGGACCGGCGCCGGGGGGGCGCTGGCCAGCTCGTGGAGGGGGAAGACCCCGTCGAAGCAGTGGCGGGGAACCGTCCCCTGGGTGGTCACGATGTCGACGTCGGCCGACCGGGCCAGGGCCCCGGCGACCCGGCGGACGGCCTCTTCGGGCTCGGCGTCCCCCTCGTCCCACCGCTCGGTCAGGAGGACGACCCGGGGCCGGGGTGGATCAGTCACCGTTGGGGGACCGGGAGCCTCGCTGCTCGAGGGAGGCCACCCGCAGGGCCAGGTCGGCCTCGTTCTCGGCCCGGGCCACGGCCCGGTCGTCGAGGGCCTCCCGGAGGTCCTCGAGCTCCACGGCCTGCCGGTCACAGCGCTTGGCCAGGGCGTCGTTGAGCTGGACGAGGTTCGAGATCAGCTCACGCTCCTCGCGGAGGTACTTGAAGAGGATCCCGAAGACCATCCGGCCCACGGTGCGGCGGTACCAGCCCCGGACCCCGCCCCCGGCGGTGGGGCGGTCGGGGAGATTGGTGTGGTGGTGGGCGTAGTGGAGGCCGGTGTGGGCCACCATGGGCTCGACCTCGTCGGGCCGGGGGAGGGGCTCGGGGGGGAGGGGGGCCCAGACCACCTCGGCGCTGCGTCCCCTCCTCAGCTGTTCGACGAGCTCGTGAGCCTCGACAGGATGGCGTCCCATTTCTCATCCTCGTCCGGAGGGCGCACGGTGCAGACGGAGTCTAACCGGCTCAGATTGGGGTTGAGGAAGGGGTCACCCCGGCGGAGGCGGTCGGTCCAGCGGTCCATGAAGAGGGTGTAGTCCTGGTAGAAGCCGGTGATGCCCCGGGTATAGGACTCGTGGTGGACCAGCTCGGCCAGCGGGGTGTAGACGATCCGGTAGCCGGCGTCGACGACCCGGAGGCAGAAGTCGACGTCGTTGAAGGCCACGGCCAGGGACTCGTCGAACCGGCCCACCTCCTCGAAGACCTCCCTCCGGGTCATGAGGCAGGCCGCCGTGACGGCCTCGTAGTTCCGGGTCAGCCGGGCGTAGCCGAGGTAGCCGGGGGCCTCGGCGGGGAGGCCCACCATGATGTGGCCGGCGAGACCCCCGAGGCCGATCTCCACCCCGACGTGCTGGACGAGGCCGTTGGGGTAGAGGAGACGGGAGCCGACCACCCCGATCTCGGGGCGCTGGGCGTGCTCGACCAGGGCCCGCATCCAGCCAGGCCGGCGGGCCTCGATGTCGTTGTTCATGAACAGGAGGAGCTCGCCCGCCGCCGCCTCGACGGCGGTGTTGTTGATGACGGACCAGTTGAAGGCCCCGGGGGAGGAGATGATGCGGTGATGGGGGCGCTCGGCCAGCCGTTCGAGCAGGGCCAGGGTCTCGGGGTCGCTCGAGTCGTTGTCGACGAGGAGGAACTCGTAGCGGTCGTAGCCCGGGTCCCGGGCCAGGGTGTCGACGCAGGTGCGGAGGAGGGCGGGCTGGTCCCGGAACGGGATGACGATGCTGACGAGCGGTTCCCCGGCGACGGCCCGACGGACGGAGTAGGTGCTCTCGTAGGGTCCGTCCTCGACCCAGCCGTCGGTCCCGCGCCGGGCCAGGGAGGCCCGCAGGGCCCGGGCCCCGGCCTCTTGGGCTTGTGTGGCCGGTGCCGGCCCGGCGCCATCGGTTCCGCCGCGCTCCCAGGGCCCGACGGCCGGGTCGCCCCGGCGGTGGTAGAGGACCTGGGGGAGATGGAGGACCTCCCGGGCCCGTTCGGTGGCCCGAAGCATGAGGTCGTAGTCCTCGGCCCCGGCCACGTTCTCGGTGGTGGGCCCCAGGTCCCGGAGGAGGTCGGCCCGGATCAGGAGGAGGCGCCCGAGATAGGGGGTGGCGTCGAGGAGGTCGGGGGACCAGTCCGGCTTGAAGGAGGGCAGCGACCGCCGTCCACCGCCGTCGATCCGGTCCTCGTCGCTGTAGAGAACGTCGGCCTCCGGGGCATTCACCACAGCCGCGGCCACCTCGGCCACGGCGTGGAGGGCCAGGACGTCGCCGGGGTCGAGCTGCGCCAGCCAGGTACCCGCGGCCTCGGCCGGGACGGCGCCAGTCGGGGTGGGGCACTGGAGGATCCGGCCGTCGGTGGCGGCGCTCTCGGCGGCGATGGACGCCGACATGGTGTCGGCAGGGGCGCCGCAGAGGAGGAGCTGCCAGCCCGGGGCGGTCTGGGCCCGGACCGAGACCAGGGCCCGCCGGAGCAACGGGGGGGCTTCGGAGCCGTCGAGGAACACGACGAAGGTGACGAGCGGCGGGCCGGCACCGGGGTCGACGGCGGCGGGGTGGGCGCCCTCGGGGACGACCGGGGGCTCGAGACCGAGGGCGGCCCGCTCAGCCAGCCACCACCGGTAGGTGTTGGTGTCCTGGTGGGCATCGAGGGGATAGGGATTCCCGGCCGCCTCGTCGGCGTCGGCCCGGACCGCCTCGGCGTTGTCCATGGCCAGTTGGACGGTGTCGAGGGCCCGCCAGAGCGAGTCGAAGGTCCGTTCCACCTGGGCCCGGGCCAGGGCGGCCTCGGCGTTGGCCCGACCGGCCAGACGGTGGGCGTCGAGGACGGCGGTCGACCAGGGGGCCGGAATCGCTTGGGCACCGTCCCACGCCGGGTGGAAGCCCGCCCGTTCGCGGAGGAGGTCGGCGAGGCGGCGATGCTCGGGAAGGACCAGCGCGGCGTGGAGTCCGGGAGGCGGCTCGATGTCCTCCACGGCGGGTCCGCCCGGGGTGGTCTCACCGATGTTCCGTGAGGGCTGGCCCAGGTGGTCGAGGAGGAGTTGGAGCGATCCGGTCAGCTCGCGGTCGGGTCGGGGCTCGGTTCCCCCGGGCACCCGTACCACGGCGACCGGGAGTCCAGCGAGGCCTTCGGAGGCCAGCCCGGTGCTCTCCTGCCACAACGCCAGGGCCACGGCCGGATCCGGGGTGTGGGCCGGGGGCGGACCCGTGCGGGTCTGTCCCGGGTCCTGCCACGCCAGAACCGCTCCCAGCGGACGGTCGAGGATGCCGCGCCAGAAGGGGAGTTGACGACCGAGCCGGGTGTCGGCCCAGAACGCCGGCCCGACGGGGAGAGCGAGCTCGAGGGCGGCTCCGGCCTCAGGGACGAGGTCGGCCAGGTGGCTGGCCCGGTCCCCGGAGTCGAGTCCGGTGAGCACGGCGGCCACGGCGCTTCCGAGTGGGCCGCCGGAGGTTCCACCCGGTCCCGGGGGCGGACCCTCGAGCCCGACGCCCGCCAGCAGCTCGAGGACCGGTCCGATTGCCCCCGGAGATCCGACCACGAGGACGAGAGCTGCTCGGCCGCGGTGCGGGGACGGTCCGGGCCCGGCAGCAGGGTCGTTGCCGAGGTTCCTCGACTCGTGGGATCCGTTGGTCGACGTCACAGGCCTGTCCCCGGGGCGTGGGACCAGGGGCAGGTCCGGTCGGTCCCGAGGAATTCGGACGATAGCACGGGGGTCCCGGAGTCCCCGGCTACTCTGCCCTCGTGCCCGAGGCCGCCACCGAGACGGGAACGGCTCCTGGGCCGGCCGACGTCGAGGACCTCGACGTCGAGCCCGGCGGCAGCCGCCGCCCACTGATCGCCCTCGGGACCGTGGCTGCTCTGGTGGTCGTGGCTCACGCGCCCTACCTGATCGGGCTTCTCGACCCGAATCCGCTGTTGACCTTCAGCTCCCTGGAGGTTGCCCTCCGGAACGGTCCGCTGGCCGGGCGGGACACGATCGACCCGAACGCCGGGTACACCGCCCAGGCCCTCGGGCACCGGGTGGCCCTCGAGTGGCTGCACGGCCATGTGCCCTGGTGGAACCCCTACGAAGGGGCGGGCGGCCCGATGGCGGCGGAAATGAACTCGGCGGCATTCCTGCCGCTCAGCCTGCTCCTCGTCTTCGCCGGGGGCCAGGTCTGGTTCTACCTGGTCCTCGACCTCATCTCGGCCTTCGCGTCGTTCGCCCTCCTCAGACGACTGCGGGTCAACCGCTGGGTGGCGGTGGCGTGCGGCGTCGCCTTCGGGCTGAACGGCTCGGTGGCCTGGTTCCGCTATTCGGCTGCCAACCCGGTGGCATTCCTGCCCCTGCTCCTCCTCGGGGTGGAACAGGCCCGGGCGGCGACGGAGGGCCGGCGCCGAGGCGGCTGGCTCCTCGTGGCCGTGGCCCTCACCCTCTCGTTGTACGCGGGATTCCCGGAGACCGCCTATCTGGACGGCTTGCTGGTGGTGGTGTGGGTCGTCGGTCGGCTGGGTGGCCTGGGCCGCGACGCCGTGCGGCGATTCCTGGGGAAGCTGGCGTCCGGGGTCGCCGCCGGGGTCCTCGTGGCGGCTCCGATCCTGGTGGCCTTCGTCGGCTATCTCCCCCAGGCGTATGTCGGCGCCCATTCGGGGGCCCTGGCCCGCGCTGCCCTGCCCAGGTCATCGCTCGGGCCGTTGGTCTTCCCCTACCTCTTCGGGCCCATCTTCGGGTTCATCGGCCTTCCTCAGGCCGGCGGCGAGTACCTGGACTTCTGGGGCCAGGTGGGCGGGTACCTCACTGCGTCCCTGGTCGTCCTGGCCCTGGTCGGAATCACGGGTGTCAGGGGTCGTCCTCTGGCCGCCCTGCGCGGCGTCCTGAGTCTCTGGGTGGTCCTGGTCCTTCTCCGGATCTACGGCGTCGGTGTGGTCATCGACCTGGTCAACTTGGTCCCCGGCCTGAAGTCGGTGGCGTTCATGCGGTACTCCTGGCCCTCACTCGAGATGGCGGTGGTGGTGCTGGCCGCACTGGGGGCCGACGACCTGGTCCGGCGCCGACTGCCCCGGCTCCAGGCGGCGGTTGTGGTGGCGGCGGCCGCGGCGCTCATGGCGCTGGCTGCGGCCCAGGGTCTCGGTGTGGTCCGGTCCCTGGCCGGGGCCCCGCACCGTCTGGCCTGGGCGGACGCCTCGCTGCTGTGGGGGGCGGCGATGCTCGTCGCTGTCGGTGGCGTCGTGCTCCTCGACCGGCGCCGCCTCACAGTGGCGCTCCTGGCCACGGTGGTCACGGTTGATGCGGTGGCGATGTTCATGGTGCCCGAATTCAGCTCCCCCCGCGGCGCCAACCTGGATATGCCCGTCGTGTCCTTCCTCCAGAGCCATCTCGGGACGTACCGCTTCTACACGCTCGGTCCCCTCCAGCCCGACTACGGCGCCTACTTCGGGATCGCCTCTCTCAATGCCAACGACCTCCCGGTTCCGAAGGGCTTCGACCGCCTGGTCCAGACCCGACTCGACAGCAACGCCACCGGGGGCCTGTTCACCGGGGCCAATCCGGCCCGCCCCGGCCCGCCGAGCCCGGCCGAGGCGTTCGCGGCCGATGTGGGCGACTACGAATCCCTCGGGGTCCGGTATCTCGTCATGTCGACTCCCGTCCCGGATCCCGTTCCCGCCGACGGGAGCGTGCTGAGGTCGGTGTACCGGGACCCCTGGGTGAAGATCCTGGAGCTGCCTGATCCCCGGCCCTTCTTCTCCTCGACCGGAGCGGGTTGCCGGGTCTCCTTCACCACCAGGGACCGGGCCGAGGTGGACTGTCCCGAGCCGGCCCTCCTGCGCCGCAACGAGTTGGTCCTGCGAGGCTGGAACGCCACGGTCAACGGGTCGACGGAGACGGTGGGAGCAGATGGGCTCGGACTCCAGACCGTGGCCGTGCCGGCCGGACGCTCCACCGTGCGGTTCTCCTACCTGCCGCCCCACATGGCGGCTGCCGTTCTGGCGCTCGTCGTCGGGCTGATCCTCGGGCTCTGGCCGTACCGTCCGGCCTCGATGGGACGTCGCCTACCTGCCCACGGCCGAGGGAGCGGCCGGAGAGGACGAGTAGCATCGGGCGGCGATGTCGTCTGACGAGCGGATCCCGGCCGGTACCTCCGAGGAGGCCTACTCCGGGGTCGACAATCTCGACGCCATGGAGCAGGCCGTCAACTACCGGCGGTTCCTCGTCGGGTTGATCGAGTCGGCCGGCACCGCCGCCGTCGGTCGCCGGGTGCTCGACTTCGGCTCGGGTACCGGTACCTACGCCTCGGATGCGAGGGGACGTGGTTTCGACGTGACCTGCGTCGAGCTCGACCCGGGTCTGCAGGCCCGACTCCGGGCCCAGGGATTCAGCACGCTGTCGAGCCCCGGTGACGTGGAGGGGTCGTTCGGCCTCGTCTACAGCTTCAACGTGCTGGAGCACATCGACGACGACGTCGGGGCGCTTGCCAGCCTGCTCGAGGCCACCGCAGTGGGAGGCACGCTGCTGCTCTATGTGCCGGCCTTTCCCGTCCTGTACAGCTCGATGGACCGCAAGGTGGGCCACCTGCGGCGATATCGAAGGCGGGACTTGGTGGACAAGACCACCCGGGCCGGCTTCGTGGTCGACTCCTGTCGTTATGCGGACAGCCTGGGCTTCCCGGCTTCCCTGGCCTACCGGTTCCTCGGGGACCGGTCCGGGGGCATCGGTGGGATCACGCTCTACGACCGGTACCTCTTCCCCGTCAGCCGGCTGCTCGACCGCCTGGTCGGCCGGTTCTTCGGAAAGAACCTCGTGCTCCGCGCCCACCGGCCGCTCTCGACGTGAAGGCGGTGGTGGCGTCAGAACCGGCCCCGGGCACCGCTGAGGGCGCGGCCGTGTCCGGCTCCGGGTCGGCCCCATCCCGGGTCGCCGTCCTCGTGCCCTGTTTCAACGAGGCGACCACGATCGGACAGGTGGTCGAGGGGTTCCGTTCCAGTCTTCCGGCCGCCACGATCTACGTCTACGACAACAATTCCGAGGACGGGACCGGGGCGGTGGCCGTCGCGGCGGGGGCCACGGTCCGCTCGGTTCCCCTCCAGGGCAAGGGCCACGTCGTGCGGCGGATGTTCTGCGACGTCGAGGCCGACGTCTACGTGCTGGTCGACGGCGACGCCACCTACGACGCCTCGGCGGCGGGGAGGTTGGTGGGGATCCTGCTCGAGGGGGGCTACGACCTGGTCAACGGGGCCAGGGTCGAGGACGACGCGTCGGCCTTCCGGGCCGGGCACACGCTTGGGAACCAGATCCTGGCCGGTCTCGTCCGCTGGATCTTTCGGCGGCCCAGCGGGGACATGCTCTCGGGCTACAAGGTCTTCTCCCGCCGGTTCGTCAAGTCCTTCCCCAGCCTGGCCCGTGGGTTCGAGATCGAGACCGAGCTGACGATCCACGCCTTGGACCTCGACATGCCCATGACCGAGGTCGCCCTTCCCTACGGGACCCGACCCGAGGGCTCGGCCAGCAAGCTCCGCACCTACAGCGACGGGGTCCGGGTCCTGCGGACCATCGCCAACCTGGTCCGCTCCGAACGGCCGCTGGCCTTCTTCGCCGCGGTCGCCTCCCTCTTCACCCTGGTCTCGGTCGTCCTGTCGGTCCCATTGATCAGCACCTTCCTCCGGACCCACACCGTTCCCCGCTTCCCCACCGCCATCCTGGTCACCGGTCTGATGGTCCTCGCCTTCCTGTGCGTCACCTCGGGTCTGATCCTCGACACCGTCACCCGGGGACGTCGGGAGGCCAAGCTGCTCCGGTACCTGGCCGTGCCCGGGCCGCTCTCGATCGACGAACCGCGACCGACCGGGACCGACTGAAGAAGGCCGGAAGGTCGTCAGCCCTCCTTGGCGTCGGTCCGCCCCGGTTTGGCGGCTGGGGCAGGGTTCATGCCTACCATCGGGTCGTGCCGCTCTCCGACCGTGTGCTCATGGGACCCGGGCCCTCGAACCTCTACCCCGAGGTTGTCGCTGCCCTCACCCATCCGATGCTCGGTCACCTCGACCCCGACTTCCTCTCCGTCCTCGACGAGACCTGCGTCCGGCTCCGGACCGCCTTCGCCACCACCAACGCCCTGACCCTGCCCCTGAGCGGGACGGGGTCGGCCGGGATGGAGGCCGCCTTCGTCAACTTCGTCAGGCCCGGTGACGCGGTCGTGGTCGGGGTCAACGGGGTCTTCGGGGAGCGGATGGTGGAGGTGGCCGGCCGCCACGGTGCCGACGTGGTGCGTGTGGATGCCCCTTGGGGGAGCCCGCTCGATCCCGCCGCCGTCCTAGCCGCCCACCCGGCGCCGGCCCTGATCGCCCTGGTCCACGCCGAGACCTCCACCGGGGTCCGCAACGACATCGAGCCCGTCGGGGCCGGCAAGGGGGATGCCCTGCTGGTGGTCGACACCGTCACCTCGCTGGGGGGGATCCCGGTCGAGGTCGACGGCTGGGGGGTCGACGTCGCCTACAGCGGGACGCAGAAGTGCCTGGGGGTTCCGCCGGGGCTCGCTCCCCTGACGGTGTCGGACCGGGCCCGGGAGCGCCTGGTCGAGCGGCCCAGCTCCTGGTATCTCGATCTCAACCTGATCGCCGGCTACGTCGCCTCGGGGACCGGCCGGACCTACCACCACACCGCCCCCGTCTCGATGGTGACCGCCCTCCACGCCGGCCTGGGGGTCCTCCTGGAGGAGGGCCTGGTTGCGTCCTGGGAGCGCCACCGGGCCTGCGGGACCCTCCTCCAGGACGGCCTGGAGAGGCTGGGCCTGGAACTGGTGGCGCCGGTGTCGCACCGGCTGCCCCAGCTCACCACGGTCCGGGTCCCCGACGGGGTCGACGAGGCGGCGGTACGCTCCCGGCTCCGGGAGGGTTTCGGGATCGAGATCGGGGCCGGGGCGGGCCAGTTGGCCGGAAAGGTCTGGCGGATCGGCTGCATGGGTCATACGGCCCGGCCCCGGAACGTGGCGCTGGTCCTGGCTGCGTTGGGGGAGGTGCTGGGGCGGTGATCGGGCGGGTGGCGCGGGTGGTCCCGCTGGAGCTGAACGGTTGGAGGATCAGGCTCCGGACGCTGACCGAGGAGGACTACGAGGCGTGGTACGCCGTCCGGCAGCGCTGCCGGGACTGGCTCGTCCCCTGGGAGCCCCGCCCGTCGGGCGCGCCGGCCACCCCCGAGGACCGGTTGAGCTTCGCGGCCCGGTGTGGGGCCCGGGAGCGGGAACGGCAGCTGGGCGGGGGGTTCGGCTTCGGGTTGTTCATGGAGGGGGAGCTCGTCGGCGAGATCACCCTGTCCTCCATCCAGCGGGGCCCGTTCCAGAACGGCTTCATCGGCTACTGGGTCGACCGGGCCCAGGCCGGGATGGGGCTGGCCCCGGAGGCGGTGGTGGTGGTCCTCCGGTTCGCCTTCGAGGAGCTCCGGCTCCACCGGGTCGAGATCGCCATCGTGCCCCGCAACAGCCCGAGTCGGCGGGTGGTGGAGAAGCTGGACCTCCGGGAGGAGGGGGTGGCCCAGCGGTTCCTCGAGATCGACGGCCGCTGGGAGGACCATGTCCGCTACGCCATCACCGCCGAGGAGTGGGCCGAGCGGCGTCAGGAGATCCTCCGGGTCTGGCTCCGGAAGTCCTGACGGCGGGTCCCCTACTGGCCGTCGTCCTCCGGGTTGCCCGTGGTGTTGACGATGGCGGGGGAGTGGCGGAAGAACTGCTCGACGTCCTGGTCGAAGGTGTAGGCCGGGTCAGACGAGCCGACCGTCCGCCGCAGCCGGACGGCCTGGATGAAGTTCTCGACGGCGCCGGCCGTGGTGTAGCGGAAGGTGTAGCCGGTGCTCTTGAGCCGGGACGTGTCGACCCCCCGGCCGTAGCGGAGGAGGCTCTCGAGCTCGGGTGGGAAGTCGATGGCACCCAGCCGGATCAGGACCGAAGCCGCGGCCCGGGTCGCCACCGGGGGGAGGGGGAGGCTCCTGGCTGCGCACATGGTCAGAACCTCGCTCCAGGGGAGCTTGCCGTCGCCGGCGACGTTGTAGAGCCCGGCGATCCGGCGCCGGGTGACGTGCTTGAGACACCGGACGACATCGTCCTCCTCCACGAACTGCACCAGGGGGTCGAAACCGGCCACGGTGGGCATGACCCGGCGGGAGAGGTTGGTGCTGATGGGCGTGACGATGTCGGTGCCGAGGACATTGGCGAACCGGAGGACGGTGACGACGGTGGCGGGGTTGTCCTCGGCGAAGTCCCTGACGAAGCCCTCCACCTCGATGAGGGAGCGCTCCACCCGGCTGCGGACCGGGCCCGTCCGAGGCGCCTCCTCCCGGAACCAGTAAGGATCCGACGAGGCGGCCCCGTAGACGATGGTCGACGACTTGACCACGACCTGGCGGACCGGTGAGCCGGCCTGGCCCGCCGCGGCCAGGAGGTTCATCGTGCCGATGACGTTGATCTCGTGGAGGGCCCGCCCCGAGACCTGGGTGGAGTCGACGACCAGGAAGGTGTGGACGATGGTGTCGACCTGGGTGGCCCGGACGATCCGGGACAGGATCGAATAGGTCTGGTCGGCCCGGACGAACTCGGTCCGCTCCAAGGGGACCTTGGGCTCCTGGGTGCCCATCCCCAGGATCATCTCGACGTCGGGATCTCTCTCGAGGGCCTGGGCCATGCGGCCACCCCAGAACGTGTCGAGCCCGGTGATCAGGATCCGGCGGCCCACGGCCGGCTCAGCCGAACCAGACGCTGCGGCGCTCCCGCAACATGTCGTAGAGGGTCTCCTGGAGCTGCATCCGGACGTTCTCGGCCTCGTCCATGACCCGGCTCTTGGAGTAGCGCTCCTGGCCGGCGGGGACGTCGAAGGTGATGGGGTCGAGGACCCGGAGCTTGAACTTGGCCGGGAAGTAGAGCAGCGTCCCCAGGGGTCCGAAGGCCAGCATGTTGGCCGTCACCGGCACGTAGGGAACCCCGAGGGCCCGGGCCACCGAGGGGAGTCGGAAGAGGATCGGCATGGACTCCTCGGCCCCGACCACGGCGATGGGGATGACGGGGACCCCGGCCCGCATGGCGATCTCGATGAAGCCACCCCGGCCGAAGCGGCGCAGCCGGTAGCGGTCGGCGTAGGTCTTCGAAGGTCCCTTGGTGCCCTCGGGGAAGACCAGGGCCAGCTGCCCCTGGTCCCGGAGCAGCCGGAGGGCGTTGTCGGGATGGGCGGTGACCCCGCCACCCCGGGCCCAGCCCGTCCCCAGCCAGGGGGCGGTCCGGAAGAAGAAGTCGGCCAGCCCGTAGACGGGGCGGCCCAGCTCCTCCTCGATGCCGTGCATGATGACAGGGGCGTCGGAGGGGATGGCGGCGGCGTGGTTGGAGACCAGGAGGGCGCCGCCGTGGCGGGGGATCTTCTCGAGACCCTCCCATTCGGCACGGAACCAGTGCTTGTAGATCGGGTTGTAGATCCGGCGGACGAGCTGGCGGGTGTGCTCGGACCGCCCCCATTCGTCGACATCGGACAGCCGGGGGTTGTGGGTGGCCTCGGGCTCTCGCCGGGGGAGGGGGACGAGCGCGGCGCGCTGGTCCCGGGGGGGTGCTTCCTTGCCGATGGCCACACCGGCATCGTACCGTTCCCGCCGGAGGTCGAACGGCGGCGGCCCTCCCGTCAGGCGGGGGGGCCGGGGGCCGGGAGGGTCAGGGCCGGCCGGCGCCGACGAGGCCGCTGTACCAGACCGGGTCGAACTCGACCACGGTGCCGGTGTGGGCGGCCTGGATGATGGTGTTGGCCCCGTAGCTGCCCGAGCCGACGTACATGACGACATGGTCGATGCCCGAGCCGTCGAGGTCGTAGAAGAGGAGGTCGCCGGGCTGGACCTGGCTGAGGGGGATGTGGGTGGACTCGTCGTACTGGATGGCGGCGGAGTGCTCGAGGGAGACCCCGGCCGCGGCCCAGGCCAGCATGACCAGCCCGGAGCAGTCGACGCCGGAGCTGCTGGCCCCGCCCCAGACGTAGGGAACGCCCAGGTAGCTCTCGGCGGCCTTGAGGGCCACGGCCCCGGACCCGGTGGCCGTCTCGGGGGATCCGGTCCCGACCGGCCCGGAGAGGTAGACCGGGGGGCTTCCGCCACTCGTGCCTCCGCCACCGCCCGCCACGGTGGTGGTCGTCGATGACGGGGTCCCGCTCCCGCCCCCCTTGGAGCCGCCCCCACCCGAGCCGGGGCCGGTCGTCCCACCCCCGGCGGCGGAGCCGGCGGCCTGGTTGGCGGAGCTGTTGGCGTCGGTGGCGGCCTGGCTGCCGGCGGCCACGGTCTGGGCCACCTGGGCGGCGGCGGCAGCCTGCTGGGCCGCCTGCTGCCTGGCCGCGGCAGAGGAGGCGGCGGCGGCCGCGGCGGCCGCGGCGGCGGCCTGCTGGGCCGCCTGCTGGGCCACCAGGGTGGCCACCTTCCCCTTGACCTGGTTCAGGGTGCTCTGGGCCGCGGCCTGGAGGTTCTGACCGGCCTGCTGCTCCTGGGCGATGGTGGCGGCCTGGGCCGCGGCGGCAGCCTCCTGGAAGCGGATGGTGGTCTCGGTCCGGGCCAGGGACTGCTGGCTGGTCCGGAGGTCGGTGAGGGCGGCCGAGGCGTTTCCGATAGCGGTGTTCTGGTACTCCTGGTGGAGGACCCCGGCGTCAGAGGTGTCGGGGACGAGGGAGTTGGCGCCGGGAACGTCGTCGACGTAGGCGTTCAGGGCGGCCTCGTGGAGGGCCAGGTGGGCGGCGGCGACATGGACCCGGGCGGCGGCCAGCTTGGCGTCGGTCTGGGCCAGCTGGGCCTGGAGTTGCTGCAGATGGACGTTGGCCTGGTCGTACTGTTCGCCGAGGGCGTCGAGCTGCTGTTGCTGGGAGGCGATGGTGGCGGCCAGGGCGGCGGCCTGGGCCTGGGTGTCGGAGAGGTCGGCGCCGGGGTTGGCGCTGGTGGTTGTGGTGGTCGGGGCTGCCGACCCGGCCGACCCGGCCGCCCCGGCACCGGCCGCGGGCCCGAGGGCCAGCAGGACCACGGCAACGAGCGCCACCGGGACCAGCCGGGCCGGTGGAGTCGTCATCCGGGCGCGCCAGCGGCGCTTGGTCACATGAACCACTTTCACCACAGTAGTTGACACCAGCAACGCAGGAAAGGGAATGGTGGGAATCCTGCCACTCTCCGTGGTTCCCTTGACCGGGGAAGGAACCGGCCCTACCGTCCCTGAGTCCGGGCCTCCGGGCGCAGGGACGCCCAGCATGCATCAGGACGGTGGCCCGGGGGCGCGGGGGTGTAGCCCAATTGGCAGAGGCAGGGCGCTTAAACCGCCCCCAGTGAGGGTTCGAGCCCCTCCGCCCCCACGGCGTTGCGATCTCGACCACGTTCCCGCAGATCAGTCCGGGATCCGCTCCTTCAGGGCGGCTGCAGCATCGGTCAGGATCCGCCGAGACAGGTCGGGGTCGTCGACGGCCCGGGCAGACGCGTTCGAGGCTTGAGTGTGACCAGTTGACCGTGCCCGGCTGAGGGCCCCGCCGGGCTCAGACCTGCTCTCCGGTCACGGCCCGGCATGAGCCGTTGGTTGACATATACCGATAAGCGGTATATACCGATGACCATGACGTTAGAGGTCCGGGAGCCGACCTACCTGGTGCTCACCGCCCTGGCCGAAGGTCGGCTCCACGGCTACGGGGTCATCCAGGAGGTCGAGCGGCTGTCGGGGGGGAAGACGCGGCTCCGGGCCGGGACCCTCTACGCCGTGCTCGACCGGCTCACCCACGAGGGGGTCATCGAGGTGGCCGGGGAAGAGGTGGTCGAGGGGCGGCTGCGGCGGTACTACCAGCTGACCGGTGGGGGAGCCACGGCGCTGGCGGTCGAGTCCCGACGGCGGGTAGCCGTCTCGAACGAGGCGCTCCGGCGCCTCCGGGTGGCAGGGAGCTTCGGATGATGAACCGGGAAGTGCGCTTCCAGCGGCTGCTGCGGGCCTATCCGCGGAGCTACCGGGAGGAGCGGGGGGAGGAGATCATCGGCTTCCTCCTCGAGGCCTCGGCGGCAGGGGACGACGTGATGACCCGGGACGCCGCCGACATCGTCGTCCACGGGTTCCAACTGCGGCTGGGGCTGACCTCGGAGCGGTTCGCCGGCCGGGTCCTGGCCCTGGCGGCCGCCCCGGGACTGGTCATGGGGGCCGTCTTCGCCCTGGCCATGTTCGTCTTCGGGGAGTGGTTGCCGGTCGTGACGGGCGCCCCGATCCTCCTGCGGTTCGGTCCGTTCTGGACGATCGGCCCGGTCGTCTACCTGGTATGGGTCCTGGCCGCCACCGGTGCCCTGCTGTGGCCACAGTGGCAGCGCCTCCTGGCCGCCGTGGGCGTCGTCGTCGCCCTGGCGGCCGTCCCCGTCGGGGACCTGGTCGGGGCTCGGCCCAACCTCTGGGTGCTGCTCCTCCTGGTCGAACTGGGCCTCCCTGCCGTCCTGGCCCCGGCCACCGACGGGGGGAGGGCCAACCGCCGGGTGGCGGTCGGGGCCGGGCTGGTCACGGGGGTGGTCCTGGGGCTGCTGGCCCAGAGCATGGTGACACCCGGGAGCCGCTTCTTCCCGAGCTTCTACTGGTGGGGCGGGTGGGCCATCGGCCGGGACCTGCCCTGGGTGGCCGCCGCCGGAGTGGTCGTCGTCGGGGGGCTCGTGGTCTTCCGCCGGGCCGAGGTGGCCGGGGCCGTCTCGGTCCTCCTGGTGGCATGGACTGCGGTCAACGGGTTCAGCAGCTATGGGATGACCACGGCGGACACCGTCAATGTCGTCGCCGCCTTCGGATTCGGGGCCTGGCTGGTCGTCCTGTGGATGGTGGATCTCCGGAGGATCGCCGTCGGGACGGCTGGGGTGGCCTGAGCGGACGGACCCGGGCCTGGCCTCGCCCGTGTCGTCCGGCGCTGGTCATGCCCGAGGGGCCATCCGCGGAGTGTTCCACGATGTCCCTGCGGAAGGTGACCGCGGGTCTGGTGCTGGAGGTCCCGTGGGCGCCTGCTCGACCGAATCCGGACCGCCGTGACCGAGTGGGGGGGACCCGTGGATCTCGTCGGGATCTTCGGGTCGGCGGCCGCCGCGCCGGGTCTCGAATGCCCGGAAGGTGGTCGGGGCCTGACGATCAAGATCGAGCTCACGACCCCGGATTGAGGTCCTGAGGGTGCGCCGGGGGGACCTCGGAGGTAGGTTCCGGGCATGCCCATCAACATCAGCCCCATCGCCGGCCTCGACGACTCGGTCAACGACATCCGGCTGCGGACGGCGGCGTTCGTCAACGCCGAGATCCTCCCCAACGAGGCCCGGCTCTGGGCGTCGACGAGCGGGCTGGACTTCCCCGAGGAGGAGCGGGAGCACGAGCGGCGCCAGATCATCGAGCTCAGGGAGTCCATCAAGGCCAAGGTCAACGAGGCCGGACTCTGGGCCCCCCACCTCCCGAAGGAGTACGGGGGGATGGGGCTCGACTTCCTCTCCCTGGCCTACATGTACGAGATCCTGGCCTACGCCACCGGGGCGGCCAAGCTCTTCGGGATCGCCGCCCCCAACTCGGGGAACGCCACCATCCTGGTGAAGTACGGGACGGAGGAGCAGAAGGAGAAGTGGCTCCTCCCCCTCATCGACGGGACCCTGGAGTCGGGGTTCTCGATGACGGAGCCCGACAACGCCGGGAGCGACCCCCGGTCGATCAAGACCGAGGCCGTCCGCGACGGCGACGACTGGGTCATCAACGGCCACAAGTGGTTCACCTCGAATGGGATCGACGCCAACTTCTTCATCGTGATGTGCCGGGCCAACGACCCGACGGGGGAGCTGGGGAAGCCGGGGCAGATGAGCCAGATCATCGTCCCCACCGACACGGCCGGGGTGAAGATCGTCCGGGGGATCGGGATCTTCGGACACGCCACCTCGGACCACTGCGAGGTCCTCTACGAGAACGTCCGGGTCCCCATCGCCAACACCCTGGGACTGGTGGGCCAGGGCCATCAGGCCGCCCAGGATCGGCTGGGGGCGGGCCGGGTCTACCACTGCATGAACTCGATCGGGCAGATGTGGCGGGCCTTCGACCTCATGGTGGAGCGGTCACTCGTCCGGGAGGTCCACGGGGGGCTGCTCAAGGACAAGGAGTTCATCCAGGGCTTCATCGCCGACAGCTACATGGACATCCAGTCGGCCCGGCTCCTCACCATCCATGCCGCCGAGAAGGTGGCCCAGGGGGACCCCGGGGCCCGGACGGCCATCTCGTCGATCAAGGTCTTCGTCCCGGCCGCCTTCCACCGGGTCGTCGACCGGGCCATCCAGGTCTGGGGCGGGGCAGGGGTCTCGAACGACCTCCCCCTGTCGGTCATGTACCTCGCCGCCCGGGTCCTCCGCCTCGCCGACGGCCCCGACGAGGTCCACCGGATTCTGATCGCCAAGAACGTCATCCACCAGTACGAGTCCGGGGTGTCGATGGACTTCGGGAACTGAGGCGGGAGGCTCAGCCCCGGGCCGGGGCCTGGCTCGCCGCCGAGTAGCTGTCCTGCCAGCCCGAGGCGGGCCGGGTCGGCACCCCGCCGGTCCCGGCTGTGCACGACGTCGGTCCGGCCATTGGGGAGACGCCGTAGAAGGTGCCCCCCGAGGGGATCCCGGCGGCCCGGAGCTCCGGTGTCGGGTCGGTGGAGAGCTCGATGGCGGCCCAGCAGGACGCCTTGCCGGGTGGTCCGGGGATCGAGTGTCCGAAAGAGCAGCTCGCGGGTCCGAGGGGGGCCATCGCTGCGGCCAGCTCCACGGCCTGGCAGGCGGGGCCGTCCACGCAGGCGTTCATGCTGATGTCGTTGGTCCCGGCCAGGGCCGGGCCCTGGTCGATCCAGGTGAACTCGGGGGCGCTGGCCACCAGGACGGGACGGATGGCGGAGTAGCTCTGGTTGTTGTTCTCGTACTGGGAGGCGGCCTCGGTCAGGGCGTTGGTCAGGTTCGACTGGGCGGCCCGGAAGTTCTGGTCGCCGGTGGCCGGGCAGGACCGGCTCCAGAGGAGGACGCCGCCGGCGGGAACGAGGAGGCCGAGCACCAGCACCGCCGGGATGAAGCGTCGGAGCCCCCTGTCGGTGTCCATGCCCTTCTTTGACGGCCGGCAGGGCCGGTTGGTTGACACCCTCCGGCCGCCCAACAATGGACGGGGTCCGAAAGATGGGTCCCGGGTGCGCCGATGATGGGGGGGTGACGAGTCGGCGTCGGGTCCTGACCCCGGGGAGGTCGGTCCTGGCCGCGGTGGCGGTGGTCGTGGCCCTGGGAGTACCCACCGGGCCTCCGGCCGGGGCGGTCCGGGCCGCAGGAGTGCACGTCCCCCACGTGACGGTGCCGGCCGGGCTCCCGTCCCATCTGGCCTTCGGGGTGGCGGCCGAGCCCCCGGACCTGACGGGGTGGATGCCGGCCAGCGGGGTCCCCTGGGACTACGCCTACACCTACCTGGCCGCCGGGGTGAACACCGGGAACGGCTGGGAGACCTGGAACACGGCTGCCCAGTACCCCCTCTGGTACGCCCAGTCGGCCGCCGCCCACGGCGAGGTCCCGACCTTCCCCTACTACATGCTCCTCCAGAGCTCGGGGAGCTGCAACGGTTGCGCCGAGGCCCAACGGGACCTCTCCAACCTGAACAACGCCGGCCTGATGGCCAGCTACTTCGCCGACTACACGATGCTCATGAAGCGGCTGGGCTCGGGGACCTGGGGGGGGATCACCGGGTTCGGGGGGACGGCGATCGTCCAGGTCGAGCCGGACCTCTCCGGCTACGCCACCCAGGCCGTCCTGGACAACGGGGCCGACTGCTACGGGTTCTGCACGGGCCAGGGTGACAACCCGGCCCTCCTGGGGGCCTCGGTGGCCTCCTCGGGGGACCCGGATGTCGCTAGCTACCCCAACACCTACCAGGGCTTCAGCCAGGCCCTGGCCCACCTCCGGGACCTCTACGCCCCCAACGTCCTCCTCGGCTACCACGTGAGCTGCTGGGCCGCCCTCTTCGACGTCTGCTCCTCGACCGACCCCAGCCTGGACGTGACCGGCCTGGCCCACACGGTGGCCTCCTTCGCCGACCAGGCCGGGGTGACCCAGGTCCCGGCCGGGACCCACCCCTACGACCTGGTCTTCACCGACGTGGCCGACCGGGACTCCACCGTCTCCGGGATCTGGTGGGACCAGCTGAACGTGACCCTCCCGAACTTCCACCGGTGGGAGAGCTTCGTGGCCGCCGTCACCGCCACCACCGGGAAGGGTGTCGTCCTCTGGCAGGTCCCCGAGGGGAACCAGTACTTCCGGACCGACGACGGGAGCGCCTGGCACCGCCAGGACAACCGGGCCCAGTACTTCTTCGAGCACCCCCGGGAGCTGGTGGCGGCCGGGATCGTCGGGGTCATGTTCGGCTCGGGGGGCAACGGCCAGTCCACCCAGAACACCGACGCCGCCGGCGACGGGATCACGAACCCCCCGGCCCAGTGCACCAGCCTCGGGGTCAGCTCGGGCCAGGTCTGCAACAGCCACGTCTCGACGGTCAGCGACGACGACGGGGGCTACCTCCGGCTGGCCGGGGCCGCCTACTACGCCGACCCCGTCCCCCTCACCGGCGGTGGGGGAGGAGGGGGGAGCGGGGGCTACCTGGAGGTGGCCTCCGACGGGGGGATCTTCGCCTTCGGGGCGTCCTTCCACGGATCCATGGGGGGGACCCCCCTGAACGAGCCGGTGGTGGGTCTGGCCTCGTCGTTGCCCTCCGCAGGAGTGTCGGGCTACTGGGAGGTGGCCTCGGACGGGGGGATCTTCGCCTTCGGCGACGCCGGCTTCCACGGCTCGATGGGCGGGACCCGCCTGAACGAGCCGGTGGTGGGGATGGCCTCGGACCCGGCCACGGGGGGCTACTGGGAGGTGGCCGCCGACGGGGGGATCTTCGCCTTCGGGGCCCCCTTCGAGGGGTCGATGGGTGGGAGGCCCCTCAACGCGCCCATCGTGGCCATGGCGGCAACCGCCGACGGGGGCGGCTACTTCGAGGTGGCCTCGGACGGGGGGATCTTCGCCTTCGGCGACGCCCGCTTCCAGGGATCCATGGGGGGGACTCCGCTGAACATGCCGGTGGTGGGGATGGCCGTCGATTGCCCCTCCGGAGGAGTGTGTGGTTATTGGGAGGTGGCCTCCGACGGAGGGATCTTCGCCTTCGGGGCCCCCTTCCACGGCTCGATGGGTGGGACCCCGCTGGACCGGCCGGTGGTGGGTTTGGCCGTCGACTCGGTCACCCTGGGTTACTGGGAGGTGGCCTCGGACGGGGGGATCTTCGCCTTCGGGGCCCCCTTCCACGGGTCGATGGGCGGGGTGCCGCTCGACCGGCCGGTGGTGGGGATGGCCGCCTCGGCCTG
The DNA here is from genome assembly GCA_003151955.1 of Acidimicrobiaceae bacterium. Lineage (GTDB taxonomy): Bacteria > Actinomycetota > Acidimicrobiia > Acidimicrobiales > UBA8190 > PALSA-743. Next base: position 38,444 of record PLZB01000085.1, read on the forward strand.
AGCCGGGCGGGATCAGCCGGCGGATCCGGCCCACGTGGCGTTGGACGGGGCGAGGGCCAGGCAGAGCTGCGGGGTCGGACAGACGGGGACGAAGTCGAAGGCATTTGCCTCCACCTCGGTCCAGCCCGAGACCCCGAAGCCGGGACCGAGACTGTCGAACAGGTGGCCGCCGGTGTCGACGGTGCAACGATTGGCCGAGGCGCAGCTGATGTAGTTCTCGAACTGCAGGGGGGCCCCGGCTGCCACGACCTCCGACGTCCAGAGCCCCTGGGTGGCCGAGGTGGCGGTGAGGACGGTACCGCCGGCGTCGACGGCGGCGCAGAAGGAGACCGACGGGCAGGAGACGCCAAGGATCTGGTCGTAGTAGTCCACAAGGTTGGAGACAGGAGATTCGGTCCGGGGGTCGGTGACGGCCACGTCCACGGTCCAGGCCGCGGCGGTCCCTGTCGGGTCGGTCGAGACGAGGACCTCGCCCTTGGACGCCCCGATGACGCAGAAGTGGGAGTTGGCGCAGCTGGCCGAGAAGACCCCGCTGTCACCCGTGAAGTCGCGACCGCCGAGGGGAAGGGTGACGGCAGTCCAGCTTCCTGCTACCGCCGGTGTGCGACTGGTGACGACCTCGCCATTTCGGTCGAGCGCCAGGCAGAGATCGACGGAGGGGCAGCTGAGTCCGAAATAGCCGCCGCCGTCGTTCGTGTCGACCGGTATCCAGGGCCCCGTCGCTGGGCTGGTGCTCGCCATGATCTCGGCGTTGGCGGCGATGCAGAGGGACCGGCTGGCGCAGGTCGCCGTGTCGGCGCGGGCGGGGAGAGGGGTCGCTTCCCAAGGCCCAGACCCGGTGGGGTCAGCGGTGGTCCAGACCTCCACTCCGGTCGGGGACGTTGTCGAGATCTGGGTGAATCCCACGACGAGGCAGAAGCCGTCCGAGGTGCAGCTCCAGGGCTGCAGCTGCGGACCGGCCTGGAGGACCCGCCCCCCCAGGTTGCCGACGGTCTTCCATGTCGGCGGTGGAGGTGGCGGGGGGTTGGTCGTGGTGGTGACGGGCGACAGGGTGGTGGTGACGGGGAAGGTGGTCGGAACCGAGACCGTCGGCGCCGAGGTGGTTGGTGCCGGGATCGTGGTGGTCGGCACCGGCACTGTGACCGGGGGCGCAACTGTCGAGGTCGAGGTGGTGGTCGGGTCGGTGACCGGGTCGGTCACCGAGGTGGCCCGGTGGGCGGCCGGGACGGCCAGGAGGGGGACGGCCACGGCCAGGGCCACCCCGACGGCGACCAGGGGGGTGGCCACCCTTCGGATGGTCCGGTTCCGCCGCCGGGCCCGGACCCGGCGCTCGATGCCGGGGTTCCCGTCTCCTGGTTCGTAAGCGTCGGCCTCGGCCCGGAGGAGGTCGGGGAGCTGGTCGTCGAGGGTCATCGGAGGGCCTCCAATTCGCGGGAGAGGGTGGCGAGAGCCCGGTGGAGATGGGACTTGACGGCCCCGGGGGAGATCCCCATGACCTCGGCCATCTCCGCCTCGTGGAGGCCCTCGTAGAAGCGGAGGACGACGGCCTCCCGCTGGCGGTGGGGGAGTTGACGGAGGGCCTGGCGGAGGGGGACCTCGGCGGCGATCCGGCCGATGTCCTCCTCGGGGCCGGCCACGTCGGGGGGTGGGGGGGAGGGGTGCCGGCGGGCCACCACGGCCCGGCGGATCCGGGAACGGCAGAGGTTGGTGACGGTGGTCCGAAGGTAGGCCTCGGGGGCGTCGAGCGATTCCCAGCGCTCCGAGAGCCGGGCGAAGGCCTCCTGGGCCATCTCCTCCCCGGCCGGGAAGTCCCCGAGGAGGAGGCCGGCGAGCCGGGCCGTCTCCCGGTAGTGGAGCCGGTAGAGCTCGTCGAGGCCGGGCCGGGACGCCGTCGGGGCCACCACGGCGTCGCCCTCGCCGCGCTCCCCCGTCCAGGCCACCGTCATCGCCCCCATACCCTCCCAGACGCCCGCCGCCGGATTCGGTTTACCGGGGCGTCCGGCCGGGCCGGAACGTAGCCTGGCCCCATGACCTCCGCATCCACCGCCCTCGACGGGATCCTCGACGAGCTCGAGCAGGAGCACGCCGAGCTGGACCGCCTCGTGGCCGGTCTCGACGAGGCCGGTTGGGACCTCCCCACCCCGGCCGAGGGCTGGCAGGTCCGGGACCAGATCAGCCACCTCGCCTTCTTCGACGACACCGCCACCATGGCCCTCACCGACCCCCCCGGCTTCGCCGCCGCCGCCGAGGCGGCCCTGGCCCGGGCCGGGGACCCCATGCAGGAGCACCTCGACCGGGGCCGGGACATGCCCGGGAAGGACGTCCTCTCCTGGTGGCGGGGGGCCCGGAAGGTGATGGTGGGGGCGGCCCGCTCGGCCGACCCCGCCGCCCGGGTCCCCTGGTTCGGGCCCCCCATGAGCCTCATGTCCTTCGTCACGGCCCGGCTCATGGAGACCTGGGCCCACGGCCTCGACGTGGCCGACACCTTCGGGGTCGCTCCGGTCCCCTCGGCCCGGCTCCGCCACGTCGCCTACCTCGGGGTCCGGGCCCGGGACTACTCCTACCTGGTCCGGGGCCTCGAGGTCCCGGCCGGGACCGTCCTGGTCGAGCTCACCGCCCCCGACGGGGACCGCTGGAGCTGGGGGGAGGACGGTGGCGAGCCCGCCGACTCGGTCCGGGGCCCCGCCCTCGACTTCTGCCTGGTCGTGACCCAGCGCCGGCACCTGGCCGACACCGCCCTCGTCGTCGAGGGACCCCTGGCCACCGAGTGGATGGGGATCGCCCAGGCCTTCGCCGGGGGTCCCGGTCCGGGCCGTCCTCCCCGCCCGGCCTGACCGGCCGGGTCAGGGCCCGGCGTCGCCCCCGGTCGGGTCCCCCTCGTCCTCGGCGTCGCCCGAGGCCGACACCGGGACCGGGACCGGGACCGGATCGGGCTCGATCTCGACCCCCCCGTCGGCTGCCACCGCCGGGAGGCCGGCCCCCCGCCGCTGTCGGCGCATCAGGAAGACCATGGTCAGGACCCCGGCCGCGAAGAGGGCCAGGCCGGCCCCCTGGACCAGGTCGGAGCCGACCCGGCTGGAGTCGGTCAGCCAGAGATGCTGCTCGGCCAGCCGCTCCAGGCCCCAGAGGGCCATGGTGGCCGAGATGATGAACCCGGTGGGCCGCTTGGGGAAGCGCCGCTCCAGGTAGATGAGGACGCCGAAGATCAGGAAGGACTCGACGGCCTGGAAGATGGGGACGGGGAGCTCCTTCGGGGTGTAGCCCCCGGCCCCGTTGGCGTACTCCATCCCGAACCACTGGCTGGTGGGGTGGCCCCCCCCGTTGATCATCAGCTGGGGGCCGAGGAGCCGGCCGATGCCCCAGGAGGCCATGAGGACCGGGGCCACCAGGTCGAGGAGCTTCATGGCGGTGAGCTCACGACAGGCCCGCCGGGTCGTGATGATCCCCACCGGGACGGCCCCGAGGAGACCACCGAAGGACGAGAGTCCCCCGTTCCAGATCTGGAGGATCTGCCCCGGGTCGTGGGCGTAGAGGGACCAGTTGGCGGCCACGTGGACGGCCCGGGCGCCGACGATGGCCGAGACGATGACCCAGAGGAAGACCCCGGTGAGCCACTCCCAGGGGTAGCCGGCGTAGCGGAGCCGCCGCTCGAGGTAGCGGTAGCCGAACCAGAAGGTGACGGCCAGGCCAATCCCGTAGGTGTGGATGACGAGGGGGGTCCAGAAGAAGTGGAAGGCGACGGGGATCGGTCTCACGGAGGTCCTCGGCTCGGGGTGGGGCAGGTCGGGGCGACCGGGGGACCAGCGTACCGCCCGGTCGGGCCGGCCCCGGCTCGCCCCCGGCAGGGCAGGCGGCGTAGCGTCGGCGGGGGTGCGCTCGGGGCGCACCGGGGAGGGGTCCGATGGGAACGCTCGAAGGGAAGGTGGCCGTCGTCACCGGTGCCGCCTCGGGGATCGGCCTGGCCACGGCCCGCCGGCTCCACAGTGAGGGGGCCACCATCGTGGCCGTCGACATCGCCGAGGCCGGCACCCTGAAGGTGGCCGACGAGCTCGAGGGGATCCCCGTCCCCGCCGACGTGAGCAGTCCCGCCGCCTGGGAGCTCATCGCCAGGACGGCCCGGGGACTGGGCGGGGTCGACATCGTCCACCTGAACGCCGGGGTCACGACGGGCCGGGAGGACATCGCCGACCTCGGCGACGACGAGTACCGCCGGATCATGGCCGTCAACATCGACGGGGTCGTCTTCGGGGCCCGGGCCATGGTCCCCGAGCTGATCCTCCGGGGCGGGGGGGCCATGGTGGCCACCTCCTCCCTCGCCGGCCTCATCGCCTTCCCCGGCGACCCCATCTACACCTTGACCAAGCATGCCGTGGTCGGCCTCGTCCGCTCCCTCGCCCCCCGGCTGAAGGAGCAGCACATCACCGTCAACGCCGTCTGCCCCAGCCTGGTCGACACCCCCCTCATCAACGGGGAGATCCGGGACCTCATCATCGACTCCGGCTTCCCCCTCATCGGCCCCGAGGCCGTGGCCGAGGCCGTCTACCACTGCGTCATCGGCGAGGAGACCGGGAAGGCCATCGTGGTCCAGGCCGGCCTCGAGCCCACCGCCTACCGCTTCGCCCGCCCCCCCGGGCCCCGCCAGGAGGGCTCCGAGGGGAAGATCCCCCCCGGCTGGCTCGGCGACCGGGGCGAGCCCTCCCCGGCCACCCCGGCCTGAACGCGGCGGTAGCGTCGGGCCATGCACCCCATCGACCGGCTCCGGGCGGTGGCCCGGGCCGGATGGGCCCCTCCCGACGTCCTCGCCACCGAGGCGGCCTGGGCCCTGGCCGACCTGGCCCTCCACGAGCCCCAGGCCCTCCTCCCCTCCTGCCGCCGCCTCCTCGAGCGCCATCCCGGCTGCGGCCCCCTCTGGTGGGTCTCGGCCCGGGTCCTCTCCGCCGGGGACCCCACCGATGAGGCCTTGCGCTGCGGTGACGAGCTCGACGACGACCGGACCGCCGAGCTCCTCCTCGAGGCCGTCCCGGCCGGGGCCAGGCTGGTCCGACGGGGTGGTGTCGGCGACGTGGCCGGGGCCGAGATCGTCGTCGTCGAGGCCGAGGCCCTCGGGCCCGGGGGGATGGTCGTCGACAGCGACGTCCGGGGACTCCTCCAGGCGGCCCGGGACCTCGAGGTCCCCGTCTGGGTCCAGACCGGGGTGGGCCGGATCCTGCCCACCCGGATCTGGGAGGCCCTGGCCCGCCGGCTGGGGGACTCGACCCGCCCCGACCAGGGTCACGGGGTCACCGTCCGCCACTGGGGCCGGGCCTCCTCCGACCGGATCGTCCGGGCCGGGGTCCCCGAGACCCTCGAGGGGGTGGCCCGGGTGGCCGGGCCCCGGGGGGTCCTCCCCCTGGCCGCCGCACTCACCACCGCCGACTGTCCCGAACCGGGCGAGCTCCTCGCCCCCTGGTAGCCGGCCGGGATCAGCGGGTAGCCTCCGCCCCATGGGCGAGATGATCGAATTCCCGAGCAACGGCACCGACGGCCAGGGCTATCTGGCCGTCCCCGACTCCGGCTCCGGCCCCGGGGTGGTGGTCATCCAGGAGTGGTGGGGCCTCGTCCCCCACATCACCGACGTCTGTGACCGCCTGGCCGGGGCCGGCTTCGTGGCCCTCGCCCCCGACCTCTACCGGGGGAAGTCGACCACCGAGCCCGACGAGGCGGCCAAGGAGATGATGGCCATGGCCCTGGACCGGGCCGGCCGGGACATGTCCGGGGCCGTCGACGAGCTCCTCCGCCGCTCGGCCGGCGAGAAGGTCGGGGTCATCGGCTTCTGCATGGGCGGCGGACTGGCCCTGGTCCTGGCCTGCCAGCGACCCGACGCCGTGGCCGCCTGCGTCCCCTTCTACGGGATCATCCCCTGGCCCGAGGCCCAGCCCGACTATGCCGCCCTCACCGCCGCCGTCCAGGGCCACTTCGCCGAGAACGACGGCTTCTTCACCCCCGAGCTGGCCCGGGAGCTCGAGGCCAAGCTCCGGGGCCTCGGGAAGGAGGCCGACTTCACCGTCCACCCCGGAGTCGACCACGCCTTCTTCAACGACACCCGCCCCGAGGTCTACGACGCCGAGGCCTCGGCCACGGCCTGGGACGCCACCCTCGGCTTCCTCTCCGCCCGCCTCGGGTGAGCCCGGGCCCGGACCCGGCCGGGATCGTCGGGGACTACCTCGACCTCGGCCTGGCCCTGGGCCGCCACGTCGAGGGCTTCGTCGACGCCTACTACGGGCCCCCGGCCCTGGCCCGACGGATCGAGGCCGAGCCCGTCCGGAGCCCCGAGCGGCTCGTGGCCGAATCCCGGGGTCTCCTGGCCGCCCTCGACCGGGGCGACCCCCTCGACGGGGAGGTCGTCCCCGCCGACGTCGACGACGCCACCCGGCGACGCTGGATCCGGGCCCAGGTCCTCGGCCTCCTGACCTCGGCCCGGAAGCTCGCCGGGGAACCCATCGGCTACGCCGAGGAGGTGGCCGCCTGCTACGGGGTCGACCCCGTCCCGGTCCCCGAGGACGACCTCGCCGCCGCCCACCGCCGCCTGGCCGAGGCCCTCCCGGGGTCAGGCGAGCTCCGGGACCGCTACATCGCCTTCCGGGAGTCCCAGGCCGTTCCCCCCGACCTCCTCCGGCCCGCCCTCGACTCCCTGGCCGAGGACTTCCGGGAGCGGACCGCCACCGCCTTCGGCCTCCCCGACGGGGAGCGGATCGAATTCGAGCTCGTCACCGACAAGCCCTGGTCCGGCTTCAACACCTACCTCGGCGACCTCCACTCCGAGGTCGCCATCAACACCGACCTTCCCGTCCTCTCCAACACCCTGGCCCACCTCGTCGCCCACGAGGCCTACCCCGGCCACCACACCGAGCACTCCCGGAAGGAGGCCGGCCTGGTCCGCCGGCTCCGCCGCCTGGAGGAGACCATCTTCCTGGTCGGGACCCCCCAGTGCCTCCTGGCCGAGGGCCTGGCCGACCTCGGCCTCGAGGTCGTCGCCGGCCGCCGACCCGAGGCCCTGGTGGCCGGCCACCTCCACCCCCTGGGCATCCCCTACGAGGCCGACGTCCTGGCCGAGCTGGCCGAGGCGGCCGAGGGCCTCGGTGCCGTCCGGGGCAACGCGGCCTGGCTCCTCCACGCCGAGGGGGCCGACCCCGAGACCGTCGTCGCCTACCTGGCCCGCTGGAGCCTCCTCCCCCCGGCCCGGGCCGAGAAGGCCGTCGAGTTCCTCCTCCACCCCACCTGGCGGGCCTACATCTCCTGCTACGTCGAGGGCCTCCCCCTCGTCCGCCGCTTCGTCGACGGCGACCCGGCCCGCTTCGCCCGGCTCCTCACCGAGCAGCTCGTTCCCGCCGACCTCGAGGCCGCCGCCTGACCCCGGGTAGAGTCGCCCCATGTCCGCACGCAGCCGTCACCTCCCCCGCCGATCCTGCTTCTCCACCCCCGGCTCCAACGAGCGCTTCCTGGAGAAGGCCCCCACCGTCCCCGCCGACATGTCCTTCCTGGATCTCGAGGACTCCGTCGCCCCCCTCGAGAAGGAGGCGGCCCGGGCCAAGGTGGTCGAGGCCATCCGGAAGCAGCCCTGGGACGACCGGGTCCTCTGCGTCCGGATCAACGCCTGGGACACCGAGTGGACCTACGGCGACGTCATCGAGGTCGTCGGCAACGCCGGGGAGCGCCTCGACGAGGTCATGCTCCCCAAGGTCCAGTCCGCGGCAGAGGTCATCGCCCTCGACCTCCTCCTGACCCAGGTCGAGAAGAAGTCCGGCCTCCCCGTCGGCCACATCGGCATCGAGGCCCAGATCGAGACCACCCGGGGACTCATCAATGTCGACGACATCTGCGCCGCCTCCCCCCGCCTCGAGACCATCATCTTCGGCCCCGCCGACTTCGCCGCCTCCATGGAGATGCCCGTCCTCACCGGCGGCGTCCAGATCCCCGAGTACCCCGGTGACCACTTCAACTACGTCTTCTCCCGGATCCTCATGGCCGGTCGGGCCAACGGCCTCCAGGTCATCGACGGCCCCTACCTGAAGATCCGGGAGCTCGACGCCCTCCGGGACTTCACCCAGCGGACCCGGGTCCTCGGCTACGACGGGAAGTGGGCCCTCACCCCCGACCAGGTCGGCGTCCTGAACGAGATGTACTCGCCCACCCAGGAGCAGTTCGACAAGGCCTGGGACATCCTCGACGCCTACCAGAAGGCCACCGAGGTCGAGGGCAAGGGAGCGGTCATGTTCGGCGACGAGATGATCGACGAGGCCAGCCGGAAGATGGCCATCAAGTTCGTCGGCCGGGGCGAGCGGGCCGGGCTGACCCGATCCCAGGGCTGACCGCTCCGGGCCCCGGCCCGGCCCTAGCCTGACGGTCCGGGCCGGCGACGGGGGCAGTCGATGAGCGAGGTTCCCGGGGGACCGGGCTGGTGGAGGGCGACCGACGGCCGCTGGTACCCGCCCGGCACCCATCCGGCCGCCCGGGCCGGCTGGTGGATGGCCTCCGACGGCCAGTGGTATCCCCCGTGGAGCCACCCGGCCTTCAGGACCCCGGTCCCGGGCTGGCCGGCCCATCCTGCCGGTCCGGGACGACCGGCCGGCGTTCCCGTCCCCGGGTCGGGCCGCCGGGCCTGGGTCCTCCCCGTCGTGGTCACCTCCCTCGTTCTCGCCGTCGTCGTCACCCTGATCGTCACCCTGGTGGTCACCGTGGCCAACCGGCTCCCGGCCCTGACCGCCCCCCAGCTCCCGATCCCGATCCTGGGGACGGACTGCTCGACCTCGACCCCGGCGGCCGGCTCGGCCACCGTCGTGAAGGCGCCGGTGGTCCGGGCCGGTGGTCCCGTCGTGGTCATCGTCCCGGTCTGTCTCGGGGGGAAGGGCCCTTACCCCTTCGTCCTCGACACCGGGGCGGCCCAGTCCCTGATCGACAGCCGGCTGGCCTCGACCCTCGGGCTCCCCACGGTCGGCTCGGGCGGCACCATCGGGGGGGTGGGCTGCGACGCCCAGGCCCAGACCGTCCGGGAGAGCCGCTGGTCCCTGGGGTCGGTCCCCCTCACCGGCCAGCTCCTCATCAGCTCCTCGGTGCCCGGCTTCGGGGGGACCGGGGAGCCCCAGGGACTCCTCGGCTCCGACGTCCTGGCCCGGTTCGGGGCCGTCCGGATCGACTACACCAACCAGAAGGTCACCCTGCCCGGACCCGAGGGCCCCCTCGTGAAGGCGGCTGTCCCGGGCAGTGCCACCGCCCCCCTCCCGACCGGTCTCTCGTCGGGCCAGGCCCGGACGGAGGTGGCCGCCACCGTGGCCGTCTACCGGGGGGGAGGCGTCGCCATCCAGCTCCGGGTCGACTTCCCCCGGTCCCAGTCGGGGCTCTTCACCCTCGACACGGGGGCCGCCCTCTCGGCCGTCGACCCGGTCCTGGCCCGGGCCGCCCGCCTCCGGACCACCGGGGCCTCCGTCACCGTCGGGAGCGTCGGCTGCGTCCAGTCCTACAGCCAGGTCGGCAGCGGGAGCTGGTCGGTGGGGGGCACCCCCATCGCGGCCCAGACCCTCATCTCGGTCTCCCTCGGCGCCATGGGCATCAAGGGGCTCCTCGGCTCCGACGCCCTGAGCACCTTCGGGGCCGTCGTCCTCGACTACGGCGCCGGGGCCGTCTTCCTCGGCGTCCCCTGATTCTCCGCCCGGGCGGCGGTCAGCGGGGGGCGGCGTCCTCGACCAGCCGGCGGGCCACCACCTTGAGGGCCAGGGTCTCGTCGGCCCCCTCGAAGATGGAGAGGACCCGGGCGTCGACGAAGTAGCGGCTGACGGGGAACTCCTCGGCGTAGCCCATCCCCCCGTGGATCTGGAGGGCCTCCCGGGTCACCCATTCGGCGGCCCGGCAGACGTAGGCCTTCAGCATGGAGGCCTCCAGGGTCCCCTCCCCCTTGGCCATGAGCCGGGCCACCTCGAAGGAGAACTGCCGGCTGGCCTGGATGAGGACGGCCATCCGGGCCAGCTTGGCCCGGGTCAGCTGGTAGTCCCCGATGGGCCGGCCGAAGACGACCCGGTTGGCGGCGTAGTCCTCGGCCGCCTCGAAGGCGGCCTGCATGACCCCGAGGGCCCGGGCCGCCGTCTGGAGCCGGCCGTTCTCGAAGCCGGCCATCTGGAAGTAGAAGCCCCGGCCCACCCCCTCCTCGGCCCCGACGAGGTTGGCGGAGGGGACGAACCAGTTCTCGAAGGCGATCTCATAGGAGTGCATCCCCCGGTAGCCCAGGGTGTCGATGGGACGGCCCTCCATCCGGCCGGCCGGGTCGCTCCGACCGTCGGCGGCGGGATCCTGGGTGAAGAGGAAGCCGTGGCCGTCGCCCCGGGGCTTCGGGACCACGAAGAGGGAGAGCCCCCGGTGGGCCTTCGACCGGTCGGGGTCGGTCCGGGCCAGGAGCATGAGGACGTCGGCCCGGGCCGCGAAGGTGCACCAGGTCTTGACCCCGTTGACGAGCCAGCCCCCCTCGCTGCGGGTGGCGGCGGTGACGACGTTGGCCACGTCGGAGCCGAAGTCGGGCTCGGTCACGGCCACGGCGTTCATGACCTCACCGGAGGCGAGCTTCGGGAGCCACTCCGCCTTCTGGGCCTCCGTCCCCCCCGCCACCAGCGCCCGGCTCAGGATCTCGGGCCGGGTGATGAGCGACCCCCCGGCCCCGAGGGACCCCCAGGAGAGCTCCTCGGTGGCGACCACCATGCCCAGGTAGTCGCTCTCCCCTCCGGAGGCGAACCCCCCGTACTCCTCGGGGATGGAGAGCCCCAGGGCCCCCATCTCGGCCAGCCCCGAGATGATCTCCTCGGGGATGTCGGCGTTCTCCCGGTGGATGTGCTCGGCCCGGGGCCGGAGCTGCTCCTCGGCGAAGCGGTGGAAGGTCTCCCTCACCAGCTCGAAGTCGGGGTCGAGGTGCCGGTCGCCACGGACCCCGGCCAGGCCGGCCAGGAAATCGGGGTCCCGGAAGGCGGCCACGAAGGGTCCGACCGGAGCCAGCCAGCCCGCCGTGGTCCCCCAGGCCTCCTCCCGGCCGATGGTCCGGGCCGCCAGCTCGGCCAGGGCGTCGGCCACGAAGGCGCAGGCGATGGCGGCCTCCTCCTCCCCGAGGGCCCCGTAGACGAGGGCGGACTCGGCCGTCCGGACGGCGGCGGCGGCGTGGGCCAGGTCGTAGGCGAGGACCTGGTGGGCGTCGATCCCGCCCTCGGCCACAGCCAGCCGGCCCACGGCGCCGGCCACCACGGAGGAGGCCAGCTCGACGGCGGCCGCGGCGGCGGGGAGATCGGGGGAGGGGGTGTCGGTCACAGCCCGAGAGGTTACCGGGGCGTAGGGCTCGTCCCGGCAAGACGCGACGACGTGTTCGTCAGCTCGCCAACCGGCCCGGTGGCCGCTCCCGGACCTCGACGTCGACTTCGCAACCGAGGAGGTAGAGCAGGGAGATGAGCTGTCGGAGGGACTTCGAATAGTTCGTCGGGTCGAGAAGGCGGTAGAGCTGAGTCGGTGACGTGTGAAGCAGGTCCGACACCTGCCGATGGGAGAGTCCCGAGGCCTCCAATCGGGTTCGGATCTCCTGGGTGAGGCGATAGAGGGTCAGCTCCGCCATGTAGGACGGGTCCTCGTTGTACTCGAGCACGGAGTCGATGTGCACGCTTCCCTCAGCGCCCGAGCTGAGCCGGTAGGTGAACCCTTCCCGGCCGAGCTCCGGGTCGACGAACACCTCGGCGAGTCGGTCGGTCGGCGAAGGGGCCGGGTCGGACTTGGCATAGGGGAAGACCATGATCCCCCGCCTGGTTCGGACCTCGAACAGATGCTTTCGATTATTCGGTACGACCTCAAGGATCTTCACAGGGAGCCCCCTCTCCGAACCTTCGACATCGGTAAACGTTACCGTCCACGGTAACGGATTGGCAAGAGCGAGCTGAGCCGAGCTCAGACGGCGTCCGGCACCCGGCCGATCACGGTGACGAGGGGAGGGAGGACGACGGGGTCGTCGCCGGGGTCGACGCCGGTGAGGGAGGCGAGGTAATCGGCCACTGGCCCGGGACCGGCTCCGGCCGGGGCCTCGGCCCAGGCGTCGACCATCTCCAGGCCGGCCGGGACGACCAGGGCCGGGAGGAGGGCCCCGACGTCGGGGTGGCGGGCCCCGGGCATCGACATGGCCAGGCCGTCGATCCGGCCGGCCGAGGTGATGGGCTCCTGGGCCACCACCCAGCCCCCGGGGCGGACGGCCCCGGCCATCTTGGCCAGGACCAGGGCCGGGTCGATGACGTGCATGAGGAGGAACCGGCAGAAGGCCAGGTCGACGGGCTCGGGCAGGATGAGGTCCTCGGCGGCCTGGGTGATGGCCAGGACCTGGCTGAAGGCGGCGGCGGCCTGGGCCGCCTCGTCCCGGGCCCGGGGGTCGCTGTCGACGGCGTAGACCCGGCCGCCGCTCCCCACCATCTCGGCCAGGGCCACGGTCACGTCGCCCCCTCCGGCCCCGACGTCGACGCAGCGCCAGCCGGGCCCGAGGCCCAGCCGGTCGAGGGCGGTGGCGAGGGGACGGCGGTAGACGTCGTCGCGCAGGACCTGGGGCACGACCCGACGCTACCCGGCCCCCGGTCGGGGCCGCATCGGGAACCCCCGCCGCATTGGTAGCCTGCCCCCCGTGAAGGTGACGATGCTCCTCTGCGACGCGGCCCAGGTGGCCGACGGCAAGCTCTACATCCTCGGCGGGGGCTGGTCCCTCACCGGGCCCGACCCCATGCCCTCGGCCATCGCCATGAAGGTCGACGTGGGCTGGACCGAGGCCGAGGTGGGCCACTTCTGGGTCCTCTACCTCGAGGACGCCGACGGCCGGCCCGTCATGGTCGAGACCCCCGAGGGGGCCCACCCCGTCGAGGTCCAGGGGGAGTTCCAGGTGGCCCGGCCCACCACCGTCCCCGAGGGGACCCCCATCGACGTGGCCCTGGCCGTCAACCTCGGCCCCCTCCCCCTCCTCCCCGGGAACCGGTTCACCTGGCGGCTCGCCATCGACGGGGAGTCCCGGGAGGACTGGGCCCTCAGCTTCACCACCCGGCCCTCACCCCCGCCCCCGGCCGCCTGACCGGCATGACGACCTACGACCGCCCCTTCGGCCGCCACCTCGAGGACTTCGAGGTCGGTGACGTCTACCGGCACTGGCCCGGGAAGACGATCACCGAGTTCGACGACCACCTCTTCTGCATGATGACGATGAACCACCACCCCCTCCACACCAACGAGTGGTTCGCCGAGAACGAGACGGTCCACAAGAAGAACGTCGTCGTCGGGAACCTCGTCTACTCGCTCGTCCTGGGGATGAGCGTCCCCGACGTGAGCGGGGCGGCCATCGCCAACCTCGAGGTCGAGTCCCTCATCCACCGGTTCCCCACCTTCCACGGGGACACCATCTACGCCGAGACCCGGGTCCTGGCCGCGGCCGGGTCCTCCTCCAAGCCCGACCGGGGCATCGTCACGGTCGAGACGAAGGGCTTCAACCAGCGGGGCGAGGAGGTCTGCTACTTCCGCCGGAAGCTGATGGTCTGGAAGCGGGAGGCCGCCCCGGCCCGGCGGCGCCCCTACGGCGAGGACGTCTGGGATTGACCGAGCCGCCGGGGCCGCTGGCCGGCCCGGCGCTGACGGCCCTCCGGCGGGCCGTCCTCCGGGTCGCTCCCACCCTCCGGGACCTCCCCTGGCGCCGGACCCGGGATCCCTGGGCCGTCCTGGTGAGCGAGGTCATGCTCCAGCAGACCCAGGCCGGCAGGGTCGTCGGGCCCTGGACGGCCTTCCTCGACCGGTTCCCGACCCCGGCCGCCTGCGCCTCCGCCGGACCGGGCGACGTGATCCGGGCCTGGGCCGGCCTCGGCTACAACCGCCGGGCCCTCAACCTCCAGCGGGCCGCCCAGGCCGTCGACGACCGCCACGGGGGGAGCCTTCCCCGGGACCTCCCCGCCCTCCTGGCCCTGCCCGGGGTGGGCCCCTACACGGCCCGGGCCGTCCTCGCCTTCGCCTTCGAGGCCGACGCCGCCGTCGTCGACACCAACGTGGCCCGGGTCCTGGCCCGGGGTGTGGCCGGCTGTCCGCTGCGGGCCGCCGAGGCCCAGGATCTCGCCGACCACCTCCTCCCCCCCGGCCGGGCCTGGCTCTGGAACCAGTCGGTCATGGAGCTCGGGGCCACCTGCTGCACGGCCCGGGCCCCGGCCTGCCATCGCTGTCCCCTGGCCGACCGGTGCCCCTGGTCGGCGGCGGGCCGCCCGCCCCCCGACCCCTGGCGGCCGGCCACCGTCCAGCAGGCCTTCGAGGGTTCGGACCGCCAGGGCCGGGGCCGGCTGGTGGCCGCCCTCCGGCTCGGCCCCCTTCCGGCCGCCGGCCAGCCCGCCGCGGCGGGCTGGCCCGACGACCCCGATCGGGCCTCCCGGGTGGCCCGGGCCCTGGTGGCCGAGGGCCTGGCCCGCCTCGACGGCCGGAACCGCCTCCATTTGGCATGATTGGCGCCTCCGGCCAACCAATTCGGGCCCGACCGCTTGTCTCTTTGCCGGGATGGGCCTACGCTTGAGTTCATGAACCCGGGGGGGATTCTCGACGAGCTTGCTCCGACCGTGGTGTCGCTCTACGAGCGGCACCTGTCGATGGCCAAGGAATGGTTCCCGCACCAGATGGTGCAGTGGTCCCGGGGTCAGGACTATGACCCCGAGTGGACCTGGTCGGCGGGGGACTTCCAGACCACCAAGGCCGTCCGCAGCGCCCTCTTCCTCAACCTCTTGACCGAGGACAATCTCCCCTTCTACACCCTGGCCCTCCACCGGACCTTCTCGGCCGACGGTGGGATCTGGGGGGAGTGGAGCCGGCGCTGGACCTCCGAGGAGGACCGCCATTCCACCGTCATCAGGGACTGGATCCACATCAACCGGGTCATCGACCCGGTTGCCCTCGAGCGGGCCCGGATGAAGCAGATCGGGGTGGGCTACTACCCCGACTACGCCACCAACGCCCTCGAGGGCCTCGTCTACGTGAGCCTCCAGGAGCTGGCCACCCGGATCGCCCACCACAACACGGGCAAGCACATCGAGGACCCGGCCGGAAAGGCCATCCTGACCCGGGTGGCCGCCGACGAGAACCTCCACTTCCTCTTCTACCGGGACCTGGCCACGGTGGCGCTCGAGCTGGACCCCAACGCCATGATGCCGGCCATGGCCCGGATGGTGAAGACCTTCGAGATGCCCGGTACCGGCATCCCGGGCTTCGAGAAGCACTCCTACAACGTGGCCCTGGCCAAGATCTTCGACTACACCCAGTTCCACGACCAGGTCCTCGTCCCGGTGGTGCTCCGCCACTGGAAGATCGAGTCCCTCACCGGTCTCGACGACGGGGCCGAGCGGGCCCGGGACGAGATCCTGGCCCACATGGCGCTCGTGGCCGAGATGGGGGAGCGGTTCTCGAAGATCCGCCCCGTCGTCGCCCCCCAGTACGTCTGACCGGTCCCCGGGCGCCCCTCAGCGGCCCAGGAACTCCATGATCTCGGCGTTGACCCCGTCGGGCTTCTCCAGGTGGAGGAAGTGGCCGGCCCCCGACACGGTGACCTGCTCGGAGCCCTCGGCCAGGTAGGGGAGGACGTTCCCGACGGCGTCGATCCCGAGGCAGCCGTCGTCCTCCCCGTGGAGGTAGAGGGTGGGCTGGGGCGGGCTCCCGTTGGCGGCGTCCTGGGCGATCTGGTAGCGGGGGTCGTGGAGGGCGGGGTCGAACATGGCCCGGTAGTAGCCAATGGCGGCGGCCAGGTGCTCGGAGTCCCCCAGGGCCGCCTTGACCTGGGCCACGTCCCAGTCGGCGTCGTAGCCGGGGGACCAGTCGGCCCAGAGGTGGTCGAGGAAGGCGTAGCCGTTCATGGAGACGGCCGTCTCGGCCAGGGGGGACTGGAAGAAGAAGATGTAGAAGCTCCGCCTGATCTGGGTGTAGCTGAAGAAGGACGTGGCCAGGGCCGAGAGGGGCGGCAGGGCCAGGGCCACCACCCGCCGCCACCGGTCCGGTTCCAGGCCGGCGGCGCCGAAGGTGGCGTGGGCCCCCCAGTCGTGGCCGATGATGACGGCCTCGTCGGTGCCCCCCAGGGCCTCGTGGAGGGAGCAGGCGTCCACGGCCAGGGCCCCGGTCTGGTAGTGGGACTCGGCCGGGAGGGCGGTGGGGGCATATCCCCGCATCCAGGGGGCCACGGCGTGGTAGCCGGCCCCGGCCAGGCTGGGGAAGAGGTGCCGCCAGGTCTGGGCCGTGTCGGGGAAGCCGTGGAGGCAGAGGGCCAGGGGGCCGTCGGGTGGGCCGGCCTCCAGGTAGGAGAACTCCACCCGGTTGGCCGTCACCGTCCGCAGGTCCATCGCCGAAGAGTAGTCTCGGTTCCCTGAGTGGGGTCTTCCCGTCGGCGGGGTCCAGCCGGGGGGGAGGAGGATCCGGGAGGGGGTCGTCCGCTGCGAGTGAAGTTCTTCGGGGTCCGGGGTTCCTGTCCCTGTTCCAGCGATACCTATCGCCGCTACGGGGGGAACACCTCCTGCGTCGTCGTCGAGCCCGACGACGGCCACCCCATCATCGTCGACCTCGGCACCGGACTCCGGCCCCTGGGCCAGGAGTGGGCCGCCTCCTACGGTCGGAGCGGGCCCCCGGAGATCACGGCCCTGCTGACCCATCTCCACTGGGACCACCTCATCGGGCTCCCCTTCTTCACCCCCATCCAGCAGCCCGGCGCCACCATGACCCTCTACGGCCCCCCCCAGGAGGGAGGCGGCCTCCAGGCCGCCATCGACCGGGTCGTCCAGCCCCCCTTCTTCCCGGTCGAGGTCAAGGAGCTCCACGGGGGCATCGACTTCCACGAGGTGGCCGACGACGACCTCGCCGTCGGCTCGGCCAAGATCCGGGTCCGGCTCGTCCCCCACCTCGGGACCACCCTGGGATTCCGGATCGAGGCCGACGGGGTCTCGGTGGCCTACGTCTCCGACCACCAGGCCCCCCACGACCTCGCCGGCATCGACCCGGGCGTCCTCGACCTCTGTGACGGGGCCGACCTCGTCATCCACGACGCCCAGTACACCGGTCCGGAGTTCGCGGCCAAGGAGGCCTGGGGCCACTCCACCGCGGCCTACGCCGTCCACGTGGCGGCCCAGGCCGGGGCCCGCCGGCTGGCCCTCTTCCACCACGACCCCGCCCACGGCGACGACGAGATCGACCGTCTCGTCGAGGAGGCGGGCCGGCTGCCCGCCGCGGCCCGTCTCGACGCGGTGGTGGGCGCCGCGGAAGGATTGACGCTCGAGCTCGGCCCCCACTGACCCTCCGGCCGCGGCCCGGCGGCCGGCGGGCCCACATCAGGGAAGGTAGGGAGATGAGCGCCACCAGCTTCGACACGGCCCGGTTCCGGGAGACCCTGGGGCACTTCGCCACCGGGGTGACCGTCGTCACGGCCACCGAGGAGGGGGAGCCGGTCGGCTTCACCTGCCAGTCCTTCTCCTCCCTCTCCCTCGATCCCCCCATGGTGGCCCTGGCCCCGGGGAAGAATTCGACGAGCTGGCCCCGGATCGCCGAGGCGGGCTCCTTCTGCGTCAACGTCCTCTCGTCCACCCAGGAGGCCCTGGCCCGGGACTTCGCCGTCACCGGGAGGGACAAGTTCGTCGGGGTGGGTTGGGAGCCGGGGGGCAACGGTGCCCCCCGCCTCCAGGGGGCCCTGGCCTGGATCGAGTGTGAGCTCCTCCTGGCCCACGACGCCGGGGACCACGAGATCGTCTTCGGCGAGGTGAGGGACATGGGCGTCAACCCCGGTTCCCCCCTCCTCTACTACCGGGGGGGATTCGGCCGCTTCACCGTTGAGTAACCTGACGGCCCGTGCCCGCCATCATCCCCTCCGAGGTCATCGCCGACGTCATCGTGGTCGAGCCCGAGGCCCACGGTGACGAGCGGGGCCGGTTCGTCGAGACCTACCGCCGGAGCTGGTTCCCCCTGGGCCGGGAGATGCTCCAGGGGAATCGCTCCGAGAAGCAGGCCGGGGCCGTCGTCGGCCTCCACTACCACCTCCACCAGGCCGACTACTGGTACGTCCTGCGGGGCCGGGCCCGGGTGGTCCTCCACGATCTCCGGGTCGGCTCCCCCACGGTGGGGGCCACCCTCCAGCTCGACCTCGACGGGGCCGAGGACCGGGGGCTCTTCATCCCCCCCGGGGTGGCCCACGGCTTCGCCTCGCTCACCGACCTCCTCCTCTGCTACCTCGTCGACAGCTACTACAACCCCGCCGACGAGCTGGGCCTGGCCTGGGACGATCCCGCCGTCGGGGCCGACTGGGGCGTGACCGACCCCGTCCTGTCGGGCCGGGACGGCCAGAACCCCACGGCGGACGCCATAAACCCCGCCCTCCGACCCCACTACGGGCTCCGGACCTGACCTCCGGAGCGGTCCTCTTGGGACCGGTCCGGGACCCGCAGTACCGCTCGGGCCGTTCCTTGACTTGAATGGGGCTGTGTCCGGAGTCGTCTTCCTGGTGGTCGTGGGTGTGGTCGGGGTGGTCATCGCCGCCGTGGCCCGGCTGACCTGGCGCCAGGGCGGGGACGAGCGGTCCTCGGTCCGGGACTACCGCCAGACCCTCGACACGCTCCGGACCATGTCCGGGAACGAGCCCCCCAAGTCCTCGGTCCGGCCCCCCGACAGCCGGATCCGGCCCTCGATCTCCCTGCCGGCCCCGGCCTCGGGGCTGGTCCGTCCCGTGGCCGCTCCCGTCCCCCGGCCCCGGACCGGGCCGCAGCCCGACCGGGCCGATGAGCATCCCGACGGGTCCACGGTCCCGGCCCCAGCGGATCTCGTCTTCGACGACGCCGTCGGGGGGCTCACGGCCCACTCCCCGGGCCAGGGGGATGTCACCGTGGCCATCTCCGACCTGGACTCCCCTCCCGGCCGGGTCCCCATCCTGGCCCCCTCCCGACCCCTGGGCCCCGGCCTCGGCCGTCCCCCGCTGGGCCGGCCCGGCTCGGGTCGACCCGGACCCGTCCCCCGGAGGGTCCGGGCCGCCGTCACCCTGACGGTGGCCGTCCTCGTCCTCGGGGGCGCCGTCGCCGGGGCCGTCCTCCTCACCGGGGGGACCACGACCCCGAGGGCCGGAGGCACGAGCAGCACCTCGGTCAGCGTCTCCACCACCCGGCCCCACACCCAGACCACCGTCCCGGCCAGCACGACCACCACGGTCCCGGCCGTCTTCCAGCCCGTCGCCAACGGGACGGCGGCGGCCACGGTGACCACCCCGGGGGCCAGCTACACCGTGGTCGTCTCGGTGACCCGGAGCTGCTGGATCGAGGCCAGGACCGTCCCCACCACGGGACCGGCCACCGTCCTCTCGGCCGGCTCGGCCCAACCGGGGGTGCCGGTCACCATCGCCGGCACCGGGACCGTCGCCGTCCAGATCGGGTCGTCCGGGGCCAGCCTGACCCTGAACGGGGTTCCCGTGGCCCTCGGCGACGCCTACCCCGCCCCCTTCGTCCTCACCTTCCAGCCCAACACGGCCTGAGAGAGGCCGGGCCCGGCCGGGCTCAGGTGGCCAGGCCGACCTCGTCGAGGATGAAGGCCAGGACGAAGGCCTCCTCCTTCCAGGCCTCGTAGCGGCCGGAGGGCCCGGCGTGGCCGGCCTCGAGCTCGACCTTCAGGAGGATCCGGCCCTCGGGGTCGGCCCGGCGGAGCTTCTGGACCCACTTGGCCGGCTCCCAGAAGCCCACCCGGGGGTCCTCCAGGCCGGCGGTGGCCAGGATGTCGGGGTAGCGGCCGGGCCGGACCCCGTCGTAGGGGGTGTAGGCCTTCATGGCCTCGTAGATGGCCGGGTCGGCCCCCGGGTTCCCCCACTCCTCCCACTCGATCACGGTGAGGGGGAGGGTCTCGTCGAGGATGGTGGTCAGGCAGTCGACGAAGGGGACCTCGGCCACGAGGGCCCGGAACCGGTCCGGGGCCAGGTTGGCCACGGCCCCGATGAGGAGCCCCCCGGCCGAGCCCCCCCGGCCCACCAGCTGGGCCGGGTCGACGAAGCGCTGCTCGACGAGGGTGGCGGCGCAGGCCACGAAGTCGGTGAAGGTGTTGGCCTTGGCCAGCATCTTCCCCTCCTCGTACCAGCGTCGGCCCATCTCCCCCCCGCCCCGGACGTGGGCGATGGCGTAGACGAAGCCCCGGTCGAGGAGGCTGAGGCGGATGGAGGAGAAGACGGGGTCCATGGAGGCCTCGTAGGAGCCGTAGCCGTAGAGGAGGCCGGGGGCGGTCCCGTCCCGGGGGGTGTCGGCCCGGCGGACGATCGAGATGGGGACCCGGGTCCCGTCCGGGGCCGTGGCCCAGACCCGCTCCGTGACGTAGTCGCCGGGCTCGTAGCCCCCGAGGACGACCTGGCGCTTGCGGAGGACCGTCTCCCCCGTCACGAGGTCGAGGTCGGAGACGGAGCGGGGGGTGACGAGGGAGGAGTACTCGTAGCGCAGGACGGTGCTCCCGAACTCGGGGTTCGGCCCCCCCCACGACGTCGAGGGCAGCTCGGGGGCGGGGACCAGCCGTCCCTCCCCCAACGGCTCCCCCCAGGGTCCGGCCCCCCCGGCGGGGTCGATTCCCAGGGTGTGGACCCGGATCCGGGCCACCCCTTCGAGGCGCTCGTAGGCCACGAGGTGGCCGGCGAAGATGTCGACGCCGTCGAGACGGACGTCGGGACGGTGGGGGATGACCTCCCGCCAGCGGGCCCGGACGGGGTCGGTGTCGGGGGCGGCCACCAGCCGGAAGTTCTCGGCCCCGTCGTTGGTCATGATGAGGAGGTGGTCCCGGTGGTGCTCGAGGCCGTACTCCACCCCCTGCCGTCTGGGCTCGACCAGCCGGAACTCCCCCCCGGGGTCGTCGGCGGCCAGGATGTGGGCCTCCGAGGTCACCTTGGACTGGAGCTCGAGGACGACGAAGACCCCGTCCTTGGTCCGGCCCACTCCCAGGTGGAACCGCTCGTCGGCCTCCTCGAAGAGGAGGTCGTCGTCGGCCGGGGGGGTCCCGACCCGGTGACGCCAGAGCTGGTGGGGCCGGTTGGCGGCGTCGGGCCGGGTGTAGAAGACGGTCCGGTCGTCGTTGGCCCAGGCCAGTCCGTAGGAGGTCCCCTCGATCTCCTCGGCGGGGTCCTCCCCGGCGTGCCCGCTCCCGACCAGCTCCCGGAACCGGAGGGTGAACCGCTCGTCCCCGGTCGTGTCGACGGCCAGGGCCAGGCGGCCTCCACCGGGGCTCACCGAGAGGTTGGCCACGTCGAAGTAGGCGTGGCCCTCGGCCAGGGCGTTCTCGTCGAGGAGGATCTCCTCGTCGGCCCAGGTCTCGCCTGGATTCGATCCCTCCGGAGCGGTCGGGGGGGTGGCCGGGTCCCGGTCGGGGCTCTCGACAGGGAGCCGGCAGTGGATGGCGTAGGCCTGGCCCTCCACCGTCCGCTGGTAGTACCACCAGCGGTCCTTGCGGACCGGGACGGAGAGGTCCGTCTCCACGATCCGGGCCCGGATCTCGGCGAAGAGCTCCTCCCGGAGGGGGGCCAGGTGGGCGGTGGCGTAGTCGGTCCAGGCGTTCTCGGCCCGGAGGTGCTCGACGACGGCCGGGTCGTCCCGGTCCCGGAGCCAGAACCAGTCGTCGACCCGCCGGTCCCCGTGGGTCTCGAGGACGGTGGGCCGGCGCTCGGCCCGGGGGGCGGAGGGCACCGGGGCCGGGACGGCCTGGAGGGGGGAGGGGGTGGGGTCCACGGACGGGATCTTGGCAGATCTGCGGGCCTCCGCTCCTCCCGAGGGTCGACCCCGACCCCCCGGGTTGTTACTATCTAGATAGGAGAAATCCCCGGGGACTCCGGGCGACCCCCCCAACGCAGGAGAGACCTATGGCCACCACAGATCTCGATCTCGGTCGCTACAAGCTGGGCTGGAGCGACGTCGACACCTCGGTCTACAAGCCCAAGAAGGGCCTCTCCGAGGGCGTCGTCCGGGACATGTCCGAGCGCAAGGGCGAGCCTGACTGGATGCTGAAGTTCCGGCTCCGGTCCCTCCAGAAGTTCTGGGCCAAGCCCATGGCCCCCTGGTTCGCCGTCAACATGCCCGACCTCGACTTCGACGACATCTACTACTACGTCAAGCCCACCGACCATCAGGTCGACGCCTGGGACGACCTCCCCGAGTCGATCAAGAACACCTACGAGAAGCTCGGGATCCCCGAGGCCGAGCGGAAGTACCTGGCCGGAGTGACCAGTCAGTACGATTCGGAAGTCGTTTACCACCGGAACCGGGTCGAGCTCGAGGCCCAGGGCGTCCTCTTCTGCGACATGGACACCGCCGTCCGGGACTACCCCGAGATCGTCCGGAAGTGGTTCGGGACGATCATCCCGCCCAACGACAACAAGTTCGCCGCCCTCAACTCGGCCGTCTGGTCCGGGGGATCCTTCATCTACGTCCCCCCCGGCGTCAACGTCGAGATGCCCCTCCAGGCCTACTTCCGGATCAACACGGAGAACATGGGCCAGTTCGAGCGGACCCTGATCATCGCCGACGAGGGCTCCCAGGTGCACTACGTCGAGGGCTGCTCCGCCCCCGTCTACACCTCCGACTCGCTCCACTCCGCCGTGGTCGAGCTCGTGGCGCTTCCCGGTTCTCGCATTACATACACGACCATTCAAAACTGGTCCAATAACGTCTATAATCTCGTTACAAAGAGGGCTAGGGCAGAAGCCGAATCACATGTCGAATGGATCGATGGCAACATCGGAAGTCGTTTGACTATGAAGTATCCTTCTGTTTATCTTGTAGGACCAAAAGCTTCTGGCGAGGTTCTTTCTGTCGCCTACGCCGGTCCCGGCCAGCACCAGGACGCCGGGGCCAAGATGGTCCACGCCGCCCCCGAGACCACCTCGACGATCGTCTCCAAGTCCATCTCCAAGGACGGCGGGATCTCCACCTACCGGGGTCTCGTCCGGGTGGAGGAGGGGGCCAAGAACTCCAAGAGCTTCGTCCGCTGCGACGCCCTCATCCTCGACGAGGAGTCCACCTCCGAGACCAAGCCCTACATGGAGGTCCAGGAGCGCGACGCCCAGATCGGCCACGAGGCCACCGTCTCGAAGGTCGGCGAGGACCAGCTCTTCTACCTCATGTCCCGGGGACTCTCCGAGGCCCAGGCCATGGGCATGGTCGTCAACGGCTTCATCGAGCCCATCACCCGGACCCTCCCCATGGAGTACGCCGTGGAGTGGAGCCGGCTCATCGAGCTCCAGATGGAGGGCTCGGTCGGCTGAGGTCGGAGGCGGTCAGCCATCCAGTCGCGTGGTGAAGCTGGCTGATTGCCGGTCGGATGACCTTTTCCCAGTCCCAGTCGCCTTGGGATTCGAGGATGATCCGGGCGATGTGGAGCCACGTTCCCCAACCGCCGATGACGACGGCATCGGGATAGTTGGGGCTGCCGACGAGATCCGGCATGGCGCAAGGACCTCATCGGGATCGGGGGAGTAGGCGTAGACGACCGAGTAGTCCGACACCCTGTTCGAGAACCTTCGGGCATAGCCGGCCGCACCGGTCAGGGTCGCCGTCGCCGGGAGCCGGGCCTCGATGTCGTCGACCGCCAGCCCGGTGTGGACGGTGAGTGGCTTGTCCCGGCGGAGGCGCCGATGTCCGGCCCAGTGCAGCAGGAGGCGGATCGGGTCATAGACGATGAGGCCGTTCTAACTCTCCTCCACAGCTCCCATCTCCCTCGGAGCGACGCGCCTCGATCAGCAGCTGGCGCCACACGATCTCCGTCTTCGACAACATCCGTTCCCTGTACAGGAGTTTTCACTTTTCGATGAGAACCCCAGTTGGACGGCAGGCTCAGCCCTTGACCGGGAATGTCGGGAAGGCAACGAGCTGCCAGTTCCGTCCCCCGTCGGTGGTGATCTCGACCCCGGCTCCGGCGGGTGGGTTCCCGCTCACCAGGTTGCCGCCCACCCCGGCCGCGCAGTCGTTGTCGGTGCTGCAGCTGACCGACGACACGGCGGAGTTCCCCCCGAGCTGGAGCTGCATCTGCCAGCTGGTCCCCCCGTCGGAGGTGCCCAGGACGACGCCCTGGTCGTAGGGGCGCTGGTAGGGGCCGCCGGTGCTGCCGCCGCCGAAGATGTCGTCGGTGCCGGTGATCGTTCCGGTCAGGAGGCAGACGTCGGCCGACGGGCAGGAGAGACCGTTGACCTCGCCCACCCAGGGGACCGTCTCGGCCAGGGTCCAGGACCGGCCCCCGTCGTTGGTCGAAGCCAGCGACAGTTTGGTCCCGAAGTACCCCGATCCAACGAGGGTGGCCAGCGCCGTGCACTGGAGGGGTCCGGAGCAGCTGACCTCGTCGAGCGAGGTGGCCGCCGGGGGCACCGATCCCGTGGACCAGGTGGCTCCCCCGTCGGTGGTCACCGTCGTCAGGGCGGCCTGGTCGCCGTCGGATCCCACGGCGACGCAGTCGTCGACGGTGCTGCAGGTCCCGCCCCCGATCCGCTCCACCAGGGGAGCCGGATGGTGCGGGGCCGGTTTCGGCGCCGGGGGGATGTCGACCAGGGTGGTCCACGTCAGGCCGCCGTCGGTGGAGCGGATGAGCCGGCTTCCGTCGGCCCCGTAGCACCAGCTCCCCGGGTCGCAGTGGAACCGGTACGGCGCGTCGTGGCCGTCCACCGGGGGGTCGGCCGGCACTGTCGCCGGGGTCAGGGTGCTCCCGCCGTCGTCGCTGGCGTCGACGATCGAGGGCTGGCCAGCTCCTGGCACCACGCACCTCGATACCGACGAGCAGCTGACGCGGACCGGAGCGATCGGAAACGTGGTCCGGAGGTTCCCGACGGCGTTGCCGCTTCCGGTTACGGCCAGTCGGGCCCCGGTGAGCGTTCCCCAGGCCCAACGGATGCGTGCCGTTCCGTGGAGGGCCAACGGGGCCGTCGTGGCGGTCACGACGCAGGTCGTCGTGGTCGGGCAGGAGATGTCGGCGATGCTGTCGTAGCGGCCCGACGCCGACGGCGGCCCGTCGATCCAGAAGGCTCCCCCGGAGAAGCCCTTCTCCCAGTCGAGAGTGCCCAGGTACGACCGCTCGCCGTGGGCGGGAAGGATTGCCAGAATGGCAACGCCGACGGCCACGACGAGGACGGTCCGGCTCCGCAGGTAGAGGTGCCCTGACGGAGCGGTCCGACGGCGGCCACGACGGCGACGCCGGCGACAAAGAAAAGGGCCACCCCCATGTCGATCGTGGAGCGGTTGATGAAGAAGAACGGAGAAGCCGTCAACTCCCCGGGACCGCCGGATGATGCCAACACGGCCACGATCCCCACCGGCAGGGCCACCACCACCGCCGAGAGGAGGTCCCGGCGCCGGGCCGTGGCCAGGCTGACCGGGGGGTCGGCGGGTTGCCCTGACATCCGGAGGGCGGCCACCGCGCCCGCCCCGCACAGCAGAGCCCCGGCCGCCAGGGGTAGGAGGAATGCCGCAGCCGCCCCCCAGTCGACCCGGCCCGGCTCGACGATGCTGGCCGGTCGGGGGAAGACCACTGGGAGCTGCCGCTGGACGATTCCTACGACCGTCCCGACGGTGAAGGCGGCCAGGACGACCGCCTCGGCCGCCAGCGCCACGCCTAGACCCCGGAGGGATAGGTACCAGGTCCAGGCCCGGTGCAACCCCGGAAGGGTGAACTGCCGCTGCCATATACCCGGACGGGGGTCGTCGTCCCCGCCGCTCGGATCCCCCCCGTCCACCGGTCCATTGTCCCACGGGAGCCGGCCGTCCTCTGGGCCCTTCCCCACCCCGGGAGGTGGCAGGATGGGAGGGTGCCGATGCGCGAGGAGTGCAAGCACTTTCAGAGCCGGACCTACGCCTCGGGCGAGGTGGCCCGGTTCTGCGAGTTGGATCTGGCCCCCGAGGCTCCCTGGCGCTGCCCCGACAATTGTCCCAAGTACGAGCGTCGCCTGGCCGACGCCGGCTGGGTCCACGGCAGCCTCGTGGAGCCCGCCCTCGAGGACGAGCCCGGGACCGGAGGCCCCGAGACCATCGCCCTCCTGGACCAGGCCGAGGACATCGTGAACGCCATCGTCCCCGACGCCCTGGCCGAGGCCGAGCGGAACCGGGCCGCGGTCGAGGCGAAGTCGAACCGGAAGCGCCGCTGGCCCTGGCAGCGCCACTAGGTTCATCTCGACCGGGCCGGAGCATCCGGGCCTGAGGAAAGAGACGCGGGACAATGGGCTGGGACACGAAGGACCAGGCCAGCCATCTCCACCGGTTCTGGGTCGACTTCGGCCACCAGGTCGACGTGGAGCGGATCAGAGCCGACTTCGTCGGGTCGGGGGCCCCTACGAGCTGGCCTGGCCGTCGGCCGGATCTCGAAGAAGAAGGTCAAGTACAACCGGTAGGAGGGTGATGTCCAGCGACGAGGTCGACGCCTACCTGGTCGGCGTGGAGGAGCCCAAGCGGTCCACCCTGGAGGCCCTCCGGGCCACCATCGTCCAGGCCGTCCCCGGTGTCGAGGAGGGGATCTCCTACAAGATGCCGGCCTTCCGGCTCCGGGGGACGGTGATCGCCGGGTTCGCCGCCTTCAAGGGGCATCTGAGCTACCTCCCTCACAGCGGATCCGTCCTCGCCGAGCTGGCCGACGACCTCGCCGGCTATGGCCAGACGAAGGGGGCCCTCCAGTTCCCCGTGGACACGCCCCTCCCGACGGCCCTGGTGGAGAAGCTCCTGGCCGTCCGGATCAGGCAGGCCTTCCCCGAGTAGACCCCCAGTAGGGTGTGGCCGGTGAACGGCAGAAGGGGGAGGGGCCGGGTGGCCCTGGTGCTGCTGTGCGGCGCCATCCTGGCCGCGTGTGGAGGAGCCGGTAGCACCACGGCGTCGTCACCCACGCCCCAACCCCGCCCGACTGGGCCGGCGGCCGTCCTGACCGGGCCGCTCACCGCCGGCACCGGCGTCTTCATCGGTTCCCCCGTCACCGTGAACCTCCAGCAGGCCGGCTACGTCGAGCAGGAATTCGACGCCTCGGGCACCGCTACCTCCTACCGGGACAGCGGTGCCCTGACCGCCGACGGCCACTGGTCCTTCGTCCCGAACGGCACCGCCCCCTACCGGACCCGGGTGCTGGTCCGGAGGACCGCCGACCCGGCCAGGTTCAGCGGGACGGTCGTCGTCGAGTGGCTGAACGTGAGTGGCGGGGTCGACGCCGACCCGGACTGGGCCACCCTCCACGACGAGCTCATCCGCCAGGGGGACATCTGGGTGGGGGTCTCGGCCCAGCTCATCGGGGTCATGGGTGGGCCGGTCCTGGTGACGGTGCCGGGGGTGGCCGGCGCCGGCGTGGTGGGCGCCGGCCTCGTCAAGATCGACCCGGCCCGCTACGGGAACCTCAGCCATCCCGGCGACGGCTTCTCCTTCGACATCTACACCCAGGTGGCCCGGGCCGCCCGGGCCGGGAACGGCCTGGGCGGGCTGAAGCCCCGGACCGTGTTGGCCATCGGGGAGTCCCAGTCGGCCTTCGCCCTCGTGACCTACTACGACGGTGTCCAGCCCCTCACCGGCGAATTCGACGGCTTCTTCGTCCACAGCCGGGGCGCCGTCGGGCTCCCGCTGGTCGGCCCCGGAGCATCGGCCGACCTGGCCAGCGCCATCGCCGGCACCCCCGTGATCTTCCGGACCGACCAGCCCGCCCCCGTCCTCGACGTCCAGTCGGAGTCGGACGTCACCAGCGTCCTCGACTCCTACCGGGCCCGCCAGGACGACAGCGACCGGTTCCGGCTCTGGGAGGTCACCGGCACGGCCCACGCCGACGCCCACCTCCTCGGGTCCACCGCCGGGGCCATCGACTGCGGCGTCCCCATCAACAACGGCCCGATGTACCTCGTGGCCGAGGCCGGGCTCGGCGCCCTCACCACCTGGGTTCGCACCGGCCGGGCCCCGGTCACCGCCCCCCGCATCGAGGTGGCCCCCGGGGCCACACCCCAGGTCCAACGCGACCCCGACGGGATCGCCCTGGGCGGCATCCGGACGCCGCCCGTCGACGTGCCGGTGGCGACCCTCTCCGGGGCGCCGAGCCCGAACCCGTCGGTGATCTGCCTCCTCCTCGGCTCGACCACGCCCTTCACGGCCGGCCGGCTGGCCCAGCTCTACCCCTCGCCCGCCGCCTACCTGGCCCGGTACGACGCCGACGCCGATGCCACCATCAGGGCCGGCTTCGTCCTGCCCGAGGACCGCACCGGCCTCCTGGCCTTCGCCGATCCCTCCGCTCTGGCCGGCTGAGCGGCCGGGAGCCGGCTACCGGCCCGTGAAGTTCGGGGGCCGCTTCTCCATGAAGGCCGTCATGGCCTCGACCAGGTCGTCGGTCTGGAGGAAGCCGGCGTTCCAGGTGGCCACGTAGTCGAGCCCCTCGGCCACCGTCCGGTCCTCGCAGGCGGTGAGGACCGCCTTCGTCCCCTGGACGACGAGGGGGGAGTTGGCGGCGATCTCCCCGGCCAGGGCCCGGGCCCCGGCCAGGAGGCTGTCCACATCGGGGAAGACCTCGTTCACGAGGCCGATCTCCCGGGCCCGGGCGGCCGTGATGTCCTTCCCGGTGAAGGCCAGCTCGGCCACCTGGCCCTTCCCGATGATCCGGGGCAGACGCTGGAGGCTGCCCAGGTCGGCCACGATGGCCATCTTCGTCTCCCGGACCGAGAACAGGGCGTCGGCCGAGGCCAGCCGGATATCGCAGGCGGCGATGAGGTCGACCCCCCCGCCGATGCAGTAGCCGTGGACGGCGGCGATCACCGGCTTCGGGCAGTCGGCCACGGCGTTGATCGACCCCTGCATGTCGAGGACCCCGGCCCGGATGGCGGCGGCCCGGGCTCCGGCCGACGTCGGGCCGGCCCCGCCGCCACCGCCGGACAGGATCCCCCCCATCGACTTCAGGTCGAGCCCCACCGAGAACTGGGGGCCCCGGGCCGCGATGACCACGACCCGGACCTCGGGGTCGGCCGAGACCTCGGCCATGACCACGGGGAGATCGGCCCAGAAGGCCGGTCCCATGGCGTTGCGGGCCTCGGGCCGGTCCAGCCACAGCGTGGCCAGATGGCCCTCGGTCTCGAGGGTGAGGACGTCGGACGGTGCCATGGCGGCAGCCTACCGGCGGCCTCCGGAGCTGGCCCCGGTCAGTTCAGGTGCCAGGGGTTGACCAGGTCGATCCCGGTGCCTTCGAAGTCCCTGGTGTTCCGGGTGGCAAGGGTGGCCCGCCGCTTCCGGCAGATGGCGGCGATCTGGGCGTCGGGGACGCTGATGGGCTGACCGGCCCCGATCCGCTCGGCCACGAGCAGGGCGTAGTGGCCGGCGGTCTCGGCGTCGAAGGGTTCGATCCGGCCGGCGAGGTCCTCCCTCAGGAGCCCCTCCACGGCACCGGTCAATTCGTTCCGCCGCCGTCCCGCCGGAAGCCTGGCCAACCCCGAGAGGAGCTCGGCGGCGGTGATGGCTGTCGTCCAGACCTCGTCCGCAGCCAGGCCGTCGATCCAGGCCAGCACGCCGGGGTCGGGCTCCCGGCGGGTCAGCTCGGAGATGACGTTGGTGTCGAGGAGGATCACGGCTCGAAGACGGCCGCCCTCGGGACGTCGTCCCGAACCGGCTGCCCGAGCTCCCTGTCGGCCCCGCCCAGGGCGGCGAACCGTCCGTGGATCCTCCCTCCCTGTCCCCCGCCCGGGACCGGGGTCCGGTCCGGGAGACATACAATGGCGGAGACCTCTTCCGGTTCGGACGGCGCCCCCGAGCGCCCTCACCACGCAGCCGGCATCCCCGAGCGAGGAATCGACCTGAGCACCTTCACTGCCGACGCGTCTGCGGCCCTGGCCGGTCCCGCCTGGCTGTCGCGCCGCCGGACCGAGGCCTGGGAGCGGACCCAGCTCACCGCGCTCCCCGCCGAGTCGGAGGAGGTCTGGCGCTACAGCGGGATCGACAGCTTCGACCTCGACGCCTTCGCCCCCGTCCCGGCCGGAACCGCTGACACCGCCACCCGGGCCGAGCTGGCGCTGGCCCGGAGCGTGGCCGGCGCCTTCGGTCCCCGCTCCGCCCTCGTCGTCACCTCCCAGGGGGCCCTCCTCGCCGTCGAGGAGCTGGCCGACACCGCCGGATCCCTTACCGTCGCCGGCCTATCCGCCACCGCCGAGGCCCCTCCGGGCCTGGGCCGGCTGGCCCGGGCCCGGGACGGCTTCGGGGAGCTCCACGACGCCTACCTGGCCGACGTCCTCCAGGTCACCGTGGCCGCCAAGGCCCGGATCGCCGACCCCGTCGTGGTCGTCCACCTCGTGGCCGAGGGCGACCCCGCCGGGCCGGCCCCTGCCGTCTTCCCCCACACCGTGGTCGACCTCGGGACCTCGGCCGAGGCCGGGCTCATCGAGCTCTATGTCACCCCCCCCGGACCGGACCGGACGGGTGAGGCGCCCGGGGCCCTGGTCGTCCCCGTCACCGAGCTCGACCTGGCCGACGACGCCCGTCTCGACTACGCCGCCCTCCAGATCCTCGGCCCCGGCTGCTGGCAGGTCGCCCTCCAGGCCAGCCGGCTCGGCCGGGACGCCACCCTCCGCTCCTTCACCGCCGGCCTCGGCGGCCGCTACGCCCGGGTCCGGACCGACTCCGACCTCACCGGCCCGGGCGGGAGGACCTCCCTCCTGGCCGCCTACCTCGGCACCGGGAACCAGGTCCACGACTTCCGGACCCTCCAGGACCACCACGCCCCCCGGACCGAGAGCGAGCTCCTCTTCAAAGGGGCCGTGGCCGACTCGGCCCACTCCGTCTACAGCGGCCTCATCCGGATGCGCCACGGGGCCCGGGGCGCCGACGCCCGCCAGACCAACCACAACCTGGTCCTCTCCGAGGGGGCCCACGCCGACTCCGTCCCCAACCTCGACATCCTCGAGAACGACGTCCGCTGCAGCCACGCCTCCACCGTCGGCCCCATCGACGAGGACCAGCGCTACTACCTCGAGTCCCGGGGCATCGAGCCCGAGGTGGCCGAGCGCCTGGTGGTCCTGGGCTTCTTCTCCGACCTGGCCGGCCGGTCCCCATTCGCCGGCGTGGCCGGCTGGGTCGACGAGCAGGTTGTCACCCGGCTCGGGGACCGACTGTTTCCCCTGCGGAGCAGTGATGGCTGAGTCGGTCCGCATCTGCGACCGCGCCGACCTGGCCGACGGGACGGCTCGCCGTTTCGACCTCGACGGCCACCGGATCGCCCTGGTCCGGATCGGCGAAGACTTCCACGCCGTCGGGGACCGCTGCAGCCACGAGGACTACTCCCTGGCCGAGGGGGAGGTCTTCCCCGAGGAGTGCGAGATCGAGTGCTGGAAGCACGGCTCGGTCTTCTCCCTCCGCACCGGGATGCCCCTGACCCTCCCGGCCACCAAGCCCGTTCCCGTCTACCCCGTCACCCTCGACGGGGACACCGTCCTCGTGGAGCTCCCGTGACCGCTGAACCCGCCCACGTCCTCGAGATCCGGGGTCTCCGGGCCGGCGTGGCCGGCAAGGAGGTCCTGACCGGGATCGACCTCACCGTCGCCTCCGGCGAGGTCCATGCCGTCATGGGCCCCAACGGCTCGGGGAAGAGCACCCTCTCCCACGTCCTCATGGGGAAGCCCGGCTACCAGATCCTGGGCGGCTCGGTCACCCTCGACGGGGTCGACCTCCTGGCCCTCCCCACCTGGCTCCGGGCCCGGGCCGGCCTCTTCCTGGCTCCCCAGTACCCGACCGAGGTTCCCGGGGTCCACCTCCAGGAGGTCCTGGCCGAGGCCCTCCGGGGCCGGGGCACCGACGGGGTGGGGACGGCCCGGGAGCGGGCCGCGGCCGAGGCCGTCCGGGTCGGACTCGGCACCGCCCTCCTGGAGCGGGCCCTCAACGTCGACCTGTCCGGGGGCGAGCGCAAGCGGAGCGAGACCCTCCAGCTCGCCGTCCTCCAGCCCGCCATCTGCGTCCTCGACGAGCTCGACTCCGGTCTCGACGTCGACGGGCTCCGCGACGTGGCCCGTCGGGTCCAGGCCGCCGTGGGGGAGTGGGGCCTCGGCGTCCTCGCCATCACCCACTACCGCCGCCTCCTCGTCGAGCTCCGCCCCGACCGGGTCCATGTCCTGGTCAAGGGCAGGATCGTGGCCTCCGGTGGCCCCGAGCTGGCCGCCGAGCTCGAGGAGACCGGCTACGCCTTCCACGAGGCCGCCGAGCTGGCCGGCCGCCTCCCGGTGCCCGACGACCCGGGCTGACCCGTCGGGGCCACTCCGGGGTGACCCGGGGGCGTCCCCCCCCGCTGGTACCGTTGACCTCCATGTCCCGTCGTTCCGACCCTGGTAGCGGCGCGGGCGGCCGCGGGGGCGCCGGGTCCCAGCCCGATCCCCTCCAGGGTCTCCGCCAGCTCCAGAAGGACCTGGGCCGCCGTGGCCGCCGCACGGCCCGGAAGGCGGCGGCGTCCGGCGCCGTCGGCGTGGCGCCGGGGGCACTCCCGATCTACCGGAAGCCCGGCCGGAGCTGGGGCCGCCGGATCCTCAATACCGCCATCGTCCTCACCATCCTGGCCATCGTCGCCGGGGGCGCCGGCTACGGCTACCTCCAGTGGAAGCTGGGCCAGATCGCGAGCAACAAGTGCACCACCTGCACGACCTCGGGTGGAGGCCCCATCGACAGTACCCCCTACAACGTCCTCATCGTCGGCTCCGACAGCCGAGCCGGCGACACCGGCGCTGCCGCCAACGCCTTCGGGAACACCTCCCAGGTCCCCGGCCAGCGCAGCGACACCATCAAGATCCTCCACATCGACCCCGGGAACCACACGGCCAGGATCCTCTCCATCCCCCGGGACACCTTCGTGACCCTCTCCGACATGCCCTCGGGAACCGGGCTCTCGAACGAGAACAAGATCAACACCGCCTTCAACACCGGTCCTGACGCCCTTATCGCCACCATCCAGAACACCTTCGGGATCCCCATCGCCCACTACGTCACCATCGACTTCAACGGCGTCATCAACCTCGTCAACGCCGTGGGTGGGGTCAATCTCGACTTCCCCTACCCCGTCCGGGACAACGACAACGGGAACAACAACTCCGGGCTCAACATCCCCACCGCCGGCTGCCAGACCCTCAACGGGAACATGGCCCTGGCCCTGTCCCGGTCCCGCTACTTCCAGTACTACGCCAATGGCTACTGGCACTACGACCCCAGCTCCGACCTGGGCCGGATCGTCCGTCAGAACACCCTCATCCAGGCCGTCGTGACCAAGGCCAAGGGGGACACCCTCAACCCCATCGCCCTCAACAACCTCCTGAACGCCGTCGTCCACGACATCACCAAGGATGACCAGCTCTCCGGGAACGGACTCCTCTCTCTGGCCCAGAACTACCACGCCTTCTCCCCCTCCTCCCTCCAGGCCTTCACCCTCCCGACGGCCGGGGCCGTCAACTCCTGGGCCGGTGACGTCGAGCTGGTCCAGCCCTCCGACGCCCTGTCCACCATCACCACCTTCCTGGGCGGCCCGCCCACGAGCACGGTGACGACGCCGCCCCTGAACGCCTACGGGACCCCCATGGCCACGGCTGTCACCACGACCACCACCACGACCGCTCCGGCAGTCACCCAGGCGCCCGGGGGCTCGACGGCCCCGGGCGCGCCCACCACCGCCCCCCCGACGGCCCTCCAGTCCTACGACCCCACCCCCTGCTGAGGGAGCAGAGCGGACTCAGCCGGCCTCGGCCTCGTCCAGCCCCTGAGTCAGGGTGTTCCAGGACAGGGTGGCGCACTTGATCCGCACCGGGAACTTCACCACCCCCTGGAGGGCGGCCAGCTCGCCCAGGGCTTCGGGGTCGACGGCCTCGGCCTCGCCCCCGTCTCCCTCGAGACTGGCCTCGTGGACCTGCATCATGGCCTTGAAGGTCCGGATGAGGTCCCGGGCCTCGGCCACCGTCTTCCCCTTCACCGCCGCCGACATGAGCGAGGCCGAGGACTGGCTGATGGAGCAGCCCTGGCCCGCGATCCGGATGTCGGTCACCCGGTCCCCGTCGACCTGGACGTAGACGACGACCTCGTCCCCGCACAGGGGGTTGAACCCCTCGACCCGCTGGGCCGGTGGCGACTCGAGCTCCCCCCGGTTCCGGGGACTCCGGTAGTGGTCGAGGATAATCTCGCGGTAGAGGTCTTCGAGGCCGTTCATGGGGGGATCCTTCGGTGCTCGGGGGCCTACCCGAAGAGGGTATCGGCCTCGGCGAGGGCGTCGACCAGGGCGTCGACGTCCTCCTCGTCGTTGTAGAGGTAGAGCGAGGCCCGGGCCGTGGCGTTGACCCCGAGCCGCCGCATCAGAGGCTTGGCGCAGTGGTGCCCGGCCCGGACGCAGACCCCCGACTGGTCGAGGACCTGGGCCAGGTCGTGGGGATGGACGTCCCCGAAGGCCAGGGAGAGGACCCCGCCCCGCCCGTCGGTCCCCTCCGGCCCGAAGATGGTCACCTTCTCCCCGAACCGCCCGGCCAAGGCCCCCTGGGCGTAGGCCGTCAGCTCGACCTCGTGGGCCCGGACCCGGTCCATCCCGATGGCCTCGAGGTACCGGACGGCGGCCCCCAGGCCGACCGCCTCCGCGATCGGGGGTGTCCCCGCCTCGAACTTCCAGGGGAGCTCGTTGGTGGTGAACCCGTCCCGCCTGACGTCCCGGATCATCCCCCCGCCCCCCAGGAAGGGGGGCATCTCCTCCAGGAGCTCCCGCCGAGCCCAGAGGACCCCGATCCCGGTCGGCCCCAGCATCTTGTGCCCGCTGAAGACCAGGAAGTCGCACCCCATGGCCTGGACGTCGGTGGGGAGGTGGGGGACCGACTGGGCCCCGTCGGCCAGGACCAGCGCCCCGGCCCGGTGGGCCACGGCGGCGATCTCGGCGAAGGGGGTGATCGTCCCGAGCACGTTCGACATGGCGCTGCAGGCCACCAGCTTCACCCCGGTCACGAGCTCCTCGAGCTCGGCCAGGTCGAGCCGGTAGTCGTCTCCGACCCCCAGCCACCGGAGCTCCACCCCCTGCTCCTCGGCCAGCATCAGCCAGGGGACCAGGTTGGCGTGGTGCTCCATCTCCGTCAGGAGGACCACGTCCCCCTCGTGGAGGTGCTTCCGGCCCCAGCTGGCCGCCACCAGGTTGACCGACTCGGTGGCGTTCTTGGTGAAGATCACCTCCGTCGTCGGATCGGGGGCCCCGATGAACCGTCCCACCGACCGCCGGGCGTCCTCGTAGAGCCGGTCCGCCTCCTCGGCCAGGGCGTAGACCCCCCGGTGGACGTTGGCGTGGGTCGTCTCGTAGTAGCGGTCCATGGCCTCGAGGACGGCCCGGGGGTGCTGGGACGAGGCGGCCGAGTCCAGGTAGACGAGCCTCCGGCCGTGGACCTCCTGGTTCAGGACCGGGAAATCCGGCTTCAGGGCGGCCACGTCGAGGGGGGCCAGGGCCGCCGGGGCCGTCTCCTCCACCGTCAGCTCCGCCACGGTTCGTAGCCCTCCGCCTCGAGCCGGCCGGCGAGCTCCGGGCCCCCGCTCTCGACGACCCGGCCCCCGAACAGGACATGGACCCGGTCCGGCTCCAGGAGCTCCAGGATCTTCATGTAGTGCGTCACGAGGAGGACCCCGAGCTCGGGTCGCTCGGCCCGGACGGCCTGGACCCCCTCGGCCACGATCCGCAGGGCGTCGATGTCGAGCCCCGAGTCCGTCTCGTCCAGGATGGCCACCACCGGGTCGAGGAGGGCCATCTGGAGGATCTCGTTCCGCTTCTTCTCCCCACCCGAGAAGCCCTCGTTCAGGTGCCTCGACCCGAAGGAGGGGTCCATCGAGAGCTTCTTCATCCAGTCCATCATCGCCATCCGGACCTCGAGGACCGACCGGTCCTCCCCGGCCCGGGCCGCCACCGCCTGCCGGAGGAACTGGAGCACCGGGACCCCCGGGATCTCCTCCGGATACTGGAAGGCCAGGAACATCCCCGCCTTGGCCCGGACGTCGGTGGCCCAGGCCGTCACGTCCTCCCCCCGGAGCCGGATCGCCCCGCCGGTGACCTGGTAGACCGGGTTCCCGAGCAGCGTGTTTGCCAGCGTCGACTTCCCCGACCCGTTCGGCCCCATCAGGGCATGGACCTCACCCTCGCCCACGACGAGGTCCACCCCCCGGAGGATCTCTGCCCCCTCCACCTCGACATGGAGGTCCTCGATCTCGAGCAACGGCGTCATGCCGTCAGTCTAGCCGTCCCCCGGGGATTTACCCTACGGGCATAGTGGGAATAGGACACTGCTGCGCAGGGCCGGGTCGAACGATCGGATCCTGGCAACGGCGGACGGGAAGCGGATGACTACCTCGTGCGCTGACCCTCCGACCATTTCCATCTGGTATCTGGCTACTCGAGAGGTGTTCAGCGTCTGTCGGAAAGGAGCCACGCTCCGGCGTCGTGGCCAAGGTCACTTACCGCGACTCTTCGGTCGGTGCTCGACCCCTCGGCGCGTTGGAGCGGATCCGTGCTCGACGAGTCGGAAGTCGGGGGCGAGCTCTCGGTGGTCACGCCAGGTCCAGGTCTTGGGCGGCCACCTCGGCGGCCAGCGCGGCATAGCCACCGACCTCCTCGATGGCGTCGCGTAGCATGGCCCGGAGACCTCGGCCCGTAGGGACGATGAGCAGGGCGTCGCCCAGATCGGCAATCTCGACAGAGCCGCCCGCAGTCAGGTTCCAGCGGCGCCTGACATCATCCGGCATCGCCAGCCAGCCACTGCTGGAGACCCGGAGGTCGGCAATGGACATGCATCCATGGTACCGACGGGAGGTGTCGGGATGAGGCGAGGTGCATGGCCATGCCGGACCAGCCGTCTCCGACTCGTCCACGACCGGAGGATCCGCTACGTGATGGTGAGCGGAATGGCCCACATCCCCTCCGGCGCCCTCGACGAGTAGCGGGCCAAGGCCTCCTGAACCAGAGATCCCTGATGGCTACGGGGTGCAGAGCACCCGGTCGGCCCAGGACCTTCTCCTCGACGGTGGCGCCGCCGCCGGTCTCCTGGAGGGCCCGGGCCAGGAGGGCATCCCAGCTGGCGACGTCGTCCAGGCGATGTCGACGGCGTGCCGGACGAACGAGGACACGCTCGATGCCCGCCCGGATCCGACGAGGGCGCCGCTACCGTCGAGTTGGGCTTCGTCGAAGGTGACGGTGCCCTTCCTCGTCGCCATGCCGACGATGTACGGGAACCGGGACGCCCGGCTCCCGGGCCCGGCGACAACCGTGGGTTAGCGTCGACCCATGGGCTCCCCCTGGACGTTCTCGGAGCAGCCGACCCTCATCGACCAGTCGAGCGGGACGGTCACCCTCGTCGACGAATCGACCTTCACCATCTCGGGCCGGATCGGGGACATGATGGCCGGGACGGCCCAGGGGCTCTTCGTCCGGGACACCCGGATCCTGTCCCGGTTCGAGGTCCTCCTGAACGGGGACCGGCCCCAGCCCCTCGCCGCCGTGGTCGAGGAGCCCTTCTCGGCCACCTTCGTGGCCCGGACCACCCCCCGGGCCGGCCGGGACTCCTCCTCTGTCATGGTCTTCCGGTCCCGGCACGTGGGCCAGGGGATGCGGGAGGACATCACTCTCCGGAACTTCGGGGACGAGCCCACCTTCTGCTCCCTCGAGGTCTTCTTCGACTCCGACTTCGCCGACCTCTTCGCCGTGAAGGAGGGCCGGGGCGGGGATCCCGACGCCCTCGTCACCCGGGAGGCAGGTCCGGCCGCCGTCCTCCTCTCCTACCGCCGGGGCAGCCAGAGCCGGGGCTGTGAGCTCCACTTCTCCCCGGCCCCCTCGTCCCTGGGCCATGACCAGGCCGTCTTCGAGACCATCGTCCCCCCCCGGGGGGAGTGGAAGGCCTGCATCGAGGTCCACCCCGTCATCGAGGGGAAGTCGATCGAGCCCCGCTACCGCTGCGGCCAGCCCCTGGAGCGGGCCGCCCCCAGCGAGCGGCTGGCCCGCTGGCGACGGCAGGTCCCCCAGGTCGAGACCGACGACGAGGGCCTCAAGATGGCCGTGGCCCGGAGCTCCGAGGACCTCGGGGCCCTCCGGATCTTCGACCCGGACTACCCCGAGCGGATGGTCGTGGCCGCCGGCGCCCCCTGGTTCATGACCGTCTTCGGTCGGGACTCCCTCCTCACCGCCTGGATGGCCCTCCTCGTCGACCCCGACCTGGCCCTCGGGGTCCTCCAGACCCTGGCCCGGTTCCAGGGGACCGACATCGACCCGAGGACCGAGGAGCAGCCCGGCCGGATCCTCCACGAGATGCGCTTCGGGGACGCCCCCTCCCTCTCGCTCGGCGGGGGGAGCCTCTACTACGGCACGGCCGACGCCACCCCCCTCTTCGTCATGCTCCTGGGGGAGCTCCGCCGCTGGGGCCTGGCCCGGGAGGCCGTCGACGAGCTCCTCCCCAACGCCGAGCGGGCCCTCGACTGGATCGAGCGCCACGGCGACAGCGACAACGACGGCTACGTCGAGTACCACCGGGCCACCGACCGGGGACTCGCCAACCAGGGCTGGAAGGACTCCTGGGACGGCATCCGCTATGCGGATGGCAGGGTGGCCCAGGCCCCCATCGCACTCTGCGAGGTCCAGGCCTACGTCTACAGCGCCTACCTGGCTCGGGCCCACTTCGCCCGGGAGGTCGGCGACGAGCTGACCTTCGACCGCTACAAGGCCAAGGCCAC
Organism: Acidimicrobiaceae bacterium; assembly: GCA_003151955.1. Lineage (GTDB taxonomy): Bacteria > Actinomycetota > Acidimicrobiia > Acidimicrobiales > UBA8190 > PALSA-743. The sequence goes on from PLZB01000085.1 coordinate 77,137, forward strand.
CCGGCTCAAGGCCGACTTCAACCGGGACTTCTGGCTGGAGGACCGGGGCTGGTTCGCCGTCGGCCTCGACGCCGACAAGCACCCCATCGACTCCCTCACCTCCAACATCGGCCACTGCCTCTGGACCGGGATCGTCGACGAGGACAAGGCCCGCCTGGTGGCCGACCGCCTCCTCGGCCCCGAGCTCTTCACCGGCTGGGGGGTCCGGACGCTCGCCTCCACCATGGGGGGCTACAACCCCATCAGCTACCACTGCGGCTCGGTCTGGCCCCACGACACCGCCATCGTCGCCGCCGGCCTGGCCCGCTACGGCCTCATGGACCACGCCCTCCGCCTGGTCGGTGGCCTCCTCGACAGCGCCCTCCGGATGGGGGGACGGCTCCCCGAGCTCTTCAGCGGGCTGGACCGGACCGAGTTCCCGGCCCCGGTCGGCTACCCCACCTCCTGCTCCCCCCAGGCCTGGTCGGCGGCCTCCCCCCTCCTCTGCCTCCGGACCATCCTCCGCCTCGACCCCTGGGTCCCCTACGGGAAGATCTGGCTGGCCCCCGTCCTCCCCGACCGGATCACCCACCTCAAGGTGGCCGGCATCCCCATGGCCGGCTCCCGGGTCACCGTCGAGGTCGACGGCGACGACGTCAACGTCGAGGGCCTTCCCCCCGAGGTCGAGCTCGTCTCCGAGCCCCGCCACCCCGCCACCGCCGTCTGACCGTGGCCGCCCGAGCCAAGCCCCTCGTCCGGCCCGCCCTCGACAGCGACGCCGACGGCATCATCGCCCTGGTCGAGTCCTGCTGGTCCGAGTACGAGGGCTGCGTCATGGACCTCGAGGTCGAGATGGCCCATCTCCGGTGGGTGGCCTCCCACTACGCCGAGGCCGGCGGCGGGGCCTGGCTGGCGGTGGCTCCGGGTGGGGCGTCTCCGGGGGGGACCGTGGTCGGCTCGGTGGCCTGGAACCCCGTCGGTCCCGGGACCGCCGAGCTCCACCTCCTCTACGTGGCCGGCCCGGCCCGGCACCGGGGCCTCGGGGCCCGGCTCGTCCGCCTGGTCGAGGCCACGGCCCGCCGCCGGGGGGCCGACCGGCTCGAGCTCTGGAGCGACACCAGGTTCCTCGACGCCCACCGTCTCTACCGGACCCTCGGCTACGAGAAGCTCCCCGAGGTCCGGGAGCTCCACGACCTCTCCCATTCCTCCGAGTTCCACTTCACCCGGTCCCTGGCCCGCTGAGGGACCGGCCCGCGGCTCACCGTCTCCAGCGTCGGGCCGGGCGGCCCATCTCGGCCCCAGCCTCGTCTTCGGCCGTGGCCCGGCCCTGGATTGCCCCGAACCGGTCGGCCACGAACCGGGCCCGGGCGGTCACCGAGTGGCGAGCCTCGACGTCGGCCCGGGCTACAGCCCCAACGGCGGACGCCTTCCGGGGATCGCCGGCCACCTGCCGGAGGAGCTCGACGGCGGCGTCGAGGTCGGGCTCGGCCCAGGCGAACCCCTCGGGGTAGGGGGGGCAGCCGGCCGGGACCGTCCCGGGCCGGAAGGGGACCAGGAAGCTGTTCTCCTCCGTCATGAAGTCGAGGTTCCCCCCGTAGCCGGTGGCGATGACGGGCTTCCCGAGGGCCATGGCCTCGCCCAGACTCAGTCCGAACCCCTCGGACCGGTGGAGGGAGACGAAGCAGTCGGCCGCCGCCATCAGGGCCCCGTTGTCGGCGGCGTCGAGGACCCGGTCGACGATCACGACGTCGGGTCGGGCGGCGGCGGCCCACCGGAGGCGGGCCAGGTCGTCGGCACCGGAGGACCCGTTGATCGCCTTCACCACCAGGGTCGGGCCCTGGCCCGGGGGAAAGGCCCGGCTGAAGGCCTCGATGAGACCGACGGGGTTCTTCCGCTCCATGACGCTCAGGAGGTCGAAGGAGAAGAGGAAGTACGGTCCTTCTCCCAGACCCAGGGCGGCCCGGTCCAGCTGCTCGGCCACCGGCGGGGCCACGATGGGGAGGGAGAAGGTGTGGACCGGCTTCGTCGACACCGGTGCGATGGCCCGATGCATGAATTCGCTCACGGCCCAGACCTCGTCGACGAGATCCGTCCACGCCCGGCAGCCCGGAGGTGCCTCCTCCAGCTCCCAGGCCCACAGCCAGATGGTGGTCCGACCCTCGAAGAAGTCGGAGCCGACCTCGGTCCGGAACCCGTCCAGGAGGGTGCCGTCCACGCAGATCACGTTGGTGTCGAGGTCCCACCCATGGTCCCCGCCTTCCGGGGCCGGCTGGCCCAGACGGGCCGGCGAGGCGAGGGACTCGACCGTGGCCAGCTCGATGCCGGCCGTGGCCACGGTCCGGGCCGTCAGCCGGGCCAGCTCCCCCATCCCCTGCTCGGCCCGGAGGTACCCGGCCACCGTGATGCCGGGTCGCAGCCGCCCGGGCGGTGCCCACCCCCCTCCGGGAGGCTCCCCGGAGCCGGCCTGCCAGGCCCCCATCAGCCTGGGGTCGTAGGCGCCGCGCCCGATGTCGGCCCGGGCCCAGGACAGGAAGCCCGGATAGTCCTTCCCGGTCGGCTCGGGGTAGATCGGGTGGAGATCGGGCCGGGCCAGGTAGAGCCGCTCCTGGTAGCGGGTCAGCCGGCCCCGGGCCAGGGGCGCCGGGGCGGCGGGCTGGTTGAGCTCCTCGAGCAGGGTGTCGGTGGCGGCCGGGTCGGAGGGGTCGGGGGGCAGCGGCCGCTCGCCCCGGGCGGCGGCCTCCAGCCACTCCCGGTAGAGGTACCGGAAGGCGGGATCGACGGTGATCCCGCCGGCGGTGGTCCCGAACCGATCGGGAAGCCCGGCCCCGCCGCCGCCGGCGTCCAGGAGCTCATGGCCGTAGTCGCCGTGGAGACGGGCCAAGGCCGGATCGTCCGGGAGGGAGACCCGGGGCCGGGCCCCGGCGGCCGGCCCGAGCCGCCAGGGCGCATCGGGGTCGTAGCCGCTGAAGTCGACGCAGCGCAGCGGCGCCCCGTCGACCGACCAGGAGCCTCCCGACCAGGTCAGGGTCCGTTCGTGGAGGTTGCGGGCCGACAGGCAGTAGCCGGCGTCGGCCAGGACCCGGGCCCCTGAGGTCCCGGCCAGGAGGTCCAGCCACCGTTCCCCCGCCCCCGGCGCCCACCCCCCCACCGCCCATCCCCCCGGCCCCCGCCCGTCTCCCGCCTCGACCCGGAGCCGGTCCTGCTCGAGCTCGAGGAGGTGGGCGGAAGGGGCGGACACGGCCAGGAAGCCCGGGTGGATGACGCCGGCGGCCAGGACGTCCTCCCCGGTCGGGGTCCGGCCGTCGAGGGGGACGGGCCGGATGACCTGGGGGACGACGACGATCCCGTGACGCCGCACCAGCTCCTCCAGGCCGTCGAGCGGTCCGTAGAGGGCCATGGCGGGATGGAGGAAGAGGGCGGCCGGGCTCCCCCCGGCCAGGAGGGCCTGCAGCAGCCAGGGCCGCAGCGCGCCGACGACCGTCCGGGTCCCGGCCGCGACGGCCATCCGACCCACGAGGCCAGGGTCGACTCCGACATCGGCGGGACCGAGGACCGCGCACCCGGGGAGTCCGGCTCCATCCCCGCCCTGGTCCCCATCGACGAGGAGCACCGTCAGGCGGCCGCCCGCCCCGGCGGCGGCGAGGGACTGGGCCAGGACCCGGACCCGGGGGAGGTCGGCCAAGAGGGCGACCGTCCCGACGGCGAGACCCCCCCGGGGTGCCCCCAGGCCGCCACCGCCGTCGTCGTCGAGGGGTCCGGTCGTGGCCATCCCGCCAGTCTGGCCCGGGAAGGGCCGGCGGTATGCTCCCCCGATGTCCGACGCCGCCTCCGTCGCGTCCCTGAAGGAGGGGCTCTCGCCCGGGGACACCCACGTCCTGGCCATCGACCTCGGCACCGGCGGCCCCAAGGTGGCCCTGGTCTCGGCCACGGGCCGGGTGGCGGCCAGCGCCTTCGAGCCGGTCGAGATGCAGCTCCTCCCGGGTGGGGGGGCCGAGCAGGACCCGGCCGCCTGGTGGGCGGCGATCGCCGCCTCGTCCCGGCGGATCCTGGCCGAGGGGGTCGTCCCCGTCGACCACATCGTCGGCGTCGGCTGCACGGCCCAGTGGTCGGGGACAGTTGCCTGCGACGCCGAGGGGACCCCCCTCCGGCCCGCCGTCACCTGGATGGACTCCCGTGGCAACACCGCCATCCGCAAGCAGATGGCCGGCACCGTCAACGTCCTCGGCTACGACGCCCGCAAGATCCAGCGCTGGGTCCGGCTGACGGGCGGGGCACCGAGCCACTCGGGGAAGGACCCGGTGGCCCACATCCTGTGGATCCGGGACCAGGAGCCGGACGTCTACCGGGCCACCCACAAGTTCCTCGAACCTGTCGACTGGCTCAACCAGCAGCTCACCGGCCGGTTCGCCGCCTCCCACGACACCATCGTGATGCACTGGGTCACCGACAACCGGACGATCGGCGCCGTCGCCTACGACCCCACCCTCCTCCAGATGGCCGGCCTGGAGCGGTCCAAGCTCCCCGATCTCGTCCCTTCCGCCTCGGTCATCGGGGAGCTCCGGGCCAGTGCCGCCGACGATCTCGGCCTCCCTCCCGGCCTGCCCGTCACCACCGGCTCCTCCGACGTCCACTCGGCCGCCGTCGGCTCGGGGGCCGTGGCTGACTTCCAGCCCCACCTCTACATCGGGACCTCGTCGTGGATCTCCTGCCACGTCCCGTTCAAGAAGACGGCCATCACCTCCAACGTCGCCTCCATCCCGGCCTCCATCCCCGGCCGCTACCTTGTCGCCGACGAGCACGAGACGGCCGGGGCCTGCCTCACCTTCCTGGCCGAGAACCTCCTCTTCCCCGATGACGCCCTGGCCACCCCCCGGCCCGAGGGGAACCTCTACAAGCTCCTCGACGAGGTCGCCGCCGGGGTCCCGGCCGGGGCCAACCGGGTCCTCTTCACCCCCTGGCTCAACGGGGAGCGCTCCCCGGTCGACGACCACACCATCCGGGGCGGCTTCCACAACCTCTCCCTCTCCACCCGCCGGGCCGACCTCGTCCGGGCCGTCTACGAGGGGGTGGCCTTCAACTCCCGCTGGCTCCTCGGGGCCGTCGAGAAGTTCGTCGACCGGCCCTTCTCCTCCCTGGCTTTCATCGGGGGGGGAGCCAACTCCGACGTCTGGTCCCAGATCCACGCCGATGTCACCGGCCGGACCATCCGGCCCGTCGTCGACCCGGTCATGGCCAACGTCCGGGGGGCGGGGCTCCTCACCCTGCTGGCCCTGGGCCGGGTCGAGGTGGCCGACATCCCGGCCATGGTCGAGGTCCGGGCCACCTTCCGGCCCGATCCCGACAACCGGGCCGTCTACGACGAGCTCTTCGCCGAGTTCGTCAACCTCTACAAGCAGACGAAGGCCATCCACAAGCGGCTGAACCGCTTCTGAGGGTGTCGACGTGAAGCCGAGTCGGGCACCGGGGATCCTGGCCGGACGGCGGAGACGGGCCGTGCCGGCCGGACTGGTCGTCGTCGCCGTGCTGGCCGCCTGCGGGGGTGGATCGGGCACCGCCGCCACCACCACGACCTCCCCCTCGGGCCTGGAGCGGGTGTCGGGCGGGCCGACGGGGAGCTACCTCGTCCCGGCCGGCATCCACAAGATCAAGCACGTGATCGTGATCCAGCAGGAGAACCGGTCGTTCGACTCCTACTTCGGTACCTTCCCCGGTGCCGACGGGATCCCGATGGCCAACGGCACACCCACGGTCTGCGTGGGCGATCCGGCCACGGGGTCCTGTGTGGCGCCGTTCGTCGACCACGCCGACGTGAACGGGGGTGGTCCCCACTCCCAGGTCAACGCCACCGCCGATATCGACGGGACGAAGATGGACGGCTTCATCGGCCAGGCCGAGTCGGGCCGGAAGGGCTGCCTGGACCCGACCGACCCGGCCTGCTCCAACTCGGCCACCCCGGATGTGATGGGGTACCACACCGGGACCGACATCCCGAACTACTGGGCCTACGCGTCGGACTTCGTCCTCCAGGACCAGATGTTCGAGCCGAACGCCTCCTGGAGCCTGCCCTCCCACCTCTTCCTGGTCTCGGAGTGGTCGGCCTTCTGCACCACCCACGACAACCCCGCCAGTTGCTCGAACTCCGTCCAGACCCGGCCGGCGGAGCGCCCGGCCAACGTCCCGGCCGTCTACGGCGGGCGGAGCGGCCCGGCCAGTGCCGGCAAGAAGGCCGACCAGCCGGTCTTCGCCTGGACCGACCTGACCTATCTCCTCTACAAGGCCCACGTCAGTTGGGGCTACTACGTGGTGAGCGGATCCGAGCCGGACTGTGAGAACCCCGCCGCCGAGAGCTGCCCCGCCGTTGGTCAGAAGTCGAGCACCCCGGGGATCTGGAACCCGCTGCCCTGGTTCGACACCGTGAAGGCCGACAACCAGCTCGGGAACATCCAGTCCGTGGACAGGTTCTACGCCGCCGCCAAGGCGGGGACGCTGCCGGCGGTGTCCTGGGTGGTCCCCTCGAACGCCGTGAGCGAGCACCCCCCCTCCCCGGTGAGCGCCGGACAGAGCTATGTGACCAGCCTGGTCAACGCCGTGATGACCGGCCCCGACTGGGCCTCGACGGCCATCTTCCTGGCCTGGGACGACTGGGGCGGCTTCTACGACCACGTCGTCCCGCCCACCGTCGACCAGAACGGCTACGGGCTGCGGGTCCCGGGCCTCCTGATCAGCCCCTACGCCAGGGCCGGGACCGTCGACCACCAGATCCTGAGCTTCGACGCCTATGACAAGTTCATCGAGGACGACTTCCTGAACGGTCAGCGCCTCGACCCGGCCACCGACGGCCGACCCGACCCGAGACCCGACGTCCGGGAGAACGAGGCCCTCCTCGGGAACCTGACCGACGAGTTCGACTTCAACCAGCGGCCGCTGCCTCCGGTGGTCCTCCCCGTGAACCCGGTGACGACCCTGACGCGGACGCCGGCCCCGACCGGGACGACGACCTCCACGACCACCGGTGGGTAGTTCCCCGGCGACCTCCGGCCCGGGTCAGGCGGGCGGGGCCGTCGGCGGGACTGCGATGAAGGCGGCACCGAGTTGGTCGGCCAGCACCTCGAGGGCCTCGACGTCGTCGGCGGTCACCGGGAGCTGGCCGGAGTGGGCCAGGACGACGAACCCGACCGTCTGGGTCCCGGCGACCAGGGAGAGGACCACCACGGCCCTGGCCCCACTGCTCCGGAGCGAGGCCCCGATGCCGAAGCCGTGGTTGGTGTCGGCTCCGGCGCTGTAGCAGGAGCGGACGTCGGTCACGAGGCCGGCCAGGCCGACGAGATCCCACTCGGAGAGGGCGGCGAGGGCCGGTGCCAGCGGTCCGGAGGCCGCCACGACCAGGGGAGGGGCACCGGCGGTGAGGACAACGCAGCCGGAGTCCATCCCGGCCGTCTCCTGGATGGCGGCCAGGGCCGCCGGGGCGCTGTCGGTGCCTCGGGGCAGCCGGGAGATCGCCACCGACGCCGTGGCGGCGCGTTGCCAGGCCGTCCCGGCGTCGGCGAGGCCGAGCTCTCCGATCCGTCGGCCCACCAGCTCGGCGCACCACTCCACCGTGGCCCGGGTATCGGCCGGGAGGAGGCTCAGGGACTCCACGTTCAGGGCGCCCGCAGGGCGGCCGTCGACGGCGATGGGGACGCAGATCTCCGAGATCACCCCGGGGATGGCCTCCCGGTAGCCGGGATGGCGCCGGACGTCGTCGACGACGATGGTCCGGGCCTCGTCCCAGGCCCGGCCGGTGATACCGGCCCGGGCCGACATCCCGTCGAGGACCTGCCAGAGGCCCCGCTGGGCCATGCAGCGGAGGGCCCCCCGCCGCTCCAGGTAGACGCTCGGCATGCAGTCACCCCGGCGGAACAGGACCTGGGCCACCAGCTCGCAGACGGTCTTGGCGTCCGTGGCCCGGGCCACGGCCTCGACGAGACGGTGATCCCGGCGGCCGAGCTCCTCGGCCGACCGGGACGGGAGGTCCTCGCCGGGTGGTGCGCTGAGGTCGGCCACCTCGGGCCAGGCCGGCCCGGCCGGCCAGCCAGGGGGCCATCCGGTCCCGGAGGGCGACGTAGTCCTCGATGGCCTCCTGCTCGGTCACCTCGACCACGAGCCGGCCGGGGAGGAGGTCGGCCAGGTGACGGCTGCCGGGGTCGGCCAGGGTGGAGGGGCTGAGGTTCACGAACAGGAGCCGGCCGCCCGGGGGATCCCCGAGGGTGGCCGCCGCGGCCAGGCAGGCCCGTTCCAGCTCGGTCCGGAGCCCCACCCGACCGGCCCGTTCCAACCACGCGTCCGGCGGGCCTCCCGGCATCCGGGCCAGGGACTCGTAGCCGACGACGGTCATGTCCACGAGCCGGACGATCGGTTGGACGACGGCCTGGATGACGCCCGGCCGGCAGAGCAGTTCCACCGCTTCCCGCTCGGCGGCCTCGTCCCCAGCGTCGGGGAGGGTCTGGGGATCGGTTACCACCAGGGACATGAATGGGCATCGGCCGGTCCCGTCCTGATCTCAAATGAACGGGTTGTTAACTCGTTGTGCCGGGAGTTCTGACTTCCGCCGGCTCAGATCCGCTCGAAGTTCCGGGCCAGCTCCCAGTCGGTGACGACCTCGTTGGCCCGGGCCCACTCCTGGCGGGCGGTGTTGAGGAGGTGGAAGTGGACGTCCTCCCCGAAGGCCTCGAGGGCGACCTCGGAGGACTCGAACTCCACGATGGCCTCGACCAGGGTGGTGGGGACCCGGGGGATGTCGGTGGCCTCGTAGGCGTTGCCCTGGTAGACGGGGGGGAGCTCGGTGTCGTGGTCGATGCCCCAGAGGCCGGCGGCGATGAGGGCGGCCAGGGCCAGATAGGGGTTGACGTCGGCGCCGGGGATCCGGCACTCGACCCGCTTCCCGGGGCCCTCTCCGATGACCCGGAAGCCACAGGTCCGGTTGTCGACGCCCCAGACCGCCGCGGTGGGGGCCCAGGAGCCGGGAACGTAGCGGCGGTAGGAGTTCACGTAGGGGGCCCACATCCAGGCCAGCTGACGGGCCCCGTGGACGGCGCCGGCCAGGAAGCGGCGGGCCACCGGGGAGAGGCCCTCGGGATCGGCCCCATCCCACATGAGGGGCTCGCCCGATCCGAGGCCCCAGAGGCTGGCGTGGAGATGGCAGGAGGAGCCAGCCTCGTCCATGGACCACTTGGCCATGAAGGTGGCGGCCCGGCCGCACTGGTCGGCGATCTCCTTGACCCCGTTCTTGAAGACGAGGTGCCGGTCGGCCACCTCGAGGGCCTCGCCGTAGGTGACGTTGATCTCGTGCTGGCCCCGGCCGGCCTCACCCTTGGAGAACTCGATCGGGATGCCGGCGTCGAGCATCTCGTTGCGGATCCGGCGGATGACGAACTCGTCCCGGGAGGTCTGGAGGAGCTGATAGTCGGCCAGGGTGGAGGAGTGGGGGTGCATGTCCCGCCAGCCCTTGGCCGAGGCCTCGGCGAAGGACTCCTGGAAGAGGAAGAACTCGAGCTCGGTGGCGCACCGGACCTCGAGGCCGTGGGCGGCGGCCCGGGCGATCTGGCGGCGGAGGATCTGGCGGGGGGAGACGGCGATCGGCTGGCCCTCGTCGTCGACCAGGTCGCAGATGACCATGGCCGTCCCCTCCAGCCAGGGGATGACCCGGAGGGTGGTCGTGTCGACGACGGCGCAGACGTCGCCGAAGCCGGCGTCCCAGTTGGCGAAGCGGTAGCCGGGCTGGGGGTTGAGGTCGACGTCGACGGCCAGGAGGTAGTCGCAGGCCTCGAAGCCGTGCTCGAGGACGTGGTCCAGGAAGAACCGGCCCGTGACCCGCTTCCCGACCGGCCGGCCCTGGAGGTCGGGGAAGGCGACGATGACGGTGTCGATCCTCCCTTCGACGATGAGCTCACGGATGGTGGGGACGCCGATCATCCCTGCACGCTATTCGGGGGTGACGTAGGCGGCGGTGATGCCCCCGTCGACGACGAGGGAGGAGCCGGTCACGAAGGAGGACTCGTCGGAGGCCAGGAAGAGGGCGGCCCGGGCGATCTCCTCGGGCCGACCCAGCCGTCCCATGGGGATGTGGACGAGCCGGCGCTGGCGACGGGCCGGGTCGGACATGAGCTCGGCCAGGAGGGGGGTGTCGATGGGGCCGGGGCAGATCGAGTTGGCCCGGATCCCCTGCCGGCCGTACTCGACGGCCAGCTCCCTGGTGAAGGCCAGGACCCCGCCCTTGGAGGCGGTGTAGGCCACCTGGGCCGTGGCCGCCCCCATGAGGGCCACGAAGGAGGCCACGTTCACCACCGAGCCACCCCCGGAGTCGAGCATGGCCGGGACGGCGGCCCGGCAGCAGAGCCAGAGCCCCTTCAGGTTGACCGCCATGACCGTGTCCCAGGTGGCCAGGGGGGTGTCGAGGAGGCCGCCGTCGTCGGCGGGGAAGATCCCGGCGCTGTTGAAGATGGCGTGGAGGCCCCCGAAGTTGTCGACGGCGGCCGCCACCATGGCGGCCACCTGGGCCTCGTCGGTGACGTCGGTGGCGGCGGCCACGGCCCTGCCTCCGGCGGCAGTGATGGTGGCGGCCACGACCTCGACAGCGCTGGCGGCCACATCGGCGCAGACCACGGCGGCCCCCTCGGCGGCGAAGAGCTCGGCGGCCACCTTCCCGATGCCGCTTCCCGCCCCGGTGATCACGGCCACCTTCCCGGCCAGGCGGCCATGGTCCGTGGTTGCCTCAGTGCCAATCGTCTCGGTCATGGGCGGTCAGGATATCGGGGAGTCCGGAACGGTTGGTTGGAAGATCTATCCGGGGCCCGTCGATGCCTCCCAGCCGGCCGAGCCCCGATGACGGTCCGGAACCCGTGATTGAACAATCCGATAGCAGTGCCGACGTCTCCGCAGGGAGGTTCGTCGCCGTGTCGAACGATTGGGTGTGAATCGCTCACCGATACCTAGCCTGGACGCCGCCGCCGGGCCGGGGACGATGTCCGCGGTCACCGTTCAGACACGACGGGCGATCCTGAGTCGACAGGGCTCGCCAGCCTCGTCTCACCCGTCATGCCCCGGAGGGTGACGCTCTCACCGAGCTCCCAGCGATCCCGTTCGGCCGCCGTCGCATCCTTGACGACCACCGACGAGGCCAGGACGCCACCGGGCCGGGTCTTGGCCAGCTCGGTGAGCCGGGCCGCCTCGTTGACGGCGGTGCCGATGACGGTGAACTCGTAGCGGTCCATGGCCCCGATGTTCCCGGCCACCACCGGGCCGGTGGCCACCCCGATCCCGGCTCGGCACTCGGGGACGTCCCGGGCCAGCCGGGCGGCCAGGGTCCGGGCGCAGGCCAGGGCCTGACCCGAGCGGTCCTCGATGGTGCCGTGGGCCCCGAAGAGGGCCAGGGCAGCGTCCCCCTCGAACTTGTTGACCAGGCCGGCGTGGTCGGCGACCACCTCGACCACGACGGCGAAGAAACGGTTCAGGAGGGTGACGACCTCGCCCGGGGACAGCCGGGCGGCCAGTCCGGTGGACCCGACCATGTCGACGAAGACCACGGCGACGTCCCGGATCTCACCACCGAGCTCGGCGTCGCCGGAGAGGGAGGCGGTGGCGACGTCCTCGCCGACGTGACGACCGAAGAGGTCCCGGATCCGCTCCCGCTCCCGGAGACCGGCCACCATCCGGTTGAAGCCGACCTGGAGGAGGCCCATCTCGGTGCTGTCGTAGACCTCGACATCGGTGTCGAGGGCGCCGACCTCCACCCGCCGGACGGCGTCGCGGAGTCCCCGGATGGGATCGACGGTGGCCCGGATGGCCAGCAGCTCGAGGGCCAGGCCGACCACGAGGGTCACCGCTCCCAGGACGATGACAGCCACGGCCAGCCTGAACGCCGAGATGTTCCGCTGGGCCAGGGCGAAGATCGAGATCGTGATCAGCCCCACGACGGGGACGGCCGATCCGATGGCCCAGGCCAGGACGGTCCGGGCCTGGACGCCGGGAACCACCAGCTGGTCCATCGGTCGGGCCGTCAGGGCGGCGCCGGAGACGGGACGGAGGAGGAACTCGCTCGAGAGGTAGGTCGAGGCGCAGGTCACCAGGCCGGCCAGGCTCACGCTCACGACGGTCCGGATGAACAGCTCGGGGTCGAGGATGCCCTGCATGGTGGAGAACAGGACGACGGCGACGCCCCAGAGGGCGCCCTGGACCTTGATGAGCTGGAGGGGGGCCCGGAGGGCCGCCCGCTGCTCGGCGTCGTCGGGGACCCGTTCCTCGAGCACCCACTGGACCTTGCTCATGACGCTGCCGGTTCCCCACACGATTCCCACCGCCAGGGCGGCCACGATGTAGATCGGGGTGGCCACCACCACCGGCATCTTGATGGGATGGCGCAGCGGGATGACCCAGAGGACGATGGCGGCGACCGCCAACGCCCCGGCCACGTTGGAGGCCACGATGGAGAGGGTGAGGAGGCTCTGGATCCGGAACCGCTGCTCCCTCGGCGTCCTGGCATCGGATCCGAACAGCCGGGACCCGAAGAGGAAGGTCGGCTCGGGGAGCTCGACCGCCGTTTCCTCCTGCATGGGGCCACGTTAGGAGACAGCTTGTCGGACCCGGCGGTTCTGGGAGGCACCGAGCAGATGTGGACGTTCGGCGGGCTCGATCGGGAGCGGTGGGATACTGGCCCCATGGCTGCCGGCCCCATCCCCCTGGTCGGGGTCACCACCTACCGGGGGGAGGCCTCCTGGGGGGCCTGGACCCGGTCGGCCGCCGTGGTCCAGACCGCCTACGTCGACTGCGTGGCCCGGGCCGGGGGCCGGCCCCTCCTCCTCCCGCCCGCCGACGGTCCCGGTGGCGCCGGGGAGTCGGCCGCCTCCGTCATGGCCGCCCTCGACGCCCTCGTCCTCGTCGGTGGGGGTGACGTCGACCCGGCCCACTACGGCCAGGAGCCCGGGCCGACGACCTCGGGGATCAACCCGGAGCGCGACGCCAACGAGCTGGCGCTGCTGGCCGCCGCCCTCGAGGCGGGGGTCCCGGTGCTTGCCATCTGCCGGGGGGTCCAGCTCCTGGACGTCTTACTGGGGGGGACCCTCCACCAGCACCTCCCCGACCTCCTCGGGGGGGACACCCACCACCAGACCGCCCCGGGCTGCTTCTCCGACACCACCGTCGAGACCGTCGGCGGAAGCCGGGTGGCGGCGGCCATGGGGGAGACGGCCACCGTCCGGTGCTGCCACCACCAGGCCCTCGACCGGCTGGGTGTTGGACTGGTCGTCACGGCCCGGGCCAGCGACGGCACCGTCGAGGCCGTCGAGCTCGAGGGCCCCGGGTTCGTGGTCGGGGTCCAGTGGCACCCGGAGGACGCCGGGGACTCCCGGCTGTTCGAGGCCCTGGTGGCCGCCACGCGTGCTTGACTCGGACCATGCCTGACGCCATCGGCTCCGCCGTCGTCACCGTCGTCAACCCCGCCACCGAGGAGGTCCTGGCCGACGTGCCCCGGCAGGGGGTGGAGGAGGCCGGCGCCGCCGTCCGGGCCGCCGCCGCCGCCTTCCCGGCCTGGCGGGACCTGGCCCCCGGCGACCGGGCCCGGCTGCTCCGGCGGTTCGCCGAGAAGGTGGAGGAGCATGCCGAGGAGCTGGCCCTGGTCGAGACGAGGAACGTGGGGAAGCCCATCTCGGACAGCCGGGGTGAGGTGGGGATGGTGGCCGACGTCCTCCACTTCTACGCCGGGGCCGTCGAGAAGCACCGGGGGGCCTCGGTCCCGGTGGCCGGCGGTCTCGACGTCACCATCCCCGAGCCCATGGGGGTGGTGGCCGCCATCGTCCCCTGGAACTTCCCCCTGGCCATCACCTCCTGGAAGGTGGGCCCGGCCCTGGCCTGCGGGAACACGGTGGTGGTGAAGCCGGCCGAGCTGACCCCCCTGAGCGCCGTCCGCCTCGCCGAGCTGGCCCTCGAGGCCGGGATCCCCGAGGGGGTCCTCCAGGTCGTCGTCGGTCCCGGCTCGGTGGTCGGCTCCGCCCTGGTCGAGCACCCCGGGGTGGCCAAGGTGGCCTTCACCGGGTCCACCGCCGCCGGCCGGGACGTGATGGCCCGGGCCTCGGGCACCATCAAGCGGGTCACCCTGGAGCTGGGGGGGAAGGCGGCCAACATCGTCTTCGCCGACGCCGACCTCGAGAGGGCCGCCGCCGCCGCCCCCGGGGCCGCCTTCGGGAACGCCGGCCAGGACTGCTGCGCCCGGAGCCGGATCCTGGTCGCCCGGTCGGCCTACGACCGGTTCCTGGCCCTCCTGGTCGAGGCCACCGCCGGAATGGTGGTGGGGAACCCCGAGGATGCGGCGACGGCCATGGGCCCACTCGTCTCCGCCGCCCAGCGGGCCAGCGTGGCCTCCTTCCTCGACCCGGCCGAGGCCGGCCTGGAGGTGGCCTACACCGGGACCGTCCCGACCGGGCCGGGCTTCTGGTATCCGCCGACGGTGGTGGCCCCCTGCGATCCCTCCCTCCGGGTCAGCCGGGAGGAGATCTTCGGGCCCGTCGTCGTCGTCACCCCCTTCGAGGACGAGGCCGAGGCCGTCGCCCTGGCCAACGACACCCCCTACGGCCTGTCCGGCTCCATCTGGACCCGGGACCTGGGCCGGGCCATCCGGGTCAGCCGGGCCGTGAAGGCCGGGGTCCTCTCGGTCAACTCGAACAGCTCGGTCCGGGTCTCGACCCCGTTCGGGGGGATGAAGCAGTCCGGCTTCGGCCGGGAGCTCGGTCTCGAGGCCATGGCCTCCTTCTCCGAGGTGAAGAACGTCTTCTTCTCCGACTCCTGAGCCCGGGGTGTTCGGCCCTCCCCCCGACGAGGACGTCCTCCGGGGGGCGGTGGTCGTCGTCACCGGGGCCAGCCGGGGCCTCGGGGCCGGCCTGGCCGGCCACTTCGCCGACCGGGGGCTCCGGCTCGGGCTCTGCGCCCGAACCATCCCCGCCGTGCCCCCCGGCCACGACGACGACACGGTGGTCGCGTCGGTCGACGTGACCGACGCCGGCGCCCTGGAGGCCTTTGCCGCCGGGGTGGTGGAGCGGTTCGGCCGGATCGACCTCTGGGTCAACAACGCCGGGATCCTCGAGCCGGTCGGTCCCCTGGCCGAGGCCGAGCCGGCTGCGGTCGAGCGGCACATCGCCGTCAACGTGGTGGGGACCCTCCTGGGGAGCGCCGTCTTCGCCCGCCACGTCCGGAGCCGGCCCGGCGGGGGGACGCTCGTGAACATCTCCTCGGGGGCGGCCACCAACCCCCGGTTCGGCTGGGTCCCCTACGGGGCGGCCAAGGCGGCCGTCGACCAGGCCAGCCGGGCCCTGGCCCTGGAGGAGGCGGCCGCCGGCCTCCGGGTCCACGCCCTCGCTCCCGGGCTCGTCGACACCGGGATGCAGGCGCTGCTCCGGTCGCTTCCGCCCGAGCGGTTCCCCGAGGCCGACCGGTTCCGGCAGGTGGCCGCCGAGGGCGGGTTTACCCCGCCCGGGCGGGTGGCCGAGGCCATCCTCGAGCTGGCCTTCGCCCCGCCGGCCGGGCTCCCCGTGGTCCTGCGGGTCCCGGGATGACCCTCGACCCCGACGTCACCATCCGCCCCTACCGGGCGTCCGACCGGCCCCGGGTCCGGGACATCTGCTTCGTGACCGGCTACATGGGGGAGCCGGTGGACTGGCTCTGGCGGGACCGGGAGAGCTTCGCCGACCTCTTCTCGGGCTACTGGACGGACCGGGAGCCGGAGTCGGCCCTGGTGGCCGAGACCTGTGGGGTGGTGGCCGGCTACCTCCTGGGCTGTGTCGACAGCCGGAAGGTCTGGAACATGGGGACGCTCATGGGGCGTCACCTGGTCCGGCGGGGGATGCTCGTCCGGCCCGGGACGGCCGGGGTCCTGTGGCGGATGATCGGGGACATCGTCGTCGACGGGATCAGGCGGAAGCTGCCCCCGCTGGGCGTCCACGACCCCCGGTGGCCGGCCCACCTCCACATCGACCTCCTCCCCGAGTGTCGGGGCCGTGGCGTCGGGGCCGAGCTGGTCCGGCGCTGGCTCCAAACCCTCCGGGACGTCGGTGTCCCGGGCTGCCACCTCGAGACCATGGCCGAGAACACCGGGGCCATCGCCTTCTTCGAGTCGGTCGGGTTCCGCCGGCAGGGCCCGCCTTCGAACGCCCCCGGGTTCCGGTCCCAGGAGGGGGCCCGGAACCACGTCCAGCTCATGGTCCAGCCGCTGACTGCCGTCGACACTCCTGGACGGCTCCTGGGCGACGAGGTGTAGACTTGGTGAAATCGACAAATCACCAAATGGAGCGGAGAATGGCACAGACGGAGAAGTACAGGGTGTCGACGTCGGGGCAGATGTCGCTGCCGGCCGTGGTTCGCCACCGGTGGCATCTCGAGAAGGGTGGTGAGGTCGAAGTCCTCGACCTCGGTTTCGGTGTGCTGACATTGCCAGCCGGGCACTCGGGCCGGCTCCTGGATGAGATCCTGCCGGCGGATGCCCATTATGCAGCGGTGGCGGGCGAGGAGGATCCTGACCTGGTCAGCCAATGACGGTGCTGCTCGACGACCATCTCCTTCGTGACTGGATGGTCGGAGCGGATCTGACGCTGCGTCGAGCAGCCGGGCGTGAAGACATCGCCACCACCAACCTCTGGTACGCCCGTCTGGCGAAGAGCGCAGCTCGGGCGGGTGCCGGTGCCGGAGCGCTTCTGGGCGGATTGAGCCCGGGAGAGCGGGAGGGTCTGGTCTCGGCCCTGGTGCGGCTTCCGACAGGGATCACGGTCGTTCCCATGCCCGACCTGGCTTGGCGGATGGGAGTGCTGGTGTCAGCACATCGGGGTCTCTCGACTTTGGGATCCGAGGCCGTGGCGGCCGCCGAGGCGCTCGAAGGGCGCCTCCTGGTATCCAGTCGGGACGACGGTCCCGGGGTCAGATCTACCTGCATGGCGTTGGGGATCGAGTATGCGACGGTGGACCGTTGAGGGCTCCCGTCAGACCCTGAACCGATCAAGCGGGCCCCGGCGGTCCCAGCCGCCCCGGGTAAGGTGGGCCGGGTGAGCCCTTCGAAGAAGACGACGTCGTTGGCCGCCCTGTTCGGCACGGCCGCCACCGCCGCCAGCATCTGGTGGTTCGCCCTCCGGCCCCGGCGGAAGCGGCGCCTGGCCACGAGCCCGGACGACACCGCCAGGGCCGCCGGTCGGAACGACTCGGACAGCTCCGACGAATCCGAGGACACCGCCGACGACAGCTCCGACTGATCCCCGGGGGCCTCAGCCCCCGACGATGTGGGGGAGGACCTCGCTGATGGGTCCCCGGATGACGGCGTCGGCGACGGGGTCGAAGCCGGTCGGCTCCCCGTTGACGATGACGATCTCGGCCCCGGCCCGGGCGGCCAGGGGGAGGAGCCCGGCGGCGGGGTAGACGGCCAGGCTCGAGCCGACGGCGAGGAGGAGATCGCAGTCCCGGGCGGCCCGCTCGCTGCGGACGAGGTCGTCGACGACGAGGTTCTGGCCGAAGGAGATGGTGGCCGACTTGAGGATCCCCCGGCAGAGGAGGCAGGGGGGGTCGTCCTCGCCGGCCCGGACCCGGTCGAGGGTGGCTTCCATGGGGGTGCGGTCCCCGCAGGCCATGCAGGTGACCTCGTGCATGGTGCCGTGGATCTCGACGACGAGGGCGGGGTCCTGGCCGGCGGCCTGGTGGAGGCCGTCGATGTTCTGGGTGACGAGGGTGTCCAGGCAGGCCTCGTGCTCGAGGTCGACGAGGGCTCGATGGCCGGCGTTGGGCTCCGAGGTCCAGTACGGGGCGACGAGGCGATTCTGCCAGGCTTGTCGGCGCACCTCGGGATCGCCGACGTAGTGCTGGAGCGTCGCGGTCTTCTCGGCCGCCGGGTTCTTGGTCCAAACGCCTTCCGGACCCCGGAAGTCGGGGATCCCGGATTCGGTCGAGATGCCAGCTCCGGTGAGCGCCACGATCCGGTCGGCGTCGCGGAGCCACGACGCGATGGTCTCCCGCTGGTCCTCCACGAGCACCATTCTCGCAGCCCGTGGCGGCGAAGCCGCACGAACGATGTGCCGGCTGGGTCCGCTCCGAGCAGCTTCGGCTCACACGACGAGGTCGCTCGCGGCACCCTCGCGTTGTTGCGCGAGGGCCCAACGGGCGGCGTCGCGGCTCACCGCGGGATGGAAGCCGGTCGCGGCGAGGACGCGCTCGGCATGGTCGGCATCGGCGCCCTGCTCGAGCAAGACCGCGGCGAGGCGGCGGGCCCGACAACGGGCCGCAGCTTGGGGAGCTTCGGCGAGTCGGGTTTCGGCCCAATCCGCATGCGCGGACCGCAGCGACGCGGGGAGTCGGCGGAGATGGCGACGCTGGACCGGGGGGAGATGCCGGCGGACCGCGATCGTCGGGGAGTTCGGGTCCGAGCAGGCCAGCTCGAACTGCTCGAGGCGGCCGAGGGTCCGCACGATCGGCGAGCTCGATCCGTCGCGGTCACCGACCCCGAGGGCGCGCGACGTTGCCGCGACGTGGAGCTCGACGCCACGCGGTGAGTCATCGAACCGGGTCGCGAGGTGACGCAATAGGAGCAACGCCGTCGGTCCGAGCACGGGCAGCCAGAACGTCTCCGCGTACAGCGATCGGGGATCGTGACCGACGGTGTCGAGGAGCGGGTCAGACCACGGGAGGATCGTGAGCGCGGTCGGCATCGGGCCTCCTGACGTGTGAGCGCTCGACGGGGACCCCGCTTCGCTCGCCATGTGACCGGGGGACGGCCCAGACCGTGAGTTTCGGTTACCGCTCGCGTTCGGTCAGTCGGGGCCAAAGGTGGTGGTCAGGTCGAGCTCCGTACGTGTCGGCGGGTGCAGGCCGCCCGAACAGGTATCCCTGGGCCAACTCGCAGCCCAGCGTGCGCAGCTCCGCGAGCTGGTCGGGGGTCTCGACCCCTTCGGCGACGGCGCGCAGCCCGAGCGCGTGGGCCAGGCTCACGACCGCGGTGCAGATCGCCGTGTCCTCGGGTTCGCGGCCGAGGCCGTCGACGAAGGACCGGTCGACCTTGAGGGCTTCGACGGGGAACCGCTTGAGATACGTCATCGACGAATAGCCAGTCCCGAAGTCGTCGACCGCGAGGTGCACGCCGAGAGCCCGCAGGGCGCGGAGCGTCGTCACCGCCGCTTCGGCGTCGCCCATCAGCGTGGTCTCGGTGATCTCGAGCCACAGCGTGTCGGGGTCGACTCCCAAGCCCTTGATGCCGGCAGCCACCGCGTCGACGAGCGTGGGCTCGGTGAGCTGACGCGGTGAAAGGTTGACACTCATGGTCAGTCGAGCGCCGTTGGCGTGCCAGGTCGACACCTGATGACACGCCTGCTCGAGTGCCCACTGCCCGATCGGCACCACGAGGCCAGTCTCTTCGGCGAGGGGGACGAACTCGTCGGGTCCTACCAAGCCCCGCTCGGGGTGCTCCCAGCGCAGCAGGGCCTCGAAGCCCGAGATTCGGCCGGTCTCGAGGCTGATGATTGGCTGGTAATGCATCCGCAGCTCATGGCGTTCCAGGGCGCGGTGCAAGTCGTTGCCGGTGCGCAAGTGTCGGACCGCTTGGTCGTGGGCGTGCTCGTCGTAAGCCTCGGAGCGGCCGCGTCCCTGCTCTTTGGCTCCGTGCATCGCCGTGTCGGCATTTCGGATGATCGCCTCGGGGGTGTCGAGGTCTCCGGTCGACATGGCGATCCCGACGCTCGCGGTCTCGAACACCTCGCCCTCGACGAGCACCACCGGTTTGGCGACCGCGGCGGCGACGCGGTTGGCGAGCTCGAACGCAGTTGACTCGTTCAGGACCCCGAAGCACAGGATCGTGAACTGGTCGGATCCAAACCGGGCGACGACGTCGTTGGGGCGGGTCGCGGAGCGCAGCCGGTCGCCGACGGCGACGAGGAGCCGGTCACCGGCAGAGTGACCGAGGCTGTCGTTCACGACTTGGAAGCGGTCGAGGCCCAACGAGAGCACCGCAACAGGTTCCGCCCCGTGGGTCGCGCCGAGCGCCTGGCTCAACAGCTCCACGAAGCGCTGACGGTTCGGGAGCCCGGTGAGCGGGTCGTGCACCGCCTGGTGGGCGAGCTGGGCGCCACTCGCCCGACGCTCGGTGATGTCTTCGACTTGCGCGATGAGATGGCCGGGGGTCAGGTGCGCGTCGCGGATCAGCGACATCGTGACGTCGACCCACACCGCACGGCCATCCGCGTGCACGAAGCGATGCTTGACCCGAGCGCTGGGGATCTCACCCGCGATGAGCCCACGCATCGCGGCGTGCGCGGCGTCTTGATCGCCCGGGTGGATGACCGCGAGCACCGGCGCCCCGGCCAGTTGATCTTCAGCGCGTCCGAGCATCTGGGCGAGCGCGCGGTTCACATGGCCGATCCGACCGTCGAGGCCGATGAGCGCCATGCCGATCGGCGCGTGCTCGAAGGTGGCCCGGAACCGCTCCTGAGCTTCGCAGAGGTCACCGTCGGCGCGCTGACGTTCGCTGACGTCGCGACACGTCATGACGACCCCGTCGATGGCTGGGTCGTGGCGCAAGTTCTCGATCGCGGCTTCGAGGACCACCCAGTGGCCGTCTCGGTGTTGCACACGGAACTCGAGGCGCTGGGTCCTGCCGCCCGGCGCGGCCGGCGCGTCCAGCGCGGCGACGACGCGAGGCCGGTCCTCGGGGTGGATCAACGCCGCGAGGGTCGTGCCGGAGAACTGTGCGCTGCTGCGCCCCAGGATACGGTCGGCGACCGGACTGACGTAACGCACCGTGCCGTCGCGATCGACGATCGCCAGCACGTCTCGGGACTCACGGAGCAGCGCGTGGGTCCGGGCCTCGTTGCGGCGGAGCCGCCCGCTGGCGTCTTCGAGCACCTGGCGGGTCCGCCGTTCGTGGAACCAGAGCACGACCGCGGTCACGAACATGCCGCCGAAGAAACCTGCGGCGAGAGCGAGTTCGGCCTCTGTCCCCATATCCGAGGGGATATCGACGCCTGAACGTCGACCCCCAAGGGGTCATTCCTGGTGGGGCCCGTCNNCTCCAGCACCCGGTCAGCGGCGACCGGCGGCGGGATACGTCCGGCTACGGCCTCGGTCTCGAGGCGGGTCGCCAACGCGGCGATCTCCGGAGCCGCCCGCACCCGTTCCAGCAGACCCGCTCCGATTTCGCCCCACATCCAGTCGCGGGCCTGCTCGGCGCGGCGGCGGGTGAGCGCTCCGCTCGGGCCGAGCGTCTCCCGGTAG
>PLZB01000032.1 GCA_003151955.1 Acidimicrobiaceae bacterium
GAGACGGACGGGGCCGGCGGGGCCGTCAGGTCGCCGTTGGACGTGGGCGGAGGATCAGATGGGTTGGTGTCGGGCTGGGACGGGGCCGGACCCGAGGGTCGGCGAAGCTCGGCGGGATACCACTTGCCGTCCGGCCCCTGCCACCAACCCGGACCCAAAGAGACATCGCTCACCTGTGTCGCACCCCCGGTTCCAGTCGACGGGGATGCAGGTTAATGCAGCGGACCCGGATCTCAGACGACGCCACCCTGGACAGAGGTCCAGGCTCCTCCCGAGGCCGAGGAGTGGCGGATGGCGTCGAGGACGGCCATCTGGGCCACCCCGTCAACGAAGGTGGCCGGTTGGGGGTCCGGGACCCTCTTCCCCAGGATCCGGGCATGGAAGGCGGAGGCCAGGCGGAGGGAGGGGCCGTACTCCACGCCGAAGGTGGTCATCTGCTCGTAGGCGGTGGAGACCGCCCCGGCCGGGAGGGGCGGGGCGGAGCTGACCAGGAGATCGTCGGGGACGGGGAGGGTCCTGACCCCGTCGGCGTCGGCCACCTTGACAACCGACCCCACCCCCTCGATCCAGGCCGTTCCGGTCGAGCCGGTGACCCGGGTCTCGACCAGGAAGGCCCGGTCGGCGGCCGTGCTCTGGAGGACGCCGGCACAGCCCTGACGGAGCCGGAAGTGGACGACGAACCCGTCGTCTGCGGTCATGGAGGGTCGGTCGACGACGTGGGCCACCGTGGCGCTGACCCCGGCGAATTCGCCCAGGGTGGCCCGGATCTGGTCGATGAGCTGCGAGCCGTGGGCACCGAGCCAGCCGCCCCCGGACTCGGCGTCGGCCCACCAATCGGGAACGTCGACATCGGGTGGGACGAGCATGGGGACGTGCATGACCCAGGTGGCCAGCCGGGAGTCGCCGACCAGGCCGGCCCGGACGGCCCGGGCCAGGAGGGCCTGGCCAGGGTCGAAGCGGAACTCGACGCCGAGGATGTGGACGACCCCGGAGCGCTCGGCCGCGGCGTGGAGGCCCCGGGCCTCGGCGGTGTCCCGGGCGAAGGGCTTCTCGCAGAGGACGTGTTTGCCCCGGGCCACGGCCTCGAGGACGAGGGGACCGTGGCTGTGGGGCGGAGTGGCGACGACGACGGCGCGGACCCCGGGGAGCTCGAGGGCCTCAGTGAGGGAGGCGGAGACCCGGGGAACACCGAAGAGGCGGGCCCGTTCGGCCGTCCGGGCCGGGTCCCGGCCGACCAGGGCCACCACCTCGAAGCCGGCGGCCCGCAGCGTCCGGACGTGGGTGAAACAGCCGAAGCCGGTCCCGACGACGACCACGCCGAGTCGGGGGACACCGCCGGTGGCGAAGGGGCCCGTCATCGGAGGTCGAGGCGCTGGTGCTCGAAGGCCGTCACCACCATGATCGTAGGGGACGCTCAGACGGTGAAGCCCTGGCCCTCGACGCCGACGGCCGTTCCGATGAGCTCTTCGGTCACGGCCAGTCGGGCCAGGGCGGGGTCGTCGGAAGCGGCCATCACCCGGGCCCCTCCGGGGGTGTCGGCCAGGACCAGGACCCGGGTGGGGTCGGGACCGGTGGAGGTGACGGTGTAGGTGGCGACCGTGGCGGGGCCCCGGTACCCGACGAGGACCTCCAGGGTGTCGGTGGCGGCGGCGGCCGGCCCGGCCAGGTCGGCCCGCAGGGGAGGTTGCCCGTCGGGGTCGCTGGACCAGACCGCCAGTCCCGGCTTGGTCAGGATCCCGCTCACGGTGGTGACGGCGCCGGTGGCCGGGCCGCGAGCTCGGAGTGCCCCCACCAGGGCGGCGGTGGCCTGGAACACGAAGTTGTTGAAAGGCCCGCCGGCGAAGGCCATTCCCCCGGTCAGGGTCGGGGTCCCGTCGAGGGGGAGGGCCAGCTCCCGTTGCTGGACCCGGACGGCGGCGGGGAAGCAGCTGTAGACCTCGAGGAGGTCGAGGTCGGCCAGAGGTCGCCCCAGGCGGTCGGCGGCGGCCCGGCCGAGGACGGCCATGGCCGGCCAACGGTGGAGGAGCCGGCGGTGGCTGAGGGGGGCGGCGAAGCTGGAGTCGAGACCGGCGAGGGGGAAGACCCACCGGTCGGGGGCCACTCCGAGGCGCCGGGCCGCCCCGACGGAGCAGCAGATGAGGGCGGCGGCCTGGTCGACGCCCCACTGGGTGGAGTGCCAGCGCCGGTAGGGGAAGGCCAGGGGCCGGGCCGCCTGGAGCCCCTCCGTGGTGACCTGGGCCGGGAAGGCGGCATCCGGGTTGGCGCCGGCCACGGCGTTGAAGCGGACCCAGAGGTCGTCGATGTCCCCTGCCGCCTCGGCGGGGGTCCGACCCTCGGCGTGGCGGAGGGCGTTCTCGATCATGGCGTATTGCTGGACGGGGACGTAGGCCCCGAGGGCGATCTCGGCCGGATCGAGGAGGTCGGCGGGGCCCCCGGGGAGGTGGAGGGCGGTGTCGGGGTGGGTCCCCTCGGCCTGGACGGTGTCGGTGGCGACCGTCCCGGCCCGCTCGGCGGCGAGGGCCCGACGCTTGGCCTCCCCCCCGACCACGGCCACCACCTCGGCCTCCCCCGAGGCCAGGGAGTCCAGGGCCCGGTTGACGAGGGTCTGCTGAGCGATCCCGATCCCGGCCAGGGTCGTCCGGGCCCGGGCCGCGCCGACCCGGTCGGCCACCAGGCGGGCCGGGTCGGGGTAGATCCAGGTCCCCTGGGGGACGGCGATGTCGTCGAGGGCGGCCAGGAGCCCCCGGCCCCCGGCGTCGGCGGCGGCGGCCTCGAGGGCCAGGGCCATGAGCTCGACGGCTTCTAGGCCCTCCAGGTTGGCGGCCACCCCGACGCCGACAAGGACGGGGGTCAGGGGATCGAGGGCCATGGAGGGGTCGGCTACCGGCAGTCCCGGCACCGTCCGAGGACGGCGAAGTGGTGGGGGTTGATCTCGAAGTCGAAGCGGTCCCGAGCCGTCTGGGACAGTCCCTGGAAGAGCTCGTCGGGGGCTTCGATCATGGCGCCGCACTCCTCACAGACGAAGTGGCCGTGAGCCCCGGCGGCCAGGTGGTAGGTGGCCGGACCGTGACCGAGATGGGCGTGGACGACGACTCCGAGCCGCTCGAGCTCGTCGAGGTTCCGGTAGATGGTCGAGAGGTGGACGTCGGGGGCCTGGGCCTGGACCTCCTCGGCCAGCTCCTCGGCCGTCCGGTGACCCGGCGTGTCGAAGAGGGCACGGAGGAGGAGCCGTCGGGAGCTCGTGACCCGGCCACCGTGCTCCCGGACCAGGGCGAGGACCTCCTCGACGGTGCCGACGCCGGGTGCCGCGTCGTCGGACCGCCCCGGGCTTCGGTTCACGGCTCCATGGTAGGCGGGCGGTCCGCAGGCCAGCCCCCGGGCGCCGGTTCCGGCCCTGGAGCGGAAGCTGCCCGTGGGGGCGGAACGAGCGACAACCCTGGTCATCACCGGCCTCTCCATCGCCGCCGCCTTCTGCATCGGGACCATCGAGATCTTCGGGCTCCTCTCCAGCGAGCTCCACGTCCACGGCTGGTTCTGGGACTGGAAGCTCGGCAACGTCGAGGACCGCTGGCAGGTCCTGAACGCAGACCGCCACGCTGTTGCGACCGTGTCGCAGCTGCCCTAGGGTGCCGACATGGCAGGAGGCCAGGCCCGGATCAGCCGCATCCGCAACGCCCTGACCCCCGGGGAGTGGACCCGGGTCGGTGCCATGGCCTTCACCGTGATCGGCCTCCACGCCCTGGGCTGGGGCCTCGTCCTGGCGGCCCTGGGCCACCACTACCACGTCTCGAAGACGGAGCTCTTCGGGCTGGGCACCGGGGTGCTGGCCTACACCCTGGGGATGCGCCACGCCTTCGACGCCGACCACATCGCCGCCATCGACAACACCACCCGGAAGCTCGTGGGTGAGGGGAAGCGTCCTCTCAGCATCGGGTTCTTCTTCTCGCTCGGCCACTCCACCGTCGTCTTCGTCCTCGCCGTTCTCCTCAACTTCGGCATCAAGGCTCTCGACGGGGCGGCGCGCAACAACGGCTCGTCACTCCACCAGGTCACCAACGTTGTCGGGACCTCGGTCTCGGGCACCTTCCTCTTCCTGATCGGGGCCCTGAACGTCGTCGTTCTCGTCTCCATCGTGAAGGTCTTCCGGGAGATGCGACGGGGCAGCTACGACGACGCCGAGTTGGAACGGCAACTGGCCAGTCGGGGGCTGATGAACCGGTTCTTCGGAGGCTACGCGGCCCGGATCGACACACCCTGGAAGATCTACCCGGTGGGGGTTCTCTTCGGCCTCGGCTTCGATACCGCCACCGAGGTGGCCCTGCTCGTCCTGGCCGGGAGTGCGGTGGTGGGGGGGCTCCCCTTCTACGCCATCCTCGCCCTCCCCATCCTCTTCGCGGCGGGGATGAGCCTCTTCGACACCCTCGACGGCTGCTTCATGAACTTCGCCTACGACTGGGCCTTCGCCAAACCCGTCCGGAAGATCTTCTACAACCTCACCGTCACCGGCCTCTCGGTCTTCGTGGCCTTCTTCATCGGGACGGTGGAGATCATGGGGCTGATCGCCCAGGAAGCCAACCTCAGCGGGGGCGTCTGGGGCTTCGTGGCCCACTTCAACATCAACACGGCCGGGTTCGTCATCGTCGGGGTCTTCGTGGTCACCTGGCTGGTGGCCCTGGCCGTGTGGCGGTTCGGCCGGATCGAGGAGAAGTGGAGCCTGGCCATGGCCCCCGGGGCCGAGTCGTAGGTCGGTTCAGCCCGGGTCGGCCTCGTGGCCGGCCGGGGTGAGACCCCAATAGGAGTCGACGGGGGCGATCTCGCCCCGGACGACCTGGTCGATGGTCCGGCAGATGGGGAGGTCGAGCTGGTGGCGGCCGGCCAGTTCGAGGGCGTAGACGGCGGTGTTGACCCCCTCGGCCACCATGTGCATCCCGGCCAGGATCTCGTCGAGCTTCCGTCCCTTCCCGAGCTCCTCGCCGACGGCCCGGTTCCGGCTGTAGGGACTCATGCAGGTGGCGATGAGGTCCCCCATCCCGGCCAGGCCGGCGAAGGTGGTGGGCTCGGCCCCCAGGGCCACCCCCAGGCGGCTCAGCTCGGCCAGGCCCCGGGACATGACGGCGGCCCGGGTGTTGTCCCCGACCTCGAGGCCCTGGCCGATCCCGGCCGCGATGGCGACGACGTTCTTCAGGGCCCCACCGATCTCGCAGCCGATGACGTCGTGGTTCAGGTAGACCCGGAAGGTCCCCCGGGTCACGACCATCTGGATGGCGGCCGCCACGGCCAGGTCCTCGGTGGCGACGACGGCGGCGGCGGCCCGCCCCTCCATGATCTCCCGGGCGATGTTGGGCCCGGTCAGGGCAGCAGCGGGATGGCCCGGGAGGACCTGCTTGATGACCTCGGTCATCCGGAGGAGGGACCCCCGCTCCAGGCCCTTCGAGAGGCTGACGACGGGAATCCAGGGCCGGATGGAGGCCTTGGCCTCCTCCAGGACGGCCCGGAACCCAGAGGTGGGGACGCCCACGATCAGGAGGTCGGCGGCGGAGACGGCCTCGTCGAGGTCGGAGGTGGCCCGCAGGGCCGGGTCCAGGGTGTGGCCCGGAAGATAGGGCTCGTTGACGTGGTCCTCGGTCACCGACCGGGCTACGTCTGGATTTCGGGCCCAGAGGACCGTCGGGTGGCGGGGCGCCACCAGGTGGGCCATCGTCGTCCCCCACGAACCGGCTCCCAGGACCGCAACCCGCACGGCGACACCCCTCTCCCGGCCCGTCGACCGTCAGGTCGAACCTAGTCGGCCCGTCCCCGTTTGGCCGGTGCCGGGGACAGGGCGGCCCCCGACCGCCACGACCAGCGACGCCCCCTCCGGAGCTTCCCGCGGCCCGTCCTCGAATTCACGCGCCGTTCACTGCCGACGGGGGCCCGTCCGAGGAGGAGATGCCTAGTGTGAGATGCATGTATACAGACCAGTCGGAGGCCGTCCCGGGGTCCGACGATCCTCCTCGGTCTCGCCGCGACCGCGTCTACGCCGAGCTCAAGCAACGGCTGCTCCTGGGCCGGGTCGTGCTCGGCGGGCGGCTGGCCGAGGAACACCTGGCCGCCGAGATGGGGGTCTCGAGGACGCCGGTGCGGGAGGCCCTCCAACGGCTTCACGCCGAGGGCCTGGTCGAGCCGCACGGCGACGGGGGCTTCCGGCCCAAGGTCCCGGACATGGTGGGCATCCGGGAGCTCTACGAGGTCCGGCTGGCTCTCGAGACCCAGGCCCTGCGGCGGCCCGGGGAGAACGGAGGCCTTCACGACCGGGACGCCCTCGACGCCATCGAGGCACGGTGGATGGAGTTGGCCCTCGACCCCCCCGCCGCCGACCCGGAGTTCGTGCTCACCGACGAGTCCTTCCACGTGGAGCTGGCCGAGGCGGCCGGGAACGCCGAGCTGTCCGGGGTGCTGCGGTCGGTGAACGAGCGGATCCGGCCCGTCCGGATGCACGACTTCCTCACCCCCGACCGGATCCGGGCCACCATCGACCAGCACCTCGGCATCGTCCGGGCCCTGCGGGCCGAGTCGGTCGGCGTGGCCGTGGCCCGCCTCACGGTCCACCTGACCGACTCGATGGCCGTGGTCGAGGCCAGGGCCGAGGCCGCCCTCCGGCGGATGCGGAATCCGGAACCCCACGATGGGGCCCGCTCCGCCGCCGGACAATGAGCCCGGAGCGAACGACGACCGAGGATCTCGCCTACGCGGCGGTGGTTGCCGCCGCCGACGCCACGTCCGGGTGGGAGACCGACGAGGGTCTCCGTCCCGCACCCGAGTACCGACCCGCCGGCCGGGGTGGGCCCCGGGACCTCGCCGGCCGGCGACCACCGGCCCTGTCGGGGCCGGACCTGGAGGCGGCCCTGCACGCCATCGGGAGGCGCGACGGGGAGCTCCGGGCCTTCACATTCGTGGACCGGACACCTGAGGGAGACGGTCCGCTGGCGTCGGTCAAGGACGTGATCCACGTCCGGGGGATGGCCACCCGGGGAGGGTCGGCCGGCTACGAGTCCCAGCCCGAGGAGGACGCGGCGGCGGTGGGGTTGCTCCGCCGGGCCGGCTACCGGATCCTGGGCAAGACGGAGACCCACGAGCTGGCCCTGGGGGTGACGACCCCCCAGTCCCGCAATCCCCACGACCCCACCCGGCTGGCCGGGGGCTCGAGCGGTGGGGCGGCCATCTCGGTGGCGTGTGGCATGGCGGCCGTGGGCCTCGGGACCGATACCCGGGCCTCGATCCGCGTCCCGGCCGCCCTCTGCGGCGTCGTGGGGTTCAAACCCACCTACGGCACGGTGCCGGTCGAGGGGGTGGTCACCCTGTCCTGGACGATGGACCACGTGGCCCCGATGGCGGCGTCGGTCGGGGACGTGGCCCAGGTGGTGGAGACGTTGGCCGGGACCGCCGTGGCCGGAGCCTGGGGCGCCGAGGTGGCCGGCGCCCGGGTGGGCGTCGTGACGGCCGGGTTCGAGGGGTGCGAGGTGGACGTCCTCAGGGCGTGCCGGAGGGGTCTGGAACTACTGCGTGACGCCGGCGTCGAGCTGATCGAGGTGGACACCCTGGGGTCCGGGGAGCTGGAGCTGGCCAATCAGGCCGGCCTGGTCATCTCGAGGGCCGAGGCGGCCGCCTTCCACGCCGGTCGAGGAACCCCGGTGGGGCTCCTCACGGCCGAGACCGCCGGCCAGCTCCGGGCCGCCTCCGAGATCGGTGCGGTGGCCTACCTCCAGGCTCAACGGGCCCGGGCCCGGCTGGCCCGGAACCTACTCGGGGAGGCCGTCGGGCTCGAGCTCGACGCCTGGGTCCTCCCCACCGCCCCGGTGGTGGCCCCCCCGGCGGCCGAGGCGGAGCGCTACCTCACCGTCCTCTCCCGCAACGCCATCCCCTGGTCGTTGACCGGCTTCCCCGCCGTCTCCGTCCCGACCCCGTCGGCCGGCCTCCCGGTGGGGCTCCAGTTCGCAGCCCCCCCGGGGGAGGACGCCACGCTGGTGGCCCTGGGTTCGGCCCTCGAGGCCGCGGCGAGGTGACCAGGGCCGACGGGGCCGTCGTCATCCGGGGCGCCCGGTGGCCAGGGGACATTCTCGTCGTCGACGGCCGGGTCGCCGCTGTCGGGGACGTCGGGGACCTGGCTGGGATCCCGGTGCTCGATGCCTCCGGCGGTCTCGTGACGGCCGGCCTGGTCAACACCCACCATCACCTCTTCCAACGGGTCACCCGGGGCCGGGCCGTCGGCTGTGACCTCCTCGGCTGGCTCCGGCACCTCCTCCCGGTGTGGTCCCGGCTCACCCCGGAGGACATGGCGACGGCAGCCCGGCTGGCGCTCTGCGAGCTGGCCCTGGCCGGGGTGTCGACCACCGTCGACCACCACTTCGTGGTGCCGGGCGGCAACGACGGGGTCATGCATGCCATCGCCGACGCCGCCGGCACCGTGGGGCTCAGGCTGGTCCTGGCCCGGGGGGTGATCGACCTCGGCCCGGACCGGGGGGGCTTCGTCCCTGATTCGCTGACCGAGGACCCCGAGGCGGCCATGGCGTCGGTGGAGGCGCTGGCCGACTCGATGGGGGGCCTCCGGGCCGGGGGACCTGACGTGACAGTGGCCGTGGCACCGTCCAGTCTCTTCGCCGTCTCCAGGGAGCTGTTGCGGGCCGCCGCCGAGCTGGCCCGGCGGAAGGGGCTCCGGCTCCACCTCCACCTCTCGGAGAGCGCGGCCGAGGAGGGCTACTGCCTGGAGCGGTTCGGGCGCCGACCGGTCGAGCTCCTCGACGAGCTGGGCTGGCTGGACCAGCCCCTCTGGGTGGCCCACGCCATCCACCTCCGGCCGCAGGACAGGGAGCGCCTCGGGGGTGCCGGGGTCGGGGTGGCCCACTGCCCGGGGTCCAACGCCCGGCTGGCCTCCGGGATCTGCCCGGTGTCCCGGCTCCAGGAGGCGGGCTGCGCCGTCGGGCTGGGCTGTGACGGAGCGGCCGCCAACGACGCGGGCGGCCTCCTCGGCCAGGCCCGGCTGGCCCTCCAGCTGGCCCGGCTCTCGGAGGGGCGGGCTGGGGCCATGCTCCCCGCCGGGGCACTGGCCCTCGCCACCACCGGGGGAGCCGCCTGCCTCGGTCGACCCGAGCTGGGGCGGCTCGAGGTGGGGGCACCGGCCGACCTGGCCGTCTGGCCCGGGGCCGACATCGAGGACTTCCCCGACCCGGTGGACGGGCTCGTCCTCGGTCCGGACCGCCTCGTCCTCCACCTCCTGGTCGGGGGTCGCCCCGTCGTCGTGGACGGCCGGCTCCCCGGGGTCGACCTCGAAGCCCTCCGACGTGACGTGACCGTGCGCTCCCAACGGATCGGGGCCTGAGCTCCCGGAGGGAGACGTTCTTCACCGTCCGTTCATGTACGGGTAACGGCCGGGAAACACCGGATCCATACGTTGGGCTGCATGTATACAGTCGATCCGGGAGAGGCCCCGTCCAGGCCCTCCTCGTCGTCCGACATCGGGACCGGGGTTCGGCTGGCCGTCCGGGGCCTGACGAAGCGCTTCGGCAGCCTGGTCGCCAACGACGCCGTCAGCTTCGACGTCCGGGCCGGGGAGGTCCACGCCCTGCTCGGGGAGAACGGGGCCGGGAAGAGCACCCTGGTGAAGATGCTCTACGGCGTCTACCACCCCGACGGCGGCGAGATCCTCTTCGACGGGGAGCCGGTCCGGATCGGATCGCCCGCAGCAGCACGGGACCTCGGCCTCGGGATGTTCTTCCAGGACCTCCGGCTCGTTCCGGCCCTGACCGTCTGGGAGAACGTCGCCATCCACATCCGGGACACAGGACGGGTGTTGCGGCCCCGGCGGCTCCAGCAGCGCATCGCCGAGGCGGCCGAGGGCTACGGGCTGACCGTCGACCCCATGGCCCGGATCGGGGACCTCTCCATCGGGGAGTGGCAGCGGGTGGAGCTCCTGAAGGTCCTCCTCGGCGGGGCCAGGGTCCTGATCCTCGACGAGCCGACCAGTGTCCTCACCCCCCAGGAGGTCGACTCGCTCTTCGCCGTGGTGGACCGGCTCCGGAGCTCGGGGGCGGCCGTCGTCATCATCACCCACAAGATGCGGGAGGTACGGGCCATCGCCGACCGGGTCACCGTCCTGCGGGCCGGCCGGGTGGTGGTGGGGGACCTCGCCGCCGGCGACATCTCGGACACCGACCTCGTCACGGCCATGGTCGGCGAGGGGGTCAAGCCGGTCCGCAACGACCAGGTGGACGAGCCCCGGGCGGACGGAGGACCCGTCATCGAGGCCCGGGGCCTCTCGCTGTCGGCGGCCGGGGACGGATCGGGGCTGCGGGGCGTCAACCTGGCCGTGGCCGCAGGGGAGATCCTCGGGATCGCCGGGGTGGCGGGCAACGGGCAGCAGGAGCTGGCCGACCTCCTGGTGGGGGCGGCCGCACCCGATGCCGGCCTGGTCCTCGTCCGGGGTGAGGTCATGCCCGGGTCCGACCCCCGCGCCTTCCGCCAGGCCGGCGTCGTCCCGGTGGTGGCGGACCCCGTCCAGGAGTTCGTGGTCCCCGGCCTCACCATCGCCGAGCACGCCGCCCTGTGGGAGGCGGCCGGATCAGGCCGGAGCCTGAAGTTCGACCTGCGGGGAGGAGCGGGGAAGATGCGGGACGCCGGGGAGCGGATCGGTCTCCCCCTGGCCGACGCCGGGCGCCAGCTCCAGCTGCTGTCGGGGGGCAACATCCAGCGGGTCACCCTTACCCTGGCCCTCGACGAGAGCCCGTCTGTGCTCGTGGTCTCCTACCCCACCCGTGGGCTCGACGTCCGGACCACCGAGATGACCCGGGGGCTCCTCCTTCGGGCCCGGGCCGCCGGCACCGCCGTGGTCCTGATCTCGGAGGACCTCGACGAGCTGCTCGCCCTCTCCGACCGGATCGCCGTCCTGGCCCACGGCCAGGTCTCGGGGATCGTGGCCGGGGCCGAGGCCGACCGGATCCAGCTCGGCCACCTCATGACCGCCCATCCCGAGTCGGCAGGAGCCGCCCGATGACCCTGACCTCCGACCGGACCGAGACCGAGACCCCGGCCGAGAACCCGCCCGAGACCACTCCCCCGGCCGCCGGGGGCCGGGTGCTCGGCCTGGTCGGAGGCACCATCGGCCTCCGCCGGCTGGGCGTCGCCCTCGGCGTCTACCTCGCCTGCCTGGCCGTGTTCGCCCTCGTCGTCATCTCGAAGGGGGCCGACCCCCTCGGGGTGGCGAACTCCATGGTCCACTCGGCCTTCCTCGGCACCGGGTCGATCCAGCAGCTCCTCCTGCGGTCGGTCCCGATCGTTCTGGCCGCCCTCGCCGTCGCCATCCCGGCCCGGGCCGGCCTCGTGAATGTCGGTGGGGAGGGGCAGCTGATCGTCGGAGCTGTGGCCGCCACCGGAGTGGGGGTGGCCGTCGGCCATGCCGTGCCCGGGCCGCTCAGCTGGCTGCTGATGGCTCTGGCCGGAGCGGCCGCCGGGGGGCTCTGGGCCGGGATCTCGGGGATCCTGCGGACGTCGCTCGGGGCCAACGAGGCGGTGACCACCCTGCTCCTCAACTTCGTCGCCAACGACCTCATGCTCTACCTGATCTACCAGCCCTGGAAGGACCCCAACTCCTCCGGGCAGCCCCAGAGCCGACCCCTGGCCGCCCAGGCCCAACTGCCCTACATCCTCGGCCACTGGCTCAACCTGGCCATGATCGTCACCGGCGTGGCCGCCGTCGGAGCCCTGCTCCTGCTGAAACGGACCGGCTGGGGCTTCGGCCTCCGGGTCGTCGGGGGGAACCCCGAGGGCGGGCGCCGGGCCGGACTCCCGGTCAACCGCCTCCTGCTCTCCTCCATGGTCGTGGGCGGGGCCTTCGCCGGCCTGGGCGGCATGCTCAATCTGGCCGGGACCGAGTTCCAGCTCCGGCCCGACATCACCCTCACCTTCGGCTACGTGGCCTTCCTGGCCAGCTGGCTGGGCCGGCACGACCCCGTGAAGGTGGTCGCCGCCTCGATCCTCTTCAGCGCCATCGCCCTCGGCGGGAACGGGCTCCAGCTCGGCTACGGGCTCGACGGCTCGGTGGTCGACATCCTCCTCGGGCTCATCGTCGTCGCCCCCCTGGTCCTGGCCAAGAACCGCAGGAAGGCCATCTGATGAACGGTGTCGAACAGGCCCTCATCGGCGGGGTGGACGGCGGGACCGCCATCCTCATCCCCGCGCTGGGCGAGCTCATCGGGGAACGGTCCGGGGTGGTGAACCTCGGCACCGAGGGTTGCATGCTGGCCGGGGCCCTGGCCGCGTTCGACGCCGGGACGACGACAGGGTCGGCCTGGGTCGGCGTGCTCGTGGGGGCAGCGGCCGGGGCCTCTTTCGGCCTGCTCCACGCGTGGATGACCGTCATCCGCCGGGCCGACCAACTGGCCAGCGGGCTCGTGGTCTGGTTCCTGGCCCTGGGGGTGACCTCGGTCTTCGGGGTCTCCTACATCAACAAGTCCGTCGTCCCCCTGCCGACGCTGGCGGTCCCCGGCCTGAGCCGGATCCCCTGGGCGGGGCCGATCCTCTTCAAGCACGATGCCCTCGTCTATCTCGGCTACCTCCTCGTGGCCCTGGTCTGGGTCGTCCTCTACCGGACCCGGATCGGCCTCACGCTCCGGGCCACCGGGGAGCGCCCCGAGGTGGTCACCGCCACCGGGGGCCACCCGGTCCGGATCCAGATCCTGGCCGTCACCCTCGGCGCCGCCCTGGCCGGGATCGGGGGGGCCCAGTTGTCGGTCGGCTATGTCGACAACTGGTTCAACGACATGACCAGCGGCTACGGGTTCGTCGCCGTGGCCGTGGTCCTCTTCGCCGCCTGGCGGCCGGCCATGGTCCTGCTGGGGGCCTACCTCTTCGGGGTGGCCCTGGCCACGGCCTCGGTCGTCCAGGCCCACGGGGTCGCCATCAACCAGTACCTCCTCGACGCCCTCCCCTATCTCGTGACCCTCACGGCCCTGGTGGCGGTGGCCAGGAGGGGGAGCCGGCAGGCGCCCGAGGGGCTTCGCCGGGCGCTGACCCACAGCGTCTGACGGCCCCGCAGGACCAGCCCGGCAGCACCAGCCCCAGATCCGCACCACCCAGCAACGCATCCGCCAATCCAAGGAGGAACACCGACATGACCCACCTTCGACCCGGGGGCCGACGCCGGCTCCTGGCCGCCGCCTCCGGCGCCCTGGCCCTGCTGGCCGGAGGAACCACGCTCTCGGCCTGTAGCTCCTCGTCAACGAGTGGGGCGGCGAGCGCCGGCGCCTCCACCCCGGCCATCACCGTGGGGTTCATCATGGTCGGCTCGCGCAGTGACGAGGGCTACAACCAGGCCGTCTACGACGGCAGCCAGGCCGTGGCCAAGAAGGACCCCAGCGTCAAGGTCCTCACCGCAGACAACATCCCCGAGAACAACTCCGTGGTCCAGACCATGCAGTCCATGGTCAACGCCGGGGCCAAGCTCATCTTCGCCTCCAGCTACGGCTACTTCTCCTACGCCGAGGCCTTCGCCAAGGCCAACCCGAACGTCGTCGTCGTCCACCAGGGCGGGTTCCTGACGGGGACGTTCCCTCCCAACTTCGGGACCTACTGGGGCCAGGCCTTCGAACCGGTCTCCCTGGGCGGGATGGCCGCCGGGGCCGCCACCGTGAGCGGGAAGCTCGGCTTCGTCTACGCCTTCCCCATCAGCCAGTCGATCGCCAACATCGACGCCTTCGAGCTCGGGGCCCAGCAGATGAACCCGGCCGCCACCACCTACCTGGTCAACACCTCGAGCTGGTGCGACCCGCTCAAGCAGAAGGAGGCGGCCTCGGCGCTGCTGTCCCAGGGCGTCGACGTCCTGACCCAGCACCAGGACTGCCAGGCCACCGTCATCGAGGCGGCCAAGGCCGCCAACGCCAAGGTCGTCGGCTACCACTACGACGCCGAGGCCCTCGACCCGGCCGGCTGGCTCACGGGGTCGGCCTGGGACTGGTCGTCGGTCTACGAGAACATCGTGGGCACGGTGCAGTCCGGAAAGTTCACCGGCAGCGTCTACAACGCCAACTGGGTCGGCTCGTTCGCCACCGGTGACAACCCCCTGACCCTGGCGCCGTTCGGCTCCTCGGTCAGCTCGGACACCCAGACCAAGATCCTGGCCGCCGAGGCCCTGCTCAAGGAACCGGGCCACTCGGTCTTCGCCGGACCCGTCACCTGCCAGGACGGGACCGTCCTCTACGCCGCCGGAGTCATCCCCACCTACGACCAGATCAACTCGATCAAGTGCCTGGTGAAGGGCGTCGTGGGAACCTTGCCCCAGTCGTGACCGGGTTCGGAACCGGCTCGAGCCTGCGGGAGGGCGTGCCCCTCCCGCAGGCCGGGCCACCCGGCGCCGCAGAAGGGCCCGGCGTGTCGGAGCCGTATCCCTGGCCCTATGACGCACCGCTCGATCCCACCCGGCTGACCCTGGTGATCGCCGGGGCCCAGCGATCCTGGGCCGAGGCCACCACCGACGCCGACGCCCTCGTCCCGCTCATCGGGGCCACTGCCGACGCTGTCCGGCGGGCCGGGGGGAGCGTCGTCCGGCTGCGCCACATTGCTCCAGGGGCGCCATCCCGCAAGGGGCGGAGCCGCCCCTCGGAGGACCGCCCGTCGCCGGTGGAGGATCCCGGGGTTGCCGGCCTCGGGGTCGATCCCCTCATCGAGGCGACCGGGATCGACGGGTTCTCCGGGAGCGGGCTCGAGGACTTCCTCCGCTCCCGGGGCTCCACCCACCTGGCCCTGGCCGGCTTCGGGCTCGAGGGCCCCGTCCACTCCACGCTCCGGAGCGCCAACGACCGGGGCTACGAGTGCCTCGTGCTCACCGACGCCTGCAGCCCCGTCGACGAACGGCTCCGAGCCCCGGCCATCTCCACCGTGACCATGTCGGGAGGCATCTTCGGGGACGTGGCCCCAACCACGTACCTGCTCTCCCTGCTCTCAGAGCCCCAACGCACCGAGGAGCCACAATGAACGACGCTCGCCCCACCGTCTTCGGCACCGTCGAGGCCGATCCCTACCCCTGGCCCTACGACGGAACGCTCGATCCCAGCCGGACCGCCGTGGTCAACATCGACTGGCAGACCGACTTCTGCGGCCCCGGGGGCTACGTCGACGCCATGGGCTACGACCTGGCCCTCACCCGGGCCGGCCTGGGACCGACGGC
The DNA here is from genome assembly GCA_003151955.1 of Acidimicrobiaceae bacterium. Taxonomy (GTDB): domain Bacteria; phylum Actinomycetota; class Acidimicrobiia; order Acidimicrobiales; family UBA8190; genus PALSA-743. Next base: position 15,194 of record PLZB01000032.1, read on the forward strand.
GGCGGTTCTCGAGGCCGTCCGTCGCCAACCGTTCCTGGTCGTCCACACCCGGGAGGGGCACCGTCCCGATCTCTCCGACTGCCCACCGAACAAGCTGTGGCGGTCCCGGCGGATCGGGGCCGGGATCGGTGACGCCGGGCCCTGCGGGCGGATCCTGGTCCGGGGGGAGCCGGGCTGGGAGATCGTCCCCGAGGTGGCTCCCCGGCCCGGCGAGCCGATCATCGACAAGCCCGGCAAGGGCGCCTTCTATGCCACCGACCTCGACCTGGTCCTGAGGACGGCCGGGATCACCCACATCATCCTCACCGGAATCACGACCGACGTCTGCGTCCACACCACGATGCGGGAGGCCAACGACCGGGGCTACGAGTGCCTCCTCCTCGAGGACTGCACCGGGGCCACCGACCCGGAGAACTACCGGGCCGCCCTGGAGATGGTCAAGATGCAGGGCGGCGTCTTCGGCTCGGTGGCCAGCTCTTCGGCCCTCCTCGAGGCGTTGGCCCGGCCCGTCCGGGACGAGGTGGCCGTGTCGGGCTGAACTCGGGTGGCGAGGCTCAGTCGGCGGCGTACTCGGGCTCGACCCTGGCCCTGGGGACCCGGGACTCCCAGGCCGGGACGCCGAGGGCGGCCAGCCGGAGCTGGCGCTCGGTCCGCCTGACCAGGAGGTCCTGCTCGTCGGGATCGGCGTCGAGGAGCTCGGCCACCATGTGGACCACGGTCTCGACGATGAGGCCGGCCAGGGCCCGGCGGTCCTCCGGGCTCCAGTCCCGGACGTACTCCATCACGATCAGATCGACGGCCAGCTCGTCGGCGAAGAGCTGGAGCTCCCGGCGGATGGCCCGCCGGAGGCGGCGGACCCCCCCGTAGCGCTCCCGGGCGATGAACCGGAAGTGGAGACCCTGACGCTGGACGTGGAGGTGGACCACCTCCATGGACTGCTTGATGGTGTCCCCGTCGAGGGCGGACTGGACCCGGACGTCACGGAGCATCTCCCGGAGCGATCCGAAGGACTCCTCGACCAGGACCAGGCCGAGCTCCTCCATGTCGTCGAAGTGCCGGTAGAAGGCAGTGGGCGAGATCCCGGCCTGCCGGGTCACCTCCCGGAGGCTGAGGCTGTCGAAGGTGTTCCGAGCCAGGAGCTTCAGGGCCGCCCTGAGGAGGGCCTGCCGGGTGATCTCCTTGCTCTCGCTTCGGCTCGACGACACCCGTCGTGCGGTCACGGTCCCTCCCGAGATGACGGTCGTTCACCGGAGGATCCGACGACCGGGATGATGACACAGCGTAATCTCAACCATCATGGCGGACCAGCGAATGCCTGCATCCCGTGGCTGGACAAGCCCGGAAGGTCGATCCGATGATTTCCGAGTTTCAGTTGACAGTCGTGCACTCTATCGGCAATAGTGCACGCATGTCCACTGAAGCCAAGAGGCGGCCCCGGACAGCCCGACAGGTCCTCCAGAACGCCGTCGGCGTCGTCGACCGGCTGGTCGCCCCCCACGGCGTCGACCGCTACCTCGAGCTCGTCCGGCCCACCTGGTCCACCACCGACGTCCGGGCCAAGGTCGTGGCCGTCGACCGGTCCACCCCGGGGAGCGTCACCCTCACCCTCCGGCCCAACGGGAACTGGGGAGGCTTCACCGCCGGGCAGCACAGCCAGCTGACCGTCGAGATCGGCGGGGTCCGCCAGACCCGGTGCTACTCCATGGCCAACTCCGCCCAGGGTGGGGACGGGACCATCGAGCTCACCGTCCGGGCCCATCCCGGGGGAGTCGTCAGCTCCTACCTGAACGCCGAGTCCCGCCCCGGGCTGGTCGTCGGACTCAGCCGGGCCCAGGGAGAGTTCACCCTCCCCAAGGTCGGCTGGCCCGGCCGCCCGGACCGGCTCCTCCTCGTGAGCGGGGGCAGTGGGATCACCCCGGTCATGTCCATGCTCCGGACCCTCTGCGACCAGGGGTCGACGGTGCCGATCACCTTCCTCCACTACGCCCTGACCGAGGATTCGATGATCTACCGACAGGAGCTCGAGGCGCTGGCCGCCGGCCACGGCAACATCCGGCTGGTCCGGGTCTTCACCGATGCCCCGGGCACCGGTGATCTCGACGGGTTCCTGACCGCCGCCCAGCTCGACGCCGCCGACCCCGACTGGGCCTCGACCCGGACGGCCGCCTTCGTCTGCGGTCCGGCCCCGCTGATGGACGCGGCCCGGGCCCTCTACGCCGGGACGGAGCGCCCGGAGAACCTCCGAACCGAGGCCTTCACCCTGGCCCAGTTCGCCGCCGAGGCCGGGGCCACGGGCTCGCTCCGGCTCCGGACGACCGGATCCGTGGTCGAGAACGACGGCGGGACCATCCTGGCCCAGGCCGAGGCCCAGGGGCTCTCCCCCCTCACCGGCTGCCGGATGGGGATCTGCCACACCTGCACCCGGAACCTCTGCTCCGGGGTCGTCCGCGATGCCGTCACCGGGGACCTGACGGCCGGGAGCGAGGGCCTCGACACCGAGGTCCGGATCTGCGTCAGCGTCCCCGTGGGCGACGTCGAGATCGACCTGTGACCACGCCGAAGACCATGGCACCCCGCCGCACCCCCCGCCCCACCAACCCACCGACCGGAGACCTTCCGATGACGACCACCACCGCCGCCCCCCCCAAGGCATCCCGACCCACGAAGGCCGGCAAGGCCGTGACCCCGGTCAAAGGCCAGACCATGGCCCAGGCCTACGGGCTCTCCGAGGCCCAGCTCGAGGAGTTGGGCCAGTCCTTCGACGCCATCCGGGCCCGGATCACGGCCGAGCTCGGCGAGGAGGACGTCGAGTACATCCGCAGGGTCATCCGGTGGCAGCGGGGCTGCGAGGTGGCTGGGCGGGCCTCCCTCTTCCTGGGCTGGCTCCCCCCGTTCTGGCTCCTCGGGGCCACCGCCCTCTCCGTCTCGAAGATCCTGGACAACATGGAGATCGGGCACAACATCATGCACGGCCAGTACGACTGGACCCGGGACCCCACCCTCTCCGCCCACGGCTTCGAGTGGGACACGGCCTGCCCCGGCGACCAGTGGCGGCACTCCCACAACTACCTCCACCACACCTTCACCAACATCGTGGGGAAGGACCGGGACCTCGGCTACGGCATCCTCCGGATGACCGAGCAGGAGCCCTGGACCCCGAAGGCCCTCATCAACCCGGTGGCGGCCGCCATCCTGGCCGCCATCTTCCAGTACGGGGTCATGCTCCACGACGTCGAATTCGAGAAGGTGCTCTCGGGCGAGAAGAGCCGGGAGGACGCCCGGGCCACGCTCCGGGCCGGCCTCAAGAAGTCGGGGAAGCAGGGCCTGAAGGACTACGTCCTGTGGCCGGCGCTCACGGGGCCCTCCTTCCTCCCCGCCGTGGCCGCCGGGGCCACCGCCAACCTGGTCCGGAACCTCTGGGCCTTCATGATCATCTTCTGCGGCCATTTCCCAGCCGGCGTCCACGACTTCACCGTCGAGGAGTCCGAGGGGGAGTCGAAGGGCCACTGGTACTTCCGGCAGATCCTCGGCTCGGCCAACATCGACGGGGGGAAGCTCTTCCACATCATGAGTGGGAACCTCAGCTTCCAGATCGAGCACCACGCCTTCCCCGACATCCCGGCCCGCCGCTACCAGCAGGTGGCCGGTGAGGTGAAGGCCCTCTGCGAGCGCTTCGGCCTCCCCTACAACTCCAGGGGCCTCACCCGGCAGTTCGGCTCCGTCATCGGGAAGATCACCCGGCTGGCCCTCCCCTCGAAGCCCGCCTCCGTCACCGCCGAGCCGACCGGCGACCCAACCCCGACCACGAAGACCACGAAGACCACGAAGACGGACCGGAGCACCAAGGTCGCGGCCTGACCGACCCGACCCACCCCGGCGGCGGTGACCCGGGTTCCGTAGGATCGGCGGCCATGAGCACCTTCATCACGAGGTTGGAGTCCTCGGGCCTCGGGCCGCGGCTGGCCGTCAAGGACATCATCGACGTCGAGGGCGTCCCCACCACGGCGGGATCCCGGGCGGTGGCAGACCAGGCCGGGCCGGCCGAGCGGGACGCCGCCTGTCTGGCCGGATCCCGCGCCGCCGGGGCCCGCCTGGTGGGCAAGGCCAACCTCCACGAGCTGGCCATGCTGCCGATCGGGACCAATCCCTGGTTCGGGACGCCGACGAACCCCCTCGACCCCGCCCTCATCCCGGGGGGCTCCTCGAGCGGCTCGGCCGTGGCCGTGGCCACCGGCGAGGCCGACGTCGCCCTCGGCTCCGACACCGGCGGCTCCATCCGGGTGCCGGCAGCCTGCTGCGGGGTGACCGGGCTCAAGACCACCCACGACCGGGTGCCCCTCGAGGGGGTCTGGCCCCTGGCCCCCAGCCTCGACACGATCGGCCCCATGGCCGTCGACGTGGCCGGGCTGGTCCTGGGGATGGAGCTCCTCGAGCCCGGGTTCGCCGTGAGCCCGTCGGCGCCCCGGACGGTCGGGCGGCTGCGGACCTCTGGGCTCCCCGAGATCGAGTCGGCCGTCGACGAGGCCCTCCGGGCCGCCGGGCTCGAGGTGGTCGCCCTCGACTGGGACGGCTTCGACGTCGGGTCCAACTGCTTCACCGCCATCTACTTCAGCGAGGTCTGGGAGCTCGACCACCAGCTGGCCGAGGACCACCCGGAGGGGGTGGGCGAGGACATCGTCCAGATGCTCTCGTTGGCCGACCTCTTCAAGCCCGGCCTGGACGAGGCCCGACGGGTCCTGCCGGAGTGGCGGCAGTCCCTCCTCTCCCTCTTCGACCGGGTCGAGCTCCTGGCCCTGCCCACCCTGCCGATGTTCCCGCCCCGCCTGGAGGAGCTCTCGGCCGATTCGATGGTCCAGATCATCATCGACATCACCAGCCAGGTTGCCCTCTTCAACGCCGCCGGCCTCCCGGGGACGGCCCAGCCCGTCCCGGTGGCCGGGAGCACCCTCCCGGCCAGCCTCCAACTGATCGGCCCGCCCGGAGGGGAGGAGCTCCTCCTCGCCTGCGCCGGGACTGTCGAGGCGGCCCTGGCCTGAGCGGCGCCATACTGGGCCGATGGCCGGTATCGACGAGGAGATCCTCCACGGTGGGGTGGCCAACCGGGGTGCCGTCGTCCGGGTCGGCGACACCGTCCGGCGCCCGGCCGGGCCCTGGTCGGAGGCGACCCGGGTCCTGCTCAGCCACCTGGAGTCCGGGGGCTTCGAGGAGGCCCCCCGCTCCCTCGGGGTCGACGACCGGGGCCGGGACGTCCTCTCCTACATCGGGGGAGAGGTGCCCCTCCCCCCGTTCCCGGCCTGGTCGATGACCGACGCCGTCCTGGTCGAGGTGGCCGGGCTCCTCGGCCGGTTCCACCAGGCCACGGCGGGCTGGGTCCCCCCGGAGTCACTGTCCTGGTCCGACGAGCTCCCCGACCCGGTCGGGGGCCCCGTCGTCTGCCACAACGACGTCTGCCCGGAGAACGTCGTCTTCCGCGACGGCCGGGCCGTGGGCCTGGTCGACTTCGACTTCGCTGCCCCGGGCCGGCCCGAATGGGACGTGGTCCGGACCATCGGGATGTGGGCCCCCCTCGGGGACCCGACCTCCCGCCGGGCCCATCCCCCCGGCCTCGACGCCGTCCACCGCTTCGGGATCTTCGCCGCCGCCTCCGGGATCGGGGCAGACGGGGCCGAGGCCCTGGTCGACCTGGCCGGCCTCTCCAAGGAGAGCGGGCTCAGGTTCGTCCGCCGCCGGCTCGACGCCGCCGAACCGGCCTTCGTCGAGATGTGGGAGGCCTCGGGCGGGGATGCCCGGTGGGCCGGGGACCGGGCCTGGCTGGAGGAGCACCGTCGCTTTCTTGCCGGGGCGGTCGTCGCGGCCGGGAGCTGACCCCGGCAGCATCCGAGGCCGGCCGAAGCCGGCCGAAGCCGGCTCAGACTTCCAGTTCGCCCGCCAGGCGTCGACGGATGTAGCCGGCGAAGCCAGGGACGGCGAATTCGAGGACGTTGTGGGCGGGCGAGTAGATGATCCCCTTCTGGAGGAGCCGTTCCCGGAGGGAGGAGACCTCCTGGACCGACCTCCCGAGCTGGCGGGCGACCGCTCCGGAGGGGATCCGGCCGTCGGCGATGGTGGCCATGGCCACCAGGTAGGCCCGCTCCCCTCCCGAGGCCTTCTCGAACCTGATCCGGTAGAGGCCCTCGTCAAGGCGGTGCCGGGCCGGGCCCTCGGCCGTCCGGACCTCAGCCGATGTGATGACGGTCCCGGGACGGTCTGATGGGGTCCCCGCCGCCTTCCAGGTCTCCTCGGCGTAGAGCTGGGCGAAGAAGGGGTAGGCGGCCACCAACTCGACGAGCAGGTCGAGGGCCTCGGGCGCGTAGTGGACCCTGAATTCCGCCGCCGGTCCGGCGACGGCCTCCCGGACGTCGGGGGGCCGGAGCCAGTCGACGCGGTCGTAGTAGAGCCGCTCGGCGTAGGAGCCGGCTGCGGAGATCTGTCCGGGAAGGTCGGGGAGCCCGGCCGCCACGAACGCGACGGGGAGGCCCTCGGCGGCCTGGGCGGCATGGAGGAGGGCGGAGAGATCGTGTCGGGAGATGAGCTGGAGCTCGTCGAAGAGGAGAACGGCACCGACCCCGGCGTCGGCGGCGGCTTCCCCGAGGCGGACGAAGAGGGCGTCGAGGGCGTCCTCGGGCAGGCCCACCCGGCCGGGCTGGCCCAGGCCGAGCTTGACGGTGACTTCGCCGACGGAGCTGGTCAGGGTGGCCGCCCCCAGGAGCTCCCGGAGCCAGGACAGGGTGCGGGTCAGTTTCCCCCGGCCCAGCGCCGCGTTCCCCTGGACCAGGACGGAGGCCACGGACGCCCCGAGACCGGCACTCCGGCGGACCTCGTGGTAGCCGGCCAGCCAGCCCCGGTCCCGGAGGTGGTCGAGGGCTTCTCGGAGGAGGACGGTCTTCCCCATGCCCCGGAGTCCGGTCCAGACGATGTTCTCGGCCGGCCGCTTGCCCTCGAATTGGTTGGCGAGGTTCTCTACCATGGCCAGCTGCCGGGACCGGCCCGCCAGGACCGGTGGCCGGCTCCCCGCCCCGGCGCAGTACGGGTTCACCTTGGCCACTGGATCGCCCTCCCTGGTGAGCTACTTCGAAGAGTATAACGCCTTTGCTATACTCTTCGAAATCAGGCAGTAAGGACGTTGCGAGTCAGGGCCGGGAGGCCAGGGGGACGGGGCGGGCCAGGCTCCAGCTGAAGGTCTCCGGGATCTCCTCGAGGGGGAGCTGCTCGGCCAGGTCCCCGACGGTGGGCCCGACCCGGTCGGCCACGGCCTGGAGGAGGTCGCCGTCGAAGCCCCAGAGGTCGACGGCGTTGCCACCCAGGATGGGTCGGAGGTCCTCCTCGGGGAAGCCCCCGAAGACGTGGGCCAGGACCTGGCGGTGGACGGGGGCGGCCCCCTCGAGGTGGGGGTAGTCCGCCCCCCACATCAGTCGACCGACGCCGATCTCCCGGCGCTTCTCGGCCTCGGCCCGTTGGAGGAGGGACCCCCCCACCCAGATGTTCCGCTCGAAGTAGTCCCGGGGGCGGAGCTCGAGGGAGGACCGGACGGGGGCACCCCCGTGGGTGTCGAAGAACTGCTCCATGTCGGCCACGAGGGCCGGGAGCCACTGGGCCCCGTTCTCGGTGATGACGACCCGGAGGTCGGGGTGGCGGTCGAAGACACCCCCGAAGATCAGGAACCAGAGGGGCCGGCGGGTGAAGACGAAGACCTCGTAGAGGCCGAGGAGGCCGCCGTGGCCGGGGTCGTAGAGGGCCTTGGCGTCGGTGGCGGTCCCCGAGGCCCCGGTGTGGAGGTTCACCACCATCTGGTGGTCGACGCAGGCGCTCCAGAAGGGGTCGTAGGAGTCGGCGGCGTAGCCGGGGAGGCCGGACCGCTGGGACATGGCCGGGAGCATCACCCCGCCGGTGATCCCCGCCTCCCGGGCCCAGGCCAGCTCGGCGACGGCCCGGTCGAGGTCGTGGAGGTCGATGGGGATGACCCCGGCCCGCCGGCCCGGGGCGGCGGCGCAGAACTCGGCCAGCCAGCGGTTGTAGCCGTGGAGCGCGGGCCAGACCGCCTCGAGACCGGTGGAGGCGTGACCGCCGAGGTACATCGCCGGGGAGAGCCCTCCGGCCAGGACCGGTCCGGGGAGGGTGACCTCGGCGTGGATCCCCTGCTCCTCGAGGACGGCCAGCCGGCGGCCCCCACCGTCGCCGGGGACGACCCAGCCGGCGTCGTAGCGGGCCAGCCAGGAGGCGGCCGCGGCGGTGTCGACCCCCATCCCGGCCAGCCGGCGGGCCGCCGTGGCCCGGACGGGGTCGGGGTCGTCGACCTGGCCGGGGTCGAAGCCCCCGAACATGGGGATGGCCACCGAGGAGAGGTCCCCGAAGGCGGCCACGGCGTCGCGCTGGGCGGGGTCGACATAGGAGAGGAAGGTCTCGAGGTCGTCGGGGGCGGCGTGGGTGTCGGCCGAGACGACGACGTAGGGCCGGCCGGCCCCGGTCGGGGGCCCGGTCACGATGGGCCTCCGAAGACCCCGGCCAACTGGGCCCGGTCGTTGATCCCGAGCTTCCCGTAGACCCGGTCGAGGTGGGACTCGACGGTCCGGGTGGAGACCCCGATGGCGGCGGCGACCTCCTTGTTGGAACGGCCGGAGGCGACGAGGTGGGCCACCTCCCGCTCCCGGACGGTCAGGGTGTCCCGGGCCAGGCGTTCCCGGAGGACCCAGGGGGCGAGGCCCGGGCACCGGTCCCCGAGCTCCCGGCAGCGGCGGAGGCTCCGGGCCTCGGTGAGTCGGTCCCCCCGGGGCCCGTGGGCGGCGGCCCCGTCCCCGGCCACCTGGGCGGCCACCAGGATCATCCCGATGGCCTCGAAGCCGTCGGCGGTGGCGTCGAGATCGGCCCCGGCGCCGGCCAGGCGGGCCCGGGCGTAGCGACCGGCCAGGGCGGGGAGCTCCCCCTCGGTGTCCCCGGCCACCTCGGCCAGGGGCTCGAGGGAGCTGGGCCCCGCCCCGAGACGGGCCGCCTCGAAGAGGGCCGTCAGCTCGAACGAGCGCTGGCCCCGGCGCCTGGCCCCGGCCGCGGTCTGCTCGAGGTGGCCGACGGCCTCGGCGGTCCGGCCCGAGGCGGCCAGGAGGCAGGCCTGGCCCTGCTCGAGAAGGGGGAGGAACCAGAGGAGGGTGCGATGCGCCTCGGCCCGGGCCCGGACCAGGGCCTTCTCGGCCCCGGCCAGGTCGCCGGTCAGGGCGGCGGCGTAGGCCTCCATCCCGAGGACGAGGGACCGGAGGCCGTCGATGTCAGTGGGGCGGAGGAGCGAGACGGCCTCGGCCAGGAGGGATCCGGCCTCCTCCAGGGATCCCCGGGCCACCGCCACCACCCCCCGGGCGGCCGCCCCCACCATCCGGAGGGAGCTGTTGTCGAGGCTGAGGCCGTTGGCGTAGGTGGTCTCGGCCACGAGCTGGGTGAAGTCGAGACGACCGGCGTGGAAGGAGGCCAGGGTCATGGCGGCCCCGGCCAGATCGAGGTCGGGTGGGACGACGACGTCGGGACGGGCCGTGATCTCGAAGGCCTCCCCGGCCAGGGCCATGGCCTCCTCGGCCCGTCCCATCATGGCCAGGGAGAGGCTGAGCCGACCGGTGGCCTCCCAGCGGAGCCGGGGACTCGTGGCCTCGGCCAGGACGGCGGCGGCGAGCCGGGCCGCCTCGGAGACCTCCCCGGCCTGGCAGCGCATGGCGGCCCGGGTGGAGAGGAGGAGGAGCCGGCTCTCGGGATCGGTGACCTCCCGGTCGAGCCGGTCGAGCTCGGCCTCGGCCGCCGGGCCGTCGCCGTAGGCCCAGAAGAGGAAGTTGACCCGGGCCCGCCGAAGGAGAGTCCGGCCCGGTTCCCCGGTGACGGGGACCTCGGCCAGTATCGCCATGCACTCGTCGAAGCGGCCCTGACGGGCCAGGGCCTCGATGAGGGCGAAGGCGGCGGCGAGGTCCCCGGGCTGGGCCCGGGTGGCGGCCCGGGCCAGGCGTTCGGCCAGGACGGGGTCGGCGGACTGGAGGGCCAGGAATGCGGCCCGCCGGAGGAGGGGCCCGTCGCAGGTCCCGCCCCCGTCGAGCTCCCAGACGACATAGCGGAGGAGGTCCCCGTCACGGCGGAGGCCGGCGGCCAGGTAGGCAGCGGCCAGCCGGCGGGCCAGTGACCGGGACCGGCGGGACCCGGTCCTCGTCCGGATGACGTCGGCATACATGGGGTGGGTGAGGCGGACGGTCTGGCGGCGGTTGTCCGGCTCGACCACCAGGAGCTCGCTCCGCTCGAGGTCGACGATGGCATCGACGGGGGCCAGGGTCTCGAGGATCTCCAGGGGGAGGGGCTCCCCCAGGGCCACCAGGTCGAGGATGTCCCGGGCATCGGCCGAGGCCCCCGCGATCCGGTTCTCGACCAGTTCCACGAGGGGGGGGCTGGGGGGGAGGTCCCCCTTCAGCTGCCATCGGCCCTGGAGGTGCTGGAGAGCGCCGGAGGCCCGGGCGGCGGCGACGAGCTCCCTGAGGTAGAGGAGGTTGCCGGCCGTGGCCCGCCAGAACTGGGCCGCCAGGGCGGGGTCGAGGGGACCGGCGAAGACCCGGGTCAGGAGCTCGTCCACCTCGGGTCGGGTCAGGGGGCCGAGGTCGACCCGGTGGAGGAGGCCGTCCTTCCAGAGGCTGGTGACGGGCTCGGGGAGCTCCTGGCGGGAGCGGAGGGTGAGGACGAGCTTGGCCACCCGGGTGTGGACGAGATGGTGGAGGAGCACGGCCGAGGAGGGATCGAGATGGTGGACGTCGTCGATCCCGACGGTGAGGGGACGGCCACCGGCCTGGTCGGTGAGCTTCCTGGCCGCGGCGTGGAAGACGGCCACCCCGGAGCTGGTCAGGTTGGCGGCGGCGTCGTGTCCGGGGAGCCAGCGGGCCAGGGCCCCGAAGGGGATCTCGGCGGCGGCGGCGGTGGCGACGAGCCAGTCGGAGACCCCTCCGGCCGCGTCGGCCAGGGCCAACATCTCCTGGGCCGTCCGGGTCTTCCCGACCCCGGATCCCCCGACCAGGAGGACGCCCGAGCAGGCCGGGTCCTCGAGGGTCCGGGCCAGCTCGAGGAGCTGGAGCCGCCGGCCCACGAAGGGCCAGCCCGGTGGTCCGGCTCGGGTCATCCCGGATCGTCCCCCCTCCTGCTCGCCAGGGTCCGAGCGTACCGCAGGGCGGCGCCGGGCCACCCGGGCGCCGGTGACATCCGTAGCGCCCGATCGGGGTCTCCGTAGTCGGCTACCGATGACGGGAGACCGTTCCTCGCCCACCATGACCCGGGGGGCCGGAGGCGCCCCCGGAGACCGATCGGGAGGAGCCGCCGTGACCCTGCTGGAGGAGGACCGGCTCGCCAGGGCGGCCGGGGAGAGCCGGGCCGGAACCGCCGTCGAGGGCCATCCGGTGGAGGAGCGGGGTCCGGGAGGACCCCGGTGGTACGGGCCGGCCCTCCTGGCCCTGGCCCTCGGGGCGGCCCTGCTCGAGGGCTGGGGTCCCGGCCGGAGCGCCCTGGACCCCTACTACCTGGCCACGGTCAGGAGCATGGCGACGGGTTGGCACAACTTCTTCTTCGGGGCCTTCGACCCGGCCGGGACGATCAGCGCCGACAAGCTCCCCGGAGCCTTCTGGGTCCAGGCCCTCTTCGTCCGGGTGCTCGGGATGCACAACTGGGTCGTCGTCCTCCCCCAGGTCCTCGAGGGGGCCCTGACCGTCCTGGTCCTGGGCCGGGCCGTCCGGCGGCTGGCCGGCTGGCGGGCCGGCCTCCTCGCAGCCGGGATCCTGGCCCTGAGCCCGGCCGCCACGGCCCTCGACCGGGGGAACATGCCCGACACCCTCATGACCCTCCTCCTGGTCCTGGCCGCCGACGCCGTCTCGAAGGCCCTGGTGTCCCGGCGGTGGGGGCCGGTCCTCTGGGCCGGGCTCTGGGTGGGGCTGGCCTTCCAGGCCAAGATGGCCGAGGCCTGGCTGGCCGTCCCCGCCCTGGCCCTCACGGCCCTGGTGGCCGGACCGGGACCGCTCCGGAGACGGCTGGGCCGGCTCAGCGCCGCCGGGGGGATCCTCCTCCTGGTCTCCCTCAGCTGGATGACCGTCGTCTCGACGACCCCGGCCCAGGACCGGCCCTACGTCGACGGGAGCAGCCACGACTCCGTGTTCGAGCAGGTCTTCGTCTACAACGCCACCGCCCGGCTCTCGGGGAGCTCGGCCACCGCCGTCCAGCAGGGAGCGGCCGCCACCACCAACCCGCCCCGGTGGGACCGGCTCCTCACCGGGTCGGACGGCCTCGAGACGGGCTGGCTCGTCCCGGCCGCCCTCGGAGTCGGAGCCGGGGGCCTCGTCCTGCGGCGGCGCCGGAACCGGACCGACCCCGTCCGGGCCGCCCTCCTCCTCTGGGGCACCTGGCTCCTCGTCTTCGGAGCCGTCTTCAGCAGTGGGACCGCCATCATCACCTACTACGCCGGAGCCATCGCCCCCGCCATCGCCGCCCTCTGCGGTCTCGGGCTGGCCGCCGCCTGGGAGACCCGGACCGATCGACGAACCCAGACTCTCCTCCTCGCCACCGCCACCGTCACCGTCGGCTACGGCGTCGCCCTCCTCCCCCACCAGGGCACCGGCCTCCCCACCTCGCTCCATCTCCTCATCGACACCCTTGCCATCGCCGCCACCTCCCTCGCCGCCACCTCCCTCGTCGTCTCGGCGTCGGGGGTCAGGGCCCGGGGCCTGCTGGGGGGCGGAGGGATCGTGGCCGTGGCCGCGGCTGCGGCCCTGGCCATCCCGACGGCGGCGACGGTCACGGTGGCCGGCCACGACCTCGGACCCTTCGACCACCCCTTCCAGCCGGCGGCGAACACCCAGGCCACCGAACTGCTGAGTCGGATCCCCTCCCTCATCGGGGCCCAGCTCCCCAAACTGGAGGCGGCCCGGGGCCGGGGCTTCCTCCTCGCCACTGACGGCTCGGTGCTGGCCTCCCCCTTCATCGCCCTCACCGGGGCCGAGGTCTACCCGATCGGGGGAGCCACCGGAGAGGGTCCCCGACCGACCCTCTCCGGGCTGGAGGCCCTGGTGGCGGCGGGAACCATCCACGTGGTCCTGGCCGGTCCCTCGACCGACCCGAGGATCCAGTGGGTCAGGAAGCACTGCGTGACCGTCCCCATCGACCTCTCCGGCGTCGGAGCCACGAGCGGGTCCACTGCCGCCGCCGTCCATTCGGTGACCGCCTCCTACTGCGTCCCGGCCAGCGCAGGAGGCTGAGCCGGGGACCGAGGAGAACGACGTCCAACGGGTCCGGACGACCGGATCCGGGAAGACTGGGGCTGAGGACCGGTGAGAGGGAGCGAGCGCCATGGAGCCAGCTGAGACGGTAGGGGCCTTCATCAGGGCCCTGGAGAAGAAGGAGATCGGGGCCGCCCTCGGGCTCCTGGCCGAGGAGGTCGTCTACCACAACATCCCCCTCGACCCCGTGGTGGGTCGCCGGGCCGTCGGGGAATTCCTGGAGGCTTTCCTGGGGCCGGCCCAGGAGGTCGAGTGGGTCGTCCACCACCAGGCCACCCTGGGCGGGGTGGTCCTGAACGAGCGGACCGACCGCTTCCTCCTGGCCGGGCGATGGGTCGAGATCCCGGTGGCCGGAGTCTGGGAGGTGAGCGGCGGGCGGATCAGCCACTGGCGGGACTACTTCGACCTCCAGATGGTCACCGCCGCCATGGCCCCCCCGGCGGACTGACACCCGCAGGAGCGCCGGGTGGCCCTCCCCCGACGGGCCGGGGGACATAGCCTCGGAGGGTGCGGACACACGGCTGGTCGAGCGACCTCCCCCAGGACGACGCCGAAGCCCGGCGCCGGATCATTGCCGCCACCCGGCGCTGCGTCGACCGCCTCGGCCCCGAGAAGACCGGCCTGGCCTCGGTTGCGGCCGAGGTGGGCGTGTCCCGCCCGACGATCTACCACTACTTCCCGAGCACTGAGGCCCTCCTCCGGGAGACCGGGGTCGAGGCCGCCGCCGAGTTCCTCGACCGCCTCGCCGCCCACCTCGTCCTCCTCGAGGACCCCCTCGAGATCCTCCTCGAGAGCCTCATCTACTCGGCCGAGCACCTCCCCGTCGACCCCTACGTGAGCCTCCTCCTCGTGACCGGCCACACCGAGTCCTTCGTCCGGAGCATCACCACACCCCTCGGCCGGGCCGCCGGCCTGGCCCTGCTGGCACGGCTTCCCATCGACTGGCCCGCCCTCGGGGCCGACAGCGGGAGTCTCGACGAGCTCAACGAGCTCATGCTCCGGACCCTCCAGTCCCTCATCCTCGAGCCCCTGGGAAGGCCGGAGATGCGGGCCTACCTCGACCGCTGGATCCGGCCCGCCCTCCTCGCCCACCTCGAGCTCGGGACGGCCCGGCACCGTCAGGGCTGGGGCTGAGCCCCGGGGGAACCGCCCCGCCGATCGCCCCTCCCCAAGAAGCACCACCCTGAGCGCTAAACCGGATACCTGCAGCGTTGGACAGACGAAAAGAGGCCCGTTGTCCTGAGGGGCCCAGGGGCCCGATTCCGTGCCTGGCGCTGGGCCTCCTCCGGGACCTTCCCCCGGGACTCCTTGACGGGCACCCGACCTCCCGACACATCATGGCCTTACATTGGAAATACCAGTGGAAAGTCTGACGCGGGGGTGGCGTCGGAAGGGTCCCCGGGGGGGACCCGGGCCCGAGGGGGGCATGATGCGCAAGGGAATCCGGGAAGCGGTCCGCGGGACCACCAGGCTGGGGGTAGGTGGGCGACGGAACCGTCGCACCCGTGTCGGACTCCTCGCCGTCATGGCCATGGTGTTGGCGGCGGCGGCGTGCGGAACGAGCCCGTTCCCCACCACGCCGCCGACATCGCCGACGCAGCCCACCTCGGGCCTGGGGTCCGACACCCCCTGCACCGTCGGGGCCGCCGTGGCCGGGACGGCCGAGTCGGGCCAGACCACCGCCTTCTACTACCCGGGCGGAACGGCGGCCTCTCCCCTCACGGGGGGGAACTGCGGTGACAGCAGCCGGCCCGTCGTGGCCGTCGTCCATGGTCTCGACGCCGAGAACCCCACCCTCTACCAGGGGATCATCAACCACGAGGTGGCCGTCGGGAACATCGTCATCTTCGCCACCTACAACACCGCCGAGTCCACCCTCCTCCTCTCCTTCCAGGACGAGGACAAGGAGCTCGTGAGCGGCGCCAGCCAGCTGACCCGGGACGACCTGAGCCGGTTCGGCATCATCGGCCACTCCATGGGGGCCGGGGCCAGCGCCTACCTGACCCTCCAGGCCGCCTCCCGGCACTGGGGATCCAACAGCCTCTGGGTCTTCGCCCTGGCCCCCTGGTACGTGAACGGGGTCGGGACGGGACCGATCAACTTCCCGTCCAACGCAAGGGTCATCATCGAGAACTACGACAACGACGTCTTCGTGGACGCCCGGATCGGGATCGACTACTTCAACTCCCTCCCCCTCCCCCCCACCCAGAAGGTCCACGTCGAGGTCCAGAGCGAGACCCGGGGATCGGTCACCCTGGGGGCCTCCCACCTGACCCCCAACGAGATCATCGCCCCCGACGACTCCCTCAAGTACTTCGGGATCTACCGGGACGCCGACGTCCTCCAGGGTTGCTCCATCACCAACACCTGGTGCAACTGGTCCCAGATGACCGACATGGGAACCTGGAGCGACGGTCAGGCCGCCACCCCGGCCATCGTCAGCCAGAGCCCCACCGACATGGGCCCGAGCTCCCTGGCCGAGTGCAACGTCTCCGCCAACGACCGGTCCGCCAACTGCGGGACCTCGGTCATCACCACTCCCGCCTGAGGCCGGATCTCCTCTTCAGCGGGACCGGGTCCNNCCGGGTCCTTCCGGGTCCAGGGCTCTGGGTCGGGTCCGGGCGGTGGCCCAGCCATCTCCGACGGGAGCGGCGACCCCGGCCCCACGGCTGCCTCGACCACCTGATCGTGGCAACCCCTGGGTCCTTCACTGGACCAGGGGGAAGCTCTCCTGGCTCCGGGCCCAGCGGGACGGTGGGGGTCGGCTCGAGCCTCAACGTGGCCGTGGCCGGCTCGCTCGTCCTCTACCGGCTGGCCGGCCTGGGCTGAGAGCCGGTGCCCGTCTCACACAACGAAGGTGTTCAACGTCACTGCCGCCGCTCCCAGGGCGGGCGCCAGGGCAGGGTCGTCGAGCGACCGTGTCACGAGCGGCCGATCCGGGAGGCTGGCGACGGCCGTCTCCCAGAGAGCGACACACCGACCCGGTCCCCAGACCGAGGAAGGGTAGGCCAGGCCGGAGATAATTCTCCGGTGGTGGGTGTAGATGACCCGGGCCCAGTGCCGTGACCGGCCCCTGGGTCCGGTGCCGATGGCCTGGTTCCCCCCGGCCCGCGTGGGCCAGCCGCCGTCCAGGTCGAGAAGGAGCAGGTCGGTGGCAAGCTCGAACACGGTCACCGTCGGACGCCCGAGACGGAGATCGACGGGGCCCACGCCGGCGCCGGAGTCATCCTGGAAGTACTCGGCGACGACGGCCGGGAACGCCGTCGGGCCGCAGGTGAGGTAGGCGATACCCCTGGCCTGCTCCCGGGGTGGCGGCGTGTGCTGGTCGAACCTGCTCGTCGTCGGCCCCCAGTGGCGCCACTCGTTCCACCACACCGGCCGGGGCCCGCCCAGCGGATGCATCCGGAACAACCGGGTGCCCGCCTCGAGACGCACCAGGTCGGCGGGAGCCGGGACCGCCGCCTTGACCCGGGCCGACGACGGTGGGGGGAGTCGCTCGCTCATCCTCCAGGTACCAACTCGACGAGCGCCCCGGCATCGCCGCCCGTCGCCAACCACAGCACCGGGCTCAACTCGTCACCGTCGACAGCCAAATCGATGTTCGGGGTCGTGAACCAGTGGTCGACAACCAGTGGATGGAGGGCGGGATCGAGGGCGGCCAGGACGGGACGGAGCCCCCGGAGCAACCGGTGCCCGGCGAACTGCCATCCCGGGTAGCAGCGCTCCTCCGCGAATTCGAAGGCATAGATGCTCCGCTCCGAATGCCGCTGACTGATCCGGGACCGGTCCACACCGAGGAAATCGGCGAGCGCCGTATCCCCCAGGATGCTCCGGTCGATCAGGTCGGCGAATGC
Source organism: Acidimicrobiaceae bacterium (assembly GCA_003151955.1). Classification (GTDB taxonomy): domain Bacteria; phylum Actinomycetota; class Acidimicrobiia; order Acidimicrobiales; family UBA8190; genus PALSA-743. The sequence continues at coordinate 32,352 of PLZB01000032.1, forward strand.
CGCCACCTTGCGGGCCTGGGAACGCTCCAGAGCGACCGGATCGGAGAACACGGCACCGCCCGTTTCCCAGATCCGCTGCTCGCCCTCGGGAAGGACGGAGGGCCGTTGGCGGCGTTCCAATTCGTCGGCCACGGCCCCGAGGAGAGCCGCCACATAGCGGTCGTCGTCCCTCCCCCGGCCGGCCACGTCCAGCAGCCGGTCCAACCCGCTGACGGTTCGGACCCGGACCCGGCCCACCGCCAAGGCCTTGGCTTCACGTCGATTCATAGACTGAGCCATAGTGAGGATCATAGCGTGCCGAGGACGAACAGCAGGCACCGGCCCGACCCTGACAGACTCGTCACCGACCAAGGGGAGGGACAGGCGAATGGCCGAGGTTTCGGGACACTGTGACGACCGGTTCGAGGGGGTCCGCGAGGCCCTGGTCGAGAACCTGGAGAAGGGGCTCGACGTGGGTGCCTCCGTGGCCGTCCTCGTCGACGGGGAGCCTGTCGTCGACATCTGGGGAGGATCGGTCGACGAGGAGGGATCAGCCCCCTGGGCCGCCGACACCATCACCAACGTCTGGTCGACGACGAAGACGATGACCTTCCTCTGCGCCCTCATGCTGGCCGACCGGGGGGAGCTCGACTTCTCCGCCCCCGTCGCCCGCTACTGGCCCGAATTCGCCGCCAGCGGCAAGGAGGACGTCGAGGTCCGTCACCTCATGGCCCACACGGCCGGGCTCTCGGGCTGGACCGAGCCCCTCGAGCCCGAGGACCTGGCCGACTGGGAGAAGTGCACCTCGGCCCTGGCCGCCCAGGAGCCCTGGTGGGAGCCGGGGACGGCCTCGGGCTACCACGCCGTCACCCAGGGATATCTCATCGGGGAGGTCGTCCGCCGGATCACCGGGACGACCATCGGCCAGTGGTTCGCCACCGAGGTGGCCGGACCCCTGGGGGCCGACTTCCACATCGGCCTCCCCGAGAGCGAGGACGGGAGGATCTCCTTCGTCATCCCCCCTCCCCTCCCCGACGTCTCCGGCCTCGACCCCGACGACCTCCTCCTCAGGACCTTCATGAACCCGAGGATCGACGGCTCCTACGCCCTCGAGCCCTGGTGGCGCCGGGCCGAGATCCCCGCCGCCAACGGCCAGGGGAACGCCCGGTCGGTGGCCACCGTCCAGTCCGTGATCGCCGGCGGGGGCCAGGCCCGGGGGGTCCGCCTCCTCTCCGAGGCGGGCTGTGAGCGGATCTTCGAGGAGCAGTCCAACGGGAAGGACCTCGTCCTGGGGATGAACATCCGCTTCGGGATGGGCTACGGCCTGAGCGGGGAGCTCCTCCCCGGCGGACCCCGGACCTGCTTCTGGGGTGGCTACGGGGGATCCCTCATGGTCATGGACCTCGACCTCAAGCTCACCGTGGCCTACGTCATGAACAAGATGAACGACGGCCTCGTCGGGGACACCCGGGGGGCCGGGATCATGCTGGCGGCCGTGGCCGCCGTCCTGGGAGGCTGACCGGGCCGGTCGGGGGGGGACCGGTCAGATCCAGTCCCAGCGGCGGAAGGCCCAGTAGAGGGCCCCGGCCAGCCCCACGATGAGCCCGGAGGAGAAGATCAGGCCGGACTCCTTCCCGAAGCCCGGGTAGGGGAGGTTCTGGCCGTAGAAGCCGGTGATGGCGGTGGGAACGGCGATGATGGCCGCCCAGCTCGTCACCTTCTTCATGATCAGGTTCATCCGGTTCCCCTGGATGGTCAGGTTCGTCTCCAGGATCGAGGTGATGAGGTCCCGGAGGGACTCCGTCCACTCCGTGGCCCGTAGGACGTGGTCGTAGACGTCCTGGTAGTAGGGGACCATGTCCCCCTCGACGACGTGGAGGTCCCGGCGGAGCAGGGCGTTCACGACCTCCCGCATGGGCAGGACGAGCCGGCGGAGGATGACGAGGCTCTTGCGGAGCTCGAAGGAACGCCGCTGGACCAGCTGGATCTGGTCCTGGTGCTCCTCGAAGAGGAGGTCCTCGACCGTCTCGATGGCCTCGTCGAGATCCTGGACGGCCTGGAAGTGGCCGTCGACGATGTAGTCGAGGAGGCCGTAGAGGAGGAAGGCCACGCCGTGACCGGCCAGCTGCTCGGAACCGTCCCAGCGGGCCACCACCTCGTCGATGTCGAGCCGCTCGTCCTTCCGGACGGTGATGAGGGCCCGTTCCAGGACGAAGACGGCGATCTCGCTGGAGTGGAGCTCGCTGGTGGTGGGATCGAGACCGACGGCGTAGGCGGCCAGGAAGAGGTGGCTGTCGTAACGATCGAGCTTGGGCCGCTGGCGCTCGTTGAGGGCGTCCTCCACGGCCAGGTGGTGGAGGCCGAATTCCTCGGCGACGTCTCCGAGGTCGTCCCCGTCGCTCAGGCAGTGGTCGAGCCAGACAACGGTGTCGGGCCGGGCCAGCCAGTCCGAGATGTCGGCCACCGGGAAGCCCTCGGCCTCGAGCCGGCCGGCACGGTAGGCACGGGTGCGGGTCACGCCCGGAACCGTAGACGGTGCCCGGGTCCCTCAGGCTGGGTCGGCCTGCCAGTCGAGCCAGCTCCCGTGGGGGTGGACGGTCCCGAGGAGCACCTCCCGCCGGGTCCCCCCCTCCCAGAGGACCGCTCCGAGGATGTCGCCGGGAGGATCCTCCCCGGGCCCGGAGGCGGTCGGCATCCCGTCGAAGGCCTCCACCGTCCCCGCCCCCTCGGCGCTGAGCCAGGCCAGCGGCCGCCGGCCGGCGGCCTCCTCGAGGACGTCGACGAACCGGGGGCGCTCCTCGACGGGGAGGTAGGCCAGGGCCCAGCTGGTGAGGACGACGGCGGGAGTCCCGGGAGGGAGCCCTTCCAGCACCCCCGGGAGGGTCTCGAGGGCGTCCCCTTCGATCACCTCGGGGAGGTCCTCCCGGGCCAGGGCGATGGCGGCGACGGTCCGATCCAGCCGGCCCGTGTCGGGCCAGACGCAGGCCAGGAGCCACCGGGCATCCCCGGGGTCGGCGAGATCGACCGGTGTCCGGTCGATACCCACGCGACCGGCCAGGGCCGGAAGCCTCTCGGCCAGGGGAGGGTTCCCACCCCTGACCTCACAGTCGATCCGGACCGGGGAATCAGCCGGACCGGTCGCCCCCCGCTCCCCGTAGTCGAGCCGGTAGCGGTCACAGAGGAGGTTGAGGCCGGCCGAGGCCCCCACGTCGACCAGGGCCAGGGGGCCCTCCAGCCTGGCCCCGATCCAGCTGAGCCCGGGGCCGATGACCGCACTCCGGCCGCACTCGTTGGTCTGGATCCGGCGCCGTCCCAGGAGCTCGAGGATCTCCCCGGGATGGTCCCGGCAGATCTCCCCGAAGAGCGGGACCGGATCGGCGTCGGACCGGCCGGCGTAGACGGCGGCCAGGGGGTGGTCGAGGCCGTCGAGGAGGAGGTAGTGGACCGCGGCGAGCAGGGCGATGGGGAGATGCCCGGCCGGGGGGGCCTCGAGGACCAGCCCCAGGATCTCCCTGTCGCCGGCGACGGAACGGGCCACCTGCTCGTAGAGGGGGGAGTAGCCCGGGAACTGGGTCTCGGCGAACCAGGTCCAGAGCCCGGCCAGCTCGTCGGTCGGGTCGCTCACCGACCGCCCGCCCCCGGCCCCATCCCCACGGCGGAGCCCGCTCCCGGGGGGACCGGCTGGGGGGGCGGCGGACCGACGTAGCGGGCCGAGGGCCGGAAGATCCGGTTGTCCCCGGCCTGCTCCACGATGTGGGCGGCCCAGCCGATGACCCGGCTGACGGCGAAGGTCGGGGTGAACATGTGGCGGGGGATCCCGCAGGCCTCCATGACGACCCCGGCGTAGAACTCGACGTTGGCGTAGAGCCGCCGCTCGGGCTTCAGCTCGGCCAGGACCTCGACCACGGTCCGCTCCACCTCCTCGGCGAAGGGGAAGAGGGGGGCCCGGATCCCTGCCGCCAGGTCCTTCATGAACCGTGACCGGGGATCCTCGGTCCGGTAGACCCGGTGGCCGAACCCCATGATCCGGTCCCCCCGCTCCACCGCCTCCCGGACCCAGGCCCCGGCCCGGTCGGGCTCCCCGATGGCGTCGAGCATGTCGAGGGCCCGGCTGGGTGCTCCCCCGTGGAGCGGACCCGAGAGGGCCCCCACCGCCGCCGTCATCGCCGCCGCCACATCGGCCCCGGTGGAGGTCACGACCCGGGCCGTGAAGGTCGAGGCGTTGAAGCCGTGGTCGATGGTCAGGATCAGGTACTGCTCGACGGCCCGGACCACCCCCGGGGCGGGTTCCTCCCCGGTGAGCATCCAGAGGTAGTTGGCGGCGTGCCCCAGCTCCGGCCGGGGCGCGACGGGCTCGCGGCCCGACGCCAACCGGTCGGCGGCGGCGAGCAGGGTGGGGACGAGGGCGGCCAGCCGGAGGACCTGGCCCCGGACCGTCCCGGCCTCGAGGTCCCGGCTGGGGGCGAACCCCAGCTCGGCTCCGGCCAGGGAGAGGCCGCTCCGGAGGACCTCGAGGGGAGCAGCCCCGGCAGCCAGGTCGAGGAGGAGACGGGCCAGGCCCGGAGGGAGGTCCCGGCATGCGGCCACCTCGGCGGCAAACTCGGCCGAGTCCCGCCCCTGGGGGAGCTCCCCGTCGAGGACGAGGGCCCAGACGTCCTCGAGGGACCGGACGGCGGCCAGCTCGACGGCCGAGTACTGGCGGTAGTGGTAGAAGCCCTCGAGGCCCCGGACGTCCCCCACCGCCGTCCGGGCCGCCACCACCCCCTCCAGGCCGGCCGGCGCCTCGGCCGCCGGCTCGGCGGCCGGCCGGAGGGCGGCCAACTGGAGGAGGTCCCGGATGGAGACGACCCCGACCGGCCTCCCCTCCTCGACGACGGGGAGGTGCCGGTAGTGCCGGCCCGAGAGGCTCTCCCAGGCCGCGGCGGCGTCCTCCTCCGGCCCGAGGACATCGGGGTGGGCCGTCATCCACTCCCCCACCGGGCACCCCCCCGGATCGACCCCCAGGGCGGCGGCCCGGAGAAGGTCCCGCTCGGTCAGGATCCCGACGACCTTCCCCTCGTCGGTCACCACCACCGAGCCCACCCCGGACGCCCCCATCGTCCTGGCCGCCCCGGCCAGGGTCTCGTCGGGGCGGCAGGAGATCACCGGGGTGGACATCAACTGGCGGACGGGGACGGTGGGCATGGTCCCATCATGCCGATCCCGTCCCCTGTTGTAAACGTTGATCAAGTCAATGTCAGACGTGGCAGACTGGTCCGGTGAAGGGGATGCTCCAGAGCGAGGAGGCGGCCCGACGGCTGGGGGTGAAGCTCCCCACCCTCTACGCCTACGTGAGCCGGGGCCTCCTCCCCTCCCACCGCTCCCCCGACGGCCGGCGGAGCCTCTTCGAGGCCGAGGAGGTCGAGGCCCTGGCCCGCCGGTCCCGGGGGGGACGACAGGTCGAGACCAGGATGGCGACGGTCACCACCGCGGTGACCCAGCTCGGGGACCGGGGCCCCGCCTACCGGGGCCGGCTGGCCGTCGACCTCGTCGCCGGGCCGGCCCCGGCCGGCGACGGCGGGGGACGGTTCGAGGCCGCTGCCGATCTCCTCTGGGACGCTCCCCCCGGGGGGGTCGGCGCCTGGGATCCCCTCCCCCTCCGGGTCCCCGGCCGGCTCCTCCCCCGGGACCGGATCCGCTGGGCCGTCGTCATGGCCGGGGCCGCCGACCGGCTCCGGGGGGACCTCCGCCCCGAGGCCGTCATCCGGGCCACCCGGCGGCTCATCTCCAGCCTGGTTCTCGTCCTCGGCGAGCCCGGCGGGGGCGGCCGGCCCGGCCCGATGGGGCGCCCGGGGAGCCTCGCCGGCCGGCTGGCCGCCGCCCTGGGAGCGGGCCCGGGCCCTGTCGCCGGGGTGGTCGACACTGCCTTGGTCCTCCTGGCCGACCACGAGCTCGCCACCTCCACCGTCGGCGTCCGGGTGGCCGCCTCCACCCGGGCCGATCTCTACGACTGTCTCCTGGCCGGCCTCGGCGTCCTGGGTGGTCCCCTCCACGGTGGAGCCAGCGAGCTCGTCCACGGGCTCCTCCTCGACGCCGGGGGATCCGGCCCCGAGGCCGCCCTGGGCCGGACCCTCCGCTGGCGGGGGATCGCCCCCGGATTCGGCCACGGCCTCTACGGCCAGGGGGACCCCCGGGCCGAGGTCCTCCTCGGGGCCGTCGAGTCCATCGGGGACCGGGCCCGCCGGAAGGTCGTCCAGGGCGTCGTCGAGGTGGCCCGGGACCAGGGCTTCCCCGCCCCCAACGTCGACATGGCCCTGGCCGCCCTGACCTACACCACCGGCATGGCCGCCGACGCCGGCCAGACCATCTTCACCCTGGCCCGGACGGCCGGCTGGGTGGCCCATCTCCTCGAGGAGCTCGACGAGGCCCCCCTCCGGTTCCGGACCCGGGCCGTCTACTCCGCCCAGCCCGCCGGGTCCAACGATCAGGACGCCTCGAGCGTCACCTCGTAGCTCCCACTGTCACCTGTGCACCCCATGGCCTCGCCGCAGCTCGTCCTGCCGGCCGAGACCGTGGCCGTCCCGGGGCCGGCGGCCCGGAAGGTGGCCGTGACCGTCCCGCAGCCTTCCCCGGGGACGCATCCCGAGGGCTGAGGGGCCACCACCGGCTGGCCCACCGACGCCAGGACGGCCGGATCCGAGCTGGCCTGGACCGTCCAATAGGTACTCCCGAGGACGACCTGGACCTCGTCGCCGACGTGGACGGGGACGGTCCGGCCCTTGTCGGCATCGGTGAGGGTCAGGACGGTTCCCCCTGCGGTGGTCGGCGGGGTCGAGGTCGAGGTCGTGGCCGGGCTCGTGGTCGGGGCGCTCGATACGGTCGAGGGGTCCGGGCTGGGGGAACCGCAGGCGCCGAGAAGGAAGACGGCGAGGACGAGGGTCACCGCCGCTCTCACCCGCCGGGTCCCGCCCTCGTCGGCCACGACCCGATCGTCCCACCCCCTCGTCCCCGACGCCAGTCACCGATCCCCCTGCGGTACCCGACTCACGTTCCGGGACCGGCCGGTCATGGGGAGAAATGACGAAGGGCTCTGCTGGAGAGCGGCCCCTTCCCGTACCGTCGGGGTATGGGGCCACTGTCGAAGCCGGGGCCGGACCGGAGCTGGGCCGGCACCGGCCGGATGGCGTCGTTCCTGGTCGTGGCCTCGATCACCTTGGCAGCCTGCGGCCCGGCCGGCTCCACCCCACCGACGACGACTCGACCGGCGACGACGGTGGCCGCCGCCGCCACCGCCACCACCACCAGCACCAGCACCAGCACCAGCACCACGGTTGCCCTGACCACGGTTCCGCAGTCCACCGGATCGACCGTCCCGTCGACCTCTCCGCTGATCGGGCGGATCTGGACCCGGATGCCGACCTCGGCAAAGGTGGTGGCCCTCACGTTCGACGCCGGGGCCAACGGCGACGGGGTGACTTCGATCCTGGCCACGTTGCAGGCGAAGGGGGCTGTGGGGACCTTCTTCCTGACTGGGGCCTTCACCCGGCAGTTCCCCGATCTCGCCACCGCCATCGCCACGGCCGGGGAGCGGATCGGGAACCATTCCGTGGACCATCCCCACCTCCCGACCCTGAGCGACAGCCAGGTCGGCGAGGAGGTCCTGGGGGCGTCGGCCTCGATCCGGGCCGCGACGGGTCAGGACCCGGCCCCGTTCTTCCGGTTCCCATACGGCGACTCCGACAGCCGGACCCTGGCCGACCTCAACGGGCTCGGCTACGTGGCCATCGGTTGGACGGTCGACACGCTGGGTTGGGAGGGGACGTCGGGGGGCATCACCTCGGCCGAGGTGCTGTCCCGGGCCGTCGGGGCCCTCCAACCCGGGGAGATCGTCCTGATGCACGTCGGCTCCAACCCCACCGACGGCTCCACCCTGGACGCCCAGACCCTGCCGGCCATGATCGACGCCATGCGGCAGGCCGGCTACTCCTTCGTCACCCTCGACGCCCTCCTCGGCTGAGGAGCGTCGTCGCAGCGGACGTCGCCGCTAGAACCGGCCGATGTGCTTGAGCTCGATGAGGGTCCCGGCACTCTCCTCGGCGAATTGGAGGAGCGATTGGACGTCGCTGGCGACTGCCCTGAGCTTCACGGCGAGTCGTCCTTGATTCGGTCGATGGCGGAAGCGTCCTCCTTGACAGCGTCGTACTCAGCCGAGATTCCCCTGACCAGGCCAGTCTGGGCCAGGTCCACCACACGGAAGATCTGCCGGACCTTGCTGACGGCGTCTTCGCTGTAGAGGATGGCCGTCTCACTGGCGAACTTGCGCTGGTTCCCCTTGAGCTCGAGCTTGCTCAACTCCGTCAGCGCTCCCGACAGCGCCCATGCCGCGGCGTCGGTCCACTGGTGGATCCCTCCCTCGGCGTCCCTCCCGGCCAGCAGGAGGAACCCCTCGGCGTCGCCTTCCTTGAGGGACTGAACGGTGGCGTCGTAGGCAGCCACCCCGCCCCTGCTAATCGATCGTAAGCCCTGCCGTCGTTCCTGCCGCTTTCAGCTTGTCGGGGTCGGCGGCGGCCAGGACGTCCCAGTCGGCGTCGTCACGGTCGTCCTCGTCCTTGGCCAGGATCGCGACGAGCCGGTCGATCTCACGGTCTTCGTCTGCCATCTTCCAGCTCCTCCGGCGGTCACGGTGGGGCGGGTCCCGACCCTACCTCTCGGCGCCCTACGAGCAGCCGCTCGTGGTCCCGCAGCTGGAGCAGACGTAGCAGGAGCCGGCCCGCTGCATGACCATGCCGCACTGGTAGCAGAGGGGGGCGTCCCGCTGGACGGCCCGGGTCAGCGTCTCGGCCGCAGTGGTCGGCGCCGCCACCGGCTCGGGTCGGGTCGGCTGCTCGCCGGCCCCGGTAGCCGGGACATTGCTCACGCCGATGTCCTCGACGAGGTCCTGCTCCATGATGGCGGCCTCCTCCACCCCAGGGAGGGTGGGCTGCATCCGCTCGGCGGTGGAGAGGACCCCGAGATCCTCCCGCTCGGTCTTCGAGAGGTAGTCGAGGGCGAGCCGGCGGAAGATGTAGTCCAGGATGCTGGTGGCGATCCGGAGCTCGGGGTCGTCGGTGATCCCGGCCGGCTCGAACCGCATGTTGGTGTACTTCCGGACGTAGGTGGCCAGGGGGACACCGTGCTGGAGGCCGAGGCTGACCGAGATGGAGAAGGCGTCCATGATCCCGGCCAGCGTCGACCCCTGCTTGGAGACCTTCATGAAGACCTCTCCGGCCCGGCCGTCCTCGTACTCGCCGACGGTGACGTATCCCTCGCAGTCGGCCACCCGGAAGGAGAAGGTGGAGGACTTCCGCTTCCGGGGGAGCCGGTCCCGGACGGCCCCGACAATGACGGGCTCGTTGACCCGCTGCCGCTCGTGGGCCAGGGCGGCCTCGAGCTCGGCGATCCTCGCCGCGATCTCCCGGTCGTGGGCCTCGGCGGCCGATCCGGGGGGAGCGGTGTCACCGCCGTCGGCCTCGACGCCGTCCTTCTTGGTCGTCGAGAGGGGCTGGGCCACCTTGCAGTTGTCCCGGTAGATGGCAACGGCCTTCAATCCCAATTGCCAGGCTTCAATATGAAGCTGTTCTACTTCTTCGACTGTGACTTCTTCTGGCAGGTTCACGGTCTTTGAGATTGCGCCGCTGAGGAAAGGCTGTACCGCCGCCATCATGCGGACATGACCCGTGTAATGGATCGTATTGTCCCCCATTGAACATGCAAAGACGGGAAGATGGTCAGCGGAGAGATGGGGGGCGCCGACGATGGTCTTGTTGACGTCGATGTAGGTGATGATGTCGTCGACCTGGTCGGGGCTGTAGCCCAGCTGGGAGAGGGCCCGCGGGACGGTCTGGTTGACGATCGACATCGTCCCGCCACCGACGAGCTTCTTCGTCTTTACAAGACCAAGATCAGGTTCAATGCCAGTCGTATCACAATCCATCAACAAACCGATAGTTCCAGTCGGGGCCAAAACACTTGATTGCGAGTTTCTCACTCCATGTTGCTGCCCCAATTCTACAGCCTCATCCCAAGCTTCTTGCGCGGCGCAAAGCAATTCCGGCGGAACCCGCTCCTCGTCGATCTTGGCCACTTCGGCCCTGTGCATCCGGAGCACGTTGTTCATGGCCTCGGAGTCGGCGTGGTAGCCGGCGAACGGTCCCATCCGGGCGGCCGTTCGGGCTGATGTTGCGTAGGAGTGGCCGGTGAGGAGAGCGGTGATGGCGGCGGCCCAGGCTCGGCCGTCGTCGGAGTCGTAGGCCATCCCCTGGGCCATGAGGAGAGCGCCGAGGTTGGCGTAGCCGATGCCGAGCTCCCGGTAGCGGCGGCTGTTCTCGGCGATCTTCTCGGTCGGGTAGTCGGCGTTCCCCACAATGATCTCTTGTGCGGTGAAGACGGCTTCGACAGAAGCTTTGAATCCATTGACGTCAAAGCTGCCGTCGCCATTGAGAAACTTCATCAAATTCATGCTTGCAAGATTGCAAGCTGAGTTATCGAGATGCATATATTCACTGCAGGGATTACTGCCGTTGATCCGCCCGGCGTTGGGGGCGGTGTGCCAGCGGTTGATGGTGGTGTCGAACTGCATCCCAGGGTCGGCGCACTCCCAGGCGGCGTGGGCGATTTGGCGGAAGAGGTCCCGGGCCGGAACGGTCCGCACCGCGGTGCCGTCGAGTCGGGCGGTGAGGGCCCAGTCGGCGTCGTCGACCACGGCGTTCATGAACTCGTCGGTGACCCTGACCGAGTTGTTGGCGTTCTGGTACTGGATGGAGAAGGAGTCGACGCCGTCGAGGTCCATGTCGAAGCCGGCGTCGCGGAGGACCCGGGCCTTGCGCTCCTCGAGGGCCTTGCACCAGACGAAGTGCTCGATGTCGGGGTGGTCGATGTCGAGGATCACCATTTTTGCGGCCCGCCTCGTTTTTCCGCCCGACTTGATCGTCCCGGCCGAGGAGTCGGCGCCGCGCATGAAGGAGACGGGACCCGAGGCGGTGCCGCCTCCCTTGAGGCGCTCGACGGAGGCCCGAATCTTGGAGAGGTTGACGCCGGCCCCGGAACCCCCCTTGAAGATCGTCCCCTCCTCCGTGTACCAATTGAGGATCGAGTCCATGGCGTCGTCGACAGCGAGGATGAAGCAGTTGTGGACCCGGATGCTGGAGCTCAGGTACTCACCGCTCTCGGTCTGGATATCGTAGACGTCCATCTCCCCGAGCTCTTCGATCCGCTCGATCTGGATCCTCTTCACCTGCGCCGAGGCCAGCCCGTCCATCTCCAGGCTGGTCAGGAGCTTTCCTTCCTTGACCGGATCGATGAAGCCGATCTCGGCGGCGAAGGTGGCCCTGTCGCCGAGGTTCCGGATGGTAAGGGACCAGCAACCGTGACGATCGGGGCGGCTGTCACGCTTGAAGCGGACCCTCGAGAAGATCCCGAAGCGGGTCAGGAGCTGCTGGACGCCTCGAACGATCCCCTCTGAGATCATGTCGAATCCGATGAGGGCGCCCCGCTCCTTCAGGGAGACAAATCCCTCGGCCTGGAAGAGGCTCCGGAGGTAGGCCACGACAACCGGAAGGGGAGCGGTGAAGATCGACTCGGGGACGGTCATGTCGAGACCACGGGTCCGCAGTCCCCAGTCCGTCACGAAGGTCTCGAGAACGTTGCCGTAGAGGCGGGTACGACGGCAGTCGAGCGACTGGTCCTTGGTCTGAACCTTCCGCTCGTGTCGATGGACGTCGGGAAAGACGGTGTCCAGGGATGCGGTGACCCATGCCAGCTCGGCATCGGTCACGGTCATGGCTTCGATGGTGAGGGACCGGTTGGTCCCCTCGTACTGTCCGACAAAGCCATCAGACTGGAGCCATCCGGCCAGGGCCGCCTCGGCGATGGCCCGGCTGGAGATCTCGCCCTGGCCGTACGAGTCGGTCCGGTGCCAGGCCAGGGCGTCACCGGGTCGGAGGGTGCCGGCCTCGACGAACCGGCCGTACTTGTCGTCGCTGCACTTCCAGACGAGATGGTCGGCAGTGACGTCGAGGGTGTGGCCGGCCTTGGTGTGGATGCGGAGGACCGCCTTCGTGCCGTTGTGCTTGACGGCGACGATCTTGGTGACGCCGAAGGCGTCGAGGACCTTGGCGCCGACAGCTCCGTCCTCGACGAGCTTGCCGATCGGCACCAGGCCCTCGGGGGTGCTGACGAGGGCGTCGTAAGGCTGGCAGGCGCTGCCCTGCTGAGGTACTCCATGTACTCCGATGTTGAACCAGACGGGGGAGTTGAAGGCGGCCTTCTGGGTGACGATGAGGTGCTTGAGCTCGTCCCGGAAGGCGTCGGCCTCGGCGGCGTCCTCGAAATAGCCGTCCTTCAGGCCCCAGGCCGTGACGGTGTCGACGACCCGGTCGGCGACCTGGCGGAGCGAGGTCTCCCGCTCGGCCGTGCCGGGGGTCCCCCGGAAGTACTTCTGGGCCAGGATGTTCGTGGCGTTGAGGGACCAGCCGGCGGGGACCTCGACGTCGAGCTGCTCGAAGGCCACGGCCCCGTCCCGGTAGTTGGTGATCCGGGCGTCGCGCCGTTCCCAGACGATCTGGTCGTAGGGATGGACCCCTTCGGTGGTGAAGTGCCGCTTGATGCCGATGGAGGTCCGCTGCGGTGCGATGGCCATGTTGGTGGTTCCCCTTCTTCGTTCCGGTGGATCCTACGGTGCTGGTGTGACGGTCGCCACGGGCTGGGACACCCCGAACCACAAGATGTTGTGGTTCCCCCAACTTCCGACACAGGATGAGGTGGTCATTACAGCACTGTAGTTACAGAGATGCAAGGCTCACCGGACCACATCGCCCCAGGTCGCCGGGCGTTCGCGAAGGTTTGCACTCGTGCGTGGGATCACGTGGACCACCACAGGCCGTGGGTGGGGGGATACGGGGGGAGAGGGCCCGGTCCGGGTTCCGCGGGCGCCAGGGAGCCTTGGGTAGCGTGCCCCATGGCCTGTGTGATCGCAGTGGACGCGGGGACGACGGGGGTCCGGGCCCTGGCGGTGGCGGAGTCGGGTGCGGTCGTCGACGTGGCCTACCGGGAGCTCGGCCAGCACTTCCCCCGACCGGGCTGGGTCGAGCACGACGCCGGGGAGATCTGGGCCAAGGTGGCAGAGACCCTGGTCGAGGTGGCGGCCCGCCGGGCCGGGGCGGGCCAGGCGGTGGCCGCCATCGGGGTCACGAACCAGCGGGAGACCGTCGTGGCCTGGGACCGGTCGACGGGGGCACCACTCCACCGGGCCATCGTCTGGCAGGACCGGAGAACGGCCGAGTCCTGCGACGCCCGCCGGGAGGCGGGCCAGCTCCCCCTGATCCGGGAGCGGACCGGGCTCGTCCTCGACCCCTACTTCTCGGCCTCGAAGATGGAGTGGCTCCTCGGGCCGGGCGGGGTCGAGCCTTCCCCGGGGCTCGTCCTCGGCACCGTCGACGCCTGGGTCATCTGGAACCTGACCGGGGGGGAGGCGGGGGGGATCCTGGCCACCGACCCGAGCAACGCCAGCCGGACGATGCTCTACGACATCGTCGACGGGGAGTGGTCCGCCGAGCTCTGTGATCTCTTCGGTGTCCCCCTGGGGGCCCTCCCCGAGGTCCGGCCCTCCTGCGGGCGGATCGGCACCGTCGGGGGCGATCTCGGCGGGGAGGGGTCGCCGCTGCAAGGGGTCCCCGTGAGCGGGGTGGCCGGGGACCAGCAGGCCGCCCTCTTCGGCCAGGCCTGCTTCGAGCCAGGGATGGCCAAGGTCACCTACGGGACCGGGAGCTTCGTCCTTCTCAACGCCGGGCCGACCTGCCCGGCGCCGGCCGAGGGGCTCCTCACCACGGTGGCCTGGGACCTGGGGGACAAGGGGGGGGTGACCTACGCGCTCGAGGGGGCGGTCTTCGCCACCGGGGCGGCCATCCAGTGGCTCCGGGACGGCCTCGGGATCATCGGGGAGGCGGCCGAGATCGGACCCCTGGCGGCCCGGTGCCAGGACAGCGGAGGGGTTGTGGTCGTCCCGGCCTTCGCCGGGATGGGGAGTCCCTGGTGGGATCCCTACGCCCGGGGGACCATCCTCGGGCTCTCCCGGGGGAGTGGGGCTCCCCAGCTGGCCCGGGCCGTGATCGAGGCCATGGCCTACCAGGTCAGGGACGTCGTCGATGCCATGTCGGAGGTGCTGGGCCGCTCGGCCGCGGTGCTCCGGGCCGACGGGGGCGCCGCCGTTCTCGACCTCCTCCTCCAGCTCCAGGCCGATCAACTCCAGGTCCCTGTGGCCCGACCGACGACGACGGAGACGACGGGGCTGGGCGCGGCCACCCTGGCCGGCCTGGCCGAGGGGGTCTGGGGATCCCTCGAGGAGCTCGGCCGCCAGTGGGAGCTGGACCGGGCCATGACCCCGGCGATGCCCCCCGAACTGGCCGCCATCGGCCACGGGGCCTGGCTCCGGGCCGTGGATCGGGCCCGGGGCTGGGCCCGCCCGGCGGAAGTCTGACGGCGGCGCTGCGGCTTCCGGCCGGCATTGGGACGAGGGGAAACAGCCGGAAGCCGCAGCGCCTGCTTTCACCCGACCGGCGGGGGGGCGGTCGGGTCGTCAGAGCTGGTCGTGTCGAAGGTGGGAGCAGGTCCGCGCAGGACGCGGGAAGCCCTCACCGACACTCGTCCCCGTCTCGCCCCCCAGCGCCGGAGCACTGGGGCCGGTGACTTCGTGCACCTCCCTTGCACGTATTCGGATTGTGCTCCCCCCGGCCGCCCCTGTCCACCTCTTCTTCCCCGAATTGGGGAGGAATATTGCCCAGGACAACTCTCTTCAACCCTCCAGGATCACGGACCGCGGCCGGCCCATGCCTGACGCCGACGTCAGGCTCCAGGAGGGGCGGCGGAGAGTGAAATTTTCCTGTCACCCTCACCGGCGGAATTTCCGTCGCCGTTCGTGGTTGCGGTGGCCCTGACCGTGGCGGGAAGGGCGCCCCCGACCACACCGTGCTTCTTGGCGTAGTGATCGACGTAGTCCTGGCCGGAGAGCCGGCGGATCTCGAACATCAATTCGTCGGTGACCGTCCGAAGCGCCAGGGGATCGGAGCCGTCGGCCTGGAACCGGGCCAGATCGAGGGGCTCCCCGAACCGGATGGTGATCCGCTTCCAGGGATGGAGCCGGTTCGACCCCGAGGGCTGGACGTCGGTCGTCCCGAGGATCCCCACCGGGACGATCGGGACCTGGCACTGGAGGGCGAGCCGGGCCACCCCCGTGTGGCCCCGGTAGAGCCGGCCGTCGGGCGACCGGGTCCCCTCGGGGTAGATCCCGAGGATCCGGCTGTCCTCGAGCACGTCCCCGGCTGCGGCGAGGGCCCGCTCCGAGGCACTCCCCCCCTCCCGGCGCATCGGGATCTGGCCGGCGGCCCGGAAGAACCAGGCCGTCCTCCAGTGGTCGAAGTACTCGGCCTTGGCCACGAAGGTGACCTTCCGTCGGAGGACGAGGGGGAGGAACATGGAGTCGACGAAGGCGACGTGGTTGGGGGCCAGGATGACAGGACCCTGGGCCGGGATGTTCCCCCGGCCTTCGACCCTGACCCGCCAGAAGAGGAAGAAGAATGGGCTGAGCAGGACTTTCAGCACCCAATAGGCCACGGGCCCACGCTACCGCGACCACTCCCATGTGGAAACACGCATTTCTCCACGTCCCCCCGGGGGCGGTGGTTGGTAGCCTCCCGCCATGACGAGGCGGCTGACGGCCCGGGGCCAGCGACGCCGGCAGGAGCTCGTGGAGTTCGCCGCCGACCAGTTCGCCTCGAAGGGCTACCACCCGACCTCGGTGGCCGACATCGTGGACGGCCTGGGGGTGGGCAAGGGCGTCTTCTACTGGTACTTCGAGTCGAAGGAGGAGCTCTTCCGGCAGATCCTCGCCGAGGCCCAGCGGGACCTCCGCCGGGTCCAGCGCCACGCCATCGCCGACGAGCCCGACCCGGTCCGGCGGATCGAGGCGGGGATCGGGGCCTCGGTGGAGTGGCTGGACCGCAACCGCCGGCTCTTCGTCCTCCTCGAGTTCGCCCGGACCGAGGAGCGGTTCGCCCCCCTCATCCGGATGGGCGAGGAGCAGGCCGTGGCCGACGCCCTCCCCCATGTGAAGGCCGGGATCGACGCCGGGCTCATCCGGCGGGAGGACCCCCTGGTCCTGACCCAGGCCATCCTCGGGGTCACCGGCCATCTGGCCCGGGTCCTCGTCCTCGAGGAGGGTCGGCCCGCCGCCGAGGCGGCCCGGGCCGCGGCCGCCTTCTGCCTCGAAGGGGTCCTCTCCCCCGCCTCGGCCCGGAGACGACTGGCCCGGGAGGCGGACTAGTCGAGCTTCGTCAGGGTCTTCCGGAGATTCCGGACGGCCTGGCCGATCCGCTGCTCGTTCTCGATGAGGGCGAACCGGACGTGGCCGTCGCCGCCGGGACCGAAGCCGACACCGGGGGAGGCGGCCACCTCGGCCTCCGAGACGAGGTAGGACGCGAATTCCAGGGAGCCCATCTCCCGGTAGGGCTCGGGGATGGGGGCCCAGACGAACATCGTCCCCTTCGGCTTCGGGATGTGCCAGCCGATCCGGTCGAGCCCGTCGATGAGGTGGTCCCGTCGGGCCTGGTAGATCTCGTTGACGGCCTTCGGGTAGTCCGGGGCCTCGTTCATGGCCACGATGGCGGCGATCTGGATGGGTTGGAAGGTGCCGTAGTCGAGATAGCTCTTGAGCTTCGTCAGGGCGGCAACGACCTCGGGGTTCCCGACCAGGAAGGCGACCCGCCAGCCCGCCATCGAGAAGGACTTCGTCAGGGAGTAGAGCTCGACGGCGACCTCCTTGGCCCCGGGGACCTGGAGGATCGAGGGGGGGCGGTAGCCGTCGAAGGCCACGTCGGCGTAGGCGAAGTCGTGGACGAGGACGATCTGGTGCTCCCGGGCGAAGTCCACGATCCGCTGCATCCAGGGAAGGTCGACGCAGGCCGTGGTGGGGTTGTGGGGGAAGGAGAGGATGATGACCCGGGGCTTGGGCCATGCCGACTCCCAGGCCTCCATGAGATTGGAGAAGAAGACCTCCGAGCTGTCCTCGGCCCCCTCCTCACCCGGCCCCTCGAGCCGGACATGGCGGACATCGGCCCCGGCGAAGAGGGGGGCGTAGATGTGGATCGGGTAGGACGGGGAGGGGACCAGGCAGGTGTCCCCCGGGGCGAGGAGGACCCACATGAGATGGGAGAGCCCCTCCTTGGCCCCGATGGTGGTGACGACCTCGCTGTCGGGGTCCAGGTCGACCCCGAATTCCCGGCTGTAGAGGTCGGCGATGGCCTGGCGGAGCTTGGGGATCCCCCGGCTGGCCGAGTAGCGGTGGTTCTTGGGATTCCGGACGGCCTCGGCCAGCTTCTCGACGGCGACGTCCGGGGAGGGGAGGTCGGGATTCCCGAAGGCCATGTCCACGACGTCCTTGCCGGCCCGGCGTGCCCCGAGCTTCAACGCGTCGATGTGCGCGAAGACGTAGGGGGGCAGTCCATTGATCCGGCGGAATTCCATCTCGCCAGGTTACCGCCGTCGCTGAACCGGCCCGGACCGGGTCCCCCGGGTCGGCTCAGCGACGCCCGGCCTCGGCACGGCTCTGGCCCCGGGCCACCACGGCGGCCCCGACGGCGCCGGCCGCCTCGCCGAGGGCGGCGGGGACGAGGGGGAGCGGAGGGCGGTGGTCCCCGCCCTCGACCATCCCGGCCAAGGCGGCCCGGGCCGGCTCGAGGAGGACCGGCCCGGCTTCGACGAGCCCCCCGCCGAGGACGAGGAGGGCAGGGTCGAGGAGGGCGACGACGTTGGCCAGTCCCAGGGCCAGCCACCAACCGAGCTCGGCCATGACGGCGCCGGCCCCGGGGTCGCCGGCCCGGGCCGCGGCGGTGACGTCCTCCCCCCGGACCGCCTCGGGGTCACCCCCGACCCGGCGGACGAGGAGGTCGAGCCGGCCGGCCTGGGCCGCTTCCCCGGCCATCCGGCCCAGGCCGCTCCCCGAGGCGTACCGCTCCCAGCAGCCCCGCTTCCCGCAGGGGCAGGCCGGGCCGGCCGGATCGACGACCATGTGGCCGATCTCCCCCGCGAAGCCGTTGGCCCCCCGCACGACCTGGCCTCCCACGATCAGACCCCCGCCGATCCCCGTCCCCAGGGTGATGACGACGGCGTCGGCGACCCCGCGGGCGGCTCCGTAGGTCCACTCCCCGACGGTGGCGCAGGTGGCGTCGTTGTCGACGACGACACGGCGACCACCCAGGACCCGGCTGAGGGCCTCGGTCACCCCGAGGCCCTCCCCCCCGGGGAGGTTGGGGGCGAAGCGGAGTCCCCCCTGGTCGTCGACGAGTCCCGGGACCCCCACCCCGAGGGGAACGGCGGCCGGGCCGGGATCGGCCCCGGCGGTGCCGAGATCGACGAGGAGCCGGTCCACCAGCTCGGCGATGGCAGCCACCAGCTCGCCCCCGTCGCCCGGCGCGCCCCGGCCGACGGGGGTGGCCGAGCGGGCCTCGGTCAGGACCTCCCCGGACCGGTCCAGAGCCACCCCCAGGAGCTTGGTCCCGCCGACGTCGATTCCGAGGCTGATCGCCGGAGGGCCGGGCATCGGGCCCGGGCTCAGGTGGTGAGGGACGACTCGACCCGGGCCTTGAGCTCTTCGAGGGCGGTGTGCATGATCCGGCTCTGGGCCCGGCGCTTGATGAAGCCCGGGAGGGGGACCCGGAGCTCGACCTCGAGGAGGTAGGTGACCTCTGTCCCGCCCCCGTCGGAGGGCTCGAAGGTGTAGCTCCCGTCGAGCTTGGAGGTGACATCGCCGGCGGTCTGCTTCCAGCTCAGGGTGCCCGGGCTGGCGGAGAAGTCGTAGGTCAGGGTGTAGCTCGTGCTCCGGCCGAAGGCGGCGGCCCGGAAGGTGACCTCGGCGGGACGACCCTCGGCGTCCCGGCGGTCGACGCTGACCTGCTTGATGTCAGCCGCCCACTCCGGGTAGCGGTCGACGTCGCTGACGACGGCGAAGCACTGCTCGGGAGGGGCACTGACCACCATCCGCTCTGTGGCCTGTTCCGCCACGCTGACTCCTTCTCTCACGCTCGGGACGAGCATGGTCCGGCTCCTGTCCGCCCGGGGGGCGGGCCCCGTCAGCCTTCCACGTCAGAGAGGGCCCCGGCCAGCCTACGTGCGAGGATGTCATAGCCGAAGGATCCCTCCACCCGGAGCCGGCCGGCCCGACCCATCCGACGCCGGAGGGTCTCGTCGGCGAGGAGTTTCCGCAGCGCCCGGGCCAACTGGCCGGCGTCACCGGGATCGTCGACGACGAGGCCCGTCTCCCCATCGACGACGGCCTCGTCGGCCCCTCCGCTCCGGCCCGCCACCTGGGGGACCCCGGCTGCGGCGGCCTCGAGGAAGACGATCCCGAACCCTTCCTGCTCGAGGCCGGCCCAGCGGTTCCGGCAGGCCATCACGAAGGCGTCGGCGGCGCCGTAGAGGGCGGGGAGGTCCTCGTCGTCGACCCGACCGAGGAGCCGGACCGGGGCACCGCCGGCCGCCACGAGCCGGGCCAGCCGGGGGCCGTCCCGACCGGATCCCCCGATGGCGACGGTCAGGCCGGGAAACGCCGGGGCCAGCCGGCCGGCCGCCTCGATGAGGACGTCCATCCCCTTCCGGGGGACGAGCCGGCTGACGCTCACGAGGAGGGGCCCGTCGGGGGGGAGGCCGAGCCGGGCCCGGGCCGCCCTCCGGGCCGGGGCGGGGAGGGGTCGGAACCGGTCGGTGTCGACCCCGGGGGGGACCTCCACCACGGGGGGCATCCGGCCCCCGGCGGCCCGTCTGGCCTCGGCGGCGGGATAGCCCCCGGCGCAGATGGCCACCCGGGCCCCGGCCAGGACGGCGGCCAGGGCCTGGCGGCCTCCGGGGAGCCGGCCGGGGACGGTGACCTCGGCCCCGTGGAGGATGAGTCCGTAGGGGACGCCGAGGTGGGGCCCGAGGAGACCGAGGGGGAGGGCGGGGTCGAGGAGGACGAGCGAGGCCCCGGTCTCGGCGGCGAGGGCCCGGATCCGGCGGGCCAGGGCCGGCCGGGGAAGGAGGACGGAGTCGGGGACCCGGTCGATCCGGATCCCCCGGGCCGCCTGCTCGGCATCGAACTCGGGGGCCCCCCGGTCGGAGGAGGCGGTGAGGACGGAGAACGAGGCCGGGTCGAGCCGCTGCCAGAGCTCCCAGAGGTAGACCTGGATCCCCCCGACCTTGGGGGGGAAGTCGTTCGTGACGAGGAGGTGGGTCACCGGCCGGCGAGCTCCAGGAGGACACCGGGGTCGGTCTCGGAGGCGGCCAGCCCGTCGGCGAGGTCGGTCCGACCGAGGCGGACGGCAGCCCAGACGGCGTGACCCCGGATCAGGGGATCGGGGTCGGCCAGGGCCCGGCCCAGGGCTCCGGCCACCCCGGGGTCGGCCCCCTCGGCCACGTTCCCGAGGGCGACGAGGGCGTTCCGGCGGAGGTAGCGGGCCTGGCGGCGGGGGATGTACCACCGGCCGAACCGGGCCAGGAGCTCCTCGTCGGAGCTCCCGAGGAGCTCGAGGAGGTCGACCGTGGGCTCCTCCCCCGGCCCCGCCCCCGGAGGTGGGCTGTCCCGATCGGCCCGGCGGTTGATGGGGCAGGCCGTCTGGCAGTCGTCGCAGCCGTAGACCCGGCCCCCGAGAGCCTCCCGGTGCTCGGGGGGGAAGGTCCCCGGAGCCTCGAGGAGCCAGGCCAGGCACCGCCGGGCGTCGAGGACCCCGTCGGCGACGAGGGCCCCGGTCGGGCAGGCCTGGAGGCACCGCCGGCAGGTCCCGCACCCCTGGGCCCGGTCCCGGGGGACGGCTTCGATCCCCTCGGCCAGGGGGGCGTCGGTGACGACCGAGCCGAGGAGGAACCAGGATCCCCGGTCCCCGAGGAGGAGCAGGCTGTTCTTCCCGAAGAACCCCAACCCGGCCCGCTCCGCCGCGGCCCGGTCGACGAGGCCGTTGTCGTCGCAGAGGACCCGGGCCCCGAACCCCTCCACCCGGAGCCGGGCCGCGATCGTCTCCAGCCCGGCCCGGAGGGGGGCGTAGTGGTCGGCCCAGGAGTAGCGGGCCACCACCCCCCTCGGCCGGCCACCGACGCCGGACCCGGGACCATCCCCGGCCCGCCCGTAGGTTCGGGCCCCCACCACGAGGGCCCGGGCCCCGGGGAGGGCCCGCCCGGGATCGCTCGACCGGGAGGGATCCCCGTAGGTGAACCGCATCCCCCCGTGGAGCCCGGCCGCCTTCCGCTCCTCCAGCGTCCGCCGGGTCTCGGCGAAGGGCTCCGCCGAACTGATCCCGACCAGGTCGAGTCCGGCCCCCGAGCCCAGGGCCAGCAGCTCGCCCGGCAGGTCCTCGTCCATGACCGATCGGCGGCGGGCCGATGGCGACGCACTCAGCTCCAGGGGTCTGGCCTCCACCCGCCCATGCTGGCACGGCTCCCGCCCGATCCCCTCGAGGCCCGGGGACGGGACCGCCCCCGTCTCACCCGACCCGGCTGCTGAACCGGAGGGCCGGGACGAGCCCGGCCCGGGTCAGCAGCCGGAGGGCCCGGGCCTCCTCCACGTCGATGACGACGGCGTCCTCCGGCTCCCGGTCGAGGACGAAGCTCACCAGGCAGTCCTCGCAGGCGTCGGTCTCCTGGAGGCAGCAGTCGTCGCAGCTGACGGAGATGATGGTGCCCGGCATGGTGAAACCCCCTTGGGTTCTTCCTTTATTCGCTTGTGGGAAGAGCCTGACAGGGGGGTGTGTCGCTCTGGTCCGCGGGGCTCAGGCCTCCGCCCCGACCTCACCGACCTCCTCGACGGCCTTCCCGTGGCCGCACCACCGGCAGCTGACCTCGACGACCGACTCGGAGACGACCTCCTCCTCCTCGACGGTCAGCTCACCCCCCACGCTGTAGTGGTTGAAGGCTCGGGTCCGCCTGTCGGTCACCACGTCGAACCGGGTGAGGTTGCCGCAGGCGGAGCATCGGAATCGGGGGGTGCTCACGGGGCCAACCTACCAAGGGCGGGACTCCCTCCGACCGGGCCCCTCCCCGGTGGGCGAACACCCGTTCGCCATACTGGGGGGATGGCCGGCCCGACCCCCTCCCCTCCCCTCCGGGAGATCCTCTTCGCCGTCCTCGACACCGAGACGACGGGCTGGTCACCGGCCGGGGGCGGCCTCACCGAGATCGCCGCGGCCCGGTTCCAGGGCGGGGACTGCCTCGGGACCTACCAGACCCTCGTCGACCCCGGGACGGCCATCCCCCCCTTCATCACCGACCTGACCGGGATCACCGGGGAGGCCCTCCGGGGAGCACCCCCCGTCTCCGCCGTCCTCCCCTCCCTCCTCGAGTTCCTCGGACCGGCCGTCCTCGTCGGTCACAACCTCCCCTTCGATCTCTCCTTCCTCGACGCCGCCCTCGTCGGGAGCGACCGTCCCCCGCTGGCCCCCTCCACCGTCGACACCCTCACCCTGGCCCGCCGACTCCTGGCCGGCGAGGTCCCCGACTGCCGGCTGGGCACCCTGGCCGCCGTCCTCCGGCTCGACCACCGACCCTCCCACCGGGCCCTCGACGACGTGCTCGCCACCGCCGACCTCCTCCACCTCCTCATCGAGCGGGCCTCGGCCTACGGGGTCGAGGACCTGGCCGATCTCCAGGACCTCCCCCGGCTCCTCGGCCACCGCCAGTCGGCCAAGCTCGAGCTCACCGCCGGGCTCCCCCGGGAGCCCGGGATCTACTGGTTCGAGGGCCGGGGGGGAGAGGTCCTCCTGGTCGGGAGGGCCGGGGACATCCGGGCCCGGACCCGGTCCTGGTTCGTCCGGAGACCGGGGGTCCGGCTCGGGGGCCTCCTCGACGAGACGACAGCGGTGGGCCATCTCCGCTGCGCCGGCCCCCTCGAGGCCGCCGTGGCCGAGATCCGGCTCGTCGACCGGCTCCGGCCCCGGTACAACCGGCGGCTCCGGGCCTGGGACCGCTGGGCCTACCTCGTCCCCTCCTCCGGGACCCGCCCCGGGATGGTGGCGACGAGGCGACCCCCCAGCGGAGCCGGGCCGGTCCTCGGTCCCTTCGGGTCCCTCGGGGAGGCCCGGGGGTCGGCCCGGGCCCTCGAGGGACTTCTCCCCGACCCCCGGGAGCGGCTGGCCGCCCTGGCCGGGGCCCGTTCCGGGCTCGAGGAGGAGCGGCTCCGGGACCTCCTCGGGGAGGGAGGGTCGGCGACGGTCCCCCTGGCCCGGGTCGTCGACCGTCACCGGCGGGAGGAGGCGCTCCGGGAGGGGGGTCGGCTGGTCCTCGAGGCCCGGAGCGGGGAGCGGCTCGTCTTCGAAGGGGGCCGCCTCGTGATCGGCGGGTTGGGAGAGGCGCCCGGAGGGCCCGCTCGGGCCCGGATCGACCCCGGGGCCGGCCCGGTTGGCCCCCTCACCGCCGGGGAGGCATCCGAGCTCGACCTGCTCGCCACCTGGCTCGACGGGGAGGAGCGGGGCGGGGCCATCCGGGTGGTCGAGGGGGAGCTCGACTGGCCCTGCGGGGAGCGTCGACCGGCGGCACGGGCGGAGACCTAGGCTCGGGAACATGCTCCATGCCTTCGTCCTCATCGACGCCGAACCGGCCCGGATCGGGGGTCTGGCCGAGGAGATCGCCGGCCTCGAGGGGGTGACCGAGGTCTTCTCCGTCGCCGGCGGGGTGGCCGACATCATCGCCGTCGTCCGGGTCCGACGGCACGAGGACCTCGCCCCGGTGGTGACCGGGGGGATCAACCGGCTCGCCGGGGTCGAGTCGACGACGACCCTGGTGGCCTTCCAGGCCTACAGCCGCCACGACCTCGAGGCCATCTGGGATCTCGGCCCGACCTGAGCTCGCCCTGACGCGACTCGGTCCAGCGCCGGCTCGAACCGCTTCGAGCGTGCGCTGGACCGAATCTGCAGGACGGGGGGCTGCCCTTGCAGAGAGGAGAACGGGCCGGAGGCGCCGACCTTTCGGCCCGGCCCCGAACCTCCCGGTCGTTGTGTCCCCGTTGTTGAAAGTCCGGGGGCTCAGGCCGCAGGGGCGGCAGCCCGGGAGACCCGGACGAGCTCGTCGAGGACCTTCTGGGCCCGCCCCTCGTCCAGGGTGACCCGGGCCAGGTCGACCCCGGCGGCGAGATCCCCGACGAGGCCCGTCACGAGGAGAGCGGCGGCGGCGTTCAGGAGGACGATGTCCCGGTGGGGGCCCGCCTCACCCCCGAGGACCCGGAGGAGGAGGGCGGCGTTGGCCTGGGCGTCCCCACCCCGGAGATCGGCGACCGTGGCGGGGGCCAGTCCGAGATCGGCCGGGTCGACCTGGTAGCGGCGGATCTCCCCGGGCTCGGCCCCGAGCTCGAGGACGGTGCTCGGTCCGGTGGTGGAGAGCTCGTCGAGGCCGTCGGCCCCATGGACGACGAGGGCCCGGCGGGCCCCGTTGGCGGCGAGGACCCCGAGCATCTTCTCGGCCATGGCCGGGTCGCTGACCCCGACGACCTGGTGCCGGGCCCGGGCCGGATTGGCCAGGGGACCGAGGACGTTGAAGATGGTGGGGACCCCGAGCTCCCGGCGGACGGGGATGGCGAACCGCATGGCGGGATGGAAGCGGGGGGCGAAGCAGAAGCCCATCCCGACCTCCTCCACACAGCGGGCCACCCCGTCGGGGCCGAGGTCGATGACGACCCCGAGGGCCTCGAGGACGTCGGCGGAGCCGGCCGCCGAGGTGGCGGCCCGGCCGCCGTGCTTGCAGACCCGGGCCCCGGCCCCGGCCGCCACCAGCGCGGCCATGGTCGAGACGTTGATCGAGGAGCTCCGGTCCCCACCCGTCCCACAGGTGTCGAGGAGGTCACCCTCGAGCTCGAGGGGCTCGGCCCGGTCCAGCATGGCCCGGACCAGGCCGGCCAGCTCCTCGACGGTCTCCCCCTTGGCCCGGAGCGCCGTCACGAAGGCGGCGATCTGGGCGTCGGTGGCCTCCCCGGCCAGGATCTCCCCCAGGGCCAGGCCGGCCTCCTCCCCCGTGAGGTCCCTTCCGGCCATGAGCCGGGTGAGGACCCCGGGCCAGCCTCCGAGCTCCCTGAAGGTCAGGGCCATCTCAGTCCCACCAGAGGTCGTGGTCGAGAACGCCCTTGGCGATCAGGCCGAGCTGGACCTGGCTGGTCCCTTCCACGATGGTCAGCTGTTTGGCGTCCCGGTACCAGAGCTCGGTGGGATGGTCCTCCATGTAGCCGGCCGCCCCGAGGAGCTGGACGGCGAGCCCCGAGGCCCGGACGGCGAGCTCGGTGGCGTGGTACTTGGCCATGGACAGGTAGGGGACCCACTCCTTCGTGAACTTCCCCTGGTCGGCCAGCCAGGCCGAGCGGTAGGTGAGGAGCCGGGCCGCCTCGATGTCCACGGCGCACTTGGCGATCTCCCACTGGATCCCCTGCATGTCGGCGATGGTCTTCCCGAAGGCGGACCGCTCCTTCACGTACTCCGTGGCGTACATGAGGGCCCCCTCGGCCAGGCCGATCCCCCGGGCCGCCACGATCGGCCGCATCGAGTTGAGGCCGAGCATGGCGAGGCGGAAGCCCCCGACCTCCCCGATGACGTTGGCGGCGGGGACCCGGACGTCGCTCAGGAGGAGCTCCCCCGTGTCGACCCCCCGGACCCCCATCTTGTGGTCGGTCCGGCCCACCTCGACCCCGTCCCAGGCCCGCTCGACGATGAAGCCGGTGATCGAGTCGTGGGCCCGGCTGGTGGGGTCGGAGGTCTTGGCGAAGACGGTGTACCAGTCGGCCTCCCGGACCCCCGACATCCAGCACTTCGTCCCGTTCAGGATCCAGCCCCCCTCGTCCCCGGGGTCGGGGACGGCCCGGGTCCGCATCCCCATGACGTCACTCCCGGCCTGGGCCTCGGAGAGGCCGAAGGCGGCCCGGGTCCTCCCCTCGGCGATCCCCGGGAGGTAGCGCTCCTGCTGCTCGACGGACCCGGCGATCATGACGGGGCCGGTGGGGAGCCGGGTCAACAGGAGCATGAGGGCGGCGGAATTCGAGTACTTCGCCACCTCCTCGATGGCCAGGGTCAGTCCCAGGATCCCGGCCCCGGATCCCCCGAACTCCTCGGGGATGCAGAGCCCGAGGAGGCCGGCGTCCCGGAAGACCCCGAAGATGTCGGCGGGGTACTCCCCGGTGGAGTCGATCTCCCGGGCCCGGGGCTTCACCTTCCCCTGGGCGATCCGCCGGACGGTGGACTGGAGCTCGGCCAACTCGGGGGGGAGGTCGAAATTCATCCCGGGAGGCTACCAACCCTGGGCGCGGGGCCCTCCGGCCTGGCAAGTCCGGGTCCGATGTGGTCTGCTCTCGGGAGAAGAGAGCGGTGGCCGTCACGCCGGATCACGCAACAGGAAGGTGGCGGGCACCGAGCGCCCTCCCTCCGGCCGCTCCCGAGCTGGAGGTGCCCCGTGTGCTTCTCCCCCGAGGGTGACCTCGCCGGCGGGATCGTCGTCACCGCCATCGGCGTCGACGCCTTCCGGCACCTCCGCCGCCGGGAGGACCACCGCATGCTGGCCGCCCTCCCCCTCCTCCTCGGGGCCCACCAGATCGACGAGACCTTCGTCTGGTGGTGGCTCCAGGGCCACAGCTCGGCGGCGGTCGGCCGGGTGGCGATGTGGATCTACCTCCTCATCGCCTTCGTCGTCCTGCCCGTCCTCCTCCCCCTGATCGTGATGGGTCTCGAGCCGACGACCCGCCGTCGCTGGGCCATGGCCCCGTTCCTGGCCATCGGGACCGGGGTATCAGCCCTCCTCCTCGAGACGATGCTCCGCAACGGGCCCAGGGTGACCCTCGGCCACTACCACCTGGCCTATTCCATCGGGCTCCAACACGGGGTCGCCGTCATCGGCCTCTACATCGTGGCCACCTGTGGCCCCCTCCTGGCCTCGGGGTTCCGCCACATCGTGCTCTTCGGCCTGGCCAACCTGGTCGCCGTCCTCGTCCTGGCCCGACTGAGCGCCGACGGGTTCGCCTCACTCTGGTGCTTCTACGCTGCCCTCGCCACCGGCGGGATCATGCTCCACATGCGCTACGCCAAACCCCACCGGGCCACCCCCGGAGCAGCCGCAGCCTGACCCAGGTCAGCCGACCGAGCCGGCCTGGGCGGCCTTGGCGGCCTGGATGAACTGGGGGAAGGTCATGACCTGGTCGGCAGGAGGGGCCGAGACGCTGACCGGGCTGCCGTAGTGGTCGAAGCTCATGTCCTCCGAGATCCGGAGGCCCACCGTCCCGGTGGGGACCGGGACGGTGATGGACTCGTTGACGCTCATCTGCCGGACCAGGCCCCCGCCGTCGACCCAGATGTCGACCCCCGGGGGGTTGGCCGTGAACTCCGTGAGGAGCCGCTGCTGCTCCGCGGCCGGGATCCCCATGCTGTTCCAGACAGCGGTGACGGTCTGCTGCTGCTTCTGGAGGTCGGGGACAGCCGAGAAGCCGGTCAGCTCGACCCCGTTGCGGGTCTTGGTTCCCAACGCCGTGACGGTGCTCCCCTTGGCCCGGAGCAGGTTCAGGAAGTCGGTCGGGTTGGCACTCGAGGCCCCCAGGCTCGGGTCCTGGCCCATGGCCTGGCTCAGGTCGACGGAGATCCAGGGCTTGAAGCCGGGGACGGAGCCGACCATCGAGCCGATGTCCTCGTAGACGTTCCCACCGATCAGCCGGACCTCGACCACCGCCCCGCCGGAGGGGAGCCCCTGCACCCCGGTCATGGTCAGGTTGAGGTCGGCCGCGCTGGCGCTGAAGTCGAATCCCCCGGTTCCGGTCAGGTCGATCGTCTCGGTCTTGCCCCCGGTCGTGATGACCTCGTGGGCCGTGACCTGGGCCTGGGCCGTCCGCTGGTGCTCGGTGGTGGTGGCGGCGAGGGCCGTGGCCTCGAGAGGCGTCAACCCGGCGATGACGTCTCCCGGGGAGCAGGCCGTCAAGCCCAACCCGACGCCAAGGGCGGCACCACCCGCCAGGACCAGCCGAATCCTCGTCCCCATGTCCCGCCTCCCCGTTCAGTCCTGGCCAGAGCCTAACCGGTGGGCCTCAGGCCGACTTCCTCCGCTGGCGGAGGATCCGACGGCGCTCCCGCTCGGTCGACCCGCCCCAGACGCCCTCCCGCTCCCGGTGGGCCAGGGCGTGCTCCAGGCAGGCCATCCGCACCGGGCAGCCCTCACAGACGGCCTTGGCCTCCTCGGCCTCCTCGTCGTCCACCGGGTAGAAGACCTCGGGGTCGATACCCCGGCAGGCGGCTCGCTTGCGCCAGCTTGCGGTCGAAGGGGCGGTCATCGGAGTCACTTCCTCGGGCACTGGGTGCGTTGTCGTTGCATGGGACTGGAGCAGGGTGTTCCGCCGGCGGTTTCTCTGCGAGCAGAGACAATGCTCCCCTCACAGGGAAATCAGCGGAACAGACAGTATCGCGCAGCGCCGGCCCCCTGTCCAGGCATAACGACACTGAGCTGGGAAAACGCCGGGCCCGGTCGGGTCGGGTCAGAGCTCGAGCCACATGGCCAGGCGAGGCCCCATGGCATCCTCGCCGACGGCGATCTCCTGGGCCCGGACGGCGGCCAGCTCCGGACCCGGCTTCTCGAGGGGTCGGAAGCCGAGGGAGCGGTAGAAGGGGCCGTTCCAGGGGACGTCCCTGAAGGTCGTCAGGGTGACGGCGGGGAGACCATGGGTCCGGCCCCAGCCGGCGACCGCCTCCACCAGGGCGGTCCCGAGACCCCGGCCACCCTGGGCGGGGAGGACGGCCAGCTGCCGGAGGTGGGCGGCCCCGTCGAGGATGCCGACCGAGGCGAACCCGACGGGGGGGTCCCCGGCCACCAGGACGAGGACGGCCCCGGTCAGGTGGTCGATCTGGGAGGCCTCCGGGAAGGGGCCCATCCCGAGGGTGGCGAAGAGCCCGTCGGCGGCCTCCTCCACGGCAGCCAGGAGGGGGAGCTCCCCGGGCCGGGCCGTCCGGACCTCGGGCCTGTCGGAGGTCGGGTCCAGGGGGCCTCCCTCCATTTCAGACCCGGAGGTCCCGGAGGAGCTCGGCCACGGTCTCCCCGGTGAGGGTGACCGCCTCGGGGTAGTCGGGGTGGTCGACGCCCAGGACGACGGGACCGGCGGCGAACCGGTCGACCTCAGCCGGGGAGAGCTCGAAGCGGAGGTAGTGGACCGCCGAGGTGACATCCGCCCGGGTCAGGGCCTCCTCGTGGGCCTCTTCCGGGATCGACCGGATCTCTTCCCCCCCGGCGAGCCGGAGGACCAGGGACCGTTCGATCCCGACCAGCCTCGGGAGCCAGTGCCGGAGGGCCTCCTCGTCGGTGAGCTCGATGAAGAGGGTGGCCGAGAGCTGGCCCGGCTCCGGGATCAGGGGGTTGTAGGCGTCGAGCTCCCCCTGGACCCCCTCGTCGGTGACGATCTTCTCGGCCCGGGCCATCTCCTGGACCTGGAACCGGACCGTCTCCCGGTTCTCGAAGAGGAGCGTGACGACCGGCCCGACCGAAACCCGGCGACGGGCCTTCAGGTCGATGATCCCCCGCCTCGTCTCCTCCCGGACCCGTTCGTAGGCCCGGAGATCGACGATGTCCTCGAGCTGGAGTCGGCGGCTCACGGGTCATCCCTCCCTGGGAGCGGTCGGGGGCCGACGCCGGTCTGCACGGCCCGGCCCCCTCCCGCGGCTCGATGAACCTCGCCGATCAGGCCTCGACGACGGAGGCCAGCCCCTGGGCGAATCGCCCGGCGTGGCTCTTCTCGGCCCGGGCCAGCGTCTCGAACCACTCCGCCGCCTCGACATGGCCCTCGTCCCGGGCCGTCTTGGCGAAACCCGGGTACATCTCCGTGTACTCGTAGGTCTCCCCCTCGATGGCCGACCGGAGGTTGTCCGCCGTGGGGCCGACCGGGACACCGGTGACAGGGTCCCCGATCTCCTTCAGGAGGTCGAAGTGCCCGAAGGCGTGGCCCGTCTCCCCCTCGGCCACCGACCGGAAGAGGGCGGCCACGTCGGGGTAGCCCTCCACGTCGGCCTTCTGGGCGAAGTAGAGATACCGCCGGTTGGCCTGGCTCTCGCCGGCGAAGGCCTCCTTCAGGTTGGCCTCGGTCTGGGAACCCTTCAAATCAGCCACGCGCTCATTCCTCCTTGGATGGTTTCCTACACCGGCCCGGTGCCGGACGGCACCTGGTCACGATCCCGGGACGGGGACTCCCGACAGCTCCCGCAGAGTCCCCGGAAGATCACCTCGGTCCCCTCGACCTCGTAGCCCGCCTCGGCCCCGGAGGGGACGGTCACCCCCGAGAAGTCGAGATGGAGATCCCGGGCCTTCCCGCAGCGCCGGCAGACGAGGTGGTGGTGGCCGATCTCCACGTTCGGGTCGAACCGGGTCGGTCCCGTCCCGAGGTCGAGAGCGGCGATCTCCCCCATGGCCGCCAGCTCGTTCAGGGTCTGGTAGACGGTCTTCAGGGAGATCGTCTCCATCTCGGCCCGGGCCGACTCGAAGATCGTCTCCGCGGTGGGATGGGTCACGTCTCCCTCCAGGACCCGGAAGATGCACTGCCGCTGGGGGGTCACCTTCCGGCCCTGGTCCCGGAAGAGACGGGTCAGCTCGGCCGGGGTCTTCATCGATCCGAACCCTAGCGTAAAGGATTGTTTCCTGACAATCACTTTCGGTTGGGGCCTCGGCACGGGGAGGCCGGCGGTGAGATCGAGGGGACAGCCGGGTCCGGACCTTGTGGGAGGCTGACCCCGTGCCCGACGACCCCGGCCACCTCCGACCGGCCTTCGACCGGGAGAGTGCCCTCGACCGGCTGGCCGAGGACCGGTTCGACGTCCTTGTCATCGGCGGGGGGATCACCGGGGCCGGGGTCGCCCTCGATGCCGCCGCCCGGGGACTCCGGACGGCGCTCGTCGAGCGGGAGGACTTCGCCTCAGGGACCTCCTCCCGATCCTCCAAGCTCGTCCACGGCGGCCTCCGCTACCTCCAGCAGCGGGACGTCCGACTCGTCTACGAGGCCCTCCACGAGCGGCAGCGACTGCTCGTGAACGCACCCCACCTGGTCTCCCCCCTCCCCTTCCTGATCCCCCTCTTCGGGAAGGACGGGACCGTCCAGAAGACGGTGGCCCGGTTCTACTCCACCGCCCTCTGGGCCTACGACGTCACCGGAGGGGTCCGGATCGGGAAGCGCCACAAGCGGATCGACCGGACCGAGGCCCTCACCCACCTCCCGACCCTCCGGGCCGACCGGCTCGTCGCCGCCTTCCTCTACTACGACGCCCGGACCGACGACGCCCGGTTGACGCTGGCCCTGGCCCGGACGGCCGCCCTCGACCACGGGGCCGTCCTGGCCAACTACACCCCCGTGACCGCCCTCCTCGAAGACGAGGGCGGGAAGCTGGCCGGGGCCACCGTCGCCCCCGTCGGACGGGACCCCTTCGACATCCGGGCCGCCGTCGTCGTCAACGCCACCGGGGTCTGGGCCGACGACCTCCGGTTCCTCGACGAGAAGAGCCACCCCCACTCCATCCGGCCGGCCAAGGGGATCCACCTCACCGTCCCCCGAGCCAAGCTCCCCGCCGACATCGCCGCCGTCCTCCCCGTCCGCCAGGACCACCGCTCCATCTTCGTCGTCCCCTGGGCCGACGGGGACGACGTCTACCTCGGGACCACCGACACCTCCTGGACGGGGAGCCTCGACGACCCGGCCTGCCTCCCCGAGGACGTCGACTACGTCATCGGGGCCGCCAACGCCGCCACGACGGGGATACTCACCCGGGAGGACGTCACCGGGGTCTGGGCCGGCCTCCGACCCCTTCTGGCCCCGGCCGAGGGCCACCAGGTCAGTGACCGAACCGCCGACCTCTCCCGGCGCCACACCGTCCGGGTCTCCCCCCGGGGGATGGTCAGCGTCACCGGGGGGAAGCTCACGACCTACCGGCTCATGGCCGAGGACACCGTCGACGCCGTCGTCCGCCGCCTCGGCCCGGCCGCCCCGGCCGGGGCCCGGCGCTCCCCCACCCGGCGACTCCCCCTCCGGGGGGCGGCCGGGACGGCCGAGCTCCGACGACCGGGGACGGCGGCCCGACTCGGCCTCGACCAGGAGGTCCTCGACGCCCTCCTGGGCCGCCACGGGGGGGAGACCCCGGCGGTCCTGGCCCTGGCCGAGGGGAGGCCTGACCTCCTCGAGCCCCTCGTCCCGGGACTCCCATCCCTGAAGGTCGAGGCCCTCTGGGCCGTCCGGGAGGAAATGGCCCTCACCCTCGAGGACGTCCTCTCCCGCCGGACCCGGTCCCTCCTCCGCCGGGCCCGGGACACCGCCTCGGCCGCTCCCGCCGTCGCCGAGCTCCTCGGCCCCGACTGGGGCCGGACCCCCGGGGAGAGCGCCGCCGAGACTGAGGCCTTCGTCAGCGAGATCGAGCGGACCCTGGCCCGGGCCGGCCTCGGGCCCAGCCAAGAGGAGACCGGATCGTGACCAACCCCAGTGCCCCCACCCCCGTCACCCCGGTCGACGCCCCCCCGGGGGCCGTCGGCGAGCGACTCGGGGGACCCCGGGTCCCCGTCACCGGGGACCTCCTCAGTCGGCTCCGCAGCGTCTGCGACCGGGTCGACCTCGACGAGGGGGCCCGCCTCGAGGCCGGCCGGGACTGGTGGCCCCTCGCCATCCGCTGGGCCACCCGGGGGGCCGTCCCCGCCCTCCCGGCCCTGGTGGCCTCCCCCACCGATGCCGGCCAGGTCTCCGCCGTCCTGGCCGCCTGCCACGAGGCCCGGGTCCCCGTCACCCCGGTGGCGGGCCGGTCGGGGGTCTGCGGTTCCTCGATCCCCGTCTTCGGGGGGGTCTCCCTCGACCTCTGCCAGGTCCAGGGGATCAGCGACGTCGACGACGCCTCCCTCCTCGCCGACGTCCTCCCCGGCACCTTCGGACCCGACCTCGAGGCCGGCCTCCGGGAACGGAGACTCACCCTCGGCCACTGGCCCCAGTCCATGGAGCTCTCCACCGTGGGGGGCTGGCTGGCCTGCCGGGGGGCGGGCCAGTACTCGACCCGCTACGGGAAGATCGAGGACATGGTGGTCGGCCTCGAGGTGGCCCTGGCCGACGGTCGGCGCATCCGGACGGGGGGACTCGGCCCCCGGGCCGCCACCGGGCCGGACCTGACCCAGCTCTTCGTCGGCTCCGAGGGCACCCTCGGGGTGATCACCTCGGCCCGGCTCCGGCTCCACCCCCTCCCGGCCGGGGAGGGCCGCCGGGCCTTCGGCTTCCCGGGCTTCCCCGAGGGCCTCGAGGCGTGTCGCCGGATCCTCCGCCGGGGGGCCACCCCGGCCGTCCTCCGCCTCTACGACGGGGTCGAGACGGCCCGGAACTTCGACGTCACCGACCGCTGCGCCCTGATCGTCCTCGACGAGGCCGACCCCGGCCTCCTCGAGGCCACCCTGGCCGTCGTGGACGACGAGGTGGGCGCCGCCGGGGGCCTCCCCCTCGATTCCGGCCTCGTCGACCGCTGGACCAGCCACCGCAACGACGTCTCGGCCCTCGCCCCCCTCTACCGGGCCGGGATCGTCGTCGACACCATCGAGATCTCGGCCCGCTGGACCGCCCTCTCCGGGATCTACGCCAAGGCCCTCGAGGCGCTCCGGGCCATCGAGGGGACCCTGGCCGCCTCGGCCCACCAGTCCCACGCCTACGGGGACGGGGCCTGCCTCTACTTCACCTTCGCCGGGCGGATGCCCGAGTCAGCCTCCCCTGGTGCCGCCTCCCCCGGTCCCGAGGGGGAGGACGCCTGGGCCGAGGCCTACTACGAACGGGCCTGGACCGCCGTCATCGACGTGGTGGACGGGGCCGGAGGGGCCATCAGCCACCATCACGGGATCGGGCTCAACCGGGCCCGGTTCATGGGCCGGGCCCTCGGCGGCGGTCTCGAGGTCCTCTCCTCCCTGAAGGAGGCCCTCGACCCGAGGGGCATCCTCAACCCGGGCAAGCTCGGCCTGCCCTCCCCCTTCGGAGAGGTGGCCTGGCCATGAGCATCCTCGTCGTCGATGTCGGCACCTCCGGCGTCCGGGCCGCCGTCGTCCACCCCGACAGCACCGTCGGCCATGTCCACCACCTCCCCGTCCTCCCCTCATCCCCGGCCCCCGGCCTCGTCGAATTCGACGCATCCGCCCTGGCCGCCGCCGTCCTCGAGGTGGCGGCCCGATCCCTCGAGGAAGGAGGACCTGTCGAGGGCATCGGGATCGCCAACCAGCGGGCCTCGACGATCGTCTGGGACCGGGCGACCGGCATCCCCGTGGGACCCGGCCTCGGCTGGCAGGACCTCCGGACGGTGATCAGCTGCCTCACCCTCCAGGGCGAGGGGATCCGGCTCGCCCCGAACGAGTCCGCCACCAAGCTCGCCTTCCTCCTCGACGAGGCCGACCCCGACCGGACCCGGGACCTCTGCTTCGGGACCGTCGACAGCTGGGTGGCCTGGACCCTCTCCGGGGGAGCCCTCCACGTCATCGACGCCACCAACGCCGGGGTGACCGGGCTCCGCAATCGGGAGGGGACGGCCTGGAACGAGACCGTCCTCGAGAAGCTCCGGATCCCCCGCTCGGCCCTCCCCGAGGTCGTCGACTCCTCGGGCCCGGTCGGGGCGGCCACCGCCCTGGCCGGGTCTCCCCTGATCTGCGGGATCGCCGGGGACCAGCAGGCGTCGCTCATCGGCCAGGGCTGCACCCGGCCCGGCCTGGCCAAGGCCACCTTCGGGACCGGGGGGATGCTCGACTGCTGCGTGGGGCCGACGAGGCCGAGCTTCGACCGCCGGGGCGGGGCCGGCACCTTCCCGATCACGGCCTGGCGGCGCTCCGGCCGGATCACCTGGGGGGTCGAGGCCATCATGCTCTCGGCCGGGACCTGCGTCGAATGGCTCCGGGACGACCTCGGGATCATCCCCGACGCCGCCTCCTCCGACCAGATCGCCGCCGGCTGCGAGGACACCGGCGACGTCTGGTTCGTCCCCGCCTTCCTGGGTCTCGGTACCCCCGTCTGGGACTTCGGGGCCCGGGGCACCTTCGTCGGGATCACCCGGGGCACCGGCCGACCCGAGCTGGTCCGGGCCGTCCTCGAGGGCATCGCCCACCGGGGGGCCGACCTCCTCGAGGCCGCCGAGGCCGACACCGGGCTCAACCTCGGGGCCCTCCGGATCGACGGGGGGATGTCCGCCAACACCACCTTCGTCCAGGCCCTCGCCGATGCCTCCGGCCGCCCCGTCGAGGTCTCCCCCATCCTCGAGGCCACCTCCCTCGGTGCCGCCTACCTGGCCGGCATGTCCCTCGGGACCTGGGCCGACGAGGAGGAGGTGGCTGCCGCCTGGAACCCCAGCCAGGTCGTCGAGCCGAGGCTGACCGACGCCGACCAGGCCGCCCGCCGGGACCGCTGGCTGGCGGCGAGGACCCGGGCCGAGAAGACCGTCCCCGAGCTCTCCGGCCTCGACTTCTGAGGTCTCGGACTCCTCAGTAGACGTTCGTCGGAGTCGAGGGCTGGGGACCGGCGCTGGGCCCGACCGACGGGGTGAGCGAGGGCCCGACGCCGGCGCTGGGCCCGACGCCGGCGCTGGGCCCGACCGACGGAGTGAGCGAGGGCCCGGGCGACCCCGATGGACCGCTGCTCGGGACCAGACCGAGGGCCTGCTCGATCTCCTCGACGATCCCCCCCGAAGCTGAGGGCGCCACCGAGGCCGTCGGGGCCACCGAAGCGGACGGGGCCACCGAACCCGAGGGCGCCACGGGCGACACCGAACCCGAGGGGGTCACCGAGGGCGACACAGAACCCGAGGGCGCCACGGGCGAGACCGAACCCGAGGGCGCCACAGGCGACACCGAACCCGAGGGCGCCACCGAGGGCGACACGGAACCCGAGGGCACCACAGGCGACACCGAACCCGAGGGCACCACAGGCGACACCGAACCCGAGGGCGCCACCGAGGGCGAGACCGAACCCGAGGGCGAGACCGAGCCCGAAGGTGCGACGGAGCCGGAAGGGGCCGCCGCCGAGGCGCTGGGAGCTCCGCTCGGGGAGGCGGATCCGACCGTCATGACGCCGGAGGGATTGGGCTCCTGGGGGGGGGTGCCACTGGGAGGAGTGACCTGGGAGGCGGCAACAACCACCTGCTCTACTGGTTCGCTGGGCATGGCGGGTTCCCCCTCGTGGACGTGTGCGGATCGATGGTCGTTGGCCTGGCCCGGTGGGCCGAAGAACGCGAGCTTGCCCGACGGGACGTCACAGGTCCGTCACCGGAGGTGGTGTCAGCCGCCGTTACTCACGGAGCGGAGGGGGCGGGTCTTGCGGAGCCCCGAGAACTGGAGGAGCCGGCCGGACTTCGAGGCCGTCCCCGAGGAGGAGAAACCCTGGTCTGGGAGGAAGTCGAGCCAGCTCCAGGCGTACTTCTCCCGGCGCATCGCCTTGCGGGCCCGCCGCCAGATCTCGACCTTCTGGAGGGGGGTGAGGGCCCGCTTCCAATTGCCTGGTTTGGCCGGACCGACGAACCCGGAGGGCTCCGACCAGGTTCCCGAGCCGGTCCGCTGGGCCACGGCGCCCCCGACGGGGATCTTGACCCCGCCGCCGGCCCGGAGCTTCTCGGCATCGTTCCGATCGACGGCGGCGGCGATGGCCGCCTTCTCCCAGGTCAGGCCGAGAAAGGCGGCGAGCTCCCCGAGGACGGTCTCAGGATCACCGGAGAGCCGCTCGTAGTTGACCTCGTAGAAGTCCCAGCTGTGGAGCCAACGCTCCGCCTCCCGGACGGCGGCGACATGGCCGAGCCACTGATTGATCGGGCCCTTCACCGAGGTGGGGGCCCAGCCCTTTCCCCAACCCTTGGAGGCCTTCTGCCAGGAGGCGACCACGTCCCGGGGGTCCCGGACGACGTGGACGATCTTGGCCGCCGGGTAGAGCTGCTTGATCTCGGGGATGCAGCGGGCGTGGGTGGGGGTCTTGTCGACGTAGAGCTGGCCGGGCCGGAGGTCCTTCAGCATGGGCCGGAGAAGACCGTCGGTGTAGCGGCGGAGTCCCCGGAGGAACTCCCGTTCGACCATGAAGGCGCTCAGGCCCACCCCGCCCCGCCCGGTGGCGGTGGCGGGATTGAACTCCCGGCGCCACTCCCACTTCCAGGTCTTGATCTGGGGGGCGACGTAACTGGAGAAGATGAACGACTCCTGGCCGATCCGGACCCGGGGGTGCTCGGCCAGGAGCCGCTGGACCCAGGTCGTCCCGCTCCGGGGGCAGCCCACCACGAAGACGAGGTTCTGGCCGGCCCAGGGCTTCGGGGCCTTCGGGCCCTTGGGACCGACGGGTCGGGGACCGGTGGGCCGGGTGGTGGCCTGGGGGAGACCGCCGACGGGGACCTCGGGGGGACCGGCGCTCATCGGACCGGCCCCCGGGCGGCCCGGGAGGTCCCCGGCGACCGCTTCTCTCGGTGTCCCATCATGGCGATCCGCTCCGTTCCCGCCCCGGTCCCGGTCGAGGAGGGGCCCGATCCGACCTCCCTGGTCGGGGCTCCGGACATGGTGGCGGAGGAGGCGTCGCGTCGGCGTCACCTGGCCTGGACCCACCGAGGGTGATCTCGGGGTCCCGACGCGTACAGATTTGGGGGAAGGCTGCCGATAACCTGAAGGTGATGGAGCCCGCGCAGATCGGCGAGCACCCGGGCGCGGGCCGGTCAGGGCTCGAGGTGACGGATGAAGCCCCGGGAACCGACCCGACCCAGGGCGAGCCGAGCCTGGCTGAGGGGACCGGGAAGCCCCCGGTGGACACGGCCATCGCGCTGGGGCGGAGGTTGATCGGCAACCTCCAGGAGGTCATGCTCGGCACGCCGGGGGCCCTGACGGCCGCCGTCATCGCCGCCCTCTCGGGTGGCCACCTCCTCATCGAGGACGTCCCCGGGGTGGGGAAGACGGTCCTGGCCCGGGCACTCTCCATCTCGCTCGGGGCCGAGCTCTCCCGGATCCAGGGTCATCCCGACCTGCTCCCCTCCGACGTGACCGGGGTCTCCGTCTACGCCCCCGACAGCGGGACCTGGGAGTTCCGACCCGGACCGGTCTTCGCCCATGTGGTCCTCGTGGACGAGCTCAACCGGACCCCCCCGAGGACCCAGGCCGCCCTCCTCGAGACGATGGAGGAGCAGCAGGTCTCGGTGGACGGGGAGTCCTTCCCCCTCCTTCGCCCCCACATGGTGATCGCCACCCAGAACCCCCTCTCCCAGCTCGGGACCTACCCCCTGGTCGAGAGCCAGCTCGACCGGTTCGCCCTGGCCACCGCCATCGGCTACCCGGACGCCGCCACCGAGGCCCGGCTCGTCCTCCGCCAGGGAGGACGGTTCGCCCTCGGCGAGCTCCAGCCGGTCTGCACGACAGGGGAATGGCTGAGGGCCCAGGAGGCGACCCAGGCGGTGACGGTCTCGCCGGGCATCGCCGAGTACGCCGTGACCCTCTGTCGAGCCAGCCGGAGCGCCCCTGGCGTCCGGCTGGGGGCGAGCCCCCGGGCCGCCATCTGGGTCATCCGGTCGGCCCAGGCCCATGCCGTGCTGGCCGGGCGACCCTATGTCACCCCGGATGACGTGAAGGCGGTGGCCATCGCCTGCCTGGCCCACCGGCTCCTCACCGAGGAGGGGGTCGAGCACAGCGTCACCGTGGTCCGCCGGATCCTGGAGACCACGCCGGGCCCCAGGCCGTGACCCTGACGGCCGGCCCCCTCCCGCCGGTCAGCCCTCCGACCGCCCGGGAGCGGAGGGCGGCCCGACGGGTCGGGATGCTCGGAAACCGGCGGAAGGGCCGGGTCCATCCCCTCCGGGCCGTCCTCCCCGTCGCCGGGGCCCTCCTGATCATGGTGGCCTGGGGGACGGTGGCCCGGAACAGTGGCTCGGGCTGGGTCCAGGCCCTGGGGGCGGCCCTGGCCGGGGTCCTCCTCACGGGGATGGTCTGGCCGGCGTTGGCCCTCCGGCGGGCCCGGGTCCACTGCACGGGGTGCCCCACCGACGGGAGCGCCGGCCTTCCCGTCGAGATCATGGTGGGGGCATCGGCCCGGGTCCGG
Organism: Acidimicrobiaceae bacterium; assembly: GCA_003151955.1. Lineage (GTDB taxonomy): Bacteria > Actinomycetota > Acidimicrobiia > Acidimicrobiales > UBA8190 > PALSA-743. Next base: position 71,383 of record PLZB01000032.1, read on the forward strand.
GTCGAGCCCCTCGAACCTTCCGGGCCGGAGACCTTCGTCGGACCGGGAAACCGTTCCCAGCGGGGGGAGGCCGGGATCGTCACCCTCGTCCCCGGGGGGCGGGGGATCCATCCCTCGATCGTGGTCGAGCTGGCCACAGCCGCTCCCTTCGGCCTCCTCTGGTGGGCCCGGACAGTCCGGGTCCCCCTCCCCACGGACCTCCACATCGGGCCCCGACCGGGGACCGCTCTGGCCCTCCCCCCCCGCCACGACGAGAGGGCCGGGGAGAGCAGCCGCCGGATCCCGACCGTGGTGGGGGAGCCCCGGGGAGTCCGGCCCTACCGACCCGGGGACAGCCGGAGGTGGGTGCACTGGCCGGCGACGGCCCACAGCGGGGAGCTGATGGTCCGGGAGATGGAGGGGCCGACGGCCGAGCCGATCCTCGTCAACGTGATCCTCCCCTCCTCGCCGGTCGTCGCCGAACAGCTGGCCGGGCGGGCCTATGCCACCGTCCAGGAGCTCCTCGACCGGGGGAGCCCGGTCCTCCTCGGGACGGTCGAGGTGAACGGCCCCTGCCTGGCCCGGGTGGCGGACCGGCGGGCGGCCAGCCGGCGGTTGGCCCGGGCCGTGAACGGAAGTGGGCCCGGTCCGGGGGAGATCACCGTCGAGACGACCGGTCCGGACCGGTGAGCTTCCTGGAGATGGTCAAACGGGCCAACCGGCCGGGGGCCCCGGAGCACTCGATCCCGCTCCGGGTGGCCTCGGCCGCGGCCGTGCTCACCGGGATCGCCGCCACCCGGGCCGAAGGCGAGCTCTCGACCCTGGTGGCGATCCTGACGGGTGGACTGGTGGCCGTGGGGATGGTCTTCTCCTACCTCACCCGGGAGCGGCCCCAGGGGTGGGTGAAGCCGACCCTGGCCATCGCCGTCGTGGTGGCCTTCTCCTGGTTCTTCTACCGGATCACGAGCCACACCGTGACCGACATCAGCGCCGTCGAGTCCCCCCTGGCCGTCCTCTTCGCCTGGATCCAGGTCACCCACGCCTTCGACGTGCCGGCCCGGCGGGACCTGAGCTTCTCCCTGGCCGGCTCGGCCAGCCTGATGGCCGTGGCTGCGGCCCAGGCGGTGGACCTCGCCTTCGGGATCTACGTCCTGGCCTGGCTCGTCTTCGGACTCTGGGGGCTGATGGGGATGTGGAGGTCGGCCAGCGAGGGGGGCCGGCCGGGACTGCCCGGGGTGGTGGGATCCCTGGCCGCCGTCGCCGCGGTGGCCCTCGTCGTCGTGGCCGTCCTCCCCGCTCCCCACGTGGCCCAGAACATCTCCTTCCCCTCGGCCTCACCGGGGGACGTCGCCATCCCGGGGCAGGGCACCATCACCGGGGACGGGAAGAACCCGAACGAGCCGGCCAAGGCGGGGGCTCCCGGGGGTCCCACCCAGGTGGGGGGGTTCCTGGGGTTCTCCAAGCACCTCGACACGGCTCTCCGGGCGTCACTCGGGAACCAGGTCATCATGCGGGTCCGGGGGAGCTCCTCGAGCTACTGGATCGGGGAGACCTTCGACCAGTGGGACGGAACGAGCTGGATCTCGACCGGCCGGAACCTCCAGCAGGTCGGCACGGGCTCCCCCTTCGGGATCCCCGAACCCAATGACCAGAACAGCCCGGGGACCCCGACCCTCCAGACCTTCTACCTGGCCACCTACGGCCCCAACCTCATCTTCCACGCCGCCAACGCCCGGGTGGTCTGGTTCCCGGCCGGGCATCTCTTCGTCGGGTCGGACGGGACCGTCCTCTCCCCGGTCACGATGGGACCGGGGACGATCTACACCGTCCAGTCCTCGGTGAACCAGGCCAGCCCGGCCCTGCTCCGGGGGTCGAGCCTCCTGGGGGACCGGCTCCCGAGCGGGGCGCTGAAGCTGAACACCCAGCTCCCCCAGAGCTACACCCGGGTGGCGAACCTGGCCCGGGCCATCACCGACACCCAACCGACCACCTACGACAAGGTCGAGGCCCTGATCTCCTGGATCGGGTCGAACACCCACTACTCGACGAACATCCCCCCGCTCCCGAAAGGGGCGGACACGGTGGACAACTTCCTCTTCGGGAGCCGGATCGGGTTCTGCGAGCAGATCTCCACCACGCTGGCGGTGATGCTCCGGTCCCTGGGGATCCCGGCCCGGGAGGCGGTGGGCTACGTCGGGGGCTCCTACAACCCGATCACCGACCTCTGGGAGGTCCGGGCCAACGACGCCCACGCCTGGGTCCAGGTCTGGTTCCCGGGCTTCGGCTGGCAGAGCTTCGACCCGACGGCGGCGGTCCCGGGGGCCGATCCGACGCCGGGGACCGCCCTCCTCCGTGACGCCGGGGGCCCCCTCTCCCGACTCCCCGTCGTCCCCATCGGCGTCACCCTCGCGGTCGTGACCCTCCTGGTCGTGGTCCGCCGGTGGTGGCAGCGCCGGCCGGGGAGCTGGGAGGAGGAGCTCACCGGGAGGATCGAGCGGGTGGGGATCCGGGCCGGTCGGCGGAGGAGACCCGACGAGACCCTGACGGAGTACGCCGGAGCCCTCGACACTCTGGCCGGGGACCGTTCGGGAACGTTCCGGTCGTTGGCCTGGATGGTGGAGGAGAGCGCCTACGGGGGCCGGCCCCCCTCAGCCGAGTCCCGGCGGAGGGCTCTCGAGACGGTGAGGTCGGTCCGGATCGACCGCGGGCCGGCCCAGGCCGACCAGCCGGCCCAGGCCGTTCAGCCGGGGCGGTAGGCGAGGGCCTCGTCGAAGGAGGCCCCGGCCTCGAGGAGGGGTCGGTAGCCCATGAGCTGGCGGGGCCGGCCGAAGCCCAGGACGGCGGCGAGCCTGGACCCCCGGCCGTAGAGGGCGACGAACCGGCAGTCGGCGAGCGATCCCGATCCCTCGACCAGGACGACCTCGTCGTCGGGGGCGGGGTAGCCGAGAACCTGGAGCTTGACGTCGTACTGGTCGGACCAGAAGTAGGGGACGGGCCGGTAGTCCTCGGCCCCGGTGGGTCCCCGGAGGAGGTTCCGGGCCGCCACGACGGCCTGCTCGGTGGCGTTGGTCCAGTGCTCGACCCGGCGGTGCTCCCCGGACTCCCGGTCGAGCCAGCGGGCCAGGTCCCCGGCCACGACGACACCGTCAGCGGCGGAGAGGCCGGCGTCGGCGACGACCCCGTTGGAGAGCTCGAGGCCGGATCCCTCGAGCCAGTCGGTGGTAGGGATGACCCCGATCCCGACCACGACGACGTCGGCCTCGAGGGTGGTCCCGTCGGCGAGCTCGACCCGGGCCGGGGTGGCGCCGGCCTCTCCGGGATCGGGGCGGCCGACGGAGTCGACGCCGACGCCGGTCCGGAGGTCGACGCCGTGGTCGACCTGGAGGAGTCCGCAGACCGCCCCCATCTCCTCTCCGAGGACCCGGGCCAGGGGGGTCGGGAGCGGCTCGACGATGGTAACCGCCGCGCCCAGACCGACGCAGGTGGCGGCGACCTCGGCGCCGATGAAGCCGGCCCCGACGACGACGACCCTGGTCCCGGGCCCGACGGCGGCGGCCAGGGCGGAGGAGTCGTCGAGGGTCCGCAGGACGTGGACGGCAGGGTGGTCGGCGGTGCCGGGGAGAACCCGGGGATGGGCCCCGGTGGCGAGGACGAGGCCGTCGTAGGGGAGCCGGCCGCCATCGTCGAGGTCGAGGGACCGGCCGGCGGTGTCGAGGGCGGTGGCCCGGAGACCGAGGCGGAGGTCGAGGCCGAGGGCGTCGATCTTCTCGGGGGCCCGGAGCCGGATCCGGTCCCGGTCCCAGGTCCCGGCCAGGAACTGCTTGGAGAGGGGGGGCCGGTCGTAGGGGAGGTGGGACTCGGCCCCGATGAGGACGAGCCGGCCCCGGTAGCCCTCGGCCCGGAGGGTCTCGGCGGCCCGGAGGCCGGCCAGGGAGGCCCCGACGACGGCGACGGTCGAGCTCTCGGTCAGGGCCATCAGGAGCCGAACATCCGGAGCCAGTCCTCGGCGCTGCGCATCCGGAAGACGTAGTTGCTCGTCCGGGTCTCCCCCATCGTGGCCGAGGGGTCCGGGGAGTAGAGGTGGCCGGGGTAGAGGACGGTGTCGTCCCCGAAGCGGGCCAGCCGGGTGGTGAGGGACTCGTACATCTGCTCGGGGTCCCCACCGGGGAGGTCGGTCCGGCCGCAGCCGTCGAGGAAGAGGGTGTCCCCGGAGACGAGCCGGCCGGCCACCGAGAAGCACTGGCTCCCGGGGGTGTGGCCGGGGGTGTGGACGAGCTCGATGGAGAGGTTCCCGACGGTGACGAGGTCCCCGCTGTCGTGGGCCTCGAGATCCTCGGGGCCGACCCCGGAGGAGCGACCCACCCAGGGGACCTCGGCCCGGTTGACGTGGATGGGGACGGGGGCCCGCTCGAGGAGGTCGACGATCCCCTCGACGGGGTGGCCCATGAGGTCCCCCCCGATGTGATCGGCGTGGTAGTGGCTGGCCAGGGCCCCCACACAGCGGAGCCCGTCGGCCTCGAGAATGTCGAGGAGGTCGCCGACCCCGTAGGCGGGGTCGATGATGACGGCTTCCCCGGCGTCCCGGTCGCCGACGAGGTAGCAGAAGTTCGCCATCTGGCGGGCCAGGGGGTCCCCGACGGCGAAGTCCCGGCCGGCGAGGAGTTGGCGGAAGTAGAGGGGGTCGTCGTGGGCCATGGTGGAGCCACGGTACCCGGGGAGGCCCTAGCGGTACACCTTCCGGGGGAAGACGGCGTGGGGGCCGGCCACCCGGTCGAGGAAGAGGAGCCCGTCGAGGTGGTCGAGCTCGTGGAGGACGGCCCGGGCCTCGAAGGCGTCGAGCTCGAGCTCGAGGGGCCGGCCGTCGGCGCCGAGGCCGGCCACCACCAGCCGGGTGGCCCGGGCCACGTCGCCGGTCAGGTCGGGGACCGACATGCAGCCCTCCCGGGCCGGTTCGGGGGACTGGGCCGAGACGACCACGGGGTCGAAGAGGACGAAGGGGCCGTGGCAGGACCGGGCCTTGCGGTGGCCGGTGACGTCGACGGCGAAGGCCCGGAGGCCGACGCCGATCTGGGGGGCGGCCAGGCCGACGCAGGCCGGGGAGGCGGCCATGGTCTCGAGAAGGTCCAGGGCCAGGGCCCCGGCCGCGTCGTCGACGAGGCCGACCTCGGCGGCCCGGGCCGTCAGGACGGGGTGGGGCAGGACCAGGACGGGTCGGACGGCCACGGGGTCGGGGGTGGGGTGGGGCTCAGAGGAGGTCGGACTCGTCGGGGTGCATGGTGCAGTGGACCCCGAGGGCGGTGGCGGCGCCGCTGACGGCGGCCAGGGCGGCCTCGGCCCGGCCGGCCGGGAGGGTGACCCGGAGCATCATCACGTAGACGGGGGCGTCGGGGCCCCCGATGAGGTGGGTGGAGAGGTCGACGACGTTCCCCTCGGCGTCGGCCAGGGCCAGGGCCACGGCGTGGACGATCCCGGGACGGTCGGCCCCGTGGATGGAGATGGTCCAGGGGTCGCCCTCGTCGGCGGTGCCCGCCCCGCCCGGCGGCTCGGCCAGGGGCCGGACGGCGACGACCAGCCCGAGGGGGCCGGTCACCTCGGCCAGGGCGGCCTCGAGGGCGACGGCCGTGGTCGCGTCGGGGGCGGAGACGACGAGGAGGACGGCGAACTGGCCCTGGAGGATGGTCATGGTGGAGTCCTCGAGGTTGCAGCCCTGGTCGACGAGGACCCCGGTGACGGCGGCGACGATCCCGGGCCGGTCGGCGCCGAGGGCGCTCAGCGAGAAGCGGGGCATGGCCCGCGACGATAGGCCCTGAACGGGCCCGGCTCAGGTGTAGCGGGCGGCAGGGGTGCCCGGGGGGTGGTGGACCCCGGGCTGGGCGTCGGGGTTGTCGACGCAGACCTCGCCCTCGAGGCCGTCGGGGTCCCGGAAGAAGAGGCTGAGGACGGGGCCGAAGTCGGTGACGAAGTCGTCGGCGGCCCCCCGGGCCATGAGCCGGTCCCGGATGGTCTCGAAGGCCTCGAGGGAGGCGGCCTGGAGGCCGATGTGGTCGATCCGGCCCCGTTCGAACATGGGGGTCTGGCGTTCGGCCTCGGTGTTGGCGGTGATCTGGAAGACGTTGAGCTCCTGGAAGGGGCCGACGTCGATGATGGTGAGCCGGACATCGGCGTCTTCGATCTCGGGGCCGTCCCGGCGGACGGTGGCGTCGAAGACCTCCCGGTAGAAGGCCTGGAGCCGCTCGGTGTCGTTGGTGAGGAGGGCGACGTGGTTGATCCCGTTCAGGAGCATGCCGTTGATCGTAGGCGGAACGGTCAGGTCACGACCCGGGCCAGGAACCGCCAGATGCCGAGGGCGAGGAGGCCGGCCAGGCAGGCCACCATGGCCAGGAGGAAGGCCCAGGAGGGCATGTGGGGGAGGGTGGGGGTGAGGGCGTTGCGGAGGCCCTCGGAGACGTAGACGAGGGGGTTGGCCAGGACGAGGACCTGGAGCCAGCGGACGGGGGCGAGACGCTCCCAGGGATAGTAGACGCAGCCGAGGAAGGTCAGGGGGAGGACGACGACAGCGAACATGAGGCCGATCCGCTCCGGCTTGACGATGGTCCCGAGGGTGAGGCCGAGGGCGCCGGAGATGGCCGAGGCGAGGAGGAGGACGACGAGGAGGAGGGGCCAGTTGGCGACGTGGACGGAGACGGGGGTGGCGGGGACGAGGTAGACGAGGGGGAAGACGAAGAGGGCGGAGGCGAGGGCGTGGAGGGCCCCGTAGACGACCTTCTCGACGGCGATCATCCAGACGGGGGCGGGGGCCATGGCCCGGTCCTCGATCTCCCGGGTGGCCCCGAATTCGATGGCCAGGGGCATCCCGACGGCGGTGATCCCGGAGAAGACGGCGGCGACGGCGACGAGCCCGGGGAGGAGGATGGTGGCGAAGCTGGCCCCCCCGGCCCCGGTGAAGCCCTGGCCGATCTTGGGGAAGAGGTAGGTGAAGACGAAGACGAACATGAGGGGTTGGACGGCGGTCCGGAGGACGAATTCGGCCAGGTTCCGGCGGAGGGCGGCGAGGTCCCGCTCGAGGAGGCCGAGGAAGGCCCGGCCTGGGGTGGGCCGGGTGGCCTCGGAGGGGTGGTCAGTCACGGAGGTCCCTCCCGGTGAGGGAGATGAAGACGGTCTCGAGGGTGGGCTCGGTGACGGCGAGGTCGGAGAGGCCGTGGCCGAGGGCGGCGGCGACGATCTGGGGGACGACCCGGTCGGCGGAGACGGCCAGGACCCGGAGACCCTCGGGACTGGGCTCGACCTTGGTCACCCCGGGGAGGGCCTCGAGGCCGGGGCGGAGACCATCCGGGTCGGCGAGGTGGAGGGTGATGAGGGTGCCGGCGCCGAGGCTCCGGCGGAGCTCGGCCGGGGGGCCGGAGACGAGGACCTTCCCGTGGTCGACGATGGCGACCCGGTTGCAGAGGCTGTCGGCCTCCTCCATGTAGTGGGTGGTGAGGAGGACGGTGACCCCCTCGGCCTTGAGCTCGTCGACGATCTCCCAGAGGGCGAGGCGGCTCTGGGGGTCGAGACCGGCGGTGGGCTCGTCGAGGAAGAGGACCCGGGGCCGGTGGGCGACGGCCCGGGCCAGCTGGAGCCGCTGGGCCATCCCCCCGGAGAGGAGCATGGTCATCCCGACGGCCTTGTCCTCGAGGCGGAAGCGGTCGAGCATCTCGTCGGCCCGGCGGCGGGCCCCGGCCCGGGCCATCCCGAAGTAGCGGCAGTGGTGGTAGAGGTTCTGGCGGACGGTGAGAGCCCGGTCGAGGGTGTTGAACTGGGTCACCACCCCCATCTGGGCCTTGGCCCGGGTCGGGTCGGCGGAAACGTCGATCCCGGCCACGGTGACCCGGCCGGCGGTGGCCCGGACCCGGGTGGTGCAGACCCCGACGGTGGTGGACTTCCCGGCCCCGTTCGGCCCGAGGAGACCGAAGGTCTCGCCGGGGGCCACGTCGAGGTCGATCCCGTCGACGGCCCGGACGGGGGCGGGGCCCCCGTAGACCTTGACGAGCCCCTGGACGGAGATGGCCGGTGGCTCCACCGGGGGGACCCTACCGGGAGGCGCCGCAGAGGGGACAGGTGGAGGTTTAGTGTGGCGCCGACTCGGTGGTCGGCCGGGTCGGAGCGAGGAGGGTCCGATGGAGGAGCGGTTCACGGTGGCAGGGTTGCTCCGGTACCAGGCGGCCCGGCAGCCCGAGGCCCCGATGCTCAGCCTGGGGGAGGACCGGGTCAGCTGGAGTGAGCTCAAGGGCCGGGCCTGCCGGCTGGCCCAGGCCCTGGCCGGGGAGGGGGTCGGTCCGGGGGACCGGGTGGCCTTCCTGGACCGGAACGGAACGGCCTACTTCGAGGCCCTCTTCGGGGGGGCCTTCCTGGGGGCGGTGAACGTGGCCGTCAACTGGCGACTGGCCCCCCCGGAGATGGGGGCGGTCATCGACGACTCGAAGGCCTCGGTCCTCATCATCCACGGGGACTACCTCCCCTGCCTGGCCGCCATGGGGACCGATCTCCCCTCGGTGGTCCGGATCGTCGTCATCGGGGAGCCCTCCGGGGGGGACCGTGAGGTCGGCTACGAGGCCTGGCGGGACGCCGGGGAGGAGGTGGACCCGGGCTACGTGGGGGACCCGGAGGAGGTCTCGATGCAGCTCTACACCTCGGGGACGACGGGGTTGCCGAAGGGGGTCATGCTGACCAACGGGAACCTGGCCACGGCCATCGGGGAGGCGGGGGAGACCTTCCGGATCAACGAGGAGACGGTGAGCCTGGTGGCCATGCCCCTCTTCCACATCGGAGGATCGGGCTGGGCCCTCTGCGGGATGTCGCGGGGGGGCCGGTCGGTGATCCTCCGGGACGTCGACCCGGGGGAGATCCTCCGGATCTTCGAGGAGGAGCAGGTCACGGAGACGTTCGTGGTTCCCGCCGTCCTGATGCTCCTCCTGGCCACCCCGGGGATCGGGGTCCGGGACCTCTCGAGCCTCCGGAACATCTTCTACGGGGCCTCCCCCATCGCCGAGGAGGTCCTCGTGAACTGCATGCGGGTCTTCGGCTGTGAGTTCACCCAGGTCTACGGGATGACGGAGACGACGGGGGCCATCACGGCACTCCGGCCCGAGGACCACGACCCGGACGGGCCGAGGCGCTACCTTCTCCGCTCGGCGGGGCAGGCCCACCGGGGGGTCGAGCTCCGGATCGTCGACCCGGACTCGGGGGAGGACTCCCCCACCGGAATCGTCGGTGAGCTCTACACCCGGTCGGCCTACAACATGCTCGGCTACTGGGAGAAGCCCGAGGAGACGGACCGGACCCTCCTGGCCGACGGGTGGCTCCGGACGGGGGACGCCGGCTACGTCGACGCCGACGGCTACCTCTTCCTCCACGACCGGATCAAGGACATGATCGTCTCGGGGGGAGAGAACGTCTACCCGGCCGAGGTCGAGAACGTCCTGCTCTCCCACGAGGGGGTGGCCGACGCGGCGGTGATCGGGGTTCCCGACGAGCGGTGGGGGGAGACGGTGAAGGCGGTGGTGGTGCCCGTTCCGGGGGTCGAGATCGACGCCGGTGAGCTCATCAGCTTCTGCCGGGAGCGGCTGGCCCACTACAAGTGCCCGACCTCGGTGGACCTGGCCGAGGTCCTCCCCCGGAACCCCTCGGGGAAGATCCTCAAGCGGGAGCTCCGGGAGCCCTACTGGGCGGGCCGGGAGCGGCGGATCCAGTGAGGTCCCTGGCCGGTCTGGTCGGGGACTACGACCGGCGGATCGGGCCGGCCGTCCTGGCCGGGGCCGGGGTCGGGGGGAACTCGGTGTCCTCGGCGCTGGGGATCTGGCTCCTCCTGGCCGCCTGCGCCCCGACAGCCGGCGGGGCCGAGCGGGCCGCGCTGGAGGAGACGCTGGGCTGCCCCGCCGCCGAGGCCGCCGACGAGCTCGCCGCCTTCCTCGCCGATCCCCCGGCGGCCCTGGCCAGCGCCGTGGCCCTGTGGGTCCGGGCCGGAGACGGCAACGAGGCGGTCGGCGGGTTCCTGGCCGGGCTCCCTCCCGAGGTGGAGGCGGGATTCATGCCCACACAGGCCGAGGCGGACCGGTGGACCGAAGAGCGGACCCTGGGGCTGATCGGGACGTTCCCGGTGGCGATCGACAGCCTGACCCGGCTGATCCTGGCCTCGGTGCTGGCCACCAGGGTGTCCTGGGAGAGGCCCTTCGAGGTGGTTCCCACTGCCGAACGGCTCGGTCCGGAGTCCCCCTGGCAGGGGACGGTGGACAGGGTGCTCCTTCGGTTCGGGGCGGAGGGGTCACGACTGGTCCGGACGGAGGCGGCCGGGATCGTGGCGGTCCAGGAAGCGGCCGCGATGGAGGATGTGGTCGTGGTGTCGGTCTCGGCCGATCAGGGGGTTGAGCCGGCGATGGTCCGGGCCGCGGCCCTGGAGGTCTCGGACGGCTCTCCTGCGATCTCCCTCTTCGACCTCCCTCTGGGTGGGGGGCATTCGTGGGAGATCACCGAGCGCGAGGTGCCGGCCGCGGTCGACGGGGAGCGGTCGGAGCGGATCGAGTCGGCGGCCCTGCCGGCCTGGTCGGCCGATTCGACCCACAACCTGAAGGGGTCGGGGCTCTTCGGGGTCGCTCCGGCCCTGTCCACCCTGGTCGGGCTGCTCGTCCCCGATCCGGGCGGGGACGACACCGAGGCGGTCCAGCGGGCAGTGGCCTCCTACAGCCGGACGGGGTTCGAGGCGGCCGCCGTCACCGTCTTCGCCGTCCGGGTCGGGTCGGCCCGACCGGCCCCACCCACCGAGCGGGGGGTGGAGCGGACGGCGATCCTCCGGTTCGACCATCCCCACGCCGTGGTGGCCCGGGCCGGATCCGGTGGGCGGTACGGGGGGCTCCCCCTGTTCTCGGCCTGGGTGGCCCAGCCGGAGGAGCCCGGGGAGTGACTCAGAAGAGGGGCTCCTCGTCGTCGCCGTCGGGGGGTTCCCCGGGGAGGGGCTCCTCGTCCCCCACCGGCACCCCCTGGCCGACAGCCTCGAGGCGGGGGACGAGCTCCTCGACCCGGCTCCGGGTCCGGCGGATCCGGAGGTCGAGGTCGTCGACGATGGCGGTGGCCCGCTCGAGGCGGCCGACGAGCTGGTCGACGTCGACGTCGCGCTGCTCGAAGAACTCGACGATCCCGTCGAGCTCCCGGGATGCCTCGGTGTAGGTCATCTCGGAGACGGGGACTCCCCCGCCGTCTTCGGTGGTCATGGCTGCTCCTTCTCGATCGCTTCGACGGCCGATCGGGCCGTCCCGTCGGGGAACCTGGTGAGGAGGACCGTCCCGGGCCCGAGGGCCTCGACGGACCGGAGGACCCGGCCGTCGGCTCCGAGGGTCAGGGTGTAGCCCCGTTCGAGCTGGCGGTCGACGTCGTAGGCGGCGAGGAGCCGCCTCCAGTGTCGGGTCCGGTCGCTCTGATGGTCGAGGGCCACAAGGGCGAGGGTTCCGAGCCGGCCGGCCCGTCCGGCGATCTCCGCCTCGGCCAGCTCGACCCGCCGGGGAGCGACCTGGGCGATCCGGCGGGCCCGGCCGGTGAGCCGCTCGGAGTGGCGGTCGAGCTGGGTCCGGGTGGCGGCGACGAGGCGGCCCCGGGCCTGGTCGTCCCGGCGGGAGGCGGTGGCCAGGGCGTCGACCGCCCTTCGGCCGATCCGGTCCCCCCGGGCCGCCACGGAGGCCCAGGCCTGGTCGACCCGGCGGACGATCTCCTGGCCGCACTCGGTGGGGGTGATGAAGGCCCGGTTGGCGAGGATGTCGGCCAGGGACTGGTCCCCGGTGTGGCCGATCCCGGTCCAGACGGCCATGGGGGCGGCGGCGAGGGCCCGGGCCACCGGTTCGGTGTCGAAGGGGGCCAGGTCGCCCCGGGATCCCCCGCCCCGGACGAGGACGGCGAGGTCGCAGCCGGCCCGGGTCAGGGTGGCCAGGGCGGTGGCGATCGAGGTGGGGGCGCCGGGGCCCTGGACGACGGCGGGGACGAGGAGGATATGGAAGGCGTAGCCGGAGTCCTCGAGCTGGCCGAGGAAGTCCTTGGCCCCCTCGGTGCCGGGGCTGGCCACCAGGCCGACCCGGAGGGGGACGGGGGGGACGGGGAGGGAGCGGTTCCGGCCCAGGAGCCCCTCGGCCTCGAGGGTCTCGAGGAGGGCGGCCCGGCCGGCGGCCAGCCGGCCCAGGAGGGCGGAGACGTCGACCTCGGAGAGGGTGAAGTCGATCTCCCCCTTGGCCCGGTAGAGGCCGATGCTCCCTCGGATCGCCACCAGGGTTCCGACCTCGAGGACGATCCCCTGGTCGGCGAGGACCCGTCGCAGGGGAGCCCAGGTCCGCTGCCAGCACTTCACCTTGAGAACGGCGGCGTCACGGCCCCGGGGCCCGTCGGGATCGACGAGGTCCATGTAGCAGTGGCCGGTCCGGTCGGTGATGCTCTGGATCTCCCCGCGGACCCAGACCTGGCGGCCCCGAAAGGCCCGGGACAGGGCCGTCTCGACCTGGCCGTAGAGCTGGCCGATGGTCAGGGCGTCGGTCCGCTCCAGGGGGAGCATGCCGGGGACCTCGGCGCCACGTGCCACGGCGACACCCTATCGACCGGTTGTGGCGCTGCCGTCGGCCCCGACCGCTTCCCGACCGCCCGGGGCCTGCAAGACTGGGGGGGACGGTGAGTCGGCCGGGTGACCGCGGCCCGGGTCCGCTTCGGCGGGAACCGGGTCGAGGAAGGTCGGGGCTCCACAGGGCAGGGTGCTGGCTAA
>PLZB01000029.1 GCA_003151955.1 Acidimicrobiaceae bacterium
TGCCTACATTCTGCGGAAGTCAGGCCTCGGGTGGACCGCCATTGCGGCCGGGCTCGGGGTCGGTGGGTTGGCAGGGGGAGTGGTCACGACGGGCGTCTTCCCGAGTTGGAAGGCCACCCAGCTGTTCGTTGGATGCCTCCTCCTGGTGGCGACGGTTCCGGTGTACCTGGTGTCGATCCGCCGGGTGGCGACCACGGGCCGACGTCGGGTCCGGGCCGTCCTGCGGTGGGCCGGACCCGTCCTCCGGGCCGTCGTTGGCGTGGGAGCGGCCGTCCTGGCTGTCGGGGCGGCCGGCTCGATCACCACCAACTTCGACGACCTCATCGATGTCCCCGTGGCCGCCTTCTTCGCCTCCGTGGCCATCCTGTCCGCCGTCAGACCCGTCCGGGCCGGCCTCCTCCGGTTCGGTGGCCGGTTCCGTCCCAGCCGGGCCGCCTCGGCCCTGGCCGGCCCCCACCCCACCGGCTTCTTCGTCCGGGCCGTGATGGTGGTGGCCCTCGTCGTGGCCGCCACGGGGGCCACCGTGGGGCGCTCCGTCGAAGCCCGGGCCCAGCGGGGACCGGGGGTGCTGGCTGCCATGGGTGCCGTTCCGGTCCTGCCACCCAATGTCATGGTCCTGACCGTCAACGCCGGCCCCCACGGGGGGTACGGCATCGGGCAGACTGGCGACCTCTCCCCGGCCGCCCCCGCCATTGTCCAGGCCGCCTTTCCGTCGGTCCGGGTCATTCCCGTGACCGCCCTTTCCGACACCTCTGTCGACGGCCTCCCCCTCGTCCTGGCCGATCCACGCCTGGAGGCCCTCTACGGGACGAGGCCCCGGCCCCTGCTCGTCCCCGTCACCGGCGCCGTGCTGGCGGCCGGTCCGGGCCAGAGCACGTCCCAAGAACTGGCCGCGCTCCGGACCGCCAATCTCACAGCTCTGGCGCCGAGCCTGTCCCAGGACGTCGGGAGCCGACTCGAGGGAAACCCAATGCCGCCGTTCACCTGGCAGGGACTGGACTTCCTCTCAGTCTCCCCGGCAATTGCCGCACAGTTCACCACCTCGGTCACTGCGGTATTCCTGACCCAGCCCCGGCCCTTTTCGGCCGCCCAGGTCGATACCCTCGCCGCGCTGGCGTTCGACCGAGCCCTCGTGAGCTTCGGGACTCTCTCGATCGTGTCCCCGCGGTCGAGGACCGACGTCTCCAACGTCGACATCTCCGGTGACGTTCCCTGGGCGGCCACCACCACGGCGGCCCAGTGGTTGATCGCCATGCTGGCCGCCCTCTGGGCCCTTCTGGTCGTCGTGAGCACGGGCGTCGTCGACGCCCTGGACCGCCGGGCCGACAACCGACGGCTCGAGCGGCTGGGCGCCACCCCCAATCAGCTCAGGGCCGGCTCGGCCCTCAACGCCGGCCTCGAGCTCGCCACCAGCGCTCTCCTGGCCTGCGGGGCCGTGACCCTTCTGGCCGCCTGGGGGATGGCCCGGTTCCGGGCCCACACCCTGGGTGTCGCCGTCCCCTTCGTCCTACCCGCCGGCCAGTTCGCCGCCCTTGTCCTCGGGGTCCCGGTGGTCGGGGCCGGCATCGCCGCCATGCTGGCCCGGCCGGCCGAGGTTCGGCGGGGGTCACGGCGAGATCCTCTGGTGATGCCGACCACCTGAACTACTCAGAGCTCTTCCCGGACGGAAAGCCGGTCCACAAGAATCGGCCCTTCCGATGGTTCCCGCTGCGGGGAGGCCGGTCGGGTCCCTCGGATCCGACCGGACCTAGGGTGAGCCGATGAGCGGTCTCCTGGAACTCGACGGGCTGACCCGCCGCTACGGGGACCTGACCGCTCTGGACGGCCTCTCCTTCTCGGTCCCCTCCGGGCGGGTGGTGGGATTCCTGGGCCCGAACGGGGCCGGGAAGACGACGACGATGCGGGCCATCTTCGGACTCACCGACCTGGACAGTGGGAGCGTCCGCTGGAACGGGGCCCCGGTCCGACCCGCCGACCGCCGCCGGTTCGGCTACATGCCCGAGGAGCGGGGCCTCTACCCGAGCATGCTCGTCGGGGAGCAGCTCGAGTACCTGGGGAGACTCCACGGGCTGAGCCGGTCCGACGCCGAGGCCGCCACCGGGGTGTGGCTGGAGCGGCTCGGGGTGGCGGAGCGGGCCGGGAGCAAGGTCGACACCCTCTCCCACGGGAACCAGCAGCGGGTCCAGCTGGCCGCCGCCCTCGTCCACGAGCCCGAGCTCCTCGTCCTCGACGAGCCCCTCTCCGGGTTGGACCCGACCGGGATCGACGACATCGGGGCCGTCCTGGTCGAGCGGGCCCGGGCCGGCTGCTGCGTCCTCTTCTCCAGCCACCAGCTCGACCTGGTCGAGGACCTCTGCGAGACAGTCACCATCATCGACCACGGCCGGCTGGTGGCGGCCGGGACGGTGGACGAGCTGGCCACGGCCGGAGCCCGGCGGCTGGTGGTCCGGGTCGAGGGGGACCGGGAGGCGGGCTGGGCGGTGGGCCTCCCCGGGGTTGCCATCTCGGAGGTCGACGGGGGCGAGGTCAGGCTCGTCCTGGAAGAGCATGTCGACAGCCAGACTGTCCTGGCCGCCGCCATGGCCGTGGGCCGGGTCACCGAGTTCTCTTTCGCCCGGCGCCGGCTGTCCGAGGTCTTCCGGGAGGCCCTGGGATGAAGTTCGTCCTCATCCCCGCCCTGGTCCTCGTCGTCCTGGCCCTGAGGATCTGGCTCCATCGTCGCAGGCGGTCGACAGGCGGAGAGGGCGCCCCCCGACCCCGGGGCCGGGGCCGACGGGAGGGCCGGCCGGGATGGGAGCCACCGCTGGGGGAGATCGGTCTGGTGGCATCCCGGGAGGTCCGGGAGCGGGCCCGGGGGAAGATCTTCCGGGTGGGGACGGTCCTGATCCTGGCCGTCGTGGCCGGTGCCATCGTCATCCCCACCCTCGGCAAGGGGGG
The DNA here is from genome assembly GCA_003151955.1 of Acidimicrobiaceae bacterium. Lineage (GTDB taxonomy): Bacteria > Actinomycetota > Acidimicrobiia > Acidimicrobiales > UBA8190 > PALSA-743. Next base: position 2,938 of record PLZB01000029.1, read on the forward strand.
GAAGACCACCGTCCCGCCAGTCGGGGTGGTCGGAAGCCTCGATCCCGCCCTCGGGGCTGCCGTCGTCGCCACCGGCCCGGCCCTCGGAGTCACGGTGAAGCTCGTTCCCGAGGCGGACCTGGCCGCCGCCGACCGGGCGCTTCGGGCCGGACGGGTCTCGGTCGTCATCGTCGACACCCGGCGGCTCATGGTGGACGCGGCCATCTCTCCCTCCGACGGCTCGATCACGGCCCAGCTGGTCGGGGCGGTGGCCCAGACACTCGGGACCGACGAGGCCTACATTTCGGCCGGGCTCACCACGGCCCAGGCCGAGACGGTGGCGGGGGCCAAGCCGCTCCCGGTGGCCAGCCTCACCCCGGCGCCCAAGGGGAAGAAGTTCCAGTCCACCTCCATCATCGGGGTGATCCTCATCTTCGTGATGCTCAACCAGTACCTCACCTGGACCCTGATCGGGGTCATGGAGGAGAAGTCCAGCCGGGTCATCGAGGTGCTCCTGGCCGCCGTCCGGCCCATCCAGCTCCTGACCGGGAAGGTCCTCGGGATCGGGCTGATGGCCATGGCCCAGGCCACCCTCATCCTGGTCTTCGCCGTGTCGCTGTCCAGTGCCGTCGGCTCCGACCTCCTCAAGGGGACCGGCCCCGGGGACCTCCTCGCCTCCCTGGTCTGGCTGATGCTGGGCTACGGCTTCTACTGCTGGGTCTATGCCGCCGCCGGGTCGATGGCGGCCCGTCAGGAACAGGTCCAGAGCCTGGCCTTCCCCCTGGCCCTCCCCATGCTCTTCGGCTACATCATGGCTCTGACCACAGCCGGCACGGGGAATGCCTCGACCCTGTTCAAGGTCCTCGCCTACCTCCCCCCGACGGCCCCCTTCGCCATGCCCGTCCTGGTTGGGCTGGGCCAGGTCACCTGGTGGGAGTTCACGGGATCGGCGCTCCTGAGCATCGGGTCCACCGTCTTCGTGGCCAGGTTCGCGGCCCGGATCTACCGGCGGGCCATCCTCCGGACCGGGCGGGGGATCCGGCTCCGGGACGCCTTCTCCGGGACGGCCTGACCGAGCCCGTTGACGCGGTTGAATAGGGGCCGGAGGCCCAGGAAGCGAACCCCAGGTGATCGCGATGGCTTGGGAGCCCGGCACTCCCGGCGCGTCGCCGGCCCGGCCGGCCGATGCGGGGAGCTTCCCGACGGGCCACCGGAAGACCAGAAGCATGTCCACAGGTGGGGCGGGCCGAGGTCCGTCTGGGGTGGACAGATGCGGCCTGCGCACAGCCACCTCGGGCCTGCGCCGAAGGTGTGTCACGGGGGGAACGGTCGGGTCGGCGGCAAATACGGCCCACCGGGAACCTCGTTGAGTCGCCAGACGTCTGAACTCTCGTGGAAGTCGTTCGGTATCACCCCTTGCCTCGTTGGGGACAACGCGGGGGCGGGCTGGCTACTCCCCCGGGGTCCGGCGTTGGCCTAGGCACGATCTGGGGGGTGACGGGCCGGGCGGCATCCACGCCCATTTTGAGGAGATCGACGCCAGACATCTTCGTGTGGAGCGCCTACTTCGGGGCCACGATGACGGTCGACAACTACTACGCCCCCAAACAGAATGAACGGCAACAGATTCACGACCTCTGCAACCAACCAGAGACAGGACGGATCAAGTGACCAGGACGGATCAGGTGGTTCCCCTTCGATACGAGGAAGCTCTGCAGGTCGTGGCGGCTCCGCTGGACCAGGTGCGCAGGCCGGACATCGGTCGGAGATGGTGGACCCTGGTCGCGACCCTGGTCGCGACCCTGGTCGCGACCGTGGTCGCCCTGATAGCCCTCGTCGTCCTCGTGATTCAAGCGTGGCCAACGGGATCCGCCCCCGCAACTCATGGGACGGGAAGCGTTCGACCTGCAGCCACCCCGACACCTCCCGCGCCAGTGTCTCTTCCATCCGATGGATGGCAGCCTGGGCAACCCGCAATGCAAGCCGTGATGAGCGGACCCTTCCATGCCGTGATCTCTGGAAGTACGGCGTGCGCGTGGGTCGGGAATTCGCCCGCGCTCTGGCCGGCCGGCTACAACGTCAACGTGAGCCCGGTCGAGCTGATCGGGCCCAACGGCCAAGTGGTCGCCAACGAAGGAGACGTCGTGCAGGTTGGGGGAGGAGCTGGATCTCCGGCACCAACATCCTGCGGCGGCGGGACCTCCTCAACATGGAACATTCAGGGATCCGTCACTCGGACGGGAACCTAGGTCGCACGAGTCGTCACAACGGCCGACCCTGCTACCGCATCGTCGGAGCAGAAGCTCAGGCACGGACATGTCCACAACGCGTCTGCCCTGGTGAGAGGGAACTGGCCGGCTCCGAGCAGCGCGTCATGAGACTGAGCGAGTTTCGACCAGCCGACGCGGGTCAATGAGCAACCAGGCGATCAGGCATCGCCCACCCCGGGCGCTCTCGTCGAGAAAGGCCTGAACCATCGCCAGACGCTACGAGGAGGATGTAATCACGGCTGACTGGGGCCTCGGCTCCGCCCCATTAGGGTGGTCTCCGGAGGGGCCGAACCCGGGAGGTGGTCACCACGGCCGAGGGCATGGAATTCGATCTCGTCGTCATCGGGGGCGGTCCCGGCGGCTACGCCACCGCTCTCTACGGGGCCGCCGCCGGTCTCTCGGTGGCGGTGGTCGAGAAGGACAAGATGGGCGGGACCTGCCTCCACCGGGGCTGCATCCCGGCCAAGGAATTCCTGGAGACGGCCTCGGTCTACCGGACGGTGGCCGGGTCCAATGAGTTCGGGATCCTGGCCGACCAGCCCACGGTGGACTTCTCGGTGAGCCAGGCCCGGAAGCAGAAGATCGTCGACCAGCTCCACAAGGGCCTGGTCGGGCTGATGAAGGGCCGGAAGATCACGAGCTTCGCCGGTACGGGGACCCTCCACCCTGGCCACCGGGTCACGATCGCCGGCGCCGACGACGAGACGACCGAGATCAGCGGGACCCAGGTCGTCCTGGCCTCGGGGTCGGTCCCCCGGACCATCCCCGGCTTCGATGCCGACGGCCGGATCGTCCTCACCTCCGACGAGGTCCTCGACCTCGAGACCCTCCCAGCTTCGGTGGCCGTCATCGGCGGGGGGGCCATCGGCTGCGAGTTCGCCTCCATGCTCTCCGACCTCGGGAGCGAGGTCACCGTCCTCGAGGCCCTCCCCGGGCTCCTCACCGGCTGCGACGCCGACGTCGTCTCGGTGGTGGCCCGGTCCTTCCGGAAGCGGGGGATCGCCGTCCACACCGGGGTCCAGGTCACCGGCCACGAGCCCTCGGGCTCGGGGACGACGGTCTCCTTCGGGGAGGGCCAGACCGTCACCGTCGACGCCGTCATCCTCTCCGTGGGACGCCGTCCACTGACCGAGGGGCTCCTGGCCGAGGGGACCGGGGTCGAGATCGACCCCCGGGGCTTCGTCACCGTCGACCCCTACCAGCGGACCACGGCCGAGGGGGTCTGGGCCGTCGGGGATGTCGTCAACACCCCCCAGCTGGCCCACGTCGGGTTCGCCGAGGGAATCGTCGTGGTCAAGTCGATCCTGGGGGAGCCGGTCGTCCCCGTCGACTACGGGAAGGTCCCCTGGGCCATCTACTGCCAGCCCGAGGTGGCCTTCGCCGGGATGACCGAGGCGGCCGCCCTCGAGGCCGGCTTCGAGGTCCTCGTCCAGAAGGACCCCTTCGGGGGGAACAGCCGGGCCCGGATCATCGGGGAGACCGAGGGCCTGGTCAAGGTCGTCGCCGAGAAGCTCCCCGACGGGAAAGCCGGTCGGATCCTCGGGGTCCACCTGGCCGGCCCCTGGGTCACCGAGCAGCTCGGAGCCGGCTACCTGGCCGTCAACTGGGAGGCCACCCCCGACGAGGTGGCCCAATTCGTCCAGCCCCACCCGACCCTCTCCGAAACCTTCGGGGAGACGGTGCTGGCCCTCACCGGAAGGGGACTCCACATTGGCTGAGGTCACCATGCCCCAATTGGGGGAGACCGTCACCGAGGGGACGATCACCAAATGGTTGAAGGCCGTCGGGGACGCCGTGGCCCGGGACGAGCCCCTCTTCGAGGTCTCCACCGACAAGGTCGACTCCGAGGTCCCCGCCCCGGCGGGGGGGACCCTGACCGAGATCCGGGTGGCCGAGGGGGACACCGTCGATGTCGGGACCGTCCTGGCCGTCATCGCACCCGCCTCCGGCGAGGTTGCCGCCACCGGCGGAGCAGCACCCGGCACCACGCCCCCGGCCTCTGAGCCGGCGTCCACCCCCATCCCACCCCCGGAGCCGGCTCCGGCTCCGCCCCCTGCCGTTGCCGAGGCGCCCCCCGCTCCGGCTCCGGCCCCCGCCTCGGCTCCGGCTCCGGCCCCCGCTCCGGCAGGCCCGGGCCTGGTCCTGTCGCCGGTGGTCCGGAAGCTCCTCGAGGAGCAGGGAATCGCCCCGGCCGAGGTGACCGGGACGGGACTGGGAGGCCGGATCACCCGGGAGGACGTCCTGGCTGTGATCGACAGCCGGCGGGCCGGGGGAGCACCGGCCGCCGCCGCTCCGGCCGCTGCCGCTCCTTCGACCCCGGTCCGGGTTCCCGGGGAGGCCGGGGGGAGGGCCGGCGACGAGATCGTCCCCTTCACCAACATCCGGCGGCGGACGGCGGAGCACATGGTCCGGTCGAAGGCGACCTCGGCCCACACCCTGGTGGCCAAGGAGGTCGACCTCGAGGCGGTGGAGCGGGTCCGGAAAGCCCAGGGGGCCCGGTTCAAGGCGGAGGAGGGGTTCTCCCTGACCTATCTCCCCTTCATCGCCCGGGCCGCCATCGAGGCCCTCCACGAGTGGCCCCACCTGAACGCCTCGGTGGGGGAGGACGCCCTGGTCGTTCACCGGGAGGTGAACCTCGCCATCGCCGTCGACCTGAACTTCGAGGGGCTGATCGCCCCCGTCGTCCACCAGGCCGACGAGCTGACCGTCCGGGGGCTGGCCCGGCGGATCCACGAGCTGGCCACGGCGGCCCGGACGAAGAAGCTCAGCCCGGACTCCCTGGTGGGGGGAACCTTCACCATCACCAACCCTGGACCCTTCGGGACGTTCCTGACCTTCCCGATCATCAACCAGCCCCAGGTCGGGATCCTCTCGACCGACGGGGTGAGCCGGAAGCCGGTGGTGGTGACCGGGGAGGACGGCTCCGAGTCGATCGCCATCCGGTCGGTCGGGATCCTGGGCCTGGCCTTCGACCACCGGGCCGTCGACGGGGCCTACGCGGCGGCCTTCGTCCAGCGGGTCTCGGAGATCCTGGCCGGCCACGACTGGGCCTCCGAGCTCTGAGGGTGCTCCGGATCAGGTGGCTCGGCCGGGTCCCCTACGGGGAGGCCCATGTCCTCCAGGGGGCCCTCCAGGCCGGGGGGTCCGACGACCATCTCCTCCTCCTCGAGCATCCCCACGTCTTCACCCTCGGGGTCCGGGCCGACCCGGGACACGTCCTCGTCGACCCGGGGGAGGTCGGGGCCGAGCTGGTCCGGACCAACCGGGGCGGGGATGTCACCTACCACGGACCCGGCCAGCTCGTCGGCTACCCGATCGTCTCGGTCCCGATGGGCCCGGGCGCCATCCCCGGCCACGTCGCCGCCGTCGAGGAGGTCGTCATCGGGACTCTGGCCGACCTGGGGCTCCCCGGCTGCGGACGGCTCCCGGGCTACCCCGGCGTCTGGGTCGACCCCTCGGGGCGGGCCCCCCGGAAGATCTCCGCCATCGGGATCCGGGTCAGCCGGGGCCGGTCCATGCACGGCTTCGCCCTCAACGTCGATCCCGACCTGGGCTGGTTCGATCGGATCGTCCCCTGCGGGATCCCCGACAAGGCTGTCACCTCCCTGGCCGCCGAGGGTCTCGCCGTTCCCATGGCCGAGGTTGTGGCCGCCCTGGCCCGGCGGGCGTCGGACCGGTGGGCCCCCGACGGGCAGGTCGACCTCCAACTCGTCACGAGCCCCGGCTCCGGTGGAAGGGCCGACCGGGTCGGGCCGGACTCGGGGCCCCGGCCGGAGACGCCCCCGGCCCCGGGGGAGCGGCTCCGGGTCCGGCTCCGCCAGGCCGGGGAGGACCCCGGAGCCGGTCTCCCCCTCTTGACCCGGAAGCCGGACTGGCTCCGGGTGCCGGCCCGGATGGGCCGGGAGTTCCTCGAGCTCCGTCGGACGGTGAGGAGCCGGGGGCTCGTGACCGTCTGCGAGGAGGCGGGCTGCCCCAACATCTTCGAGTGCTGGGCCGAGGGGACGGCCACCTTCATGATCAACGGGGACCGCTGCACCCGGGCCTGCGGCTTCTGCCTGGTCGACACCTCCCGTCCCCTCCCCCTCGACCCGGCCGAGCCCGGGGCGGTGGCGGCGGCGGTGGCCGAGCTGGGGCTGACCCACGCCGTGGTGACGGCGGTGGCCCGGGACGACCTCCCCGACGGGGGGGCTGCCGGCTTCGTCGCCACCATCGGGGCGATCCGGGACCAGACCCCGACCACGGCCGTCGAGGTCCTCATCTCGGACTGCAAGGGAGATCCCGAGGCCCTCGAGACGATCTTCGGGGCCCGGCCCGACATCCTGAACCACAACCTCGAGACGGTGGCCCGGCTCCAGCGGGCCGTCCGGCCCTCGGCCGGCTACGCCCGGAGCCTGGCCGTTCTGGCTCGGGCGGCCCGGGCCGGGCTCACCACCAAGTCCGGCCTCATCCTCGGGATGGGGGAGACGGCGGCCGAGGTCCTCGGGGCCCTGGCCGACCTCCGGGCCGTCGGGGTCTCGATCGTGACCCTGGGCCAGTACCTCCGGCCCTCGGCCGCCCACGTCCCCGTGGCCCGCTGGTGGACCCCGGAGGAGTTCGGGGAGCTCAGGGCGGCGGGGGAGGCGATGGGGTTCGCCCACGTCCAGGCCTCCCCCCTGACCCGGTCGAGCTATCACGCCCGGGGAGCCGCCGCCGCTGCCGCCGCCGCCCGGACCGTCGGGGTGGGGGGGCCGGGGTGACCGGGACCGACCGGATGGGCCGGGTCCGGGCCGCCATGGGGGAGGCCGGGGTCTCGGCCCTCCTCCTCTCCCACGGGGCCGACCTCCCCTGGCTGACGGGATACCGGGCCATGCCCCTCGAGCGGGTCACCCTCCTCGTCCTCCCCCTCGAGGGGGATCCCGTCCTCCTCGTCCCCGCCCTCGAGGCCCCCCGGGTCCCGGCCGGGGGAGCCTTCGAGGTCCGGCCCTGGGGGGAGACGGAGGACCCCCTGGCCCTGGCCGTGGCCCTCCTCGGGCCGCAGTCCGGCTCGACCCTGGCCATCTCCGACCGGGCTTGGGCCACCACCGTCCTGGGCCTCCAGGACCGGCTCCCGGAAGCCCGGTTCCTGGCCGCCTCCACCGTCACCTCCCCCCTCCGGGCCGTGAAGGACCACGCCGAGATCGCCACCCTCCGGGCCGCGGCCGCCGCCGCCGACCGGGTGGCCGGACAGCTCCAGGCCGGGCTCATCCCCCTCATCGGGCGGACCGAGGCCGACGTCTCGGCCGAGATCGGCCGGCGGCTCCTGGCCGAGGGCCACCAGGCCGTCAACTTCGCCATCGTCGGGAGCGGACCCAACGGGGCCAGCCCCCACCACGAGGCCGGGCCCCGGGTCATCGGCCCCGGGGAGGTCGTCGTCTGCGACTTCGGGGGATCCCTCTCTCTGGGTCCCTACACTGCTCCGCAGGGGTCAACGGTCGGGTACTGCTCCGACATCACCCGGACCGTCGTCACCGGCCCCCCCACCCCGGAGGTGGCCGCCGCCTACGCCGTCCTCCTCGAGTCCCAGCAGGCCGGGGTGGCGGCCGCCCGGGCCGGGGCCAGCGCCGAGTCCGTCGACGCCGCCTGTCGGACGGTGATCGGGGAGGCGGGCCTGGGGGATCGGTTCATCCACCGGACCGGCCATGGGATCGGGATCGAGGAGCACGAGGACCCCTACCTGGTGGCCGGGAACCGGCTCCCCCTCGCCTGCGGCCACGCCTTCTCGGTCGAGCCCGGGCTCTACTTCCCCGGCCGCTTCGGGATGCGCCTCGAGGACATCGTCGTGGTCGGCCCCGAAGGACCCGAGGCGCTCAACACCGCCGACCACGCCCTCGTCGTCGTGGAGGCCTGAATCCCTCAGGTCGTCTTCCGGTGCTCCGTCCAGGCCGCCCCGTCCCAGAACCGGAGGGTTCCCGGGGGCCCGTCCTGGTCCGGGTACCACCCCTCGGGGGGGACGACGGCCCGCTTCGATCGGGAGGAGCCGTGTCGGGGTCCGGCTTTCGGCGCCGTCCTCCCCGATCCGGCCGTCCGGCCCGGGGTCGCAGGAGCCAGGGTCCCAGGAGTGGGGGCCGGCGGGGCCGGGCCCGCCGTCGGGGTCGGTCCGGGCGGGGAGGTCGCCGGGGGTGCCGGCAGGGTCGGGGGAGTCGGCGGCGTCGGCGGGGGAACGAGGACGAGGTCGGGGACACCTCCGAAGGCCGGGATGCCGTGGGGTTCGACGAGGTCCGTGGCCACCGAGGTGGTCGGAGGGGCCGGTGCGTCGCCGGCCCAGAGCTCGTTGGCCGGTGCAGTCCCCCGCCGGGTCTCCAGGGCCTGGGCGATCTCGGCCCGTTGGCGGCGGCCCGTCAGGAGATGGCCGGTGCCGGCGAAGGGGTCGTGGCTCCGGAAGGCCCCGGCCCGGGCCACCTCGAGGTCACGTTTCCGGAGGAGGTGGCGGATCCCGACCAGGAGGAGGAGCGGGGTGGCCAGGATGGCCACCCCGATGATGACCGTCAGGGAGGTCCCGGTCCCGAAGTAGTCGTTGGCGTCGCGAATCCACCGGTTCAGCTGGCCGAGCACGTCTCCCATCACCGAGAGAGGCGGGATTGTCACCACAAGCGCTGAACCTAGCGGTCGGTCAGGGCCAGTTCAATCATGCCGGGGTGCCGGAGTCATTCGATGGGCCGGGGTCCGATGGGCCGCGGTCCGATGGGCCGCGGCCCGATGGGCCTGGGCCCGCCGGCTGTCGCCGGCCCGAGCCCGCTGGGGGACGGGGAGGCGCCGGGCCAGGCCGTAGGCGAGGAGGGAGAGGAGGACGGCGGCGGCGATGATGAGGGCGGCCCGGGTCAGCGGCGGGCCCGGCCCGGGGGGGACGACGGGGCCCTCCGGTCCGGCGGCGGCCAGGGCGGCGTACTGGCGGGCGGCCAGGGAGACGACGGTGCCGGAGGCGATGGGGTCGGTGTTGGAGGAGGTGGAGGCGACATTGGTCTCGAGAACGGTGGCGTAGACACCGGTCTGCATGACGACGGCCTCGAGCTGGTTGATGACCTGGGTCCCGTCGGTGGCCGAGATGAGGTATCCCCGGGCGGCCGGGAGGTGGGGGACGGCGAATGTGCTCCCCGGGACGGCTCCGGCCGAGAGGACCCGGTCGTAGCCGGCGGCGGTGGCCCTGGCGTCGGCGGGACTCCGGAAACGGAAGGCGAGCTCGAGGACCTGGTTCAGGCCGCTGCGGTCCTGCCAGGTCCGGATCCAGGCCGCGAAGCCGGGCTGGGCCGCCCAGCCCCGGAAAGTCGTGGCCGCTGTCCCCGGGTCCGGGGCGTACCGGGTGTAGATGGCGAGATCGAGCGGTCCGTTGGAGGCCCCGGCCTGGTAGCCGGCCAGGGGGCTCTGGAGGGTCAACCGGCCCAGAGCCGCCTCGGCGGCCGTCGCCGTCGCCGGGCCCGTGCTGGTGGCCCCGGGGGCCGCCCCGGCCGGGCCGGGGAGCAGGAGCGGGCCGGCCAGGGCGATCAGGAGGGCGACCGCCGCCGTCGTCCCTCGGGCGGGTCTGGGCACGGGCCGACGCTACCCGTCCTGGACGGCTCCGGTACCGGCCTCCTACGGGGAGTGGCGACCCTGGTGCCGGACGTGGCCGGCCCTGGTCCGCCGGGCCCGGCGACGGCGCCGGGCCGGGCCCCGGAAGGTGACGAGGGTCAGGGCAGTGAGAAGGACGACGACGAGGAGGAGGAGGGGGAGGGCCCAGCCGGGAGCCCCCCGGGAGTCGGCCGGGGCGGCGACATCGGCCCGGGCTGCCGCCGGGCTCGGGATGGTGGCACCCGGGACGGTGGCTGGACCGGAGGGGACGGTGGGGACCGAGCCGAGGAGGCCGTTCTCCGCCACCGCCACCATGGCGGCCGTGCCCAGGGGAAGGGCCGGCGTCCCTCCGGCCGGGCCGAGGGCCACGGTGTTGACGATGGCGATGTAGCCGGCCGACCGGAAGATGACCCCCTCGATCACCCCACTCGTGGGGGTCGTGATCCGGACGGTGAGCCCGAGGCTGTCGGGGATGCCCGGGACGTTGAAGGTGCCGGCCAGGGTCTGGCCCTGGGACACCTCGGTGAAGGTCCGCTCATCGGCGACGGCGAAGTTCGAGGCTTCGGAGACGGTGGGGAACCGGAAGAGCTCGACCTGGACCGAGTCCTGGCCGGCCTGGTCCTTGAAGGTCCGGACCCAGGCTGCGAAGCCGGGCTCCGCCGACCACCGGTCGAATTCGGCGGCCCCCTGGGTGGGGTCGCTCGAGAGGGCACCGAAGGCGGCCGCTGTCAGGGGCCCGTTCCCGGTCCCGGCCGGCACCTCGGTCAGGCCGTCCGGAGCGGTTCCCGGCAGGAGGGACTCGATCGGCGGAGGTGTCACCGTGGTCGAGGTTGCCGCCGGTGCCGGGGCCGCGGAAGGGGCCGGCGCAGGGGTTGACGGCGCGGCGGTGGCAGGGGGGGAGGTGGTCGTCGGGGCGGCGGCCGCCCCGGCGCCGGTACTGGAGGCGGCCAGGGCCGCCACCACGACCAGGATCGCCCCTCGCCGGCTGACCCGCCTCCCCCACATCGCCGTTCGCCGTCGAGATCAGGCCACGAAGTACTTGGCCTGGGGGTGGTGGCAGATGAGGGCGATGGTGGTTTGCTCGGGGTGGAACTGGAACCCCTCGGAGACCTCGACCCCGATCCGGCCACCGTCGAGGAGGTGGTAGGCCTTCTCGTTGTCCTCGAGCCGGGGGCAGGCCGGGTAGCCCCAGGAGTAGCGACCCCCCCGGTACTGCTGCCGGAAGAGCCCGGCCAGGCTGGGGCCGTCCTCGTCGGCGAAGCCCCACTCCTGGCGGATCCGGTGGTGCCAGTACTCGGCCAGCGCCTCGGCCATCTCCACCCCGAGGCCGTGGAGCTGGGCGTAGTCGACGTAGTGGTCCTCGGCCTTCAGCCGGGCCGCCTCCTCGGACACGGCCGACCCCATGGTGACGAGGCTGAAAGCGGCGTAGTCGACCTCCCCGGAATCGACGGGCCGGAAGAAGTCGGCGACGCAGAGCCAGGGCTCCTTCGACTGCCGCGGGAACTCGAAACGGGTCAGCTCGGCCGTCCTCGACTCGTCGGACCAGACGACGAGGTCGTCCCCCTCGGCGTTGGCGGCGAAGTAGCCCCAGGCCACCTGGGGGACGAGGATGTCCTTGGCCTTGGCCTTGGCCAGCTCGCTACGGAGGACGGCGTCGATCCTGGTCTTGAAGGCGGCGTCGTCCTCGACCCCCTTCTCGGGCCGGAAGCCCCACTGGTTCCGGAAGAGGGCGGTCCGGTTCAGGTAGCCGGCGATGTCGTCGAGGGGGATCCCCTTCGAGATCCGGGCCCCGAGGAAAGGGGGTTTGAAGACGGGGTTGTCGGAGGGGACCCCGGGGGCCCGGGCCGGCTTGACCACCCCGGCCGCCTCCCGGGCGGCGGCCTCCTGGCTCCGGCGGGGGGGGAGCTTCCGGCCGGTGAGCTCCCGGCCGAAGGCGGGGTCGTCCTCCCCCGACCGCTTCAGCTCGACGAGCCGGTCCATGGTCCGGAGGCCCTCGAAGGCGTCCTTCCCGTAGAAGACCTTCCCCCGGTAGACCTCCCGGAGGTCCCGCTCGACATAGGACCGGGTCAGGGCGGCCCCCCCGAGGAGGATGGGGAGGTCGGCGAGGTCCCGGCGGTTGAGCTCCTCCAGGTTCTCCCGCATGATCAGGGTCGACTTGACGAGGAGGCCGCTCATCCCGATGGCGTCGGCCCCGTGCTCCTCGGCGGCCTGGACCATCTCGGCGATCCCGACCTTGATCCCGAGGTTCACGACCTCGTAGCCGTTGTTGGTGAGGATGATGTCGACGAGGTTCTTCCCGATGTCGTGGACGTCCCCCTTGACGGTGGCGAGGACGATCGTCCCCTTCCCGCCCTGGTCGGCCTTCTCCATCTTGGGCTCGAGGTGGGCCACGGCCGCCTTCATGGTCTCGGCGCTCTGGAGGACGAAGGGAAGCTGCATCTCCCCGGTGGCGAAGAGCTCCCCGACCGTCTTCATCCCGGCCAGGAGGATGTCGTTGACGACGGCGAGGGGGCTGTGGCCGGCGGCGAGGGCCTCCTCGAGGTCATCGACGAGGCCGTTGCGGTCCCCGTCGATGATCCGCTGCTCGAGGCGGCGCTCGACGGTCCAGTCCGACCGGTCCTCGGCCTCGACGGTCCCGGCCGAGACCCCCTCGAAGAGGGCCAGGAGCTCCGAGAGGGGGTCGTAGCCCTCGGTCCGGCGGTCGTAGATGAGGTCGAGGCAGACCTCCCGGACCCGCTCGTCGATCTTGGAGAGGGGCATGATCCGCGCCGCGTGGACGATGGCCGCGTCGAGGCCGGCCTCGACGCACTCGTGGAGGAACATCGAGTTGAGGGCGTGCCGGGCCGCGGGGTTGAGCCCGAACGAGACGTTGGAGAGGCCGACGACGGTGAAGACACCGGGTAGCTCGGCCTTGATCCGCCTGATCCCCTCCAGGGTCTCGATCCCGTCCCGGCGGCTCTCCTCCATGCCGGTGGAGAGGGGGAGGACGAGGGGGTCGAAGATGAGGTCGGAAGGCTCGAGCCCGTAGCGGTCGACGGCGATGTCCCGGATGGCGGTGGCGGCCCGGACCTTCCAGTCCGCCGTCCTGGCCTGGCCCTCGGTGTCGATGCAGGTGCAGACCACAGCAGCCCCGTACTCCCGGGCCAGGGTGAGGAAGGTGTCGAGCCGGGTCCCGGGGTCGTCCCCCTCCTCGAGGTTGACCGAGTTGAGGACGGCCCGGCCCCCGATCCACTGGAGGGCGGTCTCGACGACGGGGCCCTCGGTGGAGTCGACCATGAGGGGGACACTGGCCTGGGTGGCGAACCGGCTGGCCACCTCGGTCATGTCGGCCACCCCGTCGGCCCCGGTGTAGTCGACGCAGACGTCGATGATGTGGGCCCCCTCCTTGATCTGGTCCCGGGCCATGGCCACGGTCGTGTCCCAGTCCTCGGCCAGCATGGCCTCCCGGAACTTCTTCGAGCCGTTGGCGTTGGTCCGCTCCCCGATCACGAGGAAGGAGGTGTCCTGGTGGAAGGGGACGGGGCTGTAGATGGAGGAGGCCCCCGGCTCGACGTCGGGGTGCCGGGGGGCGGGGACGAGGTCCCGGCAGCGCTCGACGACGGCCCGGAGGTGGTCCGGGGTGGTCCCGCAGCAGCCCCCGATCACGGAGACGCCGAGCTCGGTGACGAACCGCTCGAGGTGGTCGGCGAGCTGCTCCGGGGTGAGGTCGTAGTGCATCTTTCCGTCGACGACCGAGGGGAGGCCGGCGTTGGGGAGGGTGGAGATGGGGACCCGGGAGTGCTGGGCCAGGTACCGGACGGCCTCCCCCATCTCGGCGGGGCCGGTGGCGCAGTTCAGGCCGATGACGTCGGGCCGGAGGGCCTCGAGAGCGGTGAGGGCGGCCCCGATCTCGGTGCCGGGGAGCATCCGGCCGGTCAGCTCGATGGTGACCTGGAGCTGGAGGGGGACCCGTCGGCCGCAGTCGACCATGGCCCGCTTGGCCGCGTTGAGGGCGGCCTTGGCCTGGAGGAGGTCGTAGACGGTCTCGACCACGAGGAGGTCGACCCCGCCGGCCAGGAGGGCCTCGACCTGCTCCTGGTAGGAGTCCCGGAGGTCGGCGTAGGGGATCTGGCCCAGGGTCGGGAATTTGGTGCCCGGGCCTATGTTCCCCGCCACCCATCGGGGCCGGCCGTCGGCGGCCTCGGCCGCGTCGGCCTCGGCCCGGGCGATGGTGGCGGCGGCCAGGTTGATCTCCGCCACCTTCCCCTCCAGGCCGTATTCGGCCAGGACCACCCCGAAGGCCCCGAAGGCGTCGGTCTCGACGACGTCGCAGCCGGCTTCGAGGAAGGCCCGGTGGACGGCGGCGACGGCCTCGGGCTTCGTGAGGACGAGGGCCTCGTTGCAGCCCTCGTAGGCGGGGCCCCCGAAGTCCTCGGCGGTGAGGTCCTGGAGCTGGAGGCTCGTCCCCATGGCCCCGTCGAAGATGACGACCCGGCTGGCGACCGCCTCGAGGTAGGCGGCTCCCCGGCCCTCGAAGGGGAGGGCCCCGTGGGCCAGGACAGTGGGGAGGGGGGAGGGGTGGGGAGCCGACATGGTCGTCCCAGGTTACCTTCGACCTGGCCCTTCTCCGGCGGGCCGGCCGGTAGCATCCCCCGGGTGAAGATCTACACCCGCAAGGGCGACGACGGGACGACGGGCCTCCTCTACGGGGGCCGGGTCCCGAAGCACGCCCCGGCCATCGAGGCCAACGGGGCTGTCGACGAGGCCCAGGCCGCCCTGGGCCTGGCCCGGGCCGAGTCCGGGGTCGGCTCCGAGCTCGACGGGATGCTGATCGGCCTGGAGCGGGACCTCTGGGTGCTGATGGCCGAGGTGGCCACCTCGACCGCCAACCGGTCGAAGCTGACCCCCGGCAAGACGGCGGTCACCGCCGGGATGGTGGGCGCCCTGGAGGACGGGATCGACCGACTGGGGGGCCGCTTCGAGATGCCGACCGAGTTCGTCGTCCCCGGGGCCAACCGGATCTCCGCTCTCCTCGACCTGGCCCGGACGGTGGTCCGCCGGGCCGAGCGGCTCCTGTCCGCCAGCCCTCCCGCCCCCGACTCCCAGGTCGGCCCCTACCTCAACAGGCTCTCCGACCTTCTCTGGGCCATGGCCCGGTGGCAGGAAGGGGAGGACCACCTCCCGGCCCGACCCGGGCGACCGGGTCACCGACCTGATCCTGTCCGACCCTGATCCTGTCCGACCCTGATCCTGTCCGACGACGCCCCGACCGAGGGAGCCCGATGGCTGCGTCCCCTGCCCTGACCGTCCTGGCCGGCCCCGAGGCGGAACTCTCCGCCCTGCTGGCGGGGTCCGCCCTGGAGATGATCGGTCTCCCGGTCCTGGCCGGCCCGAACGGGCCCGAGCCGGCCGGGGGGACCCCGGTGGAACTGGTCGGGTCGATCGACCTGGCCTTCGCCCGGCGGAGCGGCTTCAGTGGGGCTCCGGGGGAGGTCCTGGCCCAGCCGGTCCGGGAGGGCCCGACCCTGGTGCTCCTCGGGTGTGGGCCCGGGGGGGAGGTGGGTCGGCCGGAGCTCCGCCAGGCCGCGGCCGGCCTGGCCCGGGCGGCGCTGCGCGGCGCCGAGGCCCTCTTCGTCCTCCCGGCCGAGCTGGCCGCACGGCCCGGCCCGCTGCTGGCCGCCCAGGCCGTGGCCGAGGGGGCGGTCCTCGGCGCCTACCGGTTCGTGGCCCACCGGAGCGAGGACGCCGAGGACGTCCGGTTGGCCCGGCTCCAGGTGGTGGGGACGGGCGGCCTCGGGGCCGGCGCCGTCGAGGAGGGCGTCCGCCGGGGATCCCGGATCGGGAGGGCGGTCGTCCTGGCCCGGGATCTCGTCAACGAGCCTCCCAGCCTCCTCTCCCCCCTTCGGTTGGCCGAGCGGGCCTCCGCCGAGCTGGTGGGGCCGGGGCTGAACCTGGAGGTCTGGGACGAGCAGCGGATCGCCGACGAGCGACTCGGGGGCCTCCTGGCCGTGGCCCGGGGATCCGACGAGCCCGCCCGGCTCCTCCTCGGTCGCTACGAGCCCGCCGATCCCCTCGAGGTGGAGGGGCGGGTTCCCCACGTCGTCCTGGTCGGGAAGGGGATCACCTTCGACTCGGGGGGGCTCTCCCTCAAGACGGCGGGGGGGATGATGACGATGAAGACGGATATGGGGGGAGCCGCCGCGGTCCTGGCCGCCCTCTCGGCCTGTCCCGACCTCGGGGTCCGGGTCCGGGTGACCGCCATCACCCCGGTGACGGAGAACATGCCGGGGGGGAGGGCCCAGAAGCCCGGGGACGTCCTCACCGTTCGGGACGGGCAGACCATCGAGGTGCTGAACACCGATGCCGAGGGCCGCCTGGTCCTGGCCGACGCCCTCGTCCTGGCGGCCGAGCTGGACCCGGACGCCATCATCGACCTGGCCACCCTCACCGGGGCCTGCGTGGTCGCCCTCGGGAACCTGGTGGCGGGGCTCTTCGGGACCGACGAGGCCCTGGTGGACCGGGTCCGTCTGGCCTCGGAGGGGGCCGGGGAGCGGACCTGGCGGCTTCCCCTCCTGCCCGAGTACGCCGCCCACATCAAGTCCGAGGTGGCCGACATGAAGAACATCGGGAAGGAGGGGGAGGCCGGTGCCATCTCGGCGGCCCTCCTCCTCTCCCGGTTCGTCGGGGAGGTCCCCTGGGTCCACCTCGACATCGCCGGACCGGCCCGCGCCGACGAGGAGACGGGGGTCCTGGCCAAGGGGGGGACGGGCTTCGGTGTCCGGACCCTCCTCGAGCTCCTCGGGAGCTACGGAATCAGCTGACCCGGCGGCTCAGCTGACCCGACTGGGGTGGGAGAGCCGGGCCTCCCGCTCGGCCAGGTCGGTCCACCGGGCGTCGGCGAGCCGGGCGATGGCCCCCAGCCGGCGGCGGTCCTCCTCTCCGAAGGGCCAGCCGGGCCGGCCCACGGCGAGGACGAGATCCCAGACGGCGAGGTCGACCCAGGCCACGTCCGGGGCGTGGGGGGTGGTTCGGGGAACCGCCGAGTCCGGGCGTCGCTCGCCGACGGGGCGTCGGTCGTGCCAGCGGGTCCCCTCGATGTAGGCGGCCAGCCAGGGAGCGGCCGGGGCCCGGCCGTCGGCGGCCACCACGATCCTGTCCTCGACGTCGACGATGGCGCACCAGCCCGCGTTGAGCTCGTGCCGGGACCGGTTGGCCAGGGCGCAGAGGACCCCGTGGGGGGTTCGCTCCACCAGGAGGGCCGTGGCGGTCTCGTAGGCGTCGAACCGGCGGTCAGAGACGATCTCCGGGAGGATCCGGAGCTCCTCGACCTCGACCCCGTCGACCTCGGCGATCTCGCTCAGGAGGAGCGAGACGTGGTTCTCGTCAGCCAGCTCGACGACGAATTCGTCGACGGCCCGGCCCTTCCCCCGGCCCACGATGTCGACCGCCACGACATCGGCCCGGACGGCACCGATCCGGCTCGCCACCGCCCCCAGCGCACCGGGGCGGTCGGGAAGCTCGACCCGAAGCAGGAACATCGCCATGGGAACCAGGCTAGGAGCCGAACGTGAACGGAGCGTTTCCGGGAGGCGACACCTCGATGAATCGGTCCTCGGCCGCAGCGGGAACTGGACCAGGGTCGGTCCACTCAGGCCGGGCCCGGTCGCAAGGACGTCCTGATCGCCCCGTCCGCCGGTTCCGGCCGGGGCGGGGCGATCGGTCGTTCGCCCTCGGTCCCGCCCGGCGGGCCGTCCCGCCCGGCCGGGTGAAGGGTCCGGGTCCACTCCCGGTGCCGTTCCTGGACCCCTGCCGGGAGCCGGAGAAGGTGTCGTCGGGCCAGGGGGGGGAGCATGCGCCGGACGGCGAGGGCCCCGTCGGGGTGGGTCCGGGCCATCCCGAAGGTGACGGAACGGGCCAGGGCCCGCTGGAAGGGGGAGTGCCGACCGGCCTTCCCCCCGAGGCCCAGCATCCGGGCCGCCTCGTCCAGGTCGAGCTCGAACCCCTCGGGCTCCCGGTCGAGGCCGGCGGCGAGGAGCCGGAGGAGCCAGGTCGTCGAGGGGCCCAGGATGCCCAACCAGAAGGTCTCGACATACCAGCAGCGCGGGTCGAACCCGTGCTCCTCGACGACGGGGTCGGACCAGACCTCGATCCGGAGGGTCCCGGCGCAGCCGGGGGGGGCCAGGGGGGTGAGGGAGGTGAGGGTCATGGGACCCACCTTGCGTGGTCGACCTTGCCCGAATCCTGACCGGGGACCTTGACGGTGGGTCCTGAGCTGTGCCTGGAACTGGAACATCTCGGGTGTCCGTCATGGAATTGCAACGTGAGGGGTCGCTCAGAGTCATCATTGGGCATGGACTGTGGTCAGTTGGTCACGTAGTGTGACACCACATACAGCGAGCAAACTGACACGAGGAGTAGCCGTGAGAAAAATGGTCCTGGCAGTCGTGGCGAGCGGGGCGATGACGGTGGGCCCCCTCGCCCTCAGCGCACCGGCCTTCGCCGCCCCCGCCTCCAACGCGACCACGACGACGATGAGCATCCCGGCCACCGGGATGACCATGGTCTGCCCGTCCGGGGTGACCTACACCGCCACCGGGGGGACCTGGTCGCTGGTCCGGACGATCTCGACCCTGAGCAACGGCTCCACCAAGGAGTCGGCCACGGCCGTCGTGAAGAACGTCACCGCCACCTCGAGCACGGCCGGTGACACGACCGTCTACTCGATCGAGGGCGGGATCGTCGGTCAGGCGACCATCACCACGGCCCAGGTGGCCTCGGGATTCCAGGACTCCCTCTTCACCGTCACGAAGCCGTCCCACCACTTCTTCTCCCTGGTCAACTACGGCTACGACTTCCAGCAGGAGACCAACAACGTGACCACCACCACGGCCGGGGGATGCACCACCCCGCTCCCGTGACGGCCTGACACCGGGTCCGCTCACCAGCGGCCCCGGTGGACGACCTCGACGGCCCGCCGTCCTCCCCGCCTGAGCGAGGGGGACGGCGGGTCGCTCGCGTCGACACCCGGCTCGCCCAGCAGGACCGCTCCCAGGTAGCGCCGGCCCTCGGGGACCCCCAGGACCTGGAGGAGGGCCTCCTCGCCCCGGAAGTTCCCGAGGAAGCAGGCCCCGAGCCCGGCCGGGACCGCCCCGAGGAGGAGGAGGAGGGCCGCCATCCCGCCGTCGACGAACCAGTAGGGGACGGGCCAGGCCTCGACCGAGCCCAGGCCCGAGCCGGCCTTGTCCTCTTTCCCGTAGCGGGTGAGGTAGGCGGCCGCGTCGGCCAGCAGGACGATGATCACCGGGGCCCGGGACAGTCCGGGCCAGCGCCGCGACCGGGCCCGCCAGTCCCCTGTGGTGGTGGCCTCCCAGAAGGCCTCCCGGTCGGCCGGCTCCTCGAGGACGACGAGGTCGAGACCCCCGCTGTTCCCGGCCGAGGGGGCCCGCAGCGCCGAGGCCAGGATCTCCTCCAGGGCGGGGCCCGCGGGGGGACGGCCCGAGAAGCTCCGGACCATCCGCCGCCGCCGGACCGCCTCGGAGAGCTCCACCGGCCGACCCTATCCGCCCCGGGAACGGCCCCACCGGGGAGCCTCCAACCCAGAGCGTCCCAGGGGTCCCCCCCGGACCGGGAATGCTGACCCGGCTGGTAGCGTTTCACCGAGGGCGGCAGGTGCCGCCGACGATCGAAACCGGGAGGTCAGCGCCCGTGGCCACGCCCCGAGAGCTGTTGAACCAGGCCAAAGCAGAGATCAGTGAGGTCGAGGGACCCGAGGTCGAGGCCCTTCTCGGATCGGTGACCCTCCTCGACGTCAGGGAGCCCGACGAATTCGACCAGGGGACCATCCCCGGCGCCGTCCACCTCCCCCGGGGCCACCTCGAATTCCAGGTCGAGGGGAAGCTCCCCGACAAGGCCGCCCCCGTCGTCGTCTACTGCGCCGGCGGCGTCCGGTCCGCCTTCGCGGCGAAGACCCTCCAGGACCTGGGCTACCGCGACGTCGTCTCCCTCGTCGGGGGGTTCAACCGCTGGAAGGACGACGGCCGGCCCTGGGAGACCCCCAAGGTCCTCACCCCGGAGCAGCGGAACCGCTACCAGCGGCACCTCCTCCTCCCCGAGGTCGGCGAGCGGGGCCAGCTCAAGCTCCTCTCCTCGAAGGTCCTCCTCCTCGGGGCCGGCGGCCTCGGATCCCCCGCCGCCCTCTACCTGGCCGCCGCCGGGGTCGGGACCCTCGGGATCATCGACATGGACGTCGTCGACGCCTCGAACCTCCAGCGCCAGATCCTCCACAACCTCGACCGGATCGGCGACCGGAAGGTCGACTCGGCCAAGAAGACCCTGACGGCAATGAACCCCGACATCGACGTCGTCACCTACGACGTCCGGCTCGGGGCCGACAACGTCCTCGACATCCTCGACGGCTACGACCTCATCGTCGACGGGACCGACAACTTCCCGACCCGGTACCTCGTGAACGACGCTGCCCTCCTCAAGCACATCCCCGTCGTCCACGGCTCGATCTTCCGCTTCGAGGGCCAGGTCACCGTGTTCGAGCCCTACGTCGGCCCCTGCTACCGCTGCTTCGTCCCCGAGCCCCCCCCGGCCGAGCTGGCCCCCTCCTGCTCCGAGGCCGGCGTCCTCGGTGTCCTTCCCGGGATCATCGGCTCCGTCCAGGCCATCGAGGCCATCAAGATGCTCCTCCGCCTCGGCGACCCCCTGGTGGGCCGGCTCCTGGCCTACGACGCCCTGGAGGGCTCCTTCCGGACCTTCAAGATGCGCCGGGACCCGGCCTGCCCGGCCTGCGGGGAGAACGCCGGTCCCATCGTCATCGCCGAGTACGACGACCTCTGCATGCCCCACGTGGCCGCACCCCCGGCCTGACCGGGTCCCGAGTTGCGGATTGGGGCTTTCCCGGGCGCGCCCCTAATCTGGAACACGTGGCAGACCTGACCGCAGCGAAGCAGCCGGCCCCCGTCCGGAGGCTGACCGACTCCGGGATCGAGATCCGGCCCGTCTACACCGCCGACGACCTCGAGGGCTGGGATCCCGCCGAGAAGCTCGGCTCGGCCGGCTCTCCCCCCTACACCCGGGGGATCTATCCCTCGATGTACCGGGGGAAGCTCTGGACGATGCGGCAGTACGCCGGCTTCGGCTCGGCCGAGGCCACCAACGAGCGGTTCAAGTTCCTCCTCGGGGCCGGCCAGACCGGCCTCTCCTGCGCCTTCGACCTCCCCACCCAGATGGGCCTCGACTCGGACCACCCCCGGGCCGAGGGCGAGGTCGGGAAGGTCGGGGTGGCCATCGACTCCCTGGCCGACATGCGGCTCCTCCTGGCCGGCCTCCCCCTCGACCGGGTCACCACCTCGATGACGATCAACTCGACGGCGGCCATCCTCCTCCTCCTCTACGGGCTCGTGGCCGAGGAGAACGGAGTCGACCCAAAGGCTCTCGGGGGGACGATCCAGAACGACATCCTGAAGGAGTACGTGGCCCGGGGGACCTACATCTACCCCCCCCGCCAGTCCATGCGGCTGATCACCGATACCTTCGCCTACTGCGCCTCGGAGATGCCGGCCTGGAACACCATCTCGATCTCCGGCTACCACATCCGGGAGGCCGGCTCGACGGCCGTCCAGGAGATCGCCTTCACCATCGCCGACGGGATCGCCTATGTGGAGGCGGCCGTGGCCGCCGGCCTCGACGTCGACGACTTCGCCCCCCGACTCTCCTTCTTCTGGAACGCCCACAACAACCTCTTCGAGGAGGTGGCCAAGTTCCGGGCCGCCCGGCGGATCTGGGCCAAGGTCATGACGGAGCGGTTCGGGGCCCGAGACGAGCGGTCCACCCTCCTCCGGTTCCATACCCAGACCGGGGGGTCGACCCTCACGGCCCAGCAGCCCGAGGTCAACATCGTCCGGGTCACCGTCCAGGCCCTCGCCGCCGTTCTCGGGGGGACCCAGAGCCTCCACACCAACGGCTTCGACGAGGCCCTCGGCCTCCCCACCACCCGGGCGGCCAAGGTCGCCCTCCGGACCCAACAGGTCATCGGCTACGAGTCCGGCGTCGTCGACACCGTCGACCCCCTGGCCGGCTCCTATTTCGTCGAGTCCCTGACCGACGACGTCGAGCGGGGGGCCTGGGAGTACCTCGTCCGGATCGACGCCCTGGGCGGGGCCGTCTCCGCCATCGAGCAGGGCTTCCTCCAGGACGAGATCGAGGCCGCCGCCTACGCCTTCGCCAAGGCCGTCGACTCCAACGAGAAGATCGTCGTCGGGGTGAACAAATTCGTCGACGAGGGGGCCGAGAAGGCCGAGGTCTTCCCCATCGACCCCGCCCTCCAGCAGGGCCAGATCGACCGGACCCGGCAGGTTCGGGCCGACCGGGACCAGGCTGCCGTCGACGCCGCCCTGGCCGACCTGGCCGCCGCGGCCCGGGGGACCCAGAACCTCCTCCACCCCATGCGGGCCGCCCTCAAGGCCATGGCCACCCTGGGCGAGGTCTCCGACGTCCTCCGGACCGAGTTCGGGGTCTACCAGCCCAACCACTGAACAAGCCTTATTGGAGGTTGTGGCGTGACCTCCGACAAGGAGGTCTCCATGGCGGAGTTTGTCAGTCGGCAGTGGAGCAGTGACCTCGAGGGAGCTGGACTCTCCCGTCGTGACCGTCGGCCGTGCCGGTATGACTCCTACATCCCCGATCCCCTCGTCGGCAGGCGGTTCCTCCTCGAGGGTGGGGTGGCGGCCGACGTCGCCGACGCCGAGGCCGC
This sequence comes from Acidimicrobiaceae bacterium, assembly GCA_003151955.1. Taxonomy (GTDB): domain Bacteria; phylum Actinomycetota; class Acidimicrobiia; order Acidimicrobiales; family UBA8190; genus PALSA-743. Next base: position 25,486 of record PLZB01000029.1, read on the forward strand.
CATCGTCCGTCTGAACGCCGAAGCCACCGCCCTGGTCGGAACGGAAGCCCTGGCCCGGATCCTCCTCCGGGCCGAGGCGGTGGCCTCGTCCAGGATCGAGGGACTCGAGATCGGGGCCAGACGGCTCCTCCATCCCGAAGCCGTCCGGGTCAGAGAACAACCGGCGTCCGATGTGACGGCGACCGAGATCCTGAACGACATCGACGCCACGGTGGCCGGACTCGACGCCCTGGGTCCTGGGGACCCGATCACCGTGGATCTGATTCTGGAGATGCACCGTCGGCTGTTGGCCGGGACCCGGCTGGAGGACCATGGAGGGAGGATCCGGGACCAGCAGAACTGGATCGGTGGGAGCAGCTACAACCCCTGCTCAGCGGCGTTCGTTCCGCCGCCTCCGGAGCTCGTCCCGGGCCTCCTCGAGGACCTCTGTTCCTTCTGCATCGACGAGTGGGTCCACGGGCTGGACCCGAACTTCACCATCGACCTCTACACCGTCTACGGCTGGGCCTCGGCCGAGCTCTACGTCGACGCCCTCAAGAAGGCCGGGCCGACCCCGACCCAGGCCAGCCACCGGGCCGCCCTCAAGACCGAGACCAACTTCGACGCCGACCACATGCTGGCCCCGGCCAACCCGGCCGGGAAGGTCCCGGCCACCTGCTACGTCCTGGCCCAGATCGTCAACGGGGAGTTCCAGCGGGTGGACATGCCGAAGGGGTCGCTCTACCGCTGCGACGGCCCCAACTACACCCCTCCGGGGAGCTGACGCCGCTCCGCCTGCCCTGGGCTCAGCCGACCATCGGGCCGACGTCGGTCAGCTCGATGACGTTCCCCGAGGGGTCGGTGATGAAGGCCTGCCAGACCTCGACGGTGCCGAAGTCGACCCGGAGGGCCGGCTCCCCCAGGAAGGGGATCCCGGCGTCCCCGATGGCCTCCATGGTCTCGGCGAAGCGGTTGGTGGGGACGTGGAGGGCGAAGTGGGGGAAGCCCCCCTCCCGGGAGGCGAACTCCTTCACCTCGGAGAAGTGGAGCTGGAGGTCGCCGATCCGGAGCCACATCCCCGGAAAGCCGAAGTCGGGTCGGCGGAGCTCCTCGAAGCCGAAGATCCCCTGGTAGAAGGCCCGGGTCGCGGCGAGGTCGGTGACGTCGATGGCGACGTGGCTGTAGCCGGACACGGTGATCCCCTGAAGTGCCATCACCCCATCGTAGGGACCGGGGGCGTTTCCGCGGAAACGCTTCCGCCGAACCGCTCGCCACCCGCTGGGGTCGGGGAGCGCTCAAGGCGGAGTCGTCCGTTGTCGAGGAATTGGGTGGAAGTGCAGGGGGGGTCATGGACCATCAACCGGCGGAAGAGGCGCGTCACGAGCTGAGCAACACCATGGCCGGGGTCCTTCTGGCCCACCTGAGGCAGGTGGCCGGGCCCCGGCTGGTCGACGAGGTCCTGAACCGGGCCGGTGAGACCCGGAGCCTCGAGGAGATCTCGGACAGCGCCAACTGGAGCTCCTTCGAGTCGATCCGGGACCTCTTCGAGGCGGCCGTCGAGGTGACCGGCGACCCGACGGTGCCCCGCAAAGCCGGCGCCGACATCTTCCGGCACTACTCCAGCGACGCCGTCACCTCCCTGATGCGGTCCCTGGGGGAGCCCGAGGCGGTTCTTCGGCTCATCGCCGACTTCGCCGGGAAGCAGACCACCCTCAGCGCCTTCGAATGCGTGGACAGTGGATCGACCCACGCCGTCATCGAGGTCCACAGGATCAGCGCCGTCCCGGCCCAACGGATCTGGTGTGACTACACCGCCGGCGTCTTCAGCGCCGTCCCGGACATCTTCGGCCTCCCCTTCGCCGGGATCGAGGAGGTGCAGTGCCAGACCCGGGGGGATGGGGTGTGTCGTTTCGAGGTCACCTGGCGCCAGGAGTTGGCCGACCCGGCCTCCGAGGCCGACGCCATGGCCGAGCGGATGGCCTCCCTCACCAGCCGTTTCGGGGCTCTCGAGGCCATGGCCACCGAGCTGGCCTCCGTCGACGACGTCGACACCGCCCTCGAGACCATCACCCACCGGGCCGCCATCGCCGTCCGGGCCCCCCACTACCTCCTGGCCGTCCGCCTCCCTCGCGACGAGCAGGTCCGGGTTCACCGCGTCGGCCTGACCGAGGCCGAGGCCCGGACGCTGGCTACCGAGATCCTGGCCGAGCATCCCGACGATCGGGACGGGACCCGTCTCATCGTCGACGTCGCCTCGTCCGTTCACCGCTTCGGCCGCCTGGTGGCTGTCAACCCGGGGGTGAGCCGGTTCGCCCCCGAGGAGCGGCGGTTGCTCCAGGCCTACGCCGGCCACGCGGCCGCCGCCCTCCAGACCGCCGCCGCCCTGGCCGAGTCACGGGCCCGGGTCCACGCCCTCCAGGCCCTCCTCGACCTGTCCGGTGCCCTGGCCGACGCCCAGAGCACCGGGGAGGCCGCCGACCGGCTGGCCATCAGCGTGCCGAAGGTCCTCGACTGCGAGGAGGCCGTGGTCCTGACCTGGGATCCCGAGGGCGAGATGCTCAGTTGCCGGGGTCACTCGGCCCGCAGCCTCGACGGTACCGAGACGTCCCTCGCCCACCTCCCGGCCACCACCGCCCGCCGGCTGGCCGCCACCGGCCACCCGGTCGTCCTCGACGAGGTCCGGGCGCCCGGGGGGCTCAGGACCCTGGCCGGGATGGTCGGCTTCGACGGGGGGGTCCTCATGTCCATCGCCGCCCGGGGGGAGCTCCTCGGCCTGCTCGTCGTCCGAACCGGGGAGGAGCTCGGTCGGGGCGGGGGCCTCCTGGCCCAGCTCCCCGGGGTGGCCAGCCTGGCTGCCACCGCCCTCGACAACGTCGCCCTCCTCGAGCAGGTCCGCCACCAGGCTCTCCACGACCCCCTGACGGGGCTGCCGAACCTCCGGATCCTCCAGGAGCAGCCGGGCTTGGCCCGGCGATCCTGGTGCCGGCACGCCGTCCTCTTCGTCGACCTCGACGGGTTCAAGCAGGTCAACGACGAGCTGGGCCATGCCTGCGGGGACGAGCTCCTGGTCCAGGTGGCGGCCCGGCTCCAACGGGACATTCGGGCCGGGGACACTGTGGTTCGGATCGGGGGGGACGAGTTCGCCGTCCTCCTCGGGGTCGTCGTCGACGCCGCCGAGGCCGAGGCCATCGCCGGCCGGCTCCTTGGCCAGCTCGAGCCGCCCTTCGACGTCGGGGGCCGGACGCTCACCGTCTCGGCCAGCATCGGGGTGGCCGTCGGGGACGGCGGGGACACCGTCGAGCAGCTCCTGGCCCGCTCCGATGCGGCCATGTACGAGGCCAAACGGGCCGGTCGGGCCACCGTCCGGACCGCGGCCGCCACCGTCGGCTGACCATCCGGCTCGCCTGTCGTATCCCTTAGGCTCGTGCCAATGGCCGTCGTCCGAACCGTCGAGTCGGGGGAGGCCGAGGCCTGGGCCCGGCAGATGGGGATCGGCTTCCTCATGCCCATCGAGGAGGGCTTCGGGACCTACTACCTCGAGGGGACCGACCCGGCCCGGAGCTGGGCGGCCTTCGACGGGGACCGGGTCGTCGGGACCCTCCGGTCCTTCCCCACCACGCTGACCGTGCCCGGCTTGGCCGGGGTCACCGCCTCCGCCTTCACCAACGTCACCGTGGCCCCCACCCACCGCCGCCAGGGTCTCCTCACGGCCATGATGATGGCCGAGCTCCGGGCCTCGAAGGAGCGGGGGGAGCCCCTCGGGATCCTGATCGCGTCGGAGTACCCCATCTACGGCCGCTTCGGCTTCGGTCCAGCCGTCGACGCCGCCTCCTACGCCGTCGACTCCCGGACGGTCCGGTTCCTCGACCCCCCGGTCGGGACGGTCGAGCTCGTCGACCTCCCCACCCTCCGCCGGGAGGGCCCCCCGGTCTACGACCACTTCCGGGCCGGCCGGCCCGGCTCGATCGGACGCGACGACCGCTGGTGGGACCGGGTTCTCCTCCAGGTCCCCGTCCCGGGCGCCGAGCCCTGGAAGGGCTACCAGGCCCTCTACCGATCCCCCGAGGGCCGGTTCGAGGGGTTCGTCCGCTACGAGGCCTCCGAGGACTGGGACGCCATGCGGGTCAAGGGGACCCTGAAGGTCCTCGACCTGGTGGGGTCCACGCCCGCGGCCGAGGGGAGGCTGTGGCGCTACTGCTGCGAGGTCGACCTCACCAGTGAAGTGGTGGCCCGGGACCGGTCCGTCGACGAACTCCTGCCCCGCCTCCTGACCGACGCCCGCGTAGCCCGCCAGACCGGCCGCTGGGACTTCCTCTGGGTCAGGGTCCTCGACGTCGCCGAGGCTCTGTCCGCCCGCCGCTACCCGACGGCCGGCGAGATCGTGGTCGAGGTCACCGACGACCTGGGTCTGGCCCGGGGCCACTTCCTCCTGGAGGCCGGACCGGACGGGTCCGCTTGTGTCCAGACCAACCGGATGGCCGACCTGACGCTCTCCGCCGCCACCCTCGGATCCCTCTACCTGGGCGGAGTCCCCCTGGCCGTCCTCCTGGCCGCGGGCCGGATCGTCGAGAACCGGCCGGGTGCGGCCGAGGTGGCGGGGGCCATGTTCCGGTCCACCGTCCCCCCCTGGTCCAACACCTGGTTCTGAGGTCGTAGAGACGCGCCGCGGTCCCGGTCCCTAAGGTGTGGGGAGCGGACGGTCGGGGTCCGCTCGAGCAGGGAGGCGGCCATGGCGAGCATCGTCGAGGACTGGATGGTCCTGGCCGTCAAGAAGAACGGGAAGCTGGACTACGGCTTCGGTCCGGGGCCGGCGGATTTCGTCCGGGCCGGCCTCCTCATGGAGTTCGTCGTCCGGGGGGCCATCGGGGTGACCGGGGGACGGGACCAGTTCGGCGAGGCGGTCTTCGCCGTCCTCGACGCTGGGCCCACCGGTGACGGCGCCCTGGACCGGGCTCTGGTCTCCCTCGGGGCGGGGCTGCCGGCCTCGATCGGGGGCCCCTTCGACGAGCTTCCCGACCCGACCGACCTGGTGGCGGCCGGGCTGGTGGCCGCCGGGGTGTTCGAGCCGGGCAAGCGCCCAACCCTGGCCGACCCGGCCCGCCGGGACGCCCTGGCGGCCCGGATCTCGGCCACCCCGACCGACGCCCGGTCCGTGGCCGTCTCGATGCTCCTGGGGATGGGGAATCAGGTCAGCGGGTGGATACCCGTCTTCTCGCCGGATCTCACTGGGGACGGGGGTCAGCCCATCGGTCCGGCGGTGGCGGAGGGCCTGGAAGCCGTCATGGGGTACCTGGCTGCCGGGCTCTGAACGGTCCGTGGGACCCGTCAGGAACCGGTGGCGTCCGGATGGGGGATCGGCCGCAGGTCGAGGCTGTCGATGGATTCGAAGTCGCCGGGATTGCAGGTGAACAGCGGCAGGTCGTTGGAGATGGCGATGGCTGCGATCATGGCGTCGTAGGCCCGGGCCTGTACCTTTCTCCCGGACCGGTGCAGTGAGGCGGCAACGCGGCCGAAGGCGCGGGCGGCCCCGGCATCGAACGTGAGGGGGTCGAAATCGGCCCCGGCCTGCTGGAGGTGCATCTGCCTGGTTGCCTGCTCCATCGGATCGTCGGTCGCCAGGGGCCCGACCGAGAGCTCGGCCAAGGTGATCGTCGTGATCTGCTCGGCCGCCGTCACAAGCTGGGGTCGATCACGGCGTCGACATCGCGACGGAAGCTGCCCGGGTCCGTGGGGGGCAACGTCCGGGCCAGGAGCCGGGCCCTGAGGTCGGGGCCGGCGGCGGCGTCGAGGGCGGTCCAGGCCATCCCCACCGCCCCGTCGAAGATGGCCTGCTCGGCACTGGAGCCGAGGCAGGCGGCGGTGAATTCGGGCTGGTGGTTGACGGCCCCCCCCGTCTCGATCCCGATGAGGGGGTGGATGGAGGGGAGGGCCAGGGAGATGTTGGCCATGTCGGTGGAGACGGTGGGGGAGGGGGTTCCCTCGTCGTCGGCGGGGTAGCGGCGGCCCAGCTCCTCGGCGTTGCGACGCCACAGGCCGAGGAGCTCGGGGTCCTGCTCCATGTGGGTGTAGGTCGGGGCCAGGTCCTCGACGGCCAGGCTGGCCCCGGTGGCGAGGGCCCCGGCCTCGAAGCAGTGGAGGATCCGGGGGCGGAGCTCCCCGAGGTCCTCGAGGCTCCGGGCCCGGATCATCCAGCGGCCGCTGGCGTTGCGGGGGACGATGTTCGGGGCCTCCCCCCCCGACTCGACGAAGCCGTGGACCTGGTTCCCGGGCCGGAGGTGCTGGCGGAGGAGGCCGATGGCGGTCTGAGCCACGACCAGGGCGTCCCCGGCGTTGATCCCCCGCTCCGGGGCGGCCGAGGCGTGGGCCTCCCGGCCGGTGTACCGGATCCTCACGTGGTCGACGGCGAGGCAGTCGGCCCCGAGCCGGTCCTCGGGCCAGGGGTGGACCATCATCGCCGCGTGGGCCCCGGCGAAGGCCCCCCGGTCGAGGAGGAAGACCTTCCCGCCCCCACCCTCCTCGGCCGGTGTCCCCAGGACGGTGACCGTGAGGCCGGCCTCGTCGGCCAGCCCGGCCAGGGCCAGGCCGGCCCCGACGGCGGAGGCGGCGATGAGGTTGTGACCGCAGGCATGGCCGACACCCGGCAGGGCGTCGTACTCGGCGCAGATCACGACCGAGAGGGGACCCGACCCGGCCGTGGCCCGTACCGCCGTGGGCAGGTCGAAGATGCCCGTCTCGACCGAGAAGCCCCCGCCGGCCAGCACCTCGGCCACGGCTCCGGCGGCGTGGTGCTCCTCGAAGCACAGCTCCGGTCGGCTGTGGATGGACTCGCTCAGCCGGACCAGGTCAGCCCGGCTCCGGTCAACGGCCGACCGGGCCGCCTCCCGGGCGCCCCGCGCCGCCTCGGGGCCGGGAGGGCTCATTCGATGAGTGCGACGACGTCGCCGGGTCCGACGGAGTCACCCGAGGAGACCTTGATCTCCTTCACCGTCCCGGCCTTCTCGGCGTTGATGGAGTTCTCCATCTTCATGGCCTCGAGGACACAGATGGTCTGCCCCACCTCGACGCTGTCCCCCTCGGCCACCAGGATCTTGACGATCGTCCCCTGCATGGGGATGGTGACCGTCCCCGAGCCCGAGCCGGCCACAGCGGCCCGGGGCTTGGCCGTCCGGGTCGGGGCCTTCCCGGGCGTCGTCCCCCCGCTAGCCGGGACCCAGAGCTTCACCTGGTACCGCCGCCCGTCGACCTCGGTGGTCACCTCCCGGAGGACCCGGGGCTCCTCGTCGTCGGCGGGGGGGACCAGGGCGGGCGCCGAGACTCCGGAGAGGTCGAGGACGGTCTCCACCCAATTCGTGGAGTGCCGGGCCGAGGCGAAGTCCTCGTGGGCGAGGATGGCGACATCGGCCGGGATGGTGGTGGCGATCCCCCCGATCTCGAATTCCCCGAGGGCCCGCAGCGCCCGACGTCGGGCCGCCTCACGGTCCGCTCCCCAGACCACGAGCTTGGCCACCAGGTTGTCGTAGAACTGGGACACGGTGTCCCCGGCCTCGAAGCCACTGTCGAGGCGGACACCGGGGCCCGAGGGGGCCCGGAAGGTGGTGATCGTCCCCGGGGAGGGGAGGAACCGACCCCCGGCGGGGTCCTCGGCGTTGATCCTGATCTCGATGGCGTGGCCCCGGGAGGTGATCTCCTCCTGGGTGAAGCCGAGCGGCTCCCCCGATGCGATCCGGAGCTGCCACTCGACCAGGTCGAGGCCGCTCACCATCTCGGTGATGGGGTGCTCGACCTGGAGCCGGGTGTTCATCTCCAGGAAGAAGAATTCCCCGTCCTGGTAGAGGAACTCGACCGTCCCGGCGTTCACGTAGCCGCATGCCTTCGCCACCTTGACGGCGGCCGCCCCCATGGCCTGGCGAACCTCCTCGGGGAAGTCCGGGGCGGGGGACTCCTCGATGAGCTTCTGGTGCCGGCGCTGGGCCGAGCAGTCCCGCTCCCCGATCCAGACGGTGTTTCCCTGGGTGTCGGCCAGGATCTGCATCTCGATGTGCCGGGGCCAGGCCAGGTACTTCTCGAAGTAGATCTCGGGCCGACCGAAGTAGGACAGGGCCTCCCGGGCCGCCGACTCCATGGCCTCGGCCGCCTCCTCGGGGGCCTGGACGACCTTCATCCCCCGCCCCCCGCCCCCGTAGGCGGCCTTGATGGCGACCGGCCAGCCGTGGGTCTCCCCGAAGGAGACGATCTGGGCCAGGTCGGTGGCCGGCTCGCTCCGGCCCGGGACCCCCTCCACCCCGACGGCCGCGGCGGCCAGCCGGGAGCTGATCTTGTCCCCCATGACCTCGATGGCCTCGGGCGGGGGCCCGATGAAGGTGACCCCCCGCTCGGTGATGGCCCGGGCGAAGTCGGTGTTCTCCGAGTAGAACCCGTAGCCGGGGTGAACCCCGTCGGCCCCGCTCTTCGAGATGGCGTCGAGGATGGCCTCGGTGTTCATGTAGCTCTCGGCCGCGGTCTGGCCCCCGAGGGCGTAGGCCTCGTCGGCCAGGCGGACATGGAGGGCGTCCCGGTCGAGCTCGGAGTAGACGGCGACGGTCGCCACCCCGAGCTCCCGGCAGGTCCGGATGACCCGGACGGCGATCTCGCCCCGGTTGGCGATGAGGACCTTCTGGAGCACGCTGGGCCTTTCGAGACTCGGATGCGGGTGATGGAGCAGGAGAGCCCCCAAGACTGGCACGGCCCGTACAGTTCGTGCATGTCCGCCTCCCCCTTCCCCGATGTCCGCCACTTCGCCGCCCTCGATTCGACCAACCGCTACCTCCTCGACGAGGCCAGGGCGGGCGCTCCCGACGGCCTCGTGGCCGTAGCCGACCACCAGCTCGCCGGCCGGGGCCGGCTCGGTCGGCGCTGGGAGGCGCCCCCCGGGGCCAACCTCCTCGTCTCGGTCCTCCTCCGCCCGGACCTCCCCCTCGATGAGCTTCACCTCTGCACCGCCGCCGTCGCCCTGGCCGCCCTCGACGCGGCCCGGGCCGTGACCGGGGTAGAGGCCGAGCTCAAGTGGCCCAACGACCTGGTGGTGGGGGAACGGAAGCTGGCCGGCGTGCTGGCCGAGTCCCTCCTGGACGGGCCGGAGGTCGCCGTCGTCGTCGGGATCGGGGTCAACGTGGCCTGGCCTCCCCCCGAGGGCGACTCCGTCGGGGTCGATGCCGTCCCCGACGAGCTCGTCGGCCTGGCCACCTCCCTCTGGCGGGAGTCCGGCCGCCGGGTCCCCGTGGCCGACGTCCTCGACGCCTGGCTGGCCGCCCTCGGGCCCCGCCTGGCCGACCTCGACGACCCCGACGGTCGCCGCCTGGTCGCCGCCGACTACCGGGCCCGCTGCGGAACCCTGGGCCGGACCGTCCGGGTGTCCCTCCCCGACGACGAGCTCCTCGTCGGGAGGGTGGCCGACATCACCGTGGAAGGCCATCTCGTCGTCGACGTCGGGGCCTGCCTCCGGACGGTGACGGCCGGGGACGTCGTCCATCTCCGCGACGCCGGCTCCTGAGGGGGGGAGTGACCGGGATCCCGCCCGATCCCCCGTGTACCCCCGGCAGGAGAAGCCGGTAGCCTTTCGGGCGTCATGATGTCGGACGGACTGAAGATGCGGATACCGCGGCCCCTTCTGTCCCGCTCCTGGCTAGGGAGCTCGCAGGGGGTCATCACCGTCGGCGTCGTCATCAGCCTCCTGCTGGGCACCCTGGCCTTCGTCCTAGGCACCCCGACCCACTCCCGGCTCCTCCAGCTCCTCGACGGCCACGGTTGGCTCGGAAACGATCCGAAAGGTCAGGTCGATCTGGCCAACGGGGCCAGCGGTTCGGTCGACCTCCGCCTCACCATCCCCGGAGCCGCCGGCCACAGCCTGGAGGTCGTTCGTTCCGGGAGCACGGCGACACTGGTCGACTCGGAGGCGGGGACCATCGGAACCATCGACCTGAACAGCTACCACGTCACCGGCTCCACCTCGATCGGTGCAGGTCCGGCCATCGACGTGGTGGCCAGCACCACCCTCATCTACGTCGTCAACATCCAGACCGGTCGGGTCGAGACCCACGATCCCCTGACGAACAGGCTGGTCGGCTCCGTCGAGCTCGGCAGCCAGCTCACTCCGGGCGTCGTCGACAGCGCCGGCGATCTCTACCTCCTGGCCAAGGGGACCGGCCAACTCCTCACGCTGAGTCCCCAACATGACGGGCACATCCGGAGGTCGGCCACCTCCGTCACGGTTGCCGCCGATCAGGATCAGTTGGCCCTCGTCAACGACCTCCCCGGTGTCCTGGACGTGACCAGGCAGGAGTTCTACCTGGTGCCTGGAGGCAACCCCGCCCCAGGGATCCCGGTCCCCCTCTCGGGGGGGGTCGTCCAGCTGCCGAGCGTCGTGGACGGCCCGGTGATCCCCATCGCCGAGTCGGGGAGCGGTCAACTCGTGCTAGTTGAAGGCGGCACGGCCCACCCGATTGCCATCGCCGGGGCCGGGTCCGACGCCCTCGGCGCCCCGGAGGCCTACGCGGGGAACATCTACATCCCCGATCCCACTGCTGGAAAGGTCGACGTCTTCACGAATTCCGGGGCTCCCCTGCCACCGGTGGTCCTGGGGCACAGCTCCTCGCAGCTGGGCCTCTCCCTCCAGGGCGGCTTCCTCTGGGTGAATGACCCCTTGAACCCCACCTCGGCCTTCTCGATCGACACGACTGGCGTCGTGCACAAGGTGGACAAGAACGACCCCAGAGCGGTGACGAACGTCCCGACCACCACACGTCCGCCCACCCCCACCCCCACCCCCGTCCCCGTCCCCGTCCCCGTCCCGACCACGCAGGTTCCGACGACTCAGCCGGTGACCCCGGTGACCGTGCCGCCGACGGTGCCCTCGGCCCCGGGCCTGGTGACGGCCACGGCCGGGAACCAGTCCGTATCCGTCTCGTGGGCGCCGGCCGGTCCTGACGGAAGCCCCGTCTCCGCCTACAAGCTCGCCCTCCAGAGCGCCGGAGGAGGGACGACGGTGGACGGATTCACGGCCGGCGGTAGCGATTCGAACCACCAGTTCACCAAGGGCATCCTGAATGGCACGGCCTACCAGGTGAGGGTGACGGCGGTGAATGCAGTCGGCTCCGGGCCTGGGGTCACGAGCAACACCGTGACCCCGACCTCCGACATCCCCAACGCACCGACCGGGGTCCAGGCCGCCGACCAGGCCGATGGGTCCGTCACCGTCACGTGGGCTCCGGCCAACGGCGAGGGCCACCAGATCACCTCCTACTCCGTTTTCGCCCAGCTCCAGGGGTCGACCTCGGGGTCGGCGGGAGGAAGCCCTCCGGCAAACGCCGACCAACTCGTGGCGCCGGCCGTGGCGACCACCCAGGCTGACATCACTACTGGGTTGGTCCTCGGGAGCACGTACGAGTTCACCGTCACCGCCACCAACGACGTGGCCGGGACCAGCAAGGACTCTGATCTCTCGGCTCCGGTCCGCGATGGCTCCGCTCCGGGCACGGTCACCGGTCTCGCTGCCTCCAGCCAGGGGAAGGGGGCCCTGGCCCTCGTCTGGTCGTGCGCAACCCGCTGCGCCGGGGGGGAGCAGCTGACGGACTTCGCCCTAGCGGTGACGCCAGCCGCGGCCTCTGCTCCCAGTACGGTCCCGGTGTCCCCCGGGTCCACCAAATTCTCGACCGCCCTGACCGGCTTGAGCCCTGGAACCAGCTACACGATCACGATCACGCCCCGGAACAGCTTCGGCCCTGGTGCACCCGCCTCGGTCACGGCGGCGACCCATCGCCTGCCGACGGTCGCAATCACGTCGGCGGCATTGACCGGCGATCGACAGATCACCGTCACGGCCGGAGCCAGTGGCGACACCGCTGTCACCTGCCAGATCTTCGTTCAGGGGGCTGGGCGTGACGGCAACAATTGCTCTGGGAGCTTCATCGAGAGCGCTCTGACCGGCAACACGAACGTCGTCGTCTTCGTCAGGGTCACAGACGCCGACGGCCAGACCACCGACTCGTCATCCACCTCGGTCTTGACCAACGCCGCCCCGAAAGCCTCGACGATCGTCGCCCCCGGCGCCGCCTACGGCAATACCTGGTACACCCATTCGCGTCCCGACCTCACCGCCGGCACCCGCAATGGCCAGGTCCACACAGGAAACGCGGTCACCATCTACTGCCAGGCGTCCGGACCGTCCAGCGCCGAGACGCAGAACAGCACGATCTGGGACTACATCGGTGGGGGGAAATGGACTACCGACGACGCGATGAACAACACCCCGGCCGGCCAGTTCGATCCATCGCTGAACCAGACCTGCCCGCCCGGGATCTGACCGATTCACCAGCCGCCGACAACCCAATCCCAACTCATCCGACCGGAAGGCTCCACGTCATGACCGGAATCACTGACGATCGCGCCGATGCGGCGTCCTCCTCTGCAGTCCAGGACTTTGCCCGGGACTTCGATCGCCTGGCGGCCAACATCGGTCAGGTGATGAAGGGGAAACCGGAGATGATCCGCCTGGTGCTGACCTGCTTCTTCGCTGAAGGCCACCTCCTCATCGAGGACGTTCCAGGGGTCGGCAAGACATCAGTGGCCAGGGCGCTGGCCGCCTCGATCTCGGGCTCGTGGCGGAGGATCCAATTCACCCCTGACCTGCTTCCCTCGGATGTCACCGGGGTGACGATCTTCAACCAGGCCACCCGCGAATTCGAATTCCACCAAGGTGGGGTCTTCGCCAACATCGTGGTGGCCGACGAGATCAACCGGGCCTCCCCCAAGACCCAGTCCGCCCTCCTCGAGGTCATGGAGGAAGGTCGGGTCACCGTCGACGGGAAGCCGATCCCGGTCCCCCGACCCTTCATCGTGGTTGCCACCCAGAACCCCATCGAGATGGACGGGACCTACCGCCTCCCCGAAGCCCAGCTCGATCGGTTCCTGCTCCGGATCGCCGTCGGCTATCCCGACGCCGGAGCCGAACGGGCCATCTTGAACGGTCACCGCCGCGGCACGACGATCGACGAGTTGACCCCCGTGCTCGACACCCGTCGGGTGGCAGGCATGATCGCCGACGCCTCCCACGTCCACGTGGCCGACGCCCTCCAGGACTACATCGTGGCCATCGCCGCCGCCACCCGGGCGCTGCCGGAGGCGAAGCTCGGGGTCAGCCCCCGGGGCAGCATCAGCCTGATGAGGGCAAGCCGGTCGCGGGCCGCCGCCGACGGGCGGGCCCACAGCATCCCTGAGGATGTGAAGGCCCTGGCCCCCAGCGTCCTCGCCCACCGACTCATCTTGCAGCCGGAGGCGGAGCTCCGGGGCATCACGGCCACCGATCTGATCGATCGGGTTCTCGCCGCCGTCCCGGTACCACGACACAGCGCGGCCTGACGCCCCATGCTGACCGGGAAGGGTCTGGGCGTCGTCGCCGCCACCGTGGCCGCCTCGGTTGGTGCCGTCACCCTCCACTACCCCGAGCTCGGCGTGCTCGCCGCCGGAGGAGCGGTGGCACTGATGGCGGGCCTGGGCTGGGTGGCCCGTCCCCCACGGCTGGAGGTCAGGCGAACCGTCGAGCCGGTGCGGGTCGAGCGGGGCCGGACCGCCCTCGGCCTCCTCCTGATCCGCAACCAGAACCGGATCGCCTTGTCCCCGACGGTCGCCGTCGAGCGATGTGGCCCGACCTCGGTCGCCGTGGACATCCCCCGTCTGGCCCACCAGGCGGCCAAGAGGGTCACCTACCCGCTCCCGACCGATCGACGGGCCCTGGTGCAGATCGGGCCGTTGACCGTCACCCGCCGAGACCCCCTCGGACTGTGGCGAACCTCCCAGCGAACCGGGTCGATCGAGCAGCTCTGGGTCCACCCCGTCGTCCACGCCGTCCACGGCTCACCGACCGGGCGGACCCGCAGCCTGGACGGCCCTGACACCGACCAGGTGCCCCAGGGGTCGATCACCTTCCACGCCCTGCGGGAGTACGTCATCGGAGACGACCTCCGCCACATCCACTGGCGGTCGTCGGCCCGCTTCGACCAACTCATGGTTCGCGAGCACGTCGACACCACGCTCCCCCAGGTCACCCTCCTCCTCGACACCTCGGAGCACAGCTTCGATCCGGACCACTTCGAGGAGGCCGTCGAAGCCGTGGCCTCAGTTGCGGTGGCGGCGACGCGCAATCGCTATCCGGTCCGGATCGTCACCACGAGCGGCCGGAGCGCCGGGGCCCGGGGCATCCACGCCGATACGCAGTACCTCCTGGATCTCCTCTCGGAGATCGATCTGACCGCGGAGGGGACGTTGCGTGACGTCATCCCCCTCCTGGCCTCCGAGCGCAGGACCGACGTCCTGATGGTCGTGACCGGGGCCCCCGAACCGGACGACCTCGTGGCCATCAGCGCCTTCATCCGGCGATTCGACCGGGGGGTGGTGGGGATCGTCACCGGCCACCCCGAGGAGGTGCCGGTCCCGGTCTCCGCCAACACCGTCGTGCTGCGGGCCTCGACCGGGCGCGGCTTCGTCGACGCCTGGAACGCCTCGATGGGTCGATGAACCCCCGCATCCTCCTCAGGATCGTCCTCGTCTCGGTCGCCGCCATCATCGGTGGGCTGGAGTGGCACCGCGTCTTCGGCTGGGGCCCGATCGGGTGGCGCTCGGTCGTGGCCGCCTCCGTCCCTGCCCTCGTCGTCCTCAGCCTCAACCGGAAGCAGGTCCGACCGCCCGGGATCTCGGTCGCCGTGTCGACGGTGGCCCTGCTGTGGTTCCTCGCCGTCGGCGTGCTCCACGATTCCATCGCCGTGCTCCTCCCGACCCCGTCGTCGATCGGTGACATCCTCACCGGGCTCGTGGACGGTTGGAACCAGATCCTGTCCCTCCCGCTGCCGGTGGCGCCCGAGGGAACGCTCCTGGTCCTTCCGGTCGTCACCGTCTGGCTGGCCGCCACCGTCGGGGCCGAACTGGCCCGCAGGACCGATCGGGCCGCCGCGGCCCTGCCGCCCATCCTTGCCTTCGGGCTCGCCCTGCCCTTCGGTGTGGGCGGCCCCGGCTCCGTCCTCCTCCCGGCCGGTGCCATGGTGGCGTTGACGGCCGCTCTTGCTGTTCCCCCCCCGACAGTGAGCCATCGGGGCGGTTCCAGGCCCAAGGCCCCGACGGACCGATCACTCCTGCTCCGCCGGTTCAGCGAAGCGACCGCCGTGGTGACCCTGGCCACATCTCTCGGTGTCGTCGTCGGGCCCCACCTTCCCTTCGTCGGCTCCTCCCACCCCTACGATCCCCGAGCCAGTCTCGTCCCCCCCCACGACCCGGCCCAGGCGGTGGATCCCCTGGCCGAGCTCGACCAGTGGTCCCTGCATCAGAGGTCGCCCCTGTTCGAGGTGCGGACGAAGGAGCCCGAGCCCTGGAGCCTCACCGTCCTCGACCAGTACGACCCGGCCACGGGCTGGAGCAGCGATGCCACCTACCGGCAGACGGGCCCGATCCTCCCTGCGGTCCCGGCGGGCCCGTCCCGGCCGAAGGTGGTGACCCAGCAGATCTCGATCACCTCGGCCCTCCTCCCCGGACCCTGGCTCCCGGCCACCGATCGTCCGGTGAGCATCACCGGACTCCCCGTCCTGGTCGACGCCGGGACCGGAACCGTTATCGCCCGCTCGGGAACCGTCGCTGGGGCCAGGTACACGGTCGTCTCCGACACGAGAGCGACCCAGGACGACTGCACCCTGGTGGCCTCGGCTCCCCTCGGGGTGGTGCCCCCGGCCGTGGTGCCTCCCGACCTGGCGGACCTGGCCACCGAGCTGACGTCCGGAGCCACCTCACCCTGTGCCCGGGCCCTGGCGCTCCAGGCGGCCCTCCGGACCAAGTACGCCTTCAGCTCCACCGCCCCGACCGGCACCAATGTCCAGATCATCAGGAACTTCCTCCTGGGGGGAACGGCGGGAACCGGACCGGGGGCAGCGGCCCAGGCGTCAAAGACCCAGGGTGGGACCTCCGAGCAGTTCGCGGCGTCCTTCGCCCTCCTCGGGCGGGCGCTCGGTCTCCCGACCCGGATCGTCGTCGGATTCGCCGATGCCACCCCGGGCCCCGATGGTGCCTACGACGTCTCGACCGGCGACGGGCTGGCCTGGCCCGAGGTCGACTTCACCGGCATCGGCTGGATGGCCTTCCAGCCCACTCCCCCCCCGGGATCGGGTCGGTCGCCCCAGAGCGCCCTGCAGAAGGAGCTCACCCCGACGACACCCAGCCCCGGCGGTCCAGGCCATCCCCCCTCTCCGGTCCAGGCTCCCGCCCCCCCTCGGGTCGTCCCCCGTCATACCAGCCCCCTGGTCGTCGCCCTCGTCCTCCTCGGGATCACCACCGGGGTGGTCCTGGCCCTGCTCGGCGGCCTGGCCGGCCTGGTGGCGGCCGTCCGGGCCCGGAGGCGCCGGCGGCGACGGCAGGCCACCAGCGCCCAGGTCCGGATCCTGGGAGCCTGGCTCGAGTCGGTGGACTGCCTGGCCGACCTCGGGATCGATCCCGACCCCAGCCGGACCAACACCGAGGTCGTCGACGCGGCCGGAGACCGGCTCGGACCACCCGGCCGGGCCGGGATCGAGCTCCTGGGCCAGCTCGTCAACAACGCCCTCTTCGGCGTCGACGATCCCGCCGAGGAGGAAGCCGATCAGGCCTGGCGGTGGGCCGACGACGTCGCCGCCGCCACCCGACTCTCCCTCTCGAGCGCCCATCGCGTCGTCCGGGCCGTCGATTTCCGGATCCTGGCCCGACGTTGAACCTCGAGCTCCCGGCTCAGGCCGCTGTCGTCGGGCCGGATCCCGCCGTCGTCGTGGTGTTCGAACTGCCCGGCGACGATGAGGCCTGCCCGTGGAACAACGCCCCCCGGATGCAACCCCAGGCGGGGGACAGGGCGGGGGTACCGGACGTCGAGAGGTAGGTGTTCACCACGAAGCAGTACCCGCCGCTGGCGGCGATGGGAACCGATCGCGAGGTCGTCCCCGGCGGCAGGGCCTCGGGAGTCCCGACCACGCCGGTGCCCGACACCACGATCAGGACGTAGGTGGCGGCCCCCCGGGTGTGATCGACCCAGCTGACCTGGGCCGAGCTGCCGAGGTCGGTGGCGGTGACCGGATCGGGTGCGTCGACGTTGGTCGGCGCCACCGGCGGCGGTGTTGTTTTTGCATCTCCCGGCCACAGGAGCACGCCCGCCGGGACGGCGAGGACCAAGGCCGCCGTGACCGTGATCGCGACCCACCTCGCCTTCCGCACCTTGACTGGAGCGACATCCTCGACAAGCGCCCTGCCCCGGTCGACGATGAGCGTCTGGCCCTCCGAGGACGTCGCGCCCTGCCCACCGGTCGGAGGGGGCACCTCGTCGCCCACCCGGTCGTTCTCCCCTTCCCGTGTCAGGCCCGGGTCGACCGGGGCCGGAGCCGGCTCATCGTGGAACGGATCCCCGCCGGCGGCGACCACCCGCAAGGCGTCCCGCATCGAAGCGGCGCTCGGGAACCGGTCGGCCGGTTCCTTCGCCAATGCCCGAAGCAGGACCCTGGTGAGGGCGGGTGGGATATCGGCCCGGGCCAGCGGGGGAACGTCGCTGTTGACCATCCGGGTCTGGTACTTGAGGAGGGTCTCCTCTTGTTGGGACGCAAAGGGGGGACGACCGGCAAGCATCGTGTACAGCGTCGACCCCAGGGCATAGACGTCCGCCGTCACGGCCGGCTCGTCCCCCATCAGCGTCTCGGGGGCCGCGTGCATCGGGGTCAGCTGTTCGAGACTCAGGGACCATTCCGAATTCGTGACCGACCGCGCGATCCCGAAATCGGCCAGAACGGGTCCCTCGGCCGACAGCAGGATGTTCTGGGGCTTGATGTCCCGGTGGAGAATTCCAGCCGCGTGGGCTGCCGCCACCGCGTCGGCGACCTCGGCCATGATTCGGAGGGCGTCGGCGACCTCGAAGGCACCGACGGCTGCGATCCGATCGGCGATCGAGCCCTCCTCGAAGAGCTCCATGACGACGTAGGGAAGCCCCGAGGAGGTGACTCCGGTGAAGTGGACCGTGACGATGTTCCGCCGGTGGCGGGCCAGCCTGGCTGTGATCTCACCCTCCCGTTTGAAGCGCTTGCGGGCAGGGTCACGAGGGTCATCGGCAAGGAGGACCTTCACGGCCACCCAGCGTTCGAGCTCAGGATCGAAGGCCTTGTAGACCATGCTCGAGGCGCCACGCCCGATTGGCACCAGGTCTCGGAGTCCGGGCACCTTGAACGGCCCCGCCCTTTCGTCGCCCATAGCGCCGTCATCTTCGCGCACCGGCCGTCACCGTTCGGCAACGACTGCGCCACCCACCCTTGGCCCTCCCTCGGCGACGGCCCGGTCGGGGACCATTGACGCGTGGAATGGGCGTCGTTAGTGTGCTCGGGGCCTGGTCAGGTTCCAGGATGGGATCGAGGCGAGCTTCGATTCTCCTGAACGAGAGGCGGCGGATCGATGAGTCAACGAGTCCTAGCGACCGAGGAAGCCCAGAGCGCGATCACGCAGATCAGAGGCATCCTCGATGGCGGCTTCGAGCAGACGATCTCGACCCTGAAATCGTTGGGGAGCACGCTCTCGGAGCCGAACGTCTGGGACGGCACCCTGGCCATCGATTTCCGGAACAACATCTGGCCCCAGTGCACGGCCGCCCTGGACAAGACGCTGCAGCAGCTCAACGAGCTCCATGGGAAGCTCGTCCAGATCCAGGGCAACATCATGCAGGCGGGTGGCAACCAGTAGCGCCACCACCGGTCGGGTTCGCCGTCTGGCCCTCCGGCCCATCGCCGACATCGTCCAATGCCGAGGACGGCTCGCTCCCGCTTCCGGACGGGTCTCCCCCGAGGAGTGAACCGTGGACCATCATTCCCTAGGAAACGTCCGCTTCGACTTTGATGGAGCACTGGTCCTTGCCCAGCGGCTGTGGGCATTGGGGTCCCGGATCGACGACACCGTCTCAGCCCGGGCCGCAGCGGCGCAGACCGCCGAGCAGGAATGGCATGGGGCCTACGCCACCCAATTCGACGACCGGATCAACCAGTCCACGAGCGAAGGGTCCCAATTGGCCGCGTCCGCCTCCGGCCTGGCCAAGCTGTTCGCCGAAGCTTGGGCTCACGCCGCCACCCAGCAACGGTGGAACGATCGGGCCACATGGATCCAGAACAAGGAGAACAACAAGAGCGCCTGGGACGACGCCACCGGGTGGGTGTTCGGCGACGACATCGACAAGAACACGCCCAACCCGCCCGACGTCGATGTCCCCGGTCCGCCTGATTTCGCCGCCACGACGAACCCCCACGTCCCCTGGGACCCGTCGTGATCCGGTTGGCTGCCCCGTTGATCCGGCACACCGATCCCGGGGGCCGATGATGCCCACCAGCTCGGCGAACCCGGCCAATCTCGACATCTTCGTGGTCAACGCCGGTCAGGCCACCAACGAGCTGGGCAGCCAGGTCTTCCCCGTTCAGACCCTCTATGACGATTTCCAAGCCGCGAGCTTCGCGGTCGCCAATGCCTCGGATCCGACGTTCTTCGGCAATCTGAGCGCCTACATCGCTCAGAATGGAGCTGACGAGCAGTGGGTGAAGGCTATCCACGACCTCTTCGTCGGGGCCGACACCGACACACTCCCCGATTCCTTCATCGACCTCAGCCTTCAGCTCTCCGGCATCAGCGATACCCCGTCGGCCCCCCTGACGATCGACTCACCGGTGCTCAGTGGGTTGCCGATCAACTCGGGATTCACCGATGATCCGATCTGTACCGCCACTGGTCACTTTGTCGAGTCCGAGTTCGATTTCGTCATGCCCACTGGACTGCAGCCCCTGCAATGGCCCCGCGTCTACAACTCCCGTTTCATCATCGCCGGAGCCTTCGGTCGCGGCTGGTCGTCCTGGGCCGATACGACCCTGAGGCGGCAGGGCCGCACGCTCAGGTTCCGGGGCCCCGACGGACAAGTGGCCGTCTGGATCCTCGACGGTGATCAGGTGGTGCCAATGGCGGGGCTCGGGGTGGACGTCGTTCAGGAGTCCGGCACGGTCGAATTGCATTGGCATGGGCATTCACGCCACCGTGGCGCCGTCTGGACCTTCGATGACACCGGAGCCCTGGTGACGGTGGTCCCCACGATCGGGGGGGCGACCCGACTCGTCCATGGTGACGGCAGGCTCCTGGCCATGGAGCACGAGGGCGGGCGTTCGCTCGAATTGGACTGGGACGGAGATCGGATCGTCTCGGTCCGCTCGAGCGACGGACGACGAGCCGACTACGCATACGAGGGTGGTGACCTGAAATCGGCCTGGCGTCCGGGAGGTACGAACAGCTATCGCACTGACGACCTGGGTCATCTCGTGGAGCTCGTCGACGGTGACGACGTCCGGCTGGTACGCAACGAGTACGACGGCCAGGGTCGTGTGCTCCGGCAGGAATCGCCGTTCGGCCGGATCACGAGTTTGCAGTACCTGGGGGGCCTGACCACGATCGTGGGCGACACCCACGACGGTCCGTCCACCTTGTACCGGCACGATCAGGCCGGGCGTCTCACGGAATTGGTGACCGCCGTCGGGAGTCGCTACGTCCGGGACTTCGATGACGACGGCAACATGGTGCGCTCGGTCGGATTCGAGGGCGGTGTGACCGAGCGAAGCTTCGACGGCCACGGCAATTGCCTCTTCGAGCAGGCACCTGACGGTTCGACCCAGTCCTGGGCGTATGACCAGCGCGGGCGGGTCGTCGAGCACACCGATCCCGTCGGAGCGCTGACGGTCTTCACCTACGACGACGACGGGGCCCTGCCGACCGCGATCACGGGCCCTTTGGGAGCCGTGACGTCCTACCGGCGCGTGAACGGCTTGGTCGTCGAGGAGACCGATCCCGACGGCGTCAAGGTGCGGAGCGAACGCAATGGTGACGGGTCCCTGATCGCCCTGGTCGACGGTGAGGGGAACCGGACCGGCTTCGAGCGGCATCCCAGCGGCGCCATCTCCGCCATCACGCTGCCCACCGGGGAGCGCTTCCAGTTCGAGGTCGATGACGCCGGAAGGGTCGTCGCCGCGGTCACGCCTGCGGGCGACCAGAGGCAGATCGGGCGCAGCGACGGGGGTCGGGCCCTGTGGGCTGTCGATTACGACGGGGCCCGGTGCGAGCTCCGGTGGGGGGCCCACGGCCAGCTGTCCGAAGTGGTCGACGCCATGGGCCGGACGACCACGCTCGAATTCGATTCCCGGGGCCAACTCGTAGGGGGGAGCCAGCCCGGGGGGGCCCGCTGGGAATTCGGCTACGACCAGTTGGGCCAGGCGACATCGATCTCGGACCCGACTGGAGAGACCTGGAAGCAGAGCTGGTCCCCGGGAGGGACCTTCCTCGGGATCACCGACCCGTTGGGGAACGAGCCGACCCGCAGGCTGGACGTCAGCGGACGGGCCGTCACCATGCGCACCCCCGGAGGCCATGAGTTCGCCGTCGAGCGGGACGCGGCCGGTCGGTTGGTCTCGGCCACCGCCGACGGTGGGACCTGCACCATGGAGTACGACGCTTGCGGGCGGCTCGTCCGCGAGACCGACCCGGTCGGTCGGGAGTCGATCTACACCTACACACCCGGCAACCGCCTGGCCACCCTGGTTCGACGGGGGGCCCGATGGGCCTTGGCCTACGACCGGTGTGGCCGCCTGTCATCGGTGACCGGTCCCGGCCCCCACGAGACGGTCATCGGCTACGACGGGTCGGGACGCATCATCGCGATCACCTGGCCCGACGGCTCGGTCCGGCGGGTGCGATGGGGGCCACAGGGGCACCCGGTGGAGGTCGACGAGGCGGGGGTGACGACCCGGTACGACCTGGACCCCAGAGGCCGGGTGACGGCAGTTCGCCAGGGTGACCAGGTTCTCCGTCGGATCACCTACGACCCCGCCGGCCTGCCCGTCTCCCTCACCGACGGGCTGGGCCGAACAACGACGATCGACCGCGACGAGCGGGGCAACCGGGTCGGGATCACCGGGCCGGACGGGGCCTCCTGGACGTCCGAGCTCGACCTGCTGGGTCGTCCCGTCGGCGTGGTGGACCCGATCGGAGAGCGTGTGGTTCTCGGCCGCGACGCTGCCGGCCGGGTCGTCAGTCGCGCCGCCGCGGGCGAGGTCCTGGCCAGCTCCCTGTCCCCGGACGGGGAACTGGTGGGTCTGACCGCCGCAGGGCTCGAGCCTGTCGTCGTGGACCGGGACTTCGCCGACCGCAGGGTTGTCGTGACGGCCGGCGCCAGTGGCCGGGCGGAGTTCACCTATGACGGGGTCGGCCGTCTGGTCCACCGCGATATCGCTGGTCGGGTCACGACCTGGACCTACGACGACGACGGACGGGCCTTTGTCGTCGGGGTCCCCGACGGCGGATCGATCGTCACCCGGCTGGACGAAGCCGGTCGGCTCGTCGGGCTCAGTCACGCTGCCATCGGGGACGTCGAGCTGATGCGGGACCCCGTCGGCCGACCCGCGGCGCTCGAAGCAGGAGGCATCCGTCGATCGTGGACCTACGACCAGGGGCGAATGGTCGGCTACTCCGAGGAGGTCGGGGCGAGCCGTCGTGACTACATCCTCGACTACGACGACCACGGCAATGTCGTCTCCGAGTCGAGCGCCGAACATCGACGCTCCTACCGCTATGACGCCGCCGGCCAGCTGGTGGCCATGGAGGAGGGCGGCGCCACCTGGCAGTGGACCTATGACGAATCGGGGCGTCTGACCGACGAGCAGGCCCCGTCCGGCCAGCGTCGATTCGCCTACAACGGGGCAGGCGAGCTCGTCGAGGAGGCCGGGGACGAAGGGACGGTCCGCTTCCACTACGACTCGATGGGCCGCCGGGTGGAGGAGCAGCGCGACGGCGGCGTGACGACTTACCGCCGAGATGCCCTCGGCCGTCTCACGGGCGTCAGCCGCCAGGAGGAAGGCGCGGGATCGAGCATCGAGCTCGAGCTCGATCCTGTCGGCGAGTTGGCTGCTATCGACGGGCAGCCCGTCGACTGGCCGGCGACGGCCGGGAAGCCTCTTGCCTTTGGGGGGGCCACCATCCTCGAGGCGGCCGGGTCGCCCGTCGCGTCGGTTGTCGACGGCGCGGTCCGATGGATCTCCTGTGACTGGCGTGGAGACGTCGGAGGTCAATTCGGACCCTGGGGCCCGCTCGGGGGCGCGACCGGCCTCCCTCAGGACCCCGGTTCCCTGGGATACCTCGGAGAGCTCGGGATCGGCCCGCTCGTCTGGCTCCATCGCCGGGTGTACGACACCTCCACCCACGCCTTCCTCGAGCGCGACCCCCTCTTCGGCCCTTCCGGCATACCCGGGGAATGCACGAATCCCTACCAGTTCGCCGCCAACAACCCGCTGGTCCTCATCGACCCGTCCGGGTTGAAGCCGATCTCGATGTCCGACTACCAGAGCATGGCCCAGGCCGAGGCCAACGGGCACTGGGCCCAAGCCCTCGTCGTCGTGGCGGCTGTGGCCGTGGTGGGATTGACAGGGGGAGCGGCGCTCTCGGTCATCCTCCCCGCCATCCTCCCGGCAATCGTGATCGGCGGAGTCGCCGGTGCGGCGGGGACGGCCATTTCTGAAGCGGTGTCGGGCCAGCCTCTCGACCCGGGCAACATCCTGATGGGGGGCCTCGTCGGGGCGGCGGTGGGTGGTGTCGTCGGCACAGGCGGGGTCGTGGCCGCCGTCGCCGGCGTCGAGGGTCTCGGGGCCATGGCCTACGGCGGAGCTCTCGGTGTGGCGTTCGGCGGCGCCGCCTCCGTTGCCAGCCAGACCGATACCGCCGGCCCGGTCGACGATCGTCAGGTTGGCATCGACGCGGTGGCGGCTGCGATCCCCGGCGGAGAGGGATGGTTACGCCCCATCGAGGTCGCAGCGGGCGTCACCCCGATCGCATCCGGCGCCGACGGCTACCTGGGTCGCGGCCAGGACGTGACCCAGCCGATGACCCTGGACCAGGGGAATCTGTACAGCACCACCGAGCCTGCGGGCGTGTAGCGGGATCACCTGGCGGCCTGAATCAACTCCACTTCGCCGTCGCTGGACAGGAATCCCCGGCCTGGGACGAGCGGGACGTGGACCCGGGAGGGGAGCCGGACCCCCAGCAATTCACCGTCCTTGTCCAGCGCGGGCTGGAGGAGGATGCCAACCCGGGACCGACGGACGCGCTGGCTCCAGTGGCCGTACTGGGAGCGGAGCCCGTCGTTCTTCCCCGCCGCCACGATATGGAGGCCCGGTCGGACCATCGAGAGGACCTGGGTGATCCGGCCGGACGGGTCGTCCAGGATGTCGATGTCGTCCATCAGCAGCAACGCCGGTCCCGTTGCGAGCAAGAGGGTGTCGAGGAGGGAAGGCAGGTCATCGGGGTTCGTCACGATCCGGTCGAATGCCCCGCTCTCGGGCAGCGGAGAGCGGCGGCAGGCCACCCCCATCACCACCGCCCGGGGGTCGGCCCGGCGGACCGCAGCGGCAATCGTCAACAGGGTCGTGCTCTTCCCGGAACGGGACGGTCCGGCCACGGTGCCGTGCTCGCCCTCGTAGAGCACCATGACCGCCGGGCCGAAATCGGAGTCCCGGATCCCGACGGTCAGCTCCCATCGGTCTCCGGCCAGGACCGTCTCCCGATCAAGCTGGTCGAGCACAACGTCGGAGGGAAGGTTCTGCACCCGGAGCGGGGCCCGGGCCGTGACGGGGGCCGCCGCCGCCACCTGCTCGACGCAGGAGCCCAACGAGGGCAGGGGGGCCGCGAATTGGACGACCTGGCCTGTCGAGCCGAGGACGGCCCGACCCGCCGTGAAGGTCGGGAGGTTTCGCCGGGCCAATCCGACGGCGCCGTACTCGTTGAGGTCGGCCAGCCGGAACAGGACCTTGTTCTGGGTCGCCGCCGCCAGGGAGGTCGGTACCCCCCCAATCCGCGTCGCCACCGCCGCTGTCACCACTCGACACTCCGGGCCGTCGGCATAGATCCGCAGGAATTGCTCGAACACCGTGGTACCGGACGCCGATTCGTATGCGGAGCGGAATCCCTCGAAGTTGTCGACCAGCAGCACGATGAGTGGTTGTCCGGCGCGCTCCGCCGGAGTCATGGCGCGACGAATGGCCAACTCGTCGGCGATCTGGCGAAGCAGTCTCACTTGAAGCTCCCGGTCGGCCGAACCGACCACCGCTGCGCAGTGGGGCAGGCCCTTCAGGGGTTGAAGGTCGCCGGCTCCGAAGTCGAGGACGTAGAGGTGGACCTGATCGGGGCGGTACCGCCTGGCGAAGGACAAGGCGATGGTGGCGAGCGCTGTCGTCGTGCCCGCGCCGACGACCCCGTAGAGCAGGAGATTGCCCTCCCGCGTCGACCAGCCGACCGGATAGCGCAGTTGGGCATCGGGATCGTCCCCGAGGGCGACGACGAGCTCGTCGGGATCCCGGTCGCCATGGCGGGGTTCGAGCGCCAGGTCGTCCAGGGAGAGCACGTCCGGCAAGGGCCTCGGCCACCGACGGGGGGCGGCGGAGCCCCCGGTTCCGAAGACGGTCCCGATGGCGTCGACCAGGAGCTTGAGCTCGGTCGGCCCGGGCTCGGCCGCCCGACGAGCATCCCTCGGGGTCGGGGTGGTGGATCCCAGGACAAAGGGGGTGACCGTTACCGCCGGGCCCGCCGGCCCATCGGCCACAGAGGTGGACCACCCGGTCTGGATGGGCACGATCTCGCCCTGGCCCACCCGGAAGAAGCCCCTTCCCTTGTGGTTGATCGTTGCGGCGTCGGGAATGCCGACGACATCCATCGAGTCCTGACGATCCTCGACCTGGAGGGAGATCCGCAACCTCGTGTTGGTGCGGATCTCGGCGTTGACGGCGGTCGAGGGCTTCTGCGTGGCCAGGAGAAGGTGGACCCCGAGGGAGCGTCCCCGGGCGGTCAGGTCAGCCAGGGCTGCGATCTCGTCGGCGAGATCCTTCGACATCGCCGCGAATTCGTCGATGATGACCACCAGACGGGGAACGTTCTCCACGGCGAGAGCCGCCTGATCACCGAACTGGCGGCGCTCGTTGAGTTCGATCAGGTCCTTGACCCCGGCAGTCTCGAAGACCTGTTCCCGGTGGAAGAGCTCGGCCCGCAGGCAGCGAAGCGATCGCTTGGCCAGGTTGACATCGAGGTCGTTGGCGTCGCCGACCAGGTGGGCCAATGACGTGAAGTCGGTGAACGTCGATCCCCCCTTGAAGTCGAACAGGGCGAAGGTCAATTCTGTCGGTGAGTATGTGGCGGCCAGGGACGCCACCAGGGTCTTGAGCAGCTCGCTCTTGCCCGAGCCGGTCGTCCCCCCGATCAACCCGTGGGGGCCGTGACGGTCGAGGTCGAGGACGAAGGGCCCTTCCTCGGACATTCCGACCGGGGCCCGGAGATGGTTGGCGTCCCTGTTCCGAGCCCACCGTTCGGAGACGACATCCGGGGTGAATCGGTCCACACCGAGGAGGGCACCGAGCCGGACGAGATCGGGGAGGACGGCGCCCTCCTGCTTGAGCTCGGGGTCGTCGTACCGGGCCAGCGCCAACCCGCAGGCCCGTGCCCGCTTTCCGTGCAGTTCGGAGACGAACAGACCGGACTGGGACGCGCCCTGCAACGTCTCGACCAGGGTCGTCTCGCCGACGTCGTCGATGGTGGCGATGGAGGTACAGGCCGCCGGGAGTCGGTCGGCGCTGTCGGCGAGCACGATGGCGGCAGCCGGCCCGCCCGCCCCCCGGAGCAGCTGGCGGGCCGGGCTGTTCCGTCCGGCCAGCAGCCCGGCCCCGTCGATCAGGAACAGCGTCGTCGGGGTGTGCTCCTTTTCTCCGGGCCGACGATCAGCCGGGGCGTCGACACCGATGGCCAGCAGCCTGGCCAGCAGGTCCTCGGCGTCCCGGCCCGCGGCCACCAGCCGTTCGTCGCCGTCGGGGGCTTCTGTCTCGAGAGGACGCGTGTGCGGCAGCCACTTCGTCCAGTCCCACGTCCCGTCCTCGTCGCCGGTGGCGGCGACGACGATGCGGAGATCTGCAGGTCCGTGGAGCACCGCCGCCTGGCACAGAAGGCTCCGGGCCACGCCCAGGGACCGTGATCGTGCCCCGACGATCCCGATCACGGCCCCCCCGCTCAGATCGGCGGCGATCGGGGCGCTCTCGATCCGACGGTGCCGGGCCAGCGCGTCGGCCACGTCGCCGCTCAGTGGTTCCTGCGGGTGTTTCAGGGTGGGCTGGAACTGGACCGACCCGTATCCCAGGGACAGCCGCATGAAATCGGCGTGCCCGTCCCGTCGCTCCCACAGATGGGTGCTCGGGAGTAGTGCTCTCCGGAGCACCTCGGCGAGGTCCGGGAAGTCCTCCCGACGGCGGCCCGACTCCTGCTCGGACAACCGGGCCAGGTCGGTGGTGAAGGTCCCGACCCTGGTCCGGTACTCGGCCGTCGAGCGGCGGAGCGCCCGTCCCGACCGGTGCGAGGACTCCCAATGGTTCCACACCATCATCACCGGGCTGAGGAGGGCGAACATGCCGTAGAGCGCGTTCCGCATCACCACGATCATCACCAGCGCCATTCCGGCCGGAGCGACCAGGGCGGCGATGTTGAACGCGGGCTTCGACGCGCTGGCCGGCTCTGTGGGCGGATCCAGTGGCTCCGAGGGATGCGCCGGCAGGACCCGGGGCGGCCGGTTGACGTTGAGGGTCCCCAGGAGGGAGAGATCCCTGAACCGGTCGAGTCCTCTGGGCCGATCCTGTGGTTCGACCCGGAACACGACGAGGACGGTCCCAAGTTCGATAGGTGTTTCGACGGGAACCGGCGTCGGACCCAGGATCTCCTTGCCGCCGAGGTACGTCCCGGCCCGCTCCGAGCGGTTCACCACCGTCACCGCCCCCTCGGCGTCCACCTCGACCCGGCAGTGGGCTCGGGAGACCGTCTCGTCGCTCAGGACGATGTCGTTGTCGGCAGCTCGACCGACATCGAAACTCCCCGGCCCGATGACCTCTCGCCTCCCCGCCTCGGTGCCGGTCAGAACACACAGGGTGAGCGTTCCCGGAAAGGCCCTTTCAACGAAGGGGACCGGACCGGCCGCCTCGTGGTTGGCCAGGACGGCACCCTCGTAGATCCCTGCCTCGGAGATGGCGAGATCGCCCGAGATCGGCAACTCCTCGACGTAGAGGGTTTCTTCCCCCTCGACCCGTGCCGAGTCGGCCGCGTCCAGGGCGTGGGCCAGGTCGGCCACCGTGGCGTCGGGCCGGTTGACCCTCACATCGACGTCCCGACTGGTACTGCCGTCGGAGAAGACGAGCTTCACGACGCGGGCCTCCGACGACCCACCATCGCCCGACCCGGGCGGCCGATCGCCGACGGCGCTGATTCATGCTCCACCACGCCGGTGAGCCTACGCGTTCCGCTCCTGGCGGACCGACCCCGGGAGCACCGGATCGTGGCCGGCGGGCCGTCCGACGGGTGCCCGGGCTGCCCGGTCTACGATTGCGCCCCGTGAACCTCCTCGTCACCGGCGGTGCCGGATTCATCGGGTCGAACTTCGTCCGCTACTGGGTCGAGCACCACCCCGACGACGGTGTGGTGGCCTACGACGTCCTGACCTACGCCGGGAACGAGGCCAACCTCGACGACGTCGCCGATCGGATCACCTTCGTCCGTGGCGACATCTGCGATCCCGTCGCCGCCCTGGCCGCCTGTCGGGACCACCGGATCGACTGCGTCGTCCACTTCGCCGCCGAGTCCCACAACTCCCTCGCCATCTTGGACCCGGCCAGCTTCTTCCGGACCAACGTCCTCGGCACCCAGACCATGCTGGAGGCGGCCCGGCAGGCCGAGGTCCCCCGGTTCCACCACATCTCCACCTGCGAGGTCTACGGGGACCTCCCCCTCGACACCGACGAGGCTTTCACCGAGGACCACCCCTACCGGCCCCGGACCCCCTACAACGCCTCGAAGGCCGGGGCCGACCACGCCGTCCGGGCCTACATCGAGACCTTCGGCACGGCGGCCACCATCACCAACTGCTCGAACAACTACGGGCCCTACCAGTTCCCCGAGAAGGTCATCCCCCTCTTCACCGCCAACGCCCTCGACGACCGGCCCCTCCCTCTCTACGCCTC
Source organism: Acidimicrobiaceae bacterium (assembly GCA_003151955.1). Classification (GTDB taxonomy): domain Bacteria; phylum Actinomycetota; class Acidimicrobiia; order Acidimicrobiales; family UBA8190; genus PALSA-743. The sequence goes on from PLZB01000029.1 coordinate 54,585, forward strand.
CACCCAGAACCGGCGGGAATGGCTCCATGTCACCGACCACTGCCGGGCCATCGAAGCCGTCTTGGAGCGGGGCCGGATCGGCGAGACCTACCACGTCGGGAGCGGGATCGAGGCCAGCATCGAGGAGATCGCCGACGCCGTCCTCGAGACCCTGGGCAAGCCCTCCTCCCTGAAGACGATCGTTCCCGACCGCCCCGGCCACGACCGGCGCTACCTCCTCGACTGCACCAAGATCCACACCGAGCTGGGCTGGAAGCCGACCATCGGCTTCGACGACGGCCTAGCCGAGACGGTCCGCTGGTATGCCGACAACCGGGCCTGGTGGGAGCCCCTGCGGGACCGGGCCCCCGTGGTCGAGACGGCCTGGACCGACGGTCCCCGATCGTCGAGCCCCGCCTGAGCGGGACCGGGCCCGTGCGGATCCTCGTCACCGGAGCCCGGGGTCAGCTCGGGACCGACCTCCTGGCCGCCCTGTCCGGGGAGGTCCCGGCGGGAGGCCTGACCGACGATCCCCGGACCGGGCGGCTGGGGACGAGGGAAGCCTGCGACGTCACCGGGACGGACCTCCCCGAGCTCGACATCACCGATCGGTCGGCCGTGCTCCGCACCCTGACCGACCTCCGGCCGGAGGTGGTGATCCACGGGGCCGCCTTCACCGCCGTCGACGCCTGCGAGAGCGACCCCGACACCGCCTTCGCCGTCAACGCCCTGGCCACCCGTCATCTGGCCGAAGGGGCCCGGGCCGTCGGGGCCCACCTCCTCTACGTCTCCACCGACTACGTCTTCGACGGGACGTCGCCCCGGCCCTACCTCGAATGGGACCGGCCCTGCCCCCTCTCGGTCTACGGCCGGAGCAAGTACGGCGGTGAGCTGGAGTTGGGTCCGGGGGACACCATCGTCAGGACCTCCTGGGTCTGCGGGGCCCACGGCGCCAACATGGTGAAGACCGTCCTCCGGCTGGCCCGCCAGCCCGGCCCCCTCCGGTTCGTCGACGACCAGCGGGGGAGTCCCACCTTCACCGCCGACCTGGCCGGGGCCATCGCCGTCCTCGCCACCGAGCGCAGGCCGGGGACCTTCCACGTGACCAACCAGGGCGTCACTTCCTGGTACGAGTTCGCCCGGGCCGTCCTCGAGGCGGCCGGGCTCGATCCGGCCCGGGTCGAGCCGATCGCCACCTCGGACCTCGACCCTCCCCGGCCCGCTCCCCGACCGGCCAACTCGGCCCTCGAGAATGCCGCCCTCCGGCTCGGGGGGCTCCCCCTCCTGCCCGACTGGCGTGACGCCCTGGCCCGGCTCGTGACCGCCCTCGACCCCACCCCCACGGAGGTGTCCCCGTGAGCCGGTTCCGGAGCTCGAAGATCGCCGTGATCGGCGCCGGCTACGTCGGCCTGACCTCGGCGGCCTGTCTGGCCCATCTCGGCCACGAGGTGGTCTGCGGCGAGATCGACCCGGCCAAGGTGGAGCGGCTCCAGCGGGGGGAGCCCACCATCGTGGAGGAGGGGCTGGGCCAGATGCTCCGGGAAGGCCTCGACTCCGGTCGGCTCCGCTTCGTCGTCGGCGCCGCCGCCGCCGCCGAGGGGGCCGAATTCGTCTTCCTCTGCGTCCCCACCCCCCAGGACGACGACGGGTCCGCCGACGTCACCGCCCTCGAGGAGGCCGCCGGCGAGATCGGCCCCGTCCTCAGTCGGGGGGCCGTCGTCGTGAACAAGTCGACGGTGCCGGTGGGCTCGACCCTGCTCGTCGAGCAGCTCCTCAACCGATCCGACGTCTCGGTCGTCTCCAATCCCGAGTTCCTCCGGGAGGGGACCGCCGTCCACGACTCCCTCCATCCCGACCGGGTCGTCGTCGGTGCCGACGACCAGGCCGCCGCGGCTCGGGTGGGAGCCCTCTTCGCCTCCACTCGGGCCCCCCTGATCGTCACGGACGCCAAGACGGCCGAGACCATCAAGTACGCCTCCAACGCCTTTCTGGCCACCAAGCTCAGCTTCGTCAACGCCGTCGCCAACGTCTGCGAGGCGGTCGGCGCCGACGTCCGCGACGTCCTGCTCGGGATGGCCTACGACCACCGGATCGGGTTCGACTACCTCCGGCCGGGGCCGGGTTGGGGCGGGTCCTGCCTGCCCAAGGACACCCGGGCCCTGGTCCACATGGCCGAGGAGTCCGGCTACGACTTCTCCCTCCTCCGGGGCGTCATCGCCACCAACGAGGCCCAGCTGGTCTCGGTGGTGACGAAGATCCGTCGGGCTGCCGGCGGCGACCTCTCCGGCCGCCATGTGGCCGCCTGGGGGCTCACCTTCAAGGCCGGGACCGACGACAGGCGGGACTCCCCGGCCGTTGAGATCATCCGGCGGCTCCTGGCCGCGGGGGCGACCGTCCATGTCTTCGACCCGACCGTGACCGGTCCGGTCGGAGAATTTCCCGAGGGCGTCGTGGTCCACGACGACGCCTACGCCCCCTGTGCCGGGGCGGCCGTGGCGGTCGTCCTGACGGAGTGGGAGGAGTTCCGCTGGCTCGACTTCGGCAAGGTGAGGGACCTCCTGGCCGCGCCGGCCATCGTCGACACCCGGAACCTTCTCGACCCGGCCTCCCTCCGCCGCATCGGCTTCAGCTACGTCGGCCTGGGCCGCCCGTGACGGGGCCGGCCGGCGTGGGTCGTCGGGTGGCGGTCACCGGTGGGGCCGGCTTCCTGGGCTCCCACCTCTGCGACGCCCTCCTGGATCGGGGCGACCGGGTCGTCTGCGTCGACGACCTCTCCACCGGACGCCTCGCCAACGTCGCCCATCTGGAGGACCACCCCGGTTTCGAGCTGGCCCTGGCCGACGTGGCCCGGGAGCTCCCCGTCGACGGTCACGTCGATGCCGTTCTCCACTTCGCCAGCGCCGCGTCCCCGCCCGAGTACCTGGCCCGCCCCCTCGCCACCATGGCCGCCGGGAGCGAGGGGACCCGCCTCGGCCTCGAGCTGGCCGCCCGCCACGGCGCCCGTTTCCTCCTGGCCTCGACGAGCGAGATCTACGGCGACCCCGCCCTCCATCCCCAACCCGAGTCCTACTGGGGCAACGTGAACCCCACCGGTCCCCGGAGCGTCTACGACGAGGCCAAGCGGTTCGCCGAGGCCCTGACCTCGGCCTACCGTCGGACCGAGGGCGTCGACACCGCCATCGTCCGGATCTTCAACACCTACGGACCCCGGCTCCGGCCCGGCGACGGCCGCGTCGTCTCGAACTTCCTGGTCCAGGCGGTCGAGGGCCGACCCCTCACCGTCTACGGCGACGGGAGCCAGACCCGGAGCCTCTGCTTCGTCGACGATCAGGTGGCCGGGATCCTGGCCCTCCTCGACTCGTCGGAGACGGGTCCCCTCAATATCGGCAACCCGGAGGAGATCAGCATCGGGGAGCTGGCCGGACTGGTGCTCGAGCTCACCGGCTCGGCCTCCGGGATCGTCCACCGCCCCCTCCCCGCCGACGACCCCGTCCGGCGCCGCCCCGACATCACCGAGGCCCGCCGCCGGCTGGGCTGGGAGCCGGTGGTGGCTCTGGCCGACGGCCTGGCCCGGACCCTGGACCACCTGATCCGCCAGGAGCACGTGGCCGCCCACCCCCCCGTCGGGCCATGATGCAGGCCGACGGACCCACCTCGACCCGAAGGAGTTGACCGGCGTGGACAGCGACACCGGCGAAGGAGCCGGACCCCCCAAGTACCGGACCCTCTCGGTCATCGTCCCCGTCTTCAACGAACGGGGCACCGTGGCCGAGATCATCCGCCGGGTCCGATCGGTCGAGGTCCCGCTCGACGTCGAGGTCGTCGTCGTCGACGACGGCTCCACCGACGGGAGCGACAAGATCCTCGCCGCCCTCCAGGACTCCACCGTCCGGGTCCTGACCCACGGCACCAACCGGGGCAAGGGTGCCGCCATCCGGTCCGGGATCGAGGCCGCCCGGGGAGACCTCATCCTCATCCAGGACGCCGATCTCGAGTACGACCCCGACGACTGGCACCTGCTCCTGGCCCCGGTCCTCAAGGGCAAGGCCAAGGTGGTCTACGGGAGCCGCTTCACCGGCGAGCGGATGAACATGCTGCCCTCCCACTGGGTGGGGAACCGCTTCCTCACCCTCGTCACCAACGTCCTCTACCGGTCGACCCTCTCCGACATGGAGACCTGCTACAAGCTCTTCGACCGGGTCGTCCTGGACGGGATCACCATCGAGTCGGACCGGTTCGACTTCGAGCCCGAGATCACGGCCAAGGTCCTCCGCCGGGGGTTCCGGATCTACGAAGTCCCCATCTCCTACGCCGGCCGGGAGCTCGACGAGGGCAAGAAGATCAGCTGGCGGGACGGCTTCTCCGCCCTCCGGGCCCTGGTGAAGTACCGCTTCACCCGCCGGTTCTGATCCCGTGGCTCACGACCGTGACGGCGTCGGGGCCCCGGCCGGGCGGGTGTCGGCGGTCATCGTGGACCACCACGCCGGTCCGGTCCTGGCCGACTGCGTCCGGTCCCTCCACCGAGAGGGTGTCACCACCGTCGTCGTCGTCGACAACGCCGTCGTCGACTCCGCCTCCACCGGCACCCGGGCTCCGGCCTCCCTCGACGGGATCGACCCCCGTGTCGAGATCATCCGGTCGGGGTCGAACCTGGGCTACGGGTCGGGGGCCAACCGGGGGGTGGCCGCCACCGACTCCGAACTGGTCCTGGTGGCCAATCCGGACGTGGTCCTCCATCCCGGGGCCGTCCGGGCCCTGGTCGCCGCCCTCGACGGCGACACCACCCTGGCCCTCGTCGGTCCCCGGATCGTCGAGCCCGACGGATCGCGCTACCCCTCGGCCCGCCGCTTCCCCTCCCTGATCGACGCCGCCGGTCACGCCCTCCTGGGCCTGCCCTTCCCGGGGAACCGCTTCTCCCGCCGCTACCGGATGGACGACCTCGAGCTCGACCCGGGGCCGGAGAACGGCCCCCGCCCCCCCGTCGAGGTCGACTGGGTGTCGGGCGCCTGCTTCCTGGCCCGCCGCCAGGCCTGGGAGGGCCTGGGGGGGTTCGACGAGTCCTACTTCATGTATGCCGAGGACATGGACCTCTGCTGGCGGGCGCACCGATCCGGCTGGGGGGTGGCCTACGTGCCGGGGTCGTCGGTCACCCACATCCAGGGTGTCTCCACCCGCCGCCGCCCCTATCGGATGCTCCTGGCCCACCACCGCTCCGCCCTCCGGTTCGCGGTTCGGAGCGAAACCGGCTGGCGGCGGGCCCTCCTCCCCGTGGCCGCCGCCGTCCTGGCGGCCAGGTTGACGCTGTCCTGGGCACGGTTGGCCCTGGTGGGCCGGGGGCGTTCCACCACCCTCCCCCAGTCGGACTAGGGTGCTGGCCGGTCATGGCCAGGAGCGATACGGGAAAATGGGTGGCACGAGCCGCCGCCACCGGCGGCGGGAAGACCTATCGTGGCCAACGACCCCTCAAGTGGTACGGGAGCCTGACCCTGATCTGCCTCCTGGGCCTGTCCCTGATCTGGTACAGCCGCTACGAGCGGCAGCACCCCTCGTCGAACGGCCAGCCCACGACCGGGACGAAATGGGTGTCGGCCCTCTCCTTCGACGTCTGTGGTGTCCAGACCCCCAACGTTCCCGCCAATCCCAAGGCCAAGGCGACCCCACAGCTCTCCACCACCGGGGACGGCCTGATCCGCATCTCGCCCTCGTCCGACGCCAACGCCGGTGGGAATGCCACGCTGGGCCGCTTCGTCAGTCTCTACCCGGGGATGCTCCTCACGTCGTCCTCGGTCCGGGTCCCGGGCAAGGGCAGCTCCACGGTGGGCCGGACCTGGCGGACCGGCGACAGATGCCCGAAGGGCACCCCCGACGCCGACAAGCAGGGCAACGTGATCGTGCAGGTCTACACGACCTTCACGGCCAAGAAGCCGATCATCGTCGACCAGCCCGACGCCTACCGGCTGGGGAACAACCAGCTCATCACCGTCGCCTTCGTCCCCCACGGGGCCAGCATCCCCAAGCCGCCGGGCACGGTGGTCTCGGCCATGCTCACCGCCTCCGAAGCCGCCTCCTCGCCCACCACCACCGTCCCCACCCTCACCCCCCCGGTGTCGGTGCCGGCCACGTCGCCCACCACCGCCGCCCCGGGGAGCTCGACCACCGTCGCCTCCTCGCCGACGACGACGACGGGCTAGCTGACGGGCCTGTGCAAGCCGTTGTCCTGGTGGGGGGCGAGGGGACCCGACTCCGGCCCCTGACCACCACCACACCGAAGCAGCTCCTCCCCATCGTCGAGGTCCCGATGCTCGAGCGGGTCCTGGCCACGCTGGCCTCCCACGGGGTCGTCGAGGTGGTCCTGTCGCTGGGCTACCGTCCCGACGCCTTCCTGGCCGCCTACCCCGACGGGGCGGCTGCCGGGGTCCGCCTCGCCTACGCCGTCGAGGCCGAGCCCCTCGACACGGCCGGTGCCATCCGCTTCGCCGCCGACCATGCCGGTTTCTCGGGCACCCTCATCGTCGTCAACGGGGACGTCCTGACCGATCTCGACATCGGGGCCCTGGTCGACTTCCACCACCGGACCGGGGCGGTGGCCACCATCGCCCTGACCCCGGTCGAGGACCCCTCGAGATTCGGGGTCGTCCCCACCGACGCCGAAGGCCGGGTTCTGGCCTTCGTCGAGAAGCCACCCATCGATGAGGCCCCCACCAACGAGATCAACGCCGGGACCTACGTCTTCGAGCACGAGGTCCTGGACCGGATCCCCACCGGCCGCCGGGTCTCGGTCGAACGGGAGACGTTCCCGGCCCTGGCCGCCGAGGGCCGCCTCTTCGCCCGGTCCAGCCGGGACTACTGGCTCGACACGGGTACGCCGGCCAGCTACCTCCAGGCTCACCGTGATCTCCTCTCCGGCCGTCGGGCCGGGCTCCCGGCCCCGGGGGCCGTGGAGGTCGCTCCCGGCGTCTGGACGCTCGGGACGGCCCGGATCGACGGCGACGTCCGGGCCCGGTCCCTGGTGGGGTCGGGGGCATCCGTGGCGGCAGGCGGCTTCGTCGAGGGGTCTGTCGTCGGGGCCGGGGCTGTCGTGGAGGGAGGAGCCCGGGTCCAGGGCTCGGTGCTCCTGGCCGGGGTGCGGGTGGGGGTGGGGGCCAGCGTCGTCGACTCCGTCGTCGGATTCGGTGCCACCGTCGGCCCCGGGGCCGAGCTGTCCGGTAAGTCCGTCGTCGGCGACGGGGCCGAGGTCCCGGCCGGCGGTCGCCTGGCCGGCTGCCGCTTCCCGGACGTCGGCCCGTGACCCGGGTCGGGGGTCGCCCCGAACCGGGGGCCCGGACCCGGGTCATGGTCACCGGAGGGGCCGGGTTCATCGGCTCCAACCTGGTCGACCGGCTCCTGGCCGAAGGTCATGCCGTCGACGTCGTCGACGACCTCTCGACGGGGAAGCTGGCCAACCTGGCCGACGCCCGGGCCCATCCCGACCACGAGCTGACCGTCCACCAGATCGACGTTCGCTCGGCCGACATGGTCGAGGTCATGGTCCACCGTCGCCCCGAGGTGGTCTTCCACCTGGCCGCCCAGGCCGATGTCCGGGTGTCGGTCGACCGTCCCGTCTTCGACGCCGAGGTGAACATCCTCGGGACGGTGAGGGTGCTCGAGGGAGCGAAGGCCGCCGGCACCGGCCGGGTCGTCTTCGCCGCCAGCGGGGGGACCCTCTACGGCGAGCCCGACCCGGCCGACCTTCCGGTGCGCGAGTCGCACCCCCACCGTCCTCTCTCCCCCTACGGGGTCTCGAAGAAGTCGGCCCTCGACTACCTGGTCTGCTACCGGGAGCTCCACGCCGTGGAGTTCTGCGCCCTGGCCCTGGCCAACGTCTACGGACCCAGGCAGGATCCCCACGGGGAGGCCGGGGTGGTGGCCATCTTCGCCGATCGGCTCCGCCGGGGCGAGGCCCTCACCGTCTACGGCGACGGTGAGCAGACCCGGGACTTCGTCTACGTCGACGACGTCGTGGACGCCTTCGTCCGAGCCGGGAGCCGGGGCGGCGGCCTCGTCCTGAACGTCGGCACGGGGCGGGAGGTCTCGGTCAACGAGCTGGCCCGGGAGATGGCCGTGGCGGCCGGGGTGTCGCTCCCGGCCGTCCACGCCCCCCTCCGACCCGGTGAGCTCCTCCGCAGCGCCCTCGATCCGGGCCGGGCCCAGATCCATCTCGGCTGGCGGTCCTGGACAGCACTCTCCGACGGGGTCGTGGCCGTCCTCGACCAGGGAGGGAGCCGGGGCGGCTCCTGACACCCGGGCCCGTCGGTGGGGAACCGTCGCCGGCGCCCCCCGCCGCCCTCAGGAGCAGGTGTCGGTCGAGGGGATTCCCAGGAAGCGGGCTTCGGCCCACAGCAACGAGCTGGGGATCTGGGCCAGGTCGTTCACGACGTGCTCGGGCACGTACGACAGGCTGAAGTCGATCTGGGCCCCCTCGTTGCACCACTGCTGATTGAGGATCTCCCCCTGGGTCGAGGGGATGATCTCGTCGAGGACGCCGTCCTGGAGGAGAACCGGCGCCGAGGGTGGGACGGCCCCCAGGCTGTCCGCGGCGAAAACGGCCTTGGCGGCCGGACTCGTGAAGACGTCAGTCGTCGTGAACGAGTTCAGGTTCTCGAAGGCGTTGCTGAAGACCAGGGTGAGCTGACACTCCTGACCGATCTGCCCCATCAGGGCCTGACCCTTGGCATTGAGGAGCGAGTCGAGCTGGGGGTAGGCCCGCATCACCCCGATGGCTCCGGCCAGGACGAAGCCGCTGAAGGGGCCGCCGTTCAGGGAGGGCAACAAGGTGTTGATCTGAGCGGGGAAGTCCCCGGCGATGTAGCCGACCACCTGCAGCCCCGGCGCGTACGACGGCTGGAGCTGGGCCGCCCAGGCCGTGGCCTGGCCCCCGCCGGAGTAGCCCCAGGCCACCACCTTGCTGGTAGTGGCGAGTCCGCCCTGGGGGAGGCTCTCGGCGGCCCGGATACCGTCGAGCACGGCGTGACCGGCCATCGGTCCCACCGCGAACTCCATGTCCTCGCCCTCGAAGTCGGTGATCACGGTGTCCCACCCGAAGGCCAGGTCGGCGAGCTCGCCGGTGACGTCGAGCTCGGACCCCGTCCGCATCTCGTAGGACGGGTCACACGCCGGGCCCAGGCTGTCGATGGCGATCTGGTAGGACATCAGGTTCCGGGGCCCCGACGCCGGGGTCAGTGGCACGAAGAGCGTGCTGACGGTCGCCACCGGGTTCCCCAGGGCGTCGGTGGTCCGGATCAGCATCTGGTAGACGTTGGCCGGGACGGGGAGGACATAGGCCGTGGCCGAGACCTTTCGGGAGCGCAGGATCGTCCCCGGCGCCGAGCGCTGGAACCCGGTCGGCGGCTGGTAGAAGGGATCGTCCTGGGGGAGCAGGACGGTGGTCGACGACGACGACGTCGCTGCTGCGGCAGGGACGTCGGCTGCGACACCCACCCCCATCGCTGCGACTGCCGTGACGACCGCCACCACGATCGGCGTGCTGACGAGCCGGTACTGCTTCCCGGTCCAACCCACGGTGCCCCCCTGTCCCTTCGAGCCCCCCCCAGCGGGGCGGTCCCCCCTGGAGTACGATTCGAGACGAATGTATCGATTAGTTGATACAGATGTATCAGTCATGGAGGGGCTTGTCAATGGTCACCGGACGTGGAGCCAGCCAGGAGCGCAGTCGGGAGCGTCGTGAGCGGTTGCTCCGGGCCGCGGTCGAGCTGATCGCGCAGCGGGGTGTGAAGGCCGCCACCCACCGGGCCGTCGCCGCCCATGCCGGTCTTCCGGCCCCGACGACCGGGTACTACTTCTCGACCACCGCCCAGTTGATCGAGGAGGCGCTGAAGTACCACGTCGAACGTCGGGTCGGCGAGTTGGGGCTCCTTCTCGACGGCGCCACCGCTGGTGCCACCAGCCTGGAGGATCTGGGCCAGTCGGTGGCCCGGGCCCTGATCACGGGGGCCTCGACGACCGGGCTGGCCCAGTACGAGGTCTACCTCGAGGCAGCTCGGAATCCCGCCCTGAGGGCGGCGGTGGCGGCCTCCACCGCCGCCTTCGAGCAGGTCGCCTCGGTCCGGCTCGCCGCCCTCGGCATCCGGGACCATCGCCGCGCCGCCCAGGCCTTCGTGGCCCTGGCCGACGGTTTCGCCCTCCACCGCTTCGCCTTTCCCCAGACCTTCGACGAGGAGCTCGAGCTCCTGCGCAACGGACTCCGGGGACTGTTCCTGAGCTACGCCCTGGAGGAGTCGGAGGTCAGCTCGCTGATCGCCTCCATCACGCCGTCGCTCCCCGGGAGGTGAACGAGCGTCAGCGGAAGAGGTCCTCCGCCGGGGACCGGACGATCTCGCCGGCCACCGAGCCCCGCCGGAGCCAGCTCGGGTCGACACCCCGGACGATGGCGGCCGGGATGCCCGACGCCTTCCCCATCACGAGCTCGGCGGCGGCGGCCAGCTCGTCGGCCACGCACACCTCGGTGGCGACCAGCTCCCGGCCCAGGGCGTCCCTGGTGCCCCGGAGGTCCACCACGGCGGCCACCCCGGCGCAACCGATGGCGACATCGGTCACGCCCTGGCGCCAGGGCCGGCCGAAGGTGTCCGAGATGACCACACCGATCTCGACCCCGGCGGCGGCCCGGACACCGTCACGGATCCGCCGGGCCGACCGGTCGGGGTCGACCGGCAGGAGGGCGACCCAGCCCTCCTCCACGTTGGAGAGGTCGACGCCGGCATTGGCGCAGACGAAGCCGTGGTGGGTCTCGGTGATGAGCAGCTCGTCCCGACGCCGCAGGATCCGGGTCGACTCCCCCTCGATGAGCCGGCGCCGCCCCTCGGGATCGGATGGACCGACCGCCACCAGGCGGTCCTCGGCCTTCGACACCACCTTCTGGGTGACGACCAGCACGTCTCCCTCGAGGAGCTCGGCCTGGCGGGCCAGGAGGCCGGCCAGGTCGTCCCCGGCCCTGACCTCGCCGACGCCGGTGACCGGGAGGATCAGGAGGGCCCCCACCGGCGTCCCCGTCACCGGTCCCCGCCCAGCACCACCCTGGCCAGTGCCGTGGCCCGTTCCGGGGTGGACATCACGGTCTCGGTGACTACACACGCCGTGCCCACGTCCTCGACCTGGCCGGCCAGGTCGGCATCGGCCTCGTCGATGACCAGGGTCCCGGCCACCGCGGCGTAGGCCCGGGCCACGCCCACCACCGACACCTCGAGGCCGAGCTCGCCCATGAGCCGGTCCGCAGGTCCCTTGAGGGCCGAGCCGGCCACGATGGGGGAGACGGCCACCACGTCGGCCCGACGGGCCGCCAGCGCCTCGGTCACGCCCGGGAGGGCCAGGATGGGGCCGATGGAGAGGATGGGGTTCGAGGGACAGATCACGACCCGGTCGGCCCCGGCCAGGGCCTCGAGCACCCCCGGCCCCGGTCGGGCCGAGCCGGCCCCCTCGAAGTGGACCGAGGCCACGGCCACCTCGTGGCGGAGCCGGACGAAGTAGTCCTGGAAGGCCACCTCCCCGCCCTCGACCAGCCGGAGCCGGGTCCGGACCGGGTCGTCCGACATGGGCAGGAGTCGTACGGCGAGACCGAGGGCGGCCGAGAGCTCGGCCGTCACCTCCGAGAGGGTGGCCCCGGCCCGGAGACGACCGGTCCGCAGGAGATGGGTGGCCAGATCACGGTCCCCGAGTCGGAACCAGGCCTCCCCACCGAGCTCCTCGAGGGCGGTCATGACTGCCCAGGACTCCCCGGCCAGGCCCCATCCCCGCTCCTCGTCGGACCGGCCGGACAGGGTGTACGCGACGGTGTCGAGGTCGGGGCTGATGTGGAGACCGTGGAGCTCGGTGTCGTCCCCGGTGTTGACGACGGCCGTGACCTGGTCGGCCGGTACGGCCCGGATCATCCCCCGCAGGAGCCGGGCGGCGCCGACACCTCCGGCCAGAGCAGTGATCACGTCGGCCAGGCTACCGGTCCCGGTGTGCAAGGCTCCCCGGGTGCCCCATGACCGTCCCGGCCCTGGTCACCGCCTTGCCGTGGCCCTCGATGCCACACCCCTCCTGGGGGTTCGCACCGGCGTGGGTCGGTTCTGCCTCGGCGCCCTCGAAGCCCTCGGCCGCCGCCCCGATCTCGAGACCTCGGCCTTCGCCGTCAGCTGGCGCCGCCGGGACCGGCTCGGTCCCCTCCTTCCCCCCGGGATCGACCTCCACCAACGGGCCATGCCGGCCAGGCCCCTCCAGTGGGCCTGGCGCCATGGCGGCCGGCCCCCGGCGGAATGGTTCGTCGGTGCCGTCGACGTCGTCCACGGCACCAACTTCGTCGTCCCCCCGACCCGACGGGCCGCCCGGGTCGTGACCGTCCACGACCTCACCGTCGTCCGCTTTCCGGAACTGTGTGACGCCGCCAGCCTGGCCTTCCCCGATCTCGTCCGTCGAGCCGTCCGGGACGGGGCCTGGGTCCACACCCCGTCCCGGTTCGTGGCCGGGGAGGTGGTCGAAGCCTTCGACGCCGATCCCGAACGGGTCCGGGCCGTCCACCACGGGATCGCGGGGGTCCCGGCCCTCTCCGGTCCCGTCCCCCTCCGGTTGCCCCCCGGGACCGACCGGTACATCCTGGCCCTGGGAACGGTCGAGCCCAGGAAGGACTACCCCGGGTTGGTCCGGGCCTTCGAGCTCGTGGCCGCCGACCGACCCGACCTGGCCTTGGTCATCGTGGGAGCCGACGGCTGGGGTGCCGGGGCGCTGACGTCGGTGCTGGCACGGTCCCCGGTCCGGGGCCGGATCGTCCGGGCCGGGTACCTGGCCGAGACCGACCTGGCCGCCGTCCTGTCCGGCTCCGCCCTGCTGGCCTACCCCTCCATCTACGAGGGCTTCGGCTTCCCTCCCCTCGAGGCCATGGCCGCCGGGGTGCCGGTGGTGGCCACTGCGGCCGGAGCCGTGGCCGAGGTGGCAGGGGACGCCGCCGTGCTGGTCGCCCCGGGCGACCACGACGCCCTGGCCACGGCCCTGGCCGATGTCCTCGACAACGGGGACCACCGCCGTCGGCTCGTCGACGCCGGCCGCCGGCATGCCGCCACCTACACCTGGGAGGCCGCCGCCGCCGGGCTCGCCTCCCTCTACGCCGACGCCGGGGCGGCCCGGTGACCGCATCGGGCTCCGACGACCTCCGGGTCCTCCTGGTGGTCCAACAGCTCCGACGGAGCGTCCCCGGCGGCATCGGGACCTACGCCGAGGGCATCCTGGCCGGACTCTCGACGCTCGGTGCCGGCCGCCTCGCCGGCCCCGGGCTCCCGGGCCTGGGTCTCTACGCCAGCCGCCCCCCGGGTCGGGAGGACCCACTCGAGCGCTACGGACTTCCCCTCCATACCTCGGTCCTGCCCGGCCCGGCCCTGACCCGGGCCTGGGACCGGGGCCTCCTCCGGGCCCCGGGGGGCTTCGACGTGATCCACGCCGTCTCCCTGGCCGCCCCCCAGGTCCAGGCCGGGTCCCTGGTGGTCGTGGTCCACGATCTCCTGTGGCGGACCAACCCCGAGGCCTACCCCTCCCGGGGCCGCCGCTGGCACGAGGCCGCCCTCGGGCGGGCCCTTCGTCGGGCCCGCCGCCTGGTGGTCCCCTCGGACGAGGTGGCCACCCAGCTCATCGGGGCCGGTGCCGATCCCGGCCGGGTGGTGACGGTGGCGCCGGGATGCGACCACCTCCCCCCGCCCGACCTCCGGGGGGCCGAGCGCCTGCTCCACCAGCTCGGGGTGCCGGGCGACTTCCTCCTCTCCGTCGGCACCCTCGAGCCCCGGAAGAACCTGCCGCGGCTCCTGGCCGCCTACGCCGCCGTCCGGACCCGGCTGCCCGGACCCCTGGTGGTGGTGGGCCCGACGGGCTGGGGGAGCGATCTCGATCTCGGGCACGCCGAAGGGGTCGTCCCCGCCGGCCGGGTCGAGGCCCCCATCCTGGCTGCCCTCTACGCCAAGGCCCGCCTCCTGGCCTACGTGCCCCTGGCCGAGGGCTTCGGGCTCCCGCCGGTCGAGGCCATGTGGGCCGGCATCCCGGTGGTGGCCAGCGCGCTCCCGAGCACCGGGGGGGCCGCCTTCGAGGTCGATCCCCTCGACGTCGACGCCATCGCCGCCGGCCTCGAGACCGTGGCCGGCGACGAGGAGCTCCGGGATCGGTTGGTCCGGGCGGGCCGGGACCATACGACCGGGCTGACCTGGGAGGCAGCGGCCCGGCGGCACCTCGACCTCTGGGCTGCGATATGACGGGCGCCTCCCTCCGCCTCTCCCTCGACGTCACCGCCGTTCCGGCCGACCCGGTCGGCGCCGGGCGGTACACCGTCGACCTGGTCACGGCCCTGGCCGCCCGACCGGACGTCGACCTGACGCTTTGGAGCCGGACCGGGGACGTGGCACGGTGGGAGGGCTGGGCCGGCCCGTCCGGATCGGTCCGGGCCGCCGCCCCCGAGCGGCGGCCGCTCCGTCTCGTCTGGGAGCAGGTCCGCCTGCCCGGGCTACTCCGGGGAGCCGGCGTCGACGTCCACCACGGGCCCCACTACACCATGCCCGAACGGGGTCGGGTGCCGGCGGTGGTGACCATCCACGACCTCACCTTCCTCGACCATCCCGAATGGCACGAGCGGAGCAAGGTCCCCGTCTTCCGCCGGGCCATCAAGGTGGCCGCCCGCCGGGCCACCGCTCTCGTCTGCGTCAGCGACCAGACCGCCTGGCGGTTCGAGGAGCTCTGTCGACCCCTGGGCCGGGTCTTCGTCGTGCCCCACGGTGTGGACCACGGACGATTCCGACCCGAGGAGCCCGATGCCGGCTCGGACCGGCGACTCCTCGACGGGCTCGGGGTGCGGTCCCCCTACATCCTCTTCCTCGGAACCCTCGAGCCGAGGAAGGCCGTGCCCGAGCTGGTGGCGGCCTTCGACCGGATCGCCGGGGAGGAGGCAGAACTGACCCTGGTCCTGGCCGGCCGTCCGGGCTGGGGCCGGGCCGAGGTGGAGCGGGCCGTCGGCGTGGCCCGCCACCGCGATCGGGTCATCGCCACCGGGTACGTCCCCGACGCCGCCGTGCCGGCCCTCCTCCGGGGAGCCGTCGTGGTCGCCTACCCGGCCCTGGAGGAGGGGTTCGGGCTCCCCGCCCTCGAAGCGCTGGCCTGCGGGGCCCCGCTCGTCACCACGGCCGGCACCGTCATGGCCGACCTGGCCGGCTCCGCCGCCCTCCTGGCCGCCCCCGGGTCCGTCGACGGGCTCGTCACCGCCCTCCGCTCCGCCCTGGCCGGGAGCCCCGGGGCCGACGACCGGCGCCGGGAGGGTCTGGCCGTGGCGGCCCGACACAGCTGGGAGGCCAGCGCCGAGGGACATCTGGCCGCCTACCGCTGGGCTGCCGAAGCGGCCCGCGCCGCCCCACCCTGACCGGGCCGGCCCCGGCCGGCGTCCAGGGTTCGACGCCCCGGACGGTGACCCCTAAGGTTCGCCGACGTGCGTGCACTCGTCACCGGCGGCCGTGGATTCGTGGGTACCTGGCTCAGCTCCTTCCTCGCCGAGGCCGGTGACGAGGTCGTCGCCATCGACCACGAGGTCGATGTGACCGACGGGAAGGCCATGCTCGACGCCGTGGTCGGCGCCGCCCCTGACGCCATCTACCACCTGGCCGCCCTCTCCCATGTCGGCCGCTCCTGGGAGGATCCCGGAGACGTTCTCCGGGTCAACGCCCTGGGCACCCTCTACCTCCTGGAGGCGGCCCGGGCCTGTTCGAGGACCCCCACCGTGCTCCTGACCAGCTCCGCCGAGGTCTACGGGGCGGTGGCCCCCGAGGACCTCCCAGTCACCGAGGTCCAGCCCCTGGCTCCGGTCACCCCGTACGCGGCCAGCAAGGTCTCAGCCGAGTACCTCGGGGTCCAGGCCGGCCTGGCCCACGGCCTTCCCGTGATCCGGGTCCGGCCCTTCAACCACGTCGGGCCCGGGCAGTCGGACGCCTTCGTGGTCCCGGCCCTGGCCGCCCGGATCGTCGAGGCCCAACGGACCGGGACGGCCACCATCCCCATCGGGAACCTCAGTGCCCGCCGGGACCTCACCGACGTCCGGGACGTGGTCCGGGCCTACCGGCTCCTGATCGAGCGGGGACGGCCCGGCGAGATCTACAACGTCTGCACAGGCCGGGACGTCGCCATCTCCGAGGTAGCCGAGACCCTGCTGGCCCTGGCCGGGGCCGAGCTCGAGCTCGTTGCAGACCCCGAGCTGTTCCGACCGGTGGACGTCCCGGTCGTCCGGGGCGATCCCACCCGGCTCCGGGAGGCCACGGGCTGGGAGCCCGAGATCGACCTCGGGACGACCCTCCGTGACGTCCTTACCTTCTGGCAGGATCGCCGACCCTGACCGGGGACGCGGAACGGCCCGCCGCGTGGCGGCGGGCCGTTCCGTGCAACCGGTCGATGACCGGCGTTGGACCGTCCCCAGGGGGAATGGGGTCGGTCCCATCCGAGGGGGGCTTTGGGGGGAAAGCCCGACCCCTCGGGCCGACGATCCGGACGGGGGGCGGCCGGATCGTCGAAGAGGGCCGTCAGGCGGCGGCGGACAGCAGCAGGTTCCGGAGCTGCTGGCGGGCCTCACGGGCCTGGGCCTGGGCCTGCTTGACCAGATCACGGGCCTGGGTCGGCAGCCGCTCCTCGAGGGGCTCGAAGGTCGACTCGACGCGGCCGATCACGTTCTCCACGGCCTCGTCCACCGACTTCACGCTCTTGGTGAACTCGCCCCGGACGTCGCCGAGACGGCTCTCGATGAGGGTGCGGGGCTGGGCGAAGCGCTTCACGAGCTCCTGGCGACGGACCTGGGCCCGCTGGAACCCCATCACGCCGAGTCCGACGGCCACGTAGGCGGCGTCCCGGGCGGTCTTCGTGATTCCGGTGGTGATGTCCTTGATCTCAGGCATCTTCGGTGTCCTTCCTCTGGTTCTGCGGTCGGGGGGCGACCTCTGTTGCTAGCTACTGTACGGGATAGTGCTAACAGTTGCAAGCACCTTCTGAACGGTCCCCGTCGCCGGGCGTCTCCCGGGCCCCAAACCTGCACGAAGTAGCCTCGTGACCTTGATGGAGACCCTGGTTCCCCCGGTTGTTGTCGTCGTCGTCACGAACGACCCCGGGCCCTGGTTCGATGAGGTCCTGGCCGCCCTGGCCGGCCAGGACTACCCGGAGATGTCGGTCCTCGTCCTCGACGCCGCCAGCACCGTCGACCCCACCCCGACGGTGGCGGCCTCGCTCCCGTCCGCCTACGTGCGGCGGCTCCCGGAGAACCGTGGCTTCGGGGCCACCGCCAACGAGGTCCTCACGATGGTGGAGGGAGCCGCCTACTTCCTCTTCTGCCATGACGACGTGGCCCCCGATCCCGACGCCGTCCACCTCCTGGTGGAGGAGGCCTTCCGATCCAACGCCGGCATCGTCGCCCCCAAGCTGGTCAGCTGGGACGACCCCGGGTGCCTCCTCCAGGTCGGGATGGCCGTCGACAAGAGTGGGGCCGTCGTCAACAGGGTCGAGACCGGCGAGGTCGACCACGGCCAGCACGATGCCGTCCGGGACGTCTTCCTTGCCCCCGGGGGCTGCACCCTGGTCCGGTCCGACCTGTTCGTGGAGCTGGGCGGCTTCGACCCCACCATCTTCGCCATGGGCGAGGACCTGGATCTCTGCTGGCGGGCCCAGGTCCTCGGGGCCCGGGTCGTGGTGGCCCCCGACGCCAGGGTCCGTCATCGGGAGATGCTGTCCAGTGGCCGCCGGCCCCTCCCCCAGGGCGTCACCGAGCCGGCCGGGGCGGTGGGTCTCCAGGCGCTCCAGCGCCGCCACGAGCTCAGGGCCGTCCTGAGCTCGACCAGCTGGTTCCACCTCCTGCGGATCCTCCCCCAGCTGGTCCTCCTCTCGCTCGGCGAGCTGGTCGTGGCGCTGCTGGCCCGTCGACGGGACCGGGCCACCGCCGTGCTCCTGGCCTGGCGTTGGAACCTCGGCCACCGACGGGAGATCTCGGCGGTCAGGGCCCGGATCAGGACAACCCGACGGATGCCCGACCACGAGGTCCGGCGGCTCCAGCTTCGGGGCAGTGCCCGGCTCAACGCCTACCTCCGCCGGGCCGTCACCTACGGCCTCCACGTGGCCCACCTCGATGCCGTCACCCTGGAGGCCCGGGCCTGGGCCGAGGAGGACGCGGCCCCGCCGGCCGCCGGCGTCGGGGCCTCCCCGGCGGGGCGGGAGCCGGCGGGGGAGACCGGGGCCGCTTTCCCCGACGGCCCGGCCCGATCGGGATCGTTCGCCGACGGGAGGCGGTCGGCCACCCAGCGGATCGTCCTCTGGGCCGCCGTCATCCTGGTCCTGGTCTTCGGGAGCCGCCAGATCCTGGGGTCCGGGCTTCCCTCGGTGGGCCAGCTCCTCCCCCTGCCGTCGGCGGGAACGATGATCCACCGCTTCCTGTCCGGCTGGCAGCCCACCGGGGTGGGGGTGACCGGTCCCACTACCCCGGGACTCGGCCTGCTAGGCCTCGCCGGCTTCCTCCTCGTCGGTGCCGTGGGACTCCTCGGCAAGATCCTCGTCCTGGGTTGCCTGCCCCTGGGGGCACTCGGCGTGGCCCGGTTGACCCGACCCATCGGATCGTGGAGGGCCCGGGCCGCCGCCACGGTCGTCTACCTGGCCGTGCCGCTGCCCTACGACTCCCTGGCCACCGGGCGCTGGGACGGACTCCTGGCCTACGTCGCCACCCCGTGGATCCTGGCCATCCTGGCCCGGGCCGGTCGGATCGAGCCCTTCAGCACCGCGGAGACCGCCACCGCCCCGGCCCCCACCGTCCCGCTCGGCGCCGTGGCCACCCGCCGGGACCTGGTCCGGGGCCGGTCGACCTGGTGGCGGCGTCGGCCGTCGGCCGCCGTCCTGGCCCTGGGGCTCCTCGAGGCGGTCCTCAGCAGCCTGGCCACGACCGGGATCCTCCTCACCCTGGTGGTGGCGATCGGTCTGGCTGCCGGGACCCTGGCCGTGGGGGGTGGCCGGGCCTGGGCCTCGGCCCGGCAGGTGCTCGGCACCGCGGCCGGGGCCACCGTCCTGGCCGCCGTCCTCCTCGCCCCCTGGTCGATGGCGGTGCTGGTCGGCCCGGCCCGTCTCCAGACCCTGGTCGGGACCGCCCCGGTCCCCTCCGCGGCCCCGGGCTGGACCGCCCTCCTGCGACTGGCCGTGGGCCCCATCGGCGACACCCCCATGGCGACGGCCTTCCTGGTGGCTGCCCTTCTCCCGCTCGTGATCGGGGCCGGCTGGCGGCTGGCCTGGGCCGGGCGGGCCTGGGTGCTCGCCCTTCTGTCCTGGGTGCTGGTCTGGGTGTCGGGTCGAGGCTGGCTGGGTCCGGTCGGGCTGCCCGCCCCAGTGCTCCTGGCCCCGGCCGCCCTGGGGCTGGCCCTGGCCGTGGGCCTCGGGGTCGCCGCCTTCGAGAGCGATCTCCGGGGCCACCGGTTCGGCTGGCGGCAGGTCGTCACCGTGCTGGCCGCGGCCGCCGCCCTGGTGGGGACGGTTCCCGTGGCCACTGCCGCCTTGGGCGGTCGCTGGGATCTCCCGACCGCCGGGTACGGGCAGGCCGTGGGCTGGATGGGGGGACCACCCGGATCAGCGGCCTTCCGGGTCCTCTGGCTCGGTGACCCCTCCCTCCTGCCCGGGGGGAGCTGGACCCTGACCCCGGGCCTCGGCTACACCCTGAGCGAGGGGGGGCTCCCCGACGCCACCAGCCTCTGGCCCGGCTCCGACCCCGGCGCGGCCGACCAGGTGGCCCGGGACGTCGAGCTGGCCCGGACCGACGACACCGTCCGGCTGGGGGCGCTCCTCGCTCCCTACGCCATCCGGTATGTGGTGGTGGTCGAAGCGCTGGCCCCCGGACCCGCAACCTCCCCGCCGGCCGGCGGCGGTGCCGGCCAGGCTGACCTCCTGACCGCCCTCACCCACCAGAACGATCTCCGGGTGGTGCCCGGTCAGGGCGGCTACGCCGTCTTCGACAACGCAGCCGCCCTGCCCCTGCGGGGCGAAGGCCCGTCGACCGCCCTGACGGCTCCGGCCACCGGAGCCGTCGGAGGGCCACCGCCCCTCAGCCCCCTCACCCCGGTCCTGCCCGGGCCGGTGGGGGGGACGGCCTTCTCGGGCCGGGTGGCCCCGGGGACCGTCGTCGCAGCCCTGGCCCCCGCCTCGGGCTGGCGCCTGGTCGACAGCCAGGGCCGGGCCCTTCCGGCGTCGACCGTCTTCGGCTACGCCCCCCGGTTCACGGTGGCCTCGGGCGGAGCGGTGACGCTCGGGGAGCGGGGATCGTGGGCCCACGGGCTCGAGGTGTCCGCCGAGGTGTTGCTGTGGCTGGCAGTGGCCGAGGTCCTGCGGCGTGAGCGTCGACGGACCCGGGGTCAGGGTCCGTGGCCCCGCCGCGGTGCCGGCCGGGCCCGGCCCGACGGGCCCGGCCGTCCCGTCCCGGTGTCGGCGTGACCGAGATCGCCCGCCGGGCCTCCGTCCTCATTGCCGTGGCCGCCCTGGTCGCCATCGGGGGCATGGTCGACACCCTCGTCGGTCGACCCGTCCCGGCCCACCCGGCGCCGCCGCCGGCAGCGGCCGGCGACCTGATCGCCCCGGTCGGGGCGGAGTCCTCGGCGTGGTACTGCGTCGGGGGCACCGATGCCGGTGGGGGAGCGGTCGCCACCATCTCCTTGACCAATCCGACCTCCCGGCCGGTGACCGGAACGGTCCGGGCCGTGGCGTCCAACGGGCATGTCGGCATGGCCGCCGTCACCGTCCCGGCCGGCTCCACCACCTCGGTGGTGCCGACCCAGGTGGCCGGCGCCGGCCCGGCGGCGGCCACCGTCGAGCTCGACGGTGGCGGCGTGGCGGTGACCCAGACCGTCTCGGGACCACTCGGCTGGAGCTCGGCCCCCTGCGCCTCGACCACTTCGGACCACTGGTACTTCGCCCATGCCTCGACGGCATCTGGTGACACCGCCGTGCTGACGCTCTACAACCCCGGGGCGACCGTCGCCATCGCCGACGTCACCCTCGTCACCTCCACGGCCGGTACTCTCCAACCGGCCGGATACCAGGAGGTCGACCTCCCCCCCGGGGCCTTCGTGAGCGAGAACCTCGGCGATCACGCCCAGAACGACCCGTCCGTCGCCACCGAGGTCGAGACCCTGTCGGGGACGGTGGTGGCGGCCCAGCTGCAGACCTTCGGCCAGCCCGCCCACGGGGGCCTTGCCCTCGTCTCCGGATCGGGAGCGGCCCCGTCCTGGTCGTTTCCCCAGTCCACGGTCGTCGATGGCGGCTCGGTCGTCTTCCGCGTCCTGAACCCCTCGGCCACCACCGCCCGGGTCACCGTCAGCCTCGGGCTCCAGAGCGGCCGGGCCGAGCCCGTCTCCCTGACCGTCCCGCCCGGGTCGGTCGCCTCCCTCGACGGGTCGACCATGGCCCGGATCCCCGCCAACGTGGCCTTCGGCATCACCTTCACCGCGGCGGGGGGGATCGGGATCGTGGTGTCCCGGGAGGTGGTGGCCCCGGCCGCCGCTCCCGTGCCCCAGGTCGGCGAGGTTCCGGGGGTGGCCGGATCCAGCCCGGGTTGGCTGGTGGTGGCCGTGGCTCCCCCCGGGACCGGGAACTACAGCCTGGCCGTCCTGGACCTGTCCGGTGCCCCGGTCTCCCTGACCGTCCGGGCCTGGACCGGAGGCGCGGCCCGACCGGTCCGTGGGCTGGACGGGGTGACGGTCGAACCCGGTGTCCCCCTCGTCCTCGGCCCGACGCCGGCGGTCCCGGCCGGCATGCTGGAGATCTCGGCCGAAGGTCCCGTCTCCGTGGAATTCGACCCCGTCCCGGTCGGCAGCCCCGGGGTCGAGGTCACGCCGGCGCTTCCCTGGACCGGGTGACGGCCGCTGATCAGTCCGCCGGGGTGGACGCAGCCGAACCCGACGCCTCGGAGCTGCCCAACGGTGCGGCGGCGCTGAGATCGAACGGGTCGGCCGGCTCCCCGCCGTCCTCCCCCTCCGATTCGGCCAGGCCCAGTGACTCGATCGCGGGCAGCGACCCATGGTCGGAGCCGTTGCTGGGGGCGAACCGCTCCACCGTGGCGGCGCCGTTCTCGTGGACCGGACGGCCGTAGGCGGCGTCGACCAACCGGCCGACCTCCTCGCCGTCGAGCGTCTCGCGCTCGAGGAGGGCCCGGGCCACGGCATCGAGCCCGCCCCGGTGGCGGCCCAGGATCTCGATGGCCCGCTCCTCCTGGTGCCGCAGGATCCGGGACACCTCGGCGTCGACGACCCGGGCCGTGTCCTCCGAGTAGTCACGGGAGTGCATGAGGTCCTCCCCGAGGAAGACCATGCCCTGGGAGCCCCACGCCATCGGGCCCAGCTCCTCGCTCATCCCCCACTCCCGCACCATCTTCCGAGCCAGCTCGGTGTTGCCCACCAGGTCGTTGCTGGCCCCGGTGGAGAGGTCGCCGTAGACGAGGAGCTCGGCGGCCCGGCCGCCCATCCGGACGGCCAGTGAGTCCTCGATGACGTCCCGGGGGTAGATGTGGCGCTCCTCCAGCGGAAGCTGCTGGGTGACGCCCAGCGCCATCCCGGTGGGGAGGATCGTCACCTTGTGGACGGGGTCGGCGTGCTCGAGGGCGTAGGCCAGGACGGCATGACCCCCCTCGTGGAAGGCCACCCGCTCCTTCTCCTTGTCGGACAGGACCAGGCTCTCACGGCGCTGACCCATGAGGACCCGGTCCCGGGCCGCCTCGAAGTCACGCATCTCCACCTGGCGTGACCCCCGGCGCACGGCGTGGAGGGCGGCCTCGTTGACGAGGTTGGAGAGGTCGGCCCCGCTCATGCCGGGAGTACCACGGGCCACGATCTCGAGGTCGACGTCGGGGCCGATCCGCTTGTCCTTGCAGTGGACCTGCAGGATGGGGAGCCGCTCCTCGAGGTCGGGGAGGGGTACCACGATCTGGCGGTCGAACCGCCCGGGGCGCAACAGGGCCGGATCCAGGATGTCAGGCCGGTTGGTGGCGGCCATGATGACGACACCCTCGGCCGGGTCGAAGCCGTCCATCTCGTTGAGCATCTGGTTGAGGGTCTGCTCCCGCTCGTCGTGCCCCCCGCCCAGGCCGGCGCCCCGTTTCCGGCCGATGGAGTCGATCTCGTCCACGAAGATGATGGCCGGGGCCTGCTTCCTGGCTGTCTGGAAGAGGTCACGCACCCGGCTGGCCCCGACGCCGACGAACATCTCCATGAAGTCCGAACCGCTGACCGACAGGAAGGGCACTCCCGCCTCGCCAGCGACGGCCCTGGCCAGCAGGGTCTTCCCGGTGCCGGGCGGGCCGACCAGGAGGATGCCCTTCGGGATCCTGGCCCCGACCTCCCGGAACCGGTTCGGGAACTTCAGGAAGTCGACGACCTCGCTGATCTCCACCTTGACGCCCTGGTAGCCGGCCACGTCGGCGAAGGTGGTCCGGGGTCGTTCGGTCGTGTAGAGCTGGGCCCGGGACCGGCCGATCGACATGATGCCCGACATCTGACCCTGGGCCCGACGGGAGATCCAGAAGAAGAACCCGCCGAACAGGAGGAGGATGAGGATGGTCGGCAGCCACTGTCCCCAGGCACTCGCCGTGGGGGTCTTGTAGCTGACGTTGTTGGCGCCGATCCCGGCCTGGAGGGCGGCCTGCTCGGTATCGCCCACCGTGCCGGGACCGTCCACGCTGTAGGGCGTCTTGTTCTTCAGGGTTCCCGTGATGATGCCGGTGACGTTGTCGACGTTGGCGTTCTGGACCTTGTGCTCGGACACGTACTGGCTGATGAAGGTGTCGTAGCCGATCTTCTTCACGGTGGAGGTCTGGAAGAAGGTCGGGACGATGACGACGGCGAGGGCGGCCACGATGATGAAGGCGAACACCCACCGCCAGCTCTGGTCGGTGGGGGGCTGCCCGCCCGGGCCTTTCGGTGGGGAGCCGGGGGAACCCCCGGAGCCTCCGGGGGCGTTGCGGCCCGACCGACGGTCGGACAGGGGCGAGGCCATTTCCCCATGGTATGCGCCCGGCGGCACCCACGATGCCGCGGCCGTCGTCGGCCCCGGTCGGAGCACCGGTAGCCTGGGCCCGATGAGCGTCGGAGGGGCCGCCGAGGGCAGCGGCCGGGTCGGGGACGGGCCCGAGCACGGCTGGCCAGCGGATCCCTACCCCGCCACCGACCCTGGTCCCGACCTGGATGCCGACGAGGCTCTCGCCGGCCAGGCCCTCGACCTGCCGCCCGACACCTCCTCCGCCGCCCGGTCCTGGCTCCTGATCGGGGTGGTCGGGTTCCTGGTCGGGCAGTTGGCCGGGGTGATCATGCTGGCGGCGGTGGCGGCGGCCAATGGCCACACCCATGACTACCTGCGGCTGTCCACCCAGGCCATCCCCCCGGGGTGGATCGTGGTCTGCGAGCTGGTGGGGCTCTGGATCGGGTTCATCGGGGCCGTGGTGCTGGCCAGCCGGACCAGGGGAACGGGGCATCCGGCCCGGGACATGGGCCTGGCCGTGCGGGGATCGGATCTCGTCGTCGGGCCCCTGGTCGGACTGGCCGGCCAGTTCCTGCTGCTCCCCCTCCTCTACCTGCCCCTTCGGCCCTTCATCCCCCATCTGAACCAGCGCCTGGCCGGACCCTCCCACCACCTCACGGGGGGATTCCCGGGCGCCGACCTGGTCATCATCGGAGCGCTGACCGTCCTGGTCGTCCCGGTGGTGGAGGAGCTCCTCTTCCGGGGGCTCCTCCTGCGGGCCCTGCTCCGACTCCTCGGTCGGGCCGGCCGGATCCTCGGGCCCGCCCTGGCCTGTCTGTGCACCGGAATCCTCTTCGGATTGGCCCACTTCCAGGCGCTCCAGCTCCTGGGCCTGGCCACCTTCGGGGTGGTGCTGTCCTACCTGGCCTACCGCCAGCGGCGCCTGGGCCCCTCGATCCTGGCCCATGCCACCTTCAACCTGGTGGCCATCGTGGCCGTGGCCCGGGGAACGGTCCACTGAGGCGACATATCCATGGACCGTCTGTCGGGCACGATGTGAGCCCATGCGATCGCTGATCCCCACCTTCCGTCGGCCGAGCCTTCCCGCCGCGTTGACGTTCCTGACGGTGGCGCTGGCCGTGGGATTCGTCTTCTGGGAGTTCAACCCGGCGCTGCTGTTCACCAACAGCACGACCACCGGAGGGGACACCGGGGCCCATGTGGCGACCGCCGCCTACCTCAAGTCCAGTCTCCTGCCCCACCTCCACCTGACGGGCTGGGACCCCCAGTGGTACGACGGCTTTCCCCTCTACACCTTCTACTTCCCCCTTCCCGACGCCCTCGCCGCCGTGGCCGGCTACGTCATCCCCTTCAACATCGCCTTCAAGCTGATGACGGCCCTGGGGTCGCTGTCGCTGCCCGTGGCGGCCTGGGCCTTCGGCCGGCTCTCCGGCCTGGAACGACCGGCGCCGGCCGTCCTCGCCGTCTCCACCCTGCCGTTCCTCTTCGACCAGTCCTTCACCATCTACGGGGGGAACATCTACTCCACCATGGCGGGGGAGTACGCCTACTCCCTCGGCCTCTCGGTGGCCCTGCTCTTCCTGGGGGTGGTGGCCCGGGGACTGCGAACCGGTCGGCTCCGGGCCACCGGCGCCGTCCTTCTGGCGGCCTGCATGCTCTGCCACCTGGTGGCCGGGATGTTCGCCCTGGTCGGGGCCTTCGTCGTCTACCTGCTCGCCGATCCCCGCCGGGAGCGTGGCTCCGACGCCAGTACCGACCGGCAGCCCTCGGCCTGGATCCCGTCGCGCCGACAGCTGTGGTGGATGATCACCACGATCGGGGTCGGACTCCTCCTCGTGTCCTGGTGGCTCGTCCCCTTCGGGCTCGAGGAGGCCTGGACCACCAACATGGGCTGGGTCAACGTCCGCTCCTTCAAGGCGTTGTTCATGCCGGGCGGGGCCCATCCGATCCTGGGCAGCCACCTGCTCGGGATCCTGATCGGCGGGGACCGATGGGTCCTGGTCCTGGCCGCCGGGGCCACCGTGATCGGCCTGGCGCTGCGCCGGCGCCCCCTGATCCTGCTGTCGACCCTCGCCGCCGTCGCCTACCTGGCCACGGTCTACGACCCCCAGGGGAAGCTCTACAACACCCGCTTCGTGCCCCTGTGGTGGTTGTGCGCCTACCTCCTGGCCGGCGCCTGCGTGAGCGAGGCCGGTGTCGGTGTGGCCCGCCTCTGGCGCCGGCTCCGGACCGCGCTGTGGTGGAACGCGGTCCTGGCCCCGACCAGTGCTCTCCCACCGGGCGCGTTCCCGGGCGGGGCCCTCCCAGTCGGGCCGGTGCTGGCCGGGGCCGCACCGGGCGTGACGGGCGGCCCGATGTCAGGCCTGGTCGGCTCGCCGGGGGTCCTGGCCGGTCCCCCGGGGGTCCTGGTCGTGCCCCCGGGGGTCCTGGTCGTGCCCCCGGGGGTCGTGGTCGTGCCCGTCGTTCCGTTGGCGGAGCCCATTTCCCGGGCCCCCCGACCCGACGACGTCCCGGGGGGGGACACGGGCACTCCCACCTCGCTCCGCCCGCCCGCCCCCTGGCTCTCTCGGCCACGGTTCGCACCCTGGAGTCCAGGCGCCGCCGCCATGCCCGTCGTCGGCCTGCTCCTGGCCCTGGCTGTCGTCATTCCCCCCCTCAACCCCCAGCTGGCCGAGCACCTCGGGATCTCGCAGAGCTCCGTCCCGTCCTGGGTGCAGTGGAACTACTCGGGGGCCGAGGCCAAGCCGGGGTGGCCGGAATTCCAGGCCGTCGTGGACCTGACCCGCCGGGGGGCGGCCGAGTACGGGTGCGGCCGGGCCTTCTGGGAGTACAGCAGCAACCTCGACCGGTTCGGGACACCGATGTCCCTGATGCTCCTCCCCTCCGAGACCAACGGGTGCGTCGACACCCAGGAGGGGCTCCTCTTCGAGTCGTCGACGTCCACCCCCTTCCATTTCCTGGACCAGTCCGAGCTCTCGGCCGGACCCTCCGACGCCATGGTGGCCTCGAAGGCCACCGGACTCCCGAACGACTACTCGCCCACCCCCAACGTGATCCTCGGCGTCCAGCACCTGCAGCTCCTCGGGGTCAAGTTCCTCCTGGCCTCCTCACCCGAGGTGGAGGCGCAGGCCGACGTCGATCCCGACCTGACCCTGGTCGGGACCACCGGGCCCTGGAACACCCAGTACCAGGGCACGGTGACCACCACCTGGAAGCTGTACCACGTCCGGGACGCCCCTCTGGTGGCGCCGGTGGTGAACCAACCCGAGGTCCTCACCGGGGTGGGGCAGTCCCAGACGTCCTGGCTCCCGCCGGCGGTCAGTTGGTACATGAACCCCGCCGACTGGTCGACGGAGCTGGTCGAAGGTGGGCCCCCGCAGTGGGCCCGGACGGTGTCGAGTGTCACCGGGGTCCCGAGGCCGGAGGCCCCGGTGACGGTCAGCCGGATCCGGAGCGGCCCGGACCAGATCAGCTTCCACGTCGACCGCATCGGGGTCCCGGTGGTGGTCCGGGTCTCGTACTTCCCGGCCTGGCAGGCGACCGGGGCCCAGGGTCCCTGGCGGGCCGAGCCCAACCTGATGGTGGTGGTCCCCACCTCCCACGACGTGACGCTCCGCTACGGCACCACCGGGCCGGCCCGGGCCGGGGGGATCGTGACGCTGGTGGGTGCCGTCGGGCTCGTCGCCCTCTTCCGCCGCCGGATGCTCCTCACGATTCCCTAACATCGGGCTCATCAGACCCACACCCGGGGCGTCGACCATCATGGTGAGCCGGGACGTGAGACCCGTTGTCGAGGACGAGGAGCGAGGGGGGAACATGAGGCGAACGGTACCCAGACTGGTGTTGGGGTTCGTCGGTGGGGGACTGGCCCTGGCGGCCTGCGGCGGGGGCAGCGGGTCCCACGTGGTCCAGGGCACCACCGTCACCACGGCGGCGTCGCCGGTGAGCACGTCCGTGTCCACCGTCCCGACCACCTTGCCGACCACGCCCACCACGGCCGGGTCGGCCTCGACCGTCCCCGCCGGTCCCTCCGCCACGACCACGGCCCCGGCCCTCAACACCCAGACGCTGGACCAGCTCAACTCCGAGCTCGGCGCCCTCGACAACAGCCTGAACCAGGCCAACGGCGATCTGAACAACCCCCAGGGCGACTCCTGAGCGTGTCCGGAGCCCCGGACCACCGTCGTGGCCGGCCCCGGCTCGGCCAGCTCCTGGGAGCATTGACAGTGGCCGGCTCGGTCACGGGGGCCGTCCTCGTCCCGGTGGCGGGTGCGGCCGCATCCCCGACGCCCACGACGGCTCCCGCCCCCACCGCCGCCGGCTGCCGGAGCGGCTTCGCCGCCGTACAGGTCCTGGTGGAGCAGCGGATCAGCGCCGTGGTCGGCCAGCTCGACGCCCGGGTGGCCGGCGTCGACGCGGCGGCGGACCTGACCCCAGCGGACCGGGCCGGGCTCCTCCAGCGGTTGGGCGTGGTCCAGGCCGCTGCGGCCGCCGACGGGACCAAGGTGTCGGCCGACACCACCTTGCAGCGCCCTGCTCCTCGATGCGCGGGCGGCCCAGAGCCAGGGGCCCATGGTCCCCGTGGTCGAGGCCCAGTCCCTGCTCGTGACGGCGGCCGACACCGAGAGCGCGATCATCAGCCAGGTCCGGGGGCTCGAACCGGTGGCGTCAGCTGTCATCGCCGCGGCCGGCCAGGCCGGGATGGACGTCAGCTGGGCCAGGACCGCCCTCGCCGACCTGGAGAACCAGGTGGGGGCAGCCGACCTGGCCGTCTCGGGGGTGTCGGTCGGCGTCCTGGCCCAGAGCGCGGCCGGGTGGCCTGGCAACCGGGCCGTCTTCCTGGGGGCCCGGAACAGCCTGGTCACCGGCCAGGCCGATCTCCGCGCCGCCTACGCCGACGGACGGGCCATCGTGGGCGGGCTCGGATCCCGGTCCCCGGCCGGCTGATCCCTCCGGCCCCCGTCGGCCTCGGGCGCCTGCAGGCGACGGGATAGGCTCAGGCCCGCCATGAGCTCCCTCGACGCCATCTTCAAGGCCTACGACATCCGCGGTCTCGCTCCCGGTCAGCTCGACGGCCGGCAGTGTCGGGCCATCGGTCGGGCCTTCGCCCAGTTCGCCGGGACCGACCGCATCATCGTCGCCCGGGATATGCGGGAGACGGGGGTCGAGCTGGCCGGCGAGTTCTCGGCCGGGGCCCGCACGGCGGGAGCCACCGTGGTCGACATCGGGCTGGCCTCGACGGACCTGCTCTACTTCGCCTCGGGGCGGCTCGACGCCCCCGGGGCGATGTTCACCGCCTCCCACAACCCTGCCGCCTACAACGGGATCAAGCTCTGCCTGTCCGGTGCCCGTCCGGTGGGCCAGGAGACGGGTCTGGCCGAGATCAAGGCTTCGGCCGAGAAGGTGCTGGCCGGCGACGATGCCGCCGGGGTCGAGTCCGGGGGGACCGAGCAGCTCGACCTGCTCGCCGAGTACGCCCGCCATGTCCACTCGTTCGTCGACGTCGGCATCCTCCGACCTCTGAAGGTGGTGGCCGACACCGCCAACGGGATGGGTGGCCTGGTGGCTCCGGCGGTCTTCGAGAGGCTTCCCTTCGAGGTCGAGATCCTCTTCCCCGAGCTCGACGGCAGCTTCCCCAACCACCCGGCCGACCCCATCCAACCGGAGAACCTGGCGGCGCTGAAGGCGGCCGTGCTGGCTCGGGGGGCCGACATCGGTCTGGCCTTCGACGGCGACGCCGACCGGGTCTTCCTCGTCGACGAGCGGGCCGAGCCGGTGTCGGGCTCGCTTACCACAGCCCTGGTGGCCAAGGCCCTGTTGGAGAAGTACCCGGGGGCGACGGTCCTCTACAACCTGATCTGCTCCAGGGTGGTCCCCGAGACGATCCTCGAGTGCGGGGGGAACCCCGTCCGCACCCGGGTGGGCCACTCCTACATCAAGCAGGTCATGGCCGAGACCGACGCCGTCTTCGGCGGCGAGCACTCGGGCCACTACTACTTCCGGGCCAACTACCGGGCCGATTCCGGGATCATCGCCGCCATGGTCGTCCTCGAGCTGCTGTCGAAGGCCACCGAGTCCCTGTCGACGTTGCTGGCCCCCTACCGTCGCTACGCCGACTCGGGTGAGCTCAACACCGAGGTGGCCGACGCCGCCACCGCCGTGGAGGAGGTGGCCGAGCGCCTGGTGGCATCGGGGACGACCGTCGACCGGACCGACGGTCTGACCGTCGACCGGGGGGACTGGTGGTTCAACCTCCGTCCCTCCAACACCGAGCCCCTGCTCCGCCTGAACGTCGAGGCCGCCAGCCCCGAGGCATGCGAGCGGCACGTGCAGGAAGTGCTGGACCTGGTGGCGGCGGTGCCGGGCGGCACCCCACGCCAGGACCGCTGACCGAGAGAGCCCGCGAGGGAGAAAGGACGGCCACGATGGCCCTCGACCCCCTGCTGTTGGAGGTCCTGGCATGTCCCGAGGACAAGGGACCACTGCTGTACTTCGCCGACGAGGATCGCCTCTACAACCCTCGGCTCCATCGGAGCTACGCGGTGCGGGAGGGGATCCCGGTGATGCTCATCGACGAGGCCGTCACCGTCGATGCCGCCGAGCACGAGCGCCTCATGGCCAAGGCCGGGACCGAGTCCGTCGCCTCCACCCTGTCCCCGCCCCAGGGGACCCCGTGAGCGCCGGCCCGACCACCCCCGTCGTCGACTCCCTGGGCATGTTCGAGGCCGCCGCCGGCCTCCCCGAGCAGGTGGCACTGGCCGTCGACGCCGCCGCGGACCTGGCCGGGCTCCCGGATCACGACTATGTGGAGAACGTCGTGGTCCTGGGGATGGGCGGCAGCGGGATCTCCGGTGACGTGATGGTGGCGGTGGCCGGACCCTTCCTGCCTGTTCCGGTGACAGTGGTCAAGGCCTATGAGCTCCCCGACTTCGTGGGCCGGGGCTCACTCGTGTTCGCCATGTCCTTCTCCGGGGACACCGAGGAGACCGTCGAGGCCGCCGGGGAGGCGTTCGAGTCGGGTGCCCACCTGGTGGCCGTGACGTCGGGCGGACAGCTGGGCCAACTGGCCCGGGAATGGGGGGCGCCGACGGTGGCGGTCCCCGCCGACATCCCCCAGCCCAGGGCCGCCATCGGCGCCATGGCCATTCCGCCCCTCATCGTCCTGGAGCAGATCGGGCTCTTCCGGGGAGCGCGGGAATGGGTCCAGCTCGCGGTCGAACAGCTGAAGGTCCGTCGGGACCAGCTCGTGACGCCAGGGAACCTGGCCGAGGCGGTGGCGGCTCGGATCGGGCGGACCATGCCGCTCGTCCACGGGGCCGAGGCGCTGGGCGCCGCCGCCGTGACCAGGTGGAAGGCGCAGATCAACGAGAACGCCAAGTGCCCGGCCTTCGCCAACGTCTACCCCGAGCTCTGCCACAACGAGATCGCCGGCTGGGGCCAGCACGGCGACGTGACCCGGCAGGTCTTCACGATGGTGAACCTCCGTCACGACGCTGAGCACCCGCAGATCGTCCGCCGATTCGACCTCGTCACCGAGCTGCTCCGGGAAGTGGTCTCCGACGTGGTCGAGGTCCGGGCCGAGGGAGAGGGCGATCTGGCCCAACTCCTCGACCTGGTGCTGATCGGCGACTTCGTCTCGCTGCATCTCGCCGCCGCCGAGGGCATCGACCCGGGCCCGATCCCGGTCCTGGGCGAGCTCAAGCGGCGCCTGCGCGACGGCTGACCCGGCTCAGCCGGTCACCCACGCCGAGCCGTCCCAGCGGGTCGTCCCGGTCCAGGCGGCCCCGTCCCAGTAGCGCCGGCGGGCCGGGTCGTCGTCGACCGGGTACCAACCCGGCTCGGTCTCGGTCGCGGTCTCGGTCGCGGTCGCGGTCGCGGTCAGCACCAGCGTGACGGAGCTGACGGTGCCCTCGGCGGCGGGGTCCGCCACCATCGGCAGGGGGGTCCCGGTGAAGGCGAGGCCCGCTTCCGCCGGGTTGGGGTCGCCGGCGAGGGCGCTGGCCAGGAGGTCGTCCAGGTCGTAGCCGGCCGGGCCCGGCGCCGGATCCGGGTCGAACCCGAACCTGGGGAGCCCGTCGGCTCCCTTCGGTGCGGACTCCTCGACGATGGCATCGGGCTCCTCTGCCGCCTCGGGCCGGGTGTAGACGCCGGCGGGCGGAGGAAGGGTCACGACCGCCTTCTCCTCCGTCTCAGGAGCATCCCGGACCAGCTCCCCGGCTCCACTGGACGCATAGCCCCCCTCGTCGAAGATGACGACGCCGCCTCGGTGCTTCGAGCTTCCGATCTCACGGTTCCATTGGACCACGGGTCAACCTCCCGGGTCACCGGCCCCGAGCCAGGTGACCACAAGGGGAGAGGCTATCGCCACGACACGTGTTTTTCCATTGTTGGTCGAAGGGGGACCGAAACCAACGCCTACCATCTGCCCGTGGACCGTGTCCGGGTCTGTGGTTGAAAGTCGAAGCCAGTCGCAGGCGAAACGACCCACGTAAGGCAACTCGTGGTTGCTGAGCATGGTGCGGCTTAGAGGTAAGTCCTGCCCACCGCGGCACCGACAGTCGGTGCCCGGGGGAGAAGGAGGGAAGCAGGTCCGCCAGGTGCTGCCGGGTCGCCCGTCCATCGGGTGGCCGCCGGCGCCGGATCCCCAACTCCTCAGCAGGCGGGTGTGGGGCCAAAGACCAGGTCAGCCGGACACGGTTCACCCTCACGCCGGTTGGGACAGGTGCCGCCGCCCCCAGGGCTCCTGTGGTGGGGCAGTAAGCTCGTCTCCCCATGAGTGTTTTCTCGAAAGTCCTGCGTGCCGGTGAGGGCAAGAAGGTCCGGAGGCTGGCGGAGCTGGTCCCGCTCGTCAACGACCTCGAGCCCGACATGGAGGCCATGTCGGACGAGGAGCTGGCCCACCAGACCGTCCTCTTCCGGGAACGGCTCGAGACCGGGGAGACCCTCGACGACCTGTTGATCGAGGCCTTCGCCACCGTCCGGGAAGCCGCTCTGCGGGTCCTGGGCCAGCGTCACTACGACGTTCAGCTCATGGGCGGCATGGCCCTCCACTTCGGATGGATCGCCGAGATGAAGACCGGTGAGGGCAAGACCCTGGTCTCGACCCTGCCCGTCTACCTGAACGCGCTGTCGGGCCGGGGGCTCCACGTCATCACCGTCAACGACTACCTGGCCCGACGCGACGCCGAGTGGATGGGCCGGGTCCACCGCTTCCTGGGGATCACCGTCGGTCGGGTGAGCCCGGAGCTTCCGGATTTCAACGACAAGCGGGACGCCTACGCCTGCGACGTCACCTACGGCACCAACACCGAATTCGGGTTCGACTACCTCCGCGACAACATGGCCCGGTCCCGCGAGGCCATGGTCCAGCGCGGCCACGTCTACGCCATCGTCGACGAGGTCGACTCCATCCTGATCGACGAGGCCCGGACTCCCCTCATCATCTCGGGGCCCGCCGACGAGGCGGCCAAGCTCTACTACCAATTCGCCGGCATCGCCAGGACCCTGGTGCGCGACGACGACTACGAGGTGGACGAGGAGAAGCGGACCGTCGTCCCCACCGAGGCCGGGATCGCCAAGGTCGAGAAGCAGGTCGGGGTGGACAACCTCTACGACCTGGTCTCGATCAACTACGTGCACCAGCTGGGCCAGGCCCTGCGGGCCAAGGAGCTGTACCACCGGGACAAGGACTACCTCGTGGCCGACGGCGAGGTGAAGATCGTCGACGAGTTCACCGGCCGGACCCTCGAGGGTCGGAGGTGGTCGGACGGGCTCCACCAGGCTGTCGAGGCCAAGGAGCGGGTCCGGATCAAGGAGGAGAACCACACCTGGGCCACGGTGACGCTCCAGAACTACTTCCGGCTCTACCAGAAGCTCTCGGGAATGACGGGGACGGCCGAGACGGAGGCCGGGGAGTTCGCCAACACCTACGGCATGGCCGTGGTGCCGATCCCCACCAACCTCCCCATGCAGCGCGATGACGGGGCCGACCTCATCTACAAGTCGGAGGAGGCCAAGTTCGCCGCCGTCGTCGAGGACATCATCGAACGGTCGGAGGCGGGACAGCCGATCCTGGTGGGTACGGCATCGGTGGCGAAGTCGGAGGTGCTCTCCCGGCTCCTCGACAAGCGGGGGGTCCGCCACGAGGTCCTGAACGCCAAGCAGCACGCCCGGGAGGCGGAGATCGTGGTCCAGGCCGGTCGGCTGGGAGCGGTCACGGTGGCCACCAACATGGCCGGCCGGGGTGTCGACATCCTCCTGGGTGGGAACCCGGAGGGCCTGGCCAAGCGGGAGGCGGCCGGCCTCGAGCTCGATCTCGAGACCGAGGAGGGCGGGGCCGAGTACGAGAAGCTCCTGACCCGGTTCGAGCAGCAGTGCTCGGAGGAGGGGGACCGGATCCGCGAGTTGGGCGGCCTCTACGTCCTCGGGAGCGAGCGTCACGAGAGCCGGCGCATCGACAACCAGCTCCGGGGACGGGCCGGCCGGCAGGGAGACCCCGGGGAGAGCCGGTTCTTCCTCTCCCTCGAGGACGAGCTCATGCGGCTCTTCGCCACCGGGGCCATGCAGTGGGTGATGGGGCGGACCCTTCCCGACGACGTCCCGATCGAGGCCAAGATGGTCAGCAAGTCGATCGAGCGAGCCCAGAACAACGTGGAGGGTCGCAACGCCGAGATCCGCAAGGACGTCCTCAAGTACGACGAGGTCCTCGACAAGCAGCGGAAGGTCATCTACGAGCTCCGGGCCCAGGTCATCGACGGCCGGGACCTGCGGGAGCGGACCGAGGAGCTGCTGGAGGTGACCATCGACGGCCTGGTCCGGGTGGCCTGCCCCAGCGACTACGCCGAGGAGTGGGACATCGAGGGGCTCCTCCTCGAGGTGGAGCAGTACTACCCGACGGCCTTCGTGGTCGAGGACCTGGAAGAGGCCGACGGGGCTGCTCAAGTGGCAGAGAGCGTGCTGGCCGAGGCCCTCGACTACTACCGGGCCCGGGACGAGACGTTCCCGGGCGGGGCCGAGGACGCCCGGGGCATCGAGCGCGAGGTCATGCTCCAGATCATCGACCAGCGTTGGCGGGACCACCTGGCCGAGATGGACTACCTGAAGGAGGGGATCGGCTTGCGGGCCATGGGCCAGCAGGACCCGCTGGTGGCCTGGCAGAAGGAGGGCTACAGCATGTTCGAGCAACTGCTGGAGGCCATCGAGGACGACTACCTCCGCTACGTCCTCCACGTCCAGGTCATCGCCGAGCCGGCCCCCACCCCCGACCTGACCAAGGCCAGCTACATCGCCGCCGACGACCCGGTGGGCCCCGGCTCCCTCCAGGACGCCTTCCGGGCCACGGCGCCGCCCCCCCAGGCTCCTCCGGCCCAGGCATCGGTTGCACCGGCCGGGGCGGTGGCGGTCGAGGACATCGCCCAGGTCCCCCTGGTGAAGTCGGCGGCCGAGAAGCTGGGCCGGAACGACCCGTGCTGGTGCGGGAGCGGGAAGAAGTTCAAGTTGTGTCATGGCGCGGTCTGAGGGGGCCCATCCCGGGGAGTCCCGGGACCTCCGCGGTGAGCTGGCCGGGCTGCGGACCCGGGTGGAGGACGCCGAGCAGTACCTGGGCCTCGAGGGGCTCCGGGCCCGGCGGGCCGAGCTCGAGAAGGAGGTGTCCCGTCCCGACCTCTGGGATGACGCCGACCGCGCCCGACAGGTCACCTCGGAATTCGGTCGGGTGGGGGACGACATCGGCGTCCTCGAGGACCTGGACTCCCGCCTGTCGGACGGGGAGGTCCTCTACCAGCTGATGGTCGAGGAGGGCGACGACTCGGTGGCCGACGAGCTGGCCGGAGCCGTCGACGACGTGACCCGCCGGGTAGGTGCCCTCGAGATGCGCTCGCTGTTCACCGGGGAGTACGACGAGGGCGATGCCATCGCCGAGCTCCACGGTGGCGCCGGGGGCACCGACGCCCAGGACTGGTGCGAGATGATGCTCCGGATGTACCTCCGGTGGGCGGAGCGGAGGGGGTTCGACGTCGAGGTGGACGAGACGACCGAGGGCCAGGAGGCCGGCCTGCTGTCGGCCACGTTCATCGTGAAGGGCCGATTCGCCTACGGTCTCCTGGCCGCCGAGCGGGGAGTCCACCGTCTGGTCCGGATGTCCCCGTTCGACTCCCAGCGCCGCCGCCAGACGAGCTTCGCCTCCATGGACGTGACCCCGTTCCTGGAGGACCTGAGCGACGAGGTGGCCATCGACGAGAAGGACCTG
This sequence comes from Acidimicrobiaceae bacterium, assembly GCA_003151955.1. GTDB lineage: Bacteria > Actinomycetota > Acidimicrobiia > Acidimicrobiales > UBA8190 > PALSA-743. The sequence continues at coordinate 90,832 of PLZB01000029.1, forward strand.
CGCATCGACACCTACCGTTCGTCGGGGGCCGGCGGCCAGCATGTCAACAAGACCGACTCGGCCGTCCGGCTCACCCACCTCCCGACGGGCCTGGTGGTCTCCTGTCAGAACGAGCGGAGCCAGCATCAGAACAAGGCCCGGGCCATGCAGATCCTGGCGGCGAAACTGGCCCAGCTGCAGCGCGACGAACGGCGGTCCGAGATGGACTCGCTGTCCGGACCCCAGTCCAAGGTGGAGTGGGGCAGCCAGATCCGCTCCTACGTCCTCGCCCCCTACCAGCTGGTCAAGGACCTCCGGACCTCGGTGGAGACGGGCAACGTCGAGGCCGTCCTCGACGGCGATCTCGACGCCTTCATCGAGGCCGAGCTCCGGCGCCAACGGGGGGCGGCGGGCTGAGTCCGCCACCGGTGGCGTCGGAGGGACAACAGCCGTCCAATTCGGCCGGGCCGGGCCGACCCGGTGACCAGGACGGACGTCGAGGGACGGGCGGGTGGCAGTCCACGCGACCTCCCCCGAGGGCCGATCGGGGCCCCGGGGGTCACCGGACCCCCGTTTCCGGGCTGGTAGCCTCATCGGAGCCTCGTGCCCCCCACCTGCCAATCGGTGGCCGTCGGGGAAGACTCGCCGAGGGGTCCACTCGATGATCCGTTTCGAGAACGTCAACAAGACCTACAAGGCCGATGCCGTCGCTCTGTCGGACATGACGGTGGAGATCGACAAGGGCGAGTTCGTCTTCATCGTCGGTCCATCGGGTTCCGGCAAGACGACCTTCATCCGCCTGCTGTTGCGCGAGGAGGCCCCGGACTCCGGGCACATCTGGGTGGCGGGCCGGGACATCGGTGCCCTCAACCACTGGAAGATCCCCTACCTCCGGCGCAACATCGGCTGCGTCTTCCAGGACTTCCGGCTCCTGCCCAACAAGACGGTGTTCGAGAACGTCGCCTTCGCCCTCGAGGTGATCGGCCGCTCCAAGCACCAGATCGCCTCCCAGGTTCCCCAGGTCCTCGACCTGGTGGGCCTGTCGAAGAAGCGTGAGAACCTCCCCGGTGAGCTCTCCGGTGGTGAGCAACAGCGGGTGGCCGTGGCCCGGGCCTTCGTCAACCGCCCCCTCATCCTCCTGGCCGACGAGCCCACCGGGAACCTGGACCCCAAGACGAGCCAGGGGATCATGACCCTCCTGGAACGGATCAACCGGACCGGAACCACTGTGCTGGTCGCCACCCACGACGCCGGCATCGTCGACCAGATGCGTCGCCGGGTCATCGAGCTGGACCACGGGATCCTCGTCCGGGACCAGGCCCGGGGGGTGTACGGCTATGGCACCTGAGCTGGCCGGACGGGAACGGTCCCGGGCATCGCATCCGGTCCCGGGCCGTCCTCGGGGAGCCCGCTGACCATGGCCGTGTCGATCGACTACGTGGCCCGCGAGACGGCGTCGAACCTGTGGCGGAACCTCTTCATGACCATCGCCGCCGTGCTGACCGTGGCCGTGTCTCTGTCGCTGGCCGGAGCGGTCCTGCTGCTCAAGCAGGAGGCGGCCCAGGCCACGACCAAGTGGCAGCACAACGTGAATGTCATCGTCTTCCTGTGCCCGAGCGGGGGGACCGGGGTCCCGGCCACGTCGTCGGGGAGCGCGAACGGCTCCTGCACCACCGGTGACACCACCGGGAGCACCACCTCCGCCTCGGCGCCGGTCCCGACGTCGATGACCCCCCAGCAGGCCGCCATCAACACCCAGCTCGAGCAGCTCCCCTACGTCAAGACCTGCACCTTCAGGAATCAGGCGTACGACTACAACGAGGCCATCCACTCCCTGGGGAGTGACATCGGCCAGGGCCTGTCGGTGGCGTCGACCCCGGCCTCCCTGCGCTGCGCCCTCACCGACCCCAACCAGATCCAGTCCATCCAGCGCGAGTTCAAGGGCTTTCCCGAGGTCGAGGCCGTCGAAGGGCCCACCGCCCAGGTGAAGACGATGGAGCGGGTCATCGGGATCGTGGGTGTCGTCTTCCTGACCCTGGCCATCGTCCTGCTCCTGTCGGCCTCGGTGCTGATCCTGAACACCATCCGGCTGGCCATCTTCGCCCGCCGACGGGAGGTCTCGGTCATGAAGCTGGTGGGCGCCACCAACTGGTTCATCCGGATCCCCTTCATGTGCGAGGGCCTCGTCCAGGGGCTCATGGGGGGCATCGTGGCCGTCCTGGCCGTCCTCCTGCTGCACTGGGTCCTCAACAACGCGGCCGGGAACGACCCGGGCAGCTTCTTCTTCCAGGCCCGGACCCCGATGCCAGAGGTGCTCGTGACCTGCGGCGTCGTCATGCTCGTGGGCCTCGTCATCGGAGCCCTGGGCTCGGCCCTCGGCATCAGGCGGTTCCTCGACACCTGACGGACCGGACCCTGGTCAGCTCAGGACGTCCTTGCGGTTGAACCACCACCGGGCCAGGCCGCAGCAGACCACGACGTAGGGGATCTGGATCAGGATCCCCCGGACCATCCCCCCGAGCTGGACCGGCTCGGTGAGGAGCCCCCCCCAGGCGAAGAGGAAGTGGGTGGGCAGGATGTCCCGGGCCGGTCCCAGGGTGGGGATGCCGTCGAGGATCTCCGAGAGCAGGGACAGGCCGAGCCCGCCCGCGACGGCACCGATGACGGAGTCGGTGAGGGTCGACAGGAGCAGGGCGAACGCCCCCACCGCGGCCAGGGACAGGGCCACGAAGCCGGCGGCGACCGCCACCCGGAGCAGGGCCTGGCCCTGGCCGATGTGGACCCCGGTGGGGGTGACGATGGGATGCCAGCCGAACGCCAGCAGTCCGGCCACCAGGGCCACGATGGTGGCGGCCACGCAGGCGACCGCGCTCAGCGCCGTTCCCACCGTGGCCTTGGCCACGAGCAGCCGGCTCCGGGTCACGGGTCGGGTGAGCAGGGCCCGGAGCGTGCCCCAGCCGGCCTCGCTGGTCAGGGACTCCCCGAGGAAGATGGCCGCCACCACCATGAGGAGGTAGGGGCCGAGGTAGCTGAGGGCGGCCAGTGGCATGTCGAACCCGGACTCGGTGGCCAGGGTGATGTACTGGGCCTGGCCGATGCCCTGGCCCAGGTGGGGTGTGCCCCCGACGGCGTAGGCCACGGTGACCAGGATGGGGACGAAGGAGGTGGCGGCCAGGGTGATCCAGGTCCGGGGCCGGGGGATCTGGATTCTGGCCTCGAGGACGATGAGCCTCCGCACCTCGGCCCACCAGTCCGCCGCCGCGCTCCCGGACCAGACCGGAGGCCGGGTCCTGGTCGGCAAGGGTGGTAGTGGGGCCGGCCGGGCGGGCCGGGCCGGGCCCGGCCCGAGGGTGGGAACCGCGGCTGGAGCCTCTCCTGGCGCGGGAGCCAACTCCTGCGCCGGGGTCCGGGTCGGGGTCACCGCCGCCGCCGGGGTGACTGCTGTGGCCAGGGCGGGCCCGGAGGTGGCTGGACCCGGGGGGACGGCCTGTCCGAGGGGCGGAGCGGTGGTCGGGGCGGGCTCCGGGGCCGGGACCGTGGTCGGGACCGGGACGAGGCCGCCGATCCGGCGGGCCCCCCAACTGGTCCGGGGGGCGCCGTAGGGGCGGGGGGCTCCCCCCCGTCCTCCTCGGGCCGCGCTCATCCCCGCTCCTCGTGGAGGATCCCCAGAAATGCGTCTTCGAGGCGGTGGCGGCCCATGATGGTCTCGACCCCGATACGAGCCCGGACCAGCGCCGAGACCAGCTCGGGACGGCTCAGGCCGGCCAGTTCGACCAGGAGCCCTTTCCCGTCCAGGCGGAGACCGATGACCTGGGTCATGGCCCCGAGGAGGAGCATGGCCGCCGGGACCTCGTCTACCTCGAGGTAGACGGTGTCGGCGGCGCCGGTCAGCTCGGCCACGGTGCCGGCCGTCACGAGGTGTCCCCGGTCGATGACGGCCACGTGGGTGCAGACCTGTTCGACCTCGGCCAGGAGGTGGGAGGAGAGGAGGACGGTCGTGCCCCGGGCCGCCACCGACCGGATCAGGCTCCGGACCTCCCGGACCTGACGGGGGTCGAGCCCGCTGGTGGGCTCGTCCAGGATGAGGAGGGGGGGGCGGCCCAGGAGGGCCCGGGCCAGGCCCAGACGTTGGCGCATGCCCACCGAGTAGCTCCGGACCCCCCGGTCGGCATCCTCGCCGAGGTCGGCGATGGCGAGGCCCCGGTCGACGGCCCCGTCCCCGGGGTCGTTCCCGCCGGCGGCCCAGTAGAGCTCGAGGTTGGCCCGACCCGAGAGGTGGGGGGCGAAGCCGGGGGTGTCGACCATCGAGCCGACCTGGCGGAGGACCTCTGCGTCGGGGGTCATCGGCCGGCCGAAGACCAGGATCTCACCTTCGGTCGGACGGGCCAGGCCGACCAGCATGCGGAGGGTGGTCGTCTTCCCGGCCCCGTTCAGCCCGAGGAGGCCCCAGATCTCGCCGGCACCGACGGTCAGGCTGAGGTCGTCGACGGCGGTGACGCCGTTTCGGAACCGCTTGGTCAGCCCGTTCAGCACGATCGGGGGGAGGGGGGGAGCGGGGGTCGGCGGCGCCGCCACCGTCCCCGCCTGGAAAGTAGGCACGGGGACGAGGCTACGCTTCGCGGCGCCATGGCCGCGCTGGATCAGGTGGGGAGCTGGCCGGTGGCGAACGCGTCGGCCGTCGTGCTCGGGCCACTCCCGGCGGGAGCCGGAGCTGGGCGCAGCGCGGTGCTGGCCTCGGCGGGGAATCCGGAACGGCCTTTTGCGTGGGCCTCGATCACGAAGGTCCTGGTGGCGCTGGTCGCCCTGGTCGCGGTGGAGGAGGGCAGCCTCGACCTCGATGAGCCGGCGGGGCCGCCGGGGAGCACGGTCCGGCACCTGCTGGCCCACGCCTCAGGTCTCGACGCCCAGCGGCCGGTGGTGCGGACCGAGCCCGGCCGCCGCCGGATCTACTCCAACGCCGGTTTCGAGGCCCTGGCCACGGTGGTAGCGGACCGGACCGGGATGCCGATGCGGCGGTATCTCGTCGAGGGGGTGCTCGAGCCCCTGGGGATGACGGGGACGGACCTTCCCGAGGGTTCGTCAGCTGCATCGGGGGCGGTCGGCCCGGCGGCGGACCTGGGTCGGCTGGCCGGGGAGCTGCTCCAACCGAGGCTGGTGGCGGCCTCGACCCTGGCCCTGGCCTCGGCGGTCGCCTTCCCCGGTCTGGCCGGGGTGCTCCCCGGCTACGGGTGGTTCGATCCCTGTGACTGGGGTCTCGGGCTGGAGGTCAAGGGCGGGAAGGACCGGCATTGGACGGGACCGGGGAACTCGGCCCGGACCTTCGGGCACTTCGGGCAGTCGGGCGGCTTCATCTGGGTCGACCCCGGGGTGGGGGTGGCCTGCGTGGCGCTGACCGACCGTGCCTTCGGGCCGTGGGCGGTCGAGGCGTGGCCGCTCCTCTCCCAGGCGGTGCTGGAGGAGGTCGGCTGGGGCCTCGGGGCCGGGATGTCCTAGAGTCCCCCGGGTGAAAGGCGTCATTCTGGCCGGCGGGAGCGGAACCCGGCTCCATCCGCTCACCCGGATCACCAACAAGCACCTCCTCCCCATCTACGACCGGCCGATGATCAGCTACGCCATCGAGTCGTTGGTGATCTCGGGGATCACGGAGATCATGCTGGTGACGGGGGGGACCCATGCCGGAGAATTCCTGCGGCTGCTCGGCAACGGCGACGAGTACGGGATCGACCGGCTCCTCTACGCCTATCAGGAACGGGCCGGGGGGATCGCCGAGGCGCTGGGCCTGGCCATGCGGTTCGTCGGGGAGGACGACGTCCTCGTCATGTTGGCCGACAACATCGTGGAGCAGACGTTCCTACCCACGGTGGAGCGGTTCGCCGAGCAGGGGAAGGGGGCCCGGATCCTGTTGAGCGAGCAGGAGAACCCGGAGCACCTCCGCCATCTGGGCGTCCCCGAGTTCGATGCCGACGGGAAGATCGTCAGGATCATCGAGAAGCCGGAGCATCCGCCCAGCCCCTACGCCGTGACCGGGATCTACTGCTACGACGCCTCGGTGTTCGAGATCATCGGAGGCCTGGTCCCCTCCGGAAGAGGCGAGCTCGAGATCACCGATGTGAACAACTGGTACGTCGACCAGGGGTCGATGGCCTACGACGTGCTCGAGGGGTTCTGGGGTGATGCCGGGGAGTCGATCCAGGCGTACTACGAGGTCAACGACTTCGTCCGCCGCAACGGCGTCAACAAGACCTGAGAGCACCCGTCCCGCCGGGGGTCCCGCCGGCGGGTCCTCAGAGGACCTTCGACAGGAAGGCGCGGGTCCGCTCGTGGCTGGGGTGGGTCAGGACGGCGTCAGGGGGGCCCGACTCGACGACGAGCCCCGAGTCCATGAAGACGACGGTGTCGGCCACCTCCCGGGCGAAGCCCATCTCGTGGGTCACGACGATCATGGTCATGCCGTCGTCGGCCAGGCCCCGCATGACGTCGAGGACGTCGCCGACGAGCTCGGGATCGAGGGCCGAGGTGGGCTCGTCGAAGAGCATGAGCTTGGGGGACATGGCCAGGGCCCGGGCGATGGCGACCCGCTGCTGCTGGCCGCCGGAGAGCTGATTGGGGTAGGCGTCGGCCTTGTCGGCCAGCCCGACCCGGGCCAGGAGCCCGCCGGCCCGCTCCCGGGCGGTGGTGGGCGACTCGTGGCGGACCCGGAGGGGGCCCGTCATGACGTTGTCGACGGCGGTCATGTGGGGGAACAGGTTGAACCGCTGGAAGACCATCCCGATCTCGGCCCGCTTGCGGCACACCTCCCGGTCCCGGAGCTCGTAGAGCTTGCCGCCGCTCTCCCGGTAGCCGACCAGCTCGCCGGCCACGGAGAGCCGGCCGGAGTCGACCTTCTCCAGGTGGTTGACGCAGCGCAGGAAGGTGCTCTTCCCGGATCCGGACGGGCCGATCAGGCAGAGGACCTCCCCGGTCCTGACGGTGAGGTCGATACCCCGGAGGACCTCGAGGCGGCCGAAGCGCTTGCCGACCTGCTCGGCCTGGACCATCGCGTCGGTCATGACCCGGTCGGCCCCGCCCCGGCCACGGTCGGGTTCCGGGGTCGGATGGCCAGATTGCGGCGGAGGCGGGTCCAGAACCCCGGCGGGGGCTCCCGGGTCGACCCCCGGCCGAAGTAGCGCTCCAGGAAGGTCTGGCCCACGGTGAAGACCGAGGTGACGGCCAGGTACCAGAGACTGGCCACCATCAGCAGGGGGATGGTCTGGTAGGTCCGGGAGTAGACGTTCTGGACGGCGAGGAGGAGCTCGCCGACGGTGATGACCGAGGCCAGGGACGAGGTCTTGAGCATCGAGATCGTCTCGTTGCCGGTCGGGGGGATGATGACCCGCATGGCCTGGGGCAGGACGATGCGCCGCAGGGTCGCCCCCCGGGTCATCCCCAGAGAGGAGGCCGCCTCGGCCTGACCCTCGTCGACCGAGAGGATCCCGGCCCGGACGATCTCGGCCATGTAGGCCCCTTCGTTGAGGCTGAGGCCGAGGGCGGCGGCCAGGAAGGGGGTGATGGAATTAGCCGAGAAATGGACGAACCCGGGGCCGAAGGGGACGCCCACGGTGAAGGTCGGGTAAAGGTAGGAGAGGTTGTACCAGAAGAGCAGCTGGACCAGGACCGGGGTGCCCCGGAAGAACCAGAGGTAGAGCCAGCTCGTCCCGGCCATGAGCGGGTTGGGGGACAGTCGCATGACGGCCAGGAGGACCCCGAGGATGATCCCGACGACCATGGCCAGGACGGAGAGCTCAAGGGTGACGAGAAGTCCCCGGAGAACTGGGCCGGTGGTGAGGTACTGACCGACGACGCCCCACTCGAAGCGGGGCACGCGCTTGCCGCCCCGGAGCACCGTCGAGAAGCCCAGGGTGTGGACGAGCATGGCCCCCAGGACGACGAGGACGGCGGCCGAGGCCCACCGGCCCGGGTGACGGACGGGAACGGCCCGCACCGGGACGGCCCCTGACGGACCGGGATCCTCGTCGGGTGGGCCGATGGACATCCCGGGCCCTCCCTGCACCCCCGGCTAGCTGGCGGCGCCGTTGATATGGGGCGTGGTGATGGCCCCGGCCTGGACGCCCCAGTGTTGGAGGATGGCGGTGTAGGTGCCGTCGGCCATCAGGCTCTTCAGGGCGTCGAGGACCGGCGTGGCCAGCCCGCCGCCCTTGGGAAGGGCGAGGCCGTAGGGGGCGACCGAGAAGGCCTGGCCCACGGTGGCGAACTGGCCGTTGGACTGGGCCACGACGTAGCCGGCGACCTGGGAGTCGAGGAATCCGACGTCGGCCCGGCCGCTCGAAACGGCCAGGTTGGCGTCGTTCTGGCTCTGGTAGGAAAGCACCTTGACGGTGGTCTTGCCTGCGGTGGTGCAGGTCTTGGCCTGGGTCTGGGCGTCGGTCTCCTCGGTGGTGCCGGTCTCCACGGCCACCGAGTGGCCGCAGAGTGACCCCAGGCCGTCGAGCGTGAGCGAGCTCCCGGATTTCACGTAGAAGCCTTCACCGGCCTGGAAGTACTGGACGAAGTCGACCTGGGCCTCCCGGGCCAACGTGTCGGTTAACGACGAGGCGCCCATGTCGAAGCGGCCCGAGCCGAGGGCCGGGATGATGGTGTCGAAGGTGGCGTTGGTAAGGGTGACCCGGAGGCCGAGGACCTTGCCGATGGCGGTGGCGAGGTCGGCATCCATGCCGATGACGGTCTTGCCGTCGGAGGCCACGAACTCGTCGGGGGCGTAGGTGGCGTCGAGGGCGACCGTCAGGGTGCCCTTCTGGAGCGTGGCCGCGGGCAACTCGGCGGCGACGGTGGCCACTTTGGTCACCTTGGACAGGTCGGCGCCGCTGGTGGGACCGGGAGGGGTGGTGGTGGTGGTGCCGCTCGAGCTGCTCGAGCTGGCAGAGCTGCAGGCCGCGGTGCCCAGGGCGAGGGTGGCCGCCAGAAGAGCGGCGACGGCATGGCGTCGAAGGGTGGTGGGCACGGCAGACCTCCAGGGGTGGGGGGAATGTCGGCGCCAGTGTGGCACGGATGGGCGGGCTCGGCCCGACCGTTCAGCCGGCGGTGGCCCAGGCCTCGGTCTCGGCCCGGTGGCGGGCGTAGTCCACCTTGCCGGTCGGGGCCCGTCCGATGGTCTCGACGAAGCGGACGGCCCGGGGAGCCTTGTACGCGGCCAGGTGGGCCTTCACGTGATCGATGAGCTCGCGTTCTGTGGCTTCGCCATGGGGACGGAGCTCGACAACGGCGGCGATGGCCTCGCCGAACCGGTTGTCGGGAATGCCCACGGCCACGGCGTCGCGGACCGCCGGGTGGCGCTTCAGGACCTCTTCCACCTCCTCGGGGAAGACCTTCTCGCCCCCGGTGTTGATGCAGACCGATCCCCGACCCAGCAGGGAGATCGATCCGTCCCCGTCGACGGTGGCCCAGTCCCCGGGGATCGAGTAGCGGACGCCGTCGATGACCTTGAAGGTGGAGTCCGTCTTCTCCTGGTCCTTGTAGTAGCCGAGGGGGTTGCGGCCCCCGAGGGCGAGGACGCCCCGGTCGCCCGAGCCGGCCACGATGTCCCGGCCCGAATCCGGGTCGACGACCCGCACCTCCGGCCCCAGGGTGAAGTGGGCGGTGTGTTCGGCGGCCGTCCCGCTCGAGATGGAGAGGCCCATCCCGATGGCCTCGGAGGAGGAGAAGGCGTCGATGAGCATGGTGGTGGGATGGTGGCGGAGGATGCCGCGCTTGGTCTCCTCGCTCCACATGACGCCGGAGGAGATGATGGCGATGAGGGTGGAAAGCCGCCACCGCCCGGGGTTGTCGTCCAGGGTGGCCAGGATCGGCTTGGCGAAGGCGTCCCCCACGATGGCGAGGGCGTTGACGTTGTGGGCGTCGACGGTGTCGAGGAGCTCCACCGGATCGAACTTGCGGTTGGTCAGGGTCACGACGGACCCGCCGCCGATGAGGACACCCATGGCGGTAAAGGCGCCGGTGCCGTGCATCAGGGGACAGGCGGGGAGCAGGACAGGGCCCGGACCCACCAGGGTCTTGCGGACGCCGTCGAGGCCACCTCCCTCGGGGACCTTGATCATGTTGGAGCCGTTGATCCGACTGAAGAGGTCGTCCTGGCGCCACATCACGCCCTTGGGCATGCCGGTGGTGCCGCCGGTGTAGAGCAGGTAGAGGTCGTCCCCGCTGCGACCCCAGGGTGGGACGACCCGGTCGGTGGGGTGGTTGGCCGCCGCCTCGTAGTCGAGGGCCCACTGCGGACGGTCCCCGGTGCCGTCGTCGACCCAGAGCCAGGTCTGGACCTTGGGAACCCGGGCCCGGAGGGCCTCGATCCGGGCCGTGAAGGCGCCGTGGAAGACGACGGCCACGGCGTCGGCGTTGTCCCAGAGGTAGACGAGCTCGTCGTCGGCGTAGCGGTAATTGGTGTTGACCGGGGCGAGGCCGGCCTTCAGGGTGGCGAAGGTGGACTCGAGGTACTCGTTCCCGTTGTAGAGGTACTGGGCCACCTTGTCCTGGTGGGCCACACCCCGGTCGAGGAGGGTGCGGGCCACCCCGTCGGCTCGACGGTCGAGCTCCTCGTAGGTCAGATGCCTGGTCCCGTGGATGAGGGCGGTGGCATGGGGGAGCGTGTCGGCCACGGCTTCCCAGACGTCGGCGAAGTTCCATTCGGTCACGGCGGCAGCCTACGCTCCGGTCCATGGACCTCGCCCTTCCTGGAGACGACCACCCGGCTCGGATCACGGTGAGGGCCTGGTTGGCGGAGCACCCGAAGCCCACGCCCCGGCAGCTGGCCGAGGCGGGATACGTGGCTCCCCACTGGCCGGTCCCCTGGGGCCTGGGGGCCGACCCCGTGTCCCAGCTGGTGATCGACGAGGAACTCCGCGAGGCCGGAGTGAGACGACCGTTCAACCAGATCGGGATCGGATGGGCCGGACCCACGATCATCCACTCCGGCACCGAGGAGCAGAAGGCCCGCTACCTGGTCCCGCTGCTGGCCGGCGAGGAGGTCTGGTGCCAGCTCTTCAGCGAGCCGGGGGCCGGCTCGGACCTGGCCGGCCTCGGCACCCGTGCGGTCCGGGACGGGGAGGAATGGGTCGTCAGTGGGCAGAAGGTCTGGACGAGCTACGCCCATCTCTCGAAGTTCGGGATCCTGCTGGCCCGGACCGACTCCGACGCCCCCAAGCACCAGGGGGTGTCCTACTTCATCTGCCCCATGGACGCTCCCGGGGTCACGGTCCGCCCCATCGTCGACATGACGGGCGACCACGCCTTCAACGAGGTCTTCCTGGACGAGGTCCGTCTGCCGGCGGCGAACATGGTCGGAGAGGTCAACGGGGGTTGGTCCCTGGCCAAGGTGACGCTCGGCAACGAGCGGGTCTCCCTGTCCGGCGAGGGGGCGCTCTGGGGGCAGGGACCCACCGTGGGGGATCTGGTCGAGGTCGTCCGTCGCCGGGGAGGGGTGGCCGACCCGATCATGCGGCAGCGACTGGCCGGCGCCTTCATCGAGGGGGAGATCCTCCGGCTGATCCGGCTCCGGACGATCAGCGCGGCCGTGGCCGGCCGGTCCCCGGGACCGGAGGCCTCGGTGCGCAAGGCCCTCGCCGACGAGCACGGCCAGCACGTCATGGAACTGGCCAAGGACCTCACCGGCACCCTCGGGATGCTGGCCGATCGTGGTCCTGCCGACGGTGGAGGCGCCGGAGGCGGCGAGGTGGGATGGCCGGCGTCGATCTGGGCCAAGGGCTACCTGTTCTCCCGGGCCCTCACCGTGGGTGGGGGAACCTCGGAAGTCCAGCGGAACATCATCGCCGAACGGGTGCTGGGGCTCCCCCACGATGTCGACGTCGAGGCCGGCCGGAGCTGGGCCGAGAGCCGCTGAGGGGGTTGCCGCCGTCCTGACCGCAAGGTCCGGGCCTCTCCGACGTTTCAACTACGGAGGGTGATGACGCAAACGTCTCAGGTGGTCGGGGCGTCACCCTCAGGCTAGAGGAGCGGTGGTTCACGGTGAGCCCCCCAGGGGGCCGAGGATCGGGACCTTGGAGGACTGGCAGGAGAGGCTTGGCGGGGACCTCCCCAGCCGGCTGCCCAAAGCCGAGGCGCGGCTGGTCCTGGAGGCGGTCGGTGCCTTCCTCCGGGATCGATCGACCGGAGGTCTGGACCGGGCCGGTGTGGCATGGGGGCGGGCCCACGCCGGTGTGGAGGAGATGGTGGGCCCCATCCCGGCCCTCCGGGACCTGGCCCAGGGTCGGCCGGAGAGCGACCGGCGGGAGCTGTCGCACGCCCTGGACCGGATCATCGTGGCGGCCACCGGGGAGATGGTGAGCCAGCGGGAGCAGGATTCCCACGTCGACGTCCTGACCGGGATCGGCAACCGGTGGGCCCTCGACCGCATGCTCCGGGCCGTCCTGTCGGCCTCGATCCGTCAGGGCCATCCCCTCTCGGTGGCCGTCGTCGATCTCGACGGCCTGAAGTCGATCAACGACCGGCTGGGACACCCGGCCGGCGACGGCGCCCTGGTGGCCCTGGTCGGGGCGATCGTGGGGGAGCTGCGCGGCGCTGACGGCATCTTCCGGATCGGTGGGGACGAGTTCGTCGTGGTGCTGCCGTTCACGGCATCGGGAGAAGCCGAGGTGGTCATGGGGAGGGTGGCCGCCGGCGACGGCCCGGCCTTCAGCTGGGGTGTGGCGGGCTGTCCCGGCGACGGGGTCGAAGCGCCCGTCCTGATCGGGGTGGCCGACGCCGACCTCTACCGACGCCGCCAGGAGCGCCGGGGCCTCCCGGCCCAGGTCCCGCCGGCCGTTCGTCCCACCCGTCGATCCTCCATCGGGGGAGCCCTCGCCGGCGCCGCCGCGGTGCTGGCCGTGGCGGTGGCCGTGACGTTCGTCGGCGTGGGCGGGCTCGGCCGCGGGGACGCTCCGAGCCTCCTGGGCCGGTCGGCACCCCCCACGTCGGTCACCCCGCCACCGTCGACGGCGGCGCCGGGTGGGGCCACGCCGCCCACCACGGCCCGGACCTCGCCCGCGCCACCTTCACCGGGACCGTCGTTCTCCGGCTCCGCCGCCCCGGCGACGCACTCCGGCCCCCTGGCGGTCCCGACAAACCCGGGGCCCACGGGAGCGGAGACGACGACACCTCCGAGCCGGACCCCGGCCCCCTCCTCCGCTCCGACCCTGACCACCGGCCCCGGCTCCACCCCGTCGACCGCTCCCGCCCCCCCGACCTCCCTCCCGACCACGGTGCCGGGGGGTGGGAGGGGGCTGCCGTCGCCTCCAGCCACGGTCCCGCCGGGGGGCTCGGGAATCGGGAGTGTCATCTCGACGATCGGCCGGATCCTGGGGTCGACACCGCTGGTGGGCCCACTCCTGGGAGGCCTGCTCAAGTAGGGCTCCCCAACCGGGTCGGGAGCCCGGGGCCTCAGGCCCCGGCGCCGAGGGCGAGGACCCGACGGACGAATTCGGCAAAGGTGTCGGGGTGGCTGAGGTGGGCGCCGTGGGCGGCACCGGTGATCTCGAAGGGCTCGGCGCCGGGGACGAGGCCCACGAGGGCCTCGACGCCGCGGCGGTGGTGCTCGAGGGTGCGGGACCCGAAGCCGAAGACAGCGGGGACCCGGAGGCGGCCCAGGTCGAACGGGGGATCCTCGCCCCGGATGGCCATCAGCTCGGCCAGGAGGGCGGGGCCGTCGGCCCGGCGGGCGGCCCGGAATGCCTCGGGGAGGCGGTCCCAGGAGTCCGGGCCCACCATGCGCCGGAAGAAGCTCTCGGCGTACTCGGCCGGGTCGAGACCGGCCAGGCCGGCCCGCCCCCGCCGCGGCCACCAGTCCAACCAGGGCATGGGAGGTTCGAAGGCGCCGACAGCGGTGACCGGACCGGGAGCCTCGATGGCGGCTCCCAACGCCACATCGCCGCCCAGGGAATGGCCGACCACCACGGCCGGCCCCGTCCCCACCAGGGCCAGGAGGTCGTCGACGTGGCGGTCGAGGTCGAGGGCCGGTGGAGAGACGGACCGGGAGCCGGCATAGCCCCGCCGGTCGTAGGTGACGACCTCGAGGTCGTCGAGCCGGCGGACGACCCGGGCGAAGCTACTGGCCCGATCGAGGGATCCGTGGACCAGGATGACCCGGGGCAGTGCGGCGGTGGGGTTGCCGTGCCGGGGCCGGTGCTCGAGGACGTGGAACCCGACGGGGAGGGAGGTGGCGGCGGGCATCTGGCGCGGAGGTTACCAACGTTCCCGGGGAGTTCCCGGGGCCGGGTCCGGGCCGGGACCGCCCAGGTAGGATCGGAGCGATGAGCGAACCGTCGGAGCCACCCCCAGCAAGGATCCCGGGCGGGGCCTTCGGTCCGAACGCCTGGCTGGTCGACGACATGTACGAGCAGTTCAGCGTCGACCCCTCCTCGGTCGCCGAGAGCTGGCGGGAGTTCTTCGCCGACTACGTGCCACCCCGGGTGGCGGCCCCCGCCGCCGCCGTTGCCGCCGTGGCCACCCCGGTTGCCCCGGCTCCTGCCACCCCCGGTGCTTCCCGGCCCGCTGCCGCCCCCGATGCCGAGGTGTCCGTCCTGCGGGGGGCGGGGGCCAGGATCGTGGCCAACATGGAGGCCTCACTGGGGGTGCCCACCGCCACCAGCGTCCGGGTCGTTCCGGCCAAGCTCCTGGAGGTCAACCGGGGTCTCGTCAACCAGCACCTGGCCCGGGCCTCGGGGACGAAGATCAGCTTCACCCACCTCATCGGGTTCGCCGTGGTCAGGGCCATCGCCGCCGTGCCCGCCCTGAACGGGTCCTACGTCGCCGATGCGGACGGGAAGGGAGCCCCGGGCGTGGTCCGCCACCGGCACGTCGGGCTGGGCCTCGCCGTCGACGTGGCCAAGGCCGACGGGTCCCGGACCCTGCTCGTCCCGGTCATCGGTGACGCCGACACCCTGGACTTCCGGGCCTTCGTGATCGCCTACGAGGACCTGGTCCGGAAGGTCCATACCGGGAAGATCTCACCCGACGACTTCGCCGGGGCCACGGTGACGCTGACCAATCCCGGCACCCTGGGGACGGCCCAGTCCGTGCCCAGGCTCATGCCCGGCCAGGGGGCCATCATCGGGGTGGGGTCGCTGGGCTACCCGGCCGAGTACCAGGGCGCCGATCGCCGCAGCCTGGCCGACCTCGGGGTCGGGCCAGTCGTCACCCTGACGTCGACCTACGACCACCGGATCATCCAGGGAGCCGAGTCCGGTCTGTTCCTGACCCGGCTGGCCGAGAACCTGAGGGGAGGGCACGGTTTCTACGACGAGATCTTCGCCGCCCTCGACGTGCCGGTCGAGCCGGTGCGGTGGCAGGTGGATGACAACCCCGTCGACAACGAGCAGCGGCACCTGGTGAAGCAGGTCCATGTCCAGAGCCTGGTGAACATGTACCGGGTCCGGGGGCACCTGCTTGCCGACCTGGACCCCCTGGCCGCCGCCCCACCCCCGCTCCACCCGGAGCTCGACCCCACCACCTACGGGCTGACCCTCTGGGACCTGGACAGGGAATGGGTGGTCGACGGCCTGGCCGGTCGGAAGTCGATGACCCTCGGCGGGGCCCTGGAGGTCCTGCGGGACGCCTACTGCCGGACGCTCGGGATCGAGTACATGCACATCCAGGACCCCGGCCAGAAGCGGTGGATCCAGGACCACGTCGAGGGGGTGGCCCTGGGCCTCCCGGTCGAGGAGCAACGCCACATCCTCGACCGGCTGAACGCCGCCGAGGCCTTCGAGCGGTTCCTCCACACCCGGTACGTGGGCCAGAAGCGGTTCGGTCTGGAGGGGGCGGAGTCGACGATCGTGCTCCTCGACACCATCCTGGAGGAGGCCGGGGGTGCCGGCCTGGCCGGCGCGGTGATCGGGATGGCCCATCGGGGCCGCCTGAACGTCCTGGCCAACATCGTGGGGAAGTCCTACGGAGAGATCTTCCGGGAGTTCGAGGGCGATCTCGACCCCGAGACCGTCCAGGGCTCGGGGGACGTGAAGTACCACAAGGGGGCCCACGGGAAGTTCGTGGGTCGTTCCGGTCGGGAGCTGGCCCTGACCCTGGCTTCGAACCCGTCCCATCTCGAGGCGGTCGACCCGGTCGTGGAGGGGATGGTGCGGGCCAAGCAGGACAGCCTCGGGCCCGGCCACCCCTTCGGGTTCCTGTCGGTCCTCGTCCACGGCGATGCTGCCTTCGCCGGGCAGGGTGTGGTGGCCGAGACCCTCAACCTGTCCCAGTTGGCCGGCTACCGGACCGGCGGGACGGTGCACGTCGTCATCAACAACCAGTTGGGCTTCACCACCCTGCCCGAGTCGGCCCGGTCCTCGGTCTACTCGACCGACGTGGCCAAGATGGTCCAGGCCCCGATCTTCCACGTCAACGGGGACGACCCCGAGGCCTGCGCCCGGGCGGCCCGGCTCGCCTTCGGGTTCCGGTCGGCCTTCCACAAGGACGTGGTCATCGACATGGTCTGCTACCGACGCCACGGCCACAACGAGGGGGACGATCCGAGCTACACCCAGCCCCGGATGTACGCCATCATCGATGCCAAGCGGTCGGTGAGGAAGCTCTACACCGAGACCCTGGTCCGGCGGGGGGACATCACCCTCGCCGAGGCCGAGCGGGCCCTGACCGACTTCCAGGACCGGCTCCAGGTTGCCCTGGACGAGACCCGCCAAGCCTCGCCGCCGGCCCCGACGGAGCTCCCCGTTCCCGTCGCCGACGAGCCCCGGCCGGCGATCGACACCGGGGTGGAGCGGTCCGTCCTGGAGGGTCTGGTGGAGGCCGTCAGCCGGGTTCCCGAGAGGTTCACCGTCCATCCCAAGTTGGCCCGGCAGTTCGAGCAGCGGGCGGCCGTGGTGGCCGGGGGCGAGGTCGACTGGTCGCTCGGGGAGGCCCTGGCTCTGGGATCGGTGCTCCTGGAGGGGACCGATGTCAGGGTGGCCGGCCAGGACACCCGACGGGGAACCTTCAGCCAGCGCCACGCCGTGCTGGTCGACTACGCCACCGGTGCGGAGTGGATCCCCCTGGCCCATCTCGAGGGTGAGGGGCTGGGACGGCTCGGGATCTACGACTCGCTCCTCTCGGAGTACGCCGCGGTCGGGTTCGAGTACGGGTACACGGTGGAGGCTCCCGACGCGCTGGTGGCGTGGGAGGCCCAATTCGGGGACTTCGGGAACGGGGCCCAGATCATCATCGACAACTTCCTGGCCACGGCCGAGGACAAGTGGGGCCAGCACTCCGGCCTCGTCCTCTTGCTGCCCCACGGCTATGAGGGCCAGGGACCCGAGCACTCGTCGGCCCGGATCGAGCGGTACCTCACGCTGTGCGCCCGGGACAACATGCGGGTCACCCAGCCGAGCACCTCGGCCCAGTACTTCCACCTGCTGCGCTCCCAGGTCCGGGGCCTCGGGCGTCGGCCCCTGGTGGTCTTCACCCCCAAGTCGCAGCTCCGGGCCAAGTCGTCGCGCTCCCCGTTCGAGGAGTTCACCGGGGGCACCTTCGCCGAGGTACTCGACGATCCGGCCACGGCCTCGGGGGGCACCCTCGATGCCGGGTCGGTCCGCCGGGTGGTGCTCTGCTCCGGGAAGGTCGCCTTCGAGGCCGTGACCCGGAGGGACCGGCTCCGGGCCGGGGTGGAGGGACTCCCCACACCCGGGGTCGACCCCTCCACCGTGGCGGTTGTCCGGGTGGAGCAGCTCTACCCCTGGCCCGAGTCGGCGCTGGCTGCGGTTCTGGCCCGGTATCCGGCCGCCGACGAGGTGGTGTGGCTCCAGGAGGAGCCGGAGAACATGGGGGCCTGGAACTTCGTCCACGGGCGGCTGCACCGGCTCCTGCGGGACCGCTACGCCCTGACCCACGTCACCCGGGGGGAGTCGGCCAGCCCGGCCACCGGTAGCGCCGCGCTCCACCAGCTCGAGCTCGAGGACCTGCTCGAGCGCTCCTACGGCTGAATCCATCGCCCTGCATCTGGGGAGGCTTCACCCGGCCCGGAGCCGTCCCGGAAACCAACGGATCAACAATCACTCTGTGTGGCAGTGTTGTTTCAAGTACCTCACGGATCGTGCCGGTAATGGGATCGGTGGCGCACAATCCGATCCCAGAGCCCGGAGAGGAACAAGGTTCGGCCCTCGTCGAGGCCGCCTTCGCCTTGGCCATCCTCCTCCTGGTCCTGGCCCCGGTCACCACCATGCTCTCGAACGTGTTCCGGGTCGGTGGCGACGCCAGGACCCGGGTCGTGGCCGCCGGCATCGCCGCCAGTGACCTCGACGCGACCTCGGCCGAGCCGTTCAGCTCGATCCCCCTGGGTCGGACGGTCTCGACCCAGGTGGTGGGCGGGGTCACCTTCACGATCGATCAGGACGTCGAGCTGGTGGGGATCCGATCCGCCACCGGCTGTGCCTCCGGGGCCGGTCAGCAGATCCTCCGGGTCAGCGCGTCGGTCACCTGGCGCGAGGTGGTCGCCCCGTCGCCGCTCGTGGAGACCACCACGGTCAGTCCTCCGGTGGCGGCCTTCAACCCGGCCACGGGCTCGATCGCGGTGACGGTCCTGGGCGCCACCAACCAGGCCCAGGCCGGGATGACCGTCTCGGTCACCGGCCCCAGCTCGGCCACCGAGATGACGACGGCCGACGGCTGCGCCTTCTTCGACACCCTCAACCCGGGGAGCTACACCGTCAGGGTCACGGGCAGCGGAGACGTGAGCGACCAGGAGCTGGCTTCCCCGACGAGTCCCGTCCAGGTGGTGGCGGGAGGCACGGCCGGGGTCCAATTCGCCTACGACCAGGCCGCGGTGTTGAACGTCGCCTTCACCGCCGCCGGCGGGCTGCCCGCCGGGGGGGTGGCCATCGCCGCCGGCAATCCCCACATCCAGCCGTCGGGTTGGACCTCGACGGTGCTCGGGGCCGGGAGCACCAGCCCGATCTACCCCTTCCCGAGCGGGTACACCCTCTGGGCCGGTGACTGCGAGGAGAACGACCCCCAGGGCGTCGACAGCTCGGGGGTGGCCCTCTACCCGGGAGCGCCCTCGCTGACCCCGGTCGCCGTCTCGCCGGGGGGCTCGTCCACGGTGTCGGTGGCACTCCCGCCCATCACCGTCTCGGTCACCTCGTCGGGCACGCCAGTCTCGGGTGCGACGCTGACCGCCGGGGCCGACGGGAGCGGCTGTCCCAGCGACACCCTCACCATGACGACCACCACGGGAGCCGGGACCAGCGTGACGGGCATGCCCTACGGGCACTTCGCCATCACCGCCACAGCCGGGTCCAAGCACGGGACGGTCACCGTCTGGATCAAGCCGTCCGGGGTCGTGAACGCCTCCACCGGAGCAACCATCAGCGGGGCCATCCCCGTGCCGGTCGAATGAGGGGCCGTCGGGACCGCTCGGGGAACGCCCCCGCCCGGGAGGAGGGGGGCTGGTCCCTGGTCGAGCTCATGCTGGCCATGGCCCTCCTCGCCGTCGCCATCACCGCCGTCGAGGTGACGATCAACGCCGTCTCCAACGAGCAGGTCGTCGTCAACGGGGAGTTCTCGGCCCTGGACTCGGCCCAGGTGGCCGAGGAGACGGTGTCCCGTGACGCCCACGCCGCGATGGCCCCGAGCGCCACGGCAACGGCCTTCACGGTGGCCACCTCCACCCATGCCACCTTCACCGCCTCCCTGGGAGATGTCAACGGGCCCACCCAGGTGGACATCCTCGTCACCCCGGTGGGCTCGCTGGCCACCCTGACGGTGACGGTCACGCCGGCCACGGCGGGGACCTCTCCCAACTACACGTACACGGGGAAGCCCGAGGTCCACGTCACGACCAGCCTGGATCTGAGCAAGGGGCCCGTCCTCAGCTACTTCGACTCGAGCGGATCGGCGCTGACGGCGCCGGTGGCTACCCTGTCGTCGATCGAGTCGATGGGTCTCCAGCTGGTGGTCCGCGACGGGAAGGGCTCGGTCACCCTCACCCAGCGGATCGCCCTCTTGAACGTCTCCTACGCCCAGGCCAGCAACTGATGGGCCGGACCCCCACCCCGGTCGATCCCACCGCCGGCCCGGCCGAGGCCGGGCAGTCTCTGGCCATCGTCCTGGTGGCCCTGGCCCTGCTGGCCACCATCCCGTTGGCCATCGTCTCGTCCACCATGAAGCAACTGCCCCTCACCAGCCAGAACATCGACTACAACGCCGCCTTCGAGGCCGCCCAGGCCGGCCTCAACGACTACATCGAGCACCTCAACAGCGACCAGAACTACATCGTCTACAGCGCCTCGAACCCACCGCCGGACGGGAACCAGGCCTTCGCATCCTGGGTGCCCGTCCCGGGACCTCCGACCAACCCCTCGGAGTACTTCCGGTACAGCCCCGACATCACCACGGCCACCCAGACGGGGATCGTGACCCTGTCGATCAGCGGGAAGGCCGGACCAGTCAGCTCGGGTCTGGTCCGGACGTTCCAGGTCGGGCTCCGCCGGGAGGGATTCCTGGACTTCATCTACTTCACCGACTACGAGACGGTGGATCCGGCCAGCTACGGGAACCAGTCGGCCCAGGCCCAGGCCCAGTGCCAGTTCCACATGTACGACCCCAACCCGGTCACGGGCGGGACGGGACCGGCCTCGCCCTTCTGCAACAACCCCGAGTTCATCACCGCCGACGTCCTCCACGGCCCGGTCCACTCCAACGACGGGTTCAACATCTGCGGCAACCCGACGTTCACGGCGTCGGTGACCTCCAGCGACCCCAAGGCGCCGCGCTGGGTCAACGACGGCTGCTCCAGCACCCCCAGCTTCGCCCGGGCCGGCGACCCCGCCTACCAGGCCACCATGGCCATCCCGCCCACCGACTCCACCTTGAAGGCGCAGGTCACGATCGGCCAGGCCGGGGCGGGATGCCTCTACACCGGGCCGACCTCCGTCGCCCTCCACACCAACGGCACCATGGACGTCACCAGTCCGGAGACCAAGTCGACCAACGTCGGCTGCGGGCCCGGCAACGGCCTGGCCCTGCCGGCCAACGGGCTGATCTACGTCCAGAACGTCCCGGCCTCGAGCGCCGACCCGAACTACTCGGCCTCCTGCGTGGCCGCCAACAACCCCATCGCCAACCACAGCTGCTCGAACGGCGACGCCATCGTCCAGAACGCCGCCTCCACCGGCGGGCTCAAGGGTCGGCTGACCATCGCCACCGACGACGACATCATCATCACCGGGAACCTGACCTATGCCGGAGGCCTGGCCGGCTCCGACGTCCTGGGCCTCATCGCCGACCAGTTCATCGAGGTCAATCACCCGGTGTCGGGCAGCAGCAACGCCTCTACCTGCGGATCGGGGGGCGGGACGGGGTGTGACCTCTCGAGCCCGACCATCGACGCGGCGATGTTGACCCTGGGCCACTCCTACCAGACCGACAACTACGCGATCGGGTCGCCCCTCGGGACCATCACCGTCAACGGGTCGATCGCCCAGAAGTTCCGGGGTGCCGTCGGGACCCACAGCGGCGGCACCATTGTGTCCGGCTACGCCAAGAACTACGTCTACGACCCCCGGCTCATGTACCTTTCGCCGCCGTTCTACCTGAGCCCGGTGGCCTCAGCCTGGCATCCCCTGAGCTTCGCCGAGGTCAAGCGGGCCTTCTGAGCCCGTCTCGGCCGGCTCCCCCGAGTCGGGGTCCACCCACCACCCGTCGAGCCGCTCGCGACAGATGGCCCGCAGCGTCCGGACGGCGATGAGCCCCGCCCCCACCAGGGCCAGGGTGAGCAGGGTGGCCCCGGCCAGAAAGAGGTACGTGGCCCAGGGGCTGGGGACGCCCGGATCGGACGGGAAGCCCGTGGTGGAGAGGACCTCGCCCACCAGGTAGGTCACCGCCCCCACCCCGGTGAGGGCCAGGGCCACGGCCACGAGCCCGAGGAGTCGCCGGGCCCGGGCCATTCGGCGGAGGCCCTCGGCCAGGAGGTCGGCGTCCACGGCCTCCTCCTCCGAGTCGAGCTCCTGGTCGGGGTCGTCGAGAGCCGTGACCGCGAACCAGCGGTAGATCTGCCAGGCCGCCATGCCGATCGCCAGGTAGAAGGTCAGCACCGTGACCGTCCCGGCCCAGCGGGTGGCGTTGGACAGGACCTCTCCGACGTGGAGGCCGGTCGGACCCTCCGGGGAGCTGCTCGGGGTGCCGGCGGCCAACTCGGCGCCGACGATGAGGGCCTGTCCGCCGAGGATCCCCCAGATCAGGACCTCGGCGGCCTCCCAACGCAGCCGGGGAGCCCGGGGGCGGTCACCGGCGCCCGGGTCGCCGTCACCGGCACCGCCGTCGTCCTCGGGTCGATCGTCGTCGCTCGCGGCGGCCGGGTCCATGCCGGACCGACACTACGACGGGGGCCGACCACCGAGGTGGACGTCCGGTCTCAGGCCCGGAGGCTCATCCCGACGACGGCCTCGAGCTCGGTGAGGGCGGTGTCGACGTCGGCAACCTTGATGGTGGTCATGCCGAGGGCCCGGGCCGGCTTCAGGTTGACGCCGAGGTCGTCGAGGAAGACGGCGGCGGTGGGGTCGATGGCGAGCTGGTCGCAGGCCAGGAGGTAGAAGGCGGGGTCGGGCTTGCGGACGCCGACGACCGCCGATTCGACCACCACGTCGAAGAGGTGGAGGAGGTCGGCATGGGTCGATCCCCGGAGGGGGGTCACGAAGTTGTTGGTGAGGAGGCCGGTCCGGAAGTGGCGGTGGCAACGCTCGACGGCCTCCACCATGGCCGGGCGGAGCTCCCCGGACAGGGAGGAGAAGAGGTGGGCGGCGTCCACCCGTCCGCCGGCGGCCTCGGTCTCGGCCCCGAAGACGTCGCAGAATGCGGTGAAGTCGAGCTCGTTGCGCTCGAGGCGGGCCCAGGCGTTGTCGTGGGGATTGGTGGCGTTGACCGAGCGGATGAACCCTCGGGGCAGGTCGTGGTCCCGCTCGTAGCGGTCGAAGGCCTCGAAGGGGCTGTCGATGAGGACACCCCCGAAGTCGAAGAGGACGGCCTCGACGGGAGCCGGGGTGCTCCCGGTCACGAGACGAGGAGGTCGCGGGCCAGGCCGTCCCAGAGATCGGTGGAGAGCCCCAGGGAGGCCACGTCGACCCGCTCGTCGATGCCGTGGAACATGGTCGAGTAGTCCTCGAAGGTCATGGTCTCGCTGAAGAGGCCGAAGCCGTAGGCGACGGTGCCGAGGCGGCGGAAGAAGCGGGCGTCGGTGGCCCCGACGGTCAGGAAGGGGATGCAGCGGGCCCCGGGGTAATGGTGGCCGGCCACCCGCTCGAGGGCGTCCCAGAGGGGGGTGTCGGTGGGGGAGGAGGTGGACGGGTCGGTGCTGGTCCAGGCCACCTCGACGTCGCCGGCCAGGTCCCCGAGGGCCTCGTCCAGCATGGCCTCCACGTCGGGGCGGTCCCAGCCCGGCAGGGTCCTGATGTCGAGTTCGAGCTCGACCCGGTCGGGGATGACGTTGATCTTGGTGCCGGCCCGCATCATGGTGGGGGCCATGGTGGTGTGGGTGCAGGCGTGGGCCTGGCGGGCCAGGCCCAGGAACGGGAGCTCCCGGCAGAAGGGGCCGATCCGGTCGGGGTCGAGGAGCGGGCCGGCGAGCTCCTCGGGGAAGCCGATCCCCTCGATGAACCGTCGCCAGGCCCCGTGGATATCGGCCGGGGTCTCGTGCTCGGCCAGGCGCCTGACCACCTCGGCCGCCTTGACCAGGGCGTTGTCGGTGCGCAGCGGCTGGGAGCCGTGGCCGGGGGTGCCCCGGACGGTGAGGGTGCACCAGAAGGTCCCCTTCTCGCCGGTGATCACCGGGAGCCGGAGACCCCCGTCCCCACCGCGCATGGGGAAGCCTCCGGCCTCGGTCACGCAGTAGTCGACCCTGATGTCGTCGGGGACGTGCTCGGCCAGCCAGCCCGCCCCGTGACTACCGAGGGCCTCCTCGTCGGCGACGGCCAGGAAGACGAGGTCGCCGTCGGGACGGAAGCCGGTGTCGGCGAGCAGCCGCACGGCCACGGCCATCGACGCGGTCAGGTTGAGCATGTCGACCGCCCCCCGGCCCCAGATCTCCCCGTCGACGAGCTCGCCCCCGAAGGGATCGTGGCGCCAGCCCTCGGGGTCGGCCGGGACGACGTCGGTGTGGCCCATGAGGCAGAGGGAGGGGGCGCCCGGTCGACGACCGGCCATCCGGGCCACCAGCGAGGTCCGACCCGGGAGGGGCTCGTAGAGCTGGAGATCGAGACCGGGTCCGTCGAGGACGGCCCGGAGGGTCTCTGCGTTGCGCTGCTCCTGACCGGACCCGGCCCGGCCGTCGTTGACGCAGGCGTTGCGGATCAGCTGCTGGAGGAGCTCGGCGGTCCGGCCGGCCCGATCGGTTGGCACCGGCCCATCCTACGGCGGGTCTCCTCCGGTGCCCGGGGGGGATGGGCCAGGTGACGGTCCAGGGATGGTTGACTGTGCAAAGTCATGTCCCCCGCCTACGTCGTCGTCGACGGCTCCAACATCGCCACCGAGGGCCGGTCCCTGCCCAGCCTGGAGCAGCTCGACCAGGCTGTCCGGCAGTACCAGGAGGAGTTCCCCGACCGCGAGGTGATCGTGGTCGTCGACGCCACCTTCGGGCACCGGATCGACCTCGGGGAGCGGCCCGCCTTCGACGAGGCGGTGGCCCACGGAGAGATGACCTCGCCTCCGGCCGGGGCCATCGGGCGGGGGGATGCCTTCCTCCTCCGGGTGGCCGAGCGGACCGGGGCGGTCGTCCTCTCCAACGACTCCTTCCAGGAGTTCCATGCCGACCATCCCTGGCTCTTCGACGAGGGCCGGTTGATCGGGGGGAAGCCGATCCCGGGGGTGGGCTGGATCTTCACGCCCCGGACCCCGGTCCGGGGCCCCCGGAGTCGTGCCGTCACCGGAGTTCGGCGCTCCCGGCGGTCGTCGGCCGAGGTCCGGTCGGACGTCGAGCCGATTCCCTCCGAAGGTCCCGATGCCTGGGAGCCGCCGCCGGCAGAACCGCCCGTCATCGGGGCCCGGCGGGCCCGGGTGGTCGCAGCCGGTCCCTCGGCGGCCGTCAGTGAGGCGCTGTCCTCGGCCCGTGAGGAGGCCGAGGCCACGGTCCGCCCGGCGGTGTCCCCGACCAAGAAGGCGGCCAAGAAGGCCCCCGTCGCCAAGGCGGCCAAGAAGGAAGCGGTGACGAAGAAGGCGGCGGCGGCCAAGAAGGCGGCGCCGGCGTCCAAGGTCCCGGTGGACAAGCGCCTCCCGGCCAAGGCGGCCAAGAAGCCCGCCGCCGCTCCCGTCAAGGTGGCCAAGAAGGCGGCCAAGGCCAAGGCGGCGGGAAAGAAGGCCCCGATCGCTCAGGTGGTTCCGGCCAGGGAGGCAGCTCCGGCCAAGGCGGCCAAGAAGAAGTTGGCCACGGTCGTCAAGAAGTCGGCCGCGGTCGTCAAGAAGTCGGCCAAGGCGGCGGTCCCGGCCAAGGTGGCGGCGATCGGCCGGACGGCCAGGAAGGCGGCTCCCCCCGTCGAACCGGTGGCGGAGGGGAAGAGGAGGCCGGCCGGGAAGGCGAGGGCCGGGAAGACGGTCGGGACGAGCCCCGGGGCGACCTCGCCCGAGCCGGAGGGGGGGAGCGGGGGCGGAGGATCCCGGCGCCGGGGACGGCAGGCCGCCGATCCGATCGCCGTCAACGATCCCCTCACCTTCGTGACCTTCGTGGCCGAGCATCCCCTCCGGAGCGTGGTCGAGGGGACGGTGGAGTCGTTCGTCTCCCACGGGGCCATGGTCGAGGTGGCGGGGATGCGCTGCTACGCCCCTTTGCGGGGTCTGGGGTCACCTCCGCCCACGAAGGCCCGCGAGGTGCTCGAGCGGGGGGAGCGACGACGCTTCGTGGTGGTCGCGCTCGACGCGCCCCGGCGGGGGGCCGAGCTGGCGCTGGCCCCCGACCCCGCCTGACCTGGTCTCTCGTCACCACTGTCGCCCAACGGGGGGGCCACCTATTGTGAGTTTCCTGGGTGCAATTCATCACCCTCTGTGTCGACAATGTACGTATGAGTGGTGACCGAGACCCAGAGGTTCCTCTGGTCGAGACCCTCGCACCATCCCAGAGAAGGAGCTGACATGCACCGGATCTCGAGCACCCTGAGCCACTTGAACAGGCACCGGCGGGGCGGCGGGGTCGTCCTCCTCGAGTCCCCCCGGACCGAGGTCGTGGAGTCCTGGCGCTACAGCCAGGCCCGGTGGCAGGAGTCCGAGTTCCGCGATCCGTGGCCGGTGCGCGGCTAGCCCACCCCGCGTCCCGCCACGTTGTCGGCGGGGAGTGCAGCGCACGTCCCTCGCCCCCGAGGCATGCAGCCCCCCCCGGCCGCTGCCCTCCCCGCCGGCAGTCTTCCCCCTGCTTGGTAACCTCCGGGTCCGTGCCCCGACCCGCCGATCTCCTGCCCCACCGTGCCCCGTTCCTCTTCGTCGACGAGGTCCTCGAGTTGGACCCGGGGGTCTCGGCCCGGGGTTCCTGGCGGCTCACCGGGGAGGAGGCCTTCTTTGCCGGGCACTTCCCGGGGCGGCCCACCCTGCCGGGGGTCCTCATGGTGGAGTCCCTGGCCCAGCTGGGGGGGATCGCCGTCCTGGCCGACGAACGGTTCTCCGGGAAGCTCCCCCTCTTCGGGGGGATCGACCGGGCCCGGTTCCGCCGGCAGGTCCTCCCCGGGGAGACCCTCGAGCTCGAGGTCACCCTGGGCCGGCTCTCGGCCCGGGCCGGGACGGGGCTGGGCCGGGCCACCGTGGACGGCCAGCTGGCCTGCGAGGCCCACCTCCTGTTCGTGATCGTCGACGGTTGACCAGCGGTGCGGATCGCCACCTGGAACGTGAATTCGCTGAAGGCCCGGCTGCCCCGGGTGGAGGAGTGGCTGGAGTACGCCCGGCCCGACGTCCTCTGCATCCAGGAGACGAAGCTGGCCGACAGCGCGTTCCCGGCCATGGCCTTCTCGGCCCTGGGCTACGAGTCGGCCCACCACGGGGACGGGCGGTGGAACGGGGTGGCCGTCCTGAGCAGGGTCGGGCTCGAGGACGTCGCCGCCGGGTTCGGGGGTCCGGCCGACAGCGAGGGTCCCCGGCTGGTCGCCGCCACCTGCGGGGGGGTCCGGGTCCACAGCGTCTACGTCCCCAACGGCCGGAGTGTCGACAGCGAGCACTACGTGGCCAAGCTGGCCTGGCTCGGTGAGCTCCGGGGGCTCCTGGAGGCGACCTGCTCGGCGGGGGACCCGGTGGCGGTGTGCGGGGACTTCAACGTGGCCCCCGAGGACCGGGACGTCTGGGACCCGGCCGCCCTGGTGGGGGAGACCCACGTGACCGAGGCCGAGCGGGTCGCCCTGGCCGCGCTGCAGGGGTGGGGCCTCGTCGACGCGTTCCGGCTCCGGTACCAGGAGGACCGGCTCTTCACCTGGTGGGACTACCGGGCCGGGAACTTCCACAAGGGGATCGGGATGCGGATCGACCTGGTGCTCGTGACCGAGGTCCTGGCCCAGCGTTGCGTCGGGGCCCTGATCGACCGGAACGCCCGGAAGGGCCAGCAGCCCTCGGACCACGCCCCCGTCCTCGTCGACTTCGAGGTCGGCTAGGGTCACCGCCCCGTTTCAGGTGGTGGGGGAGGGGAGCCGTCGGCGGAGCTCGGCGATCCGGGCCGCGGTCTGGCCGGGCGGGGGAGCGGCGGGCCGGGCGGCCCGGGACAGGGCCTCGAGGGGGCCGAGGAAGGGGGAGGGCCCCGACCGGCGCCCGCCGGCGTCGGTCCCCCGGACGGCGGCCCAGGAGCACCAGAGCTCCTCCTCGGTCCGGGTCAGGGCCACGTAGAGGAGGCGGCGCTCCTCGGCTTCGGCCCCGGGGGTGGAGGCGTAGGAGATGGGGACCAGGCCGTCCTCCAGGCCGACCACGGCCACGACCGGCCATTCGAGGCCCTTGGCCCGGTGGAAGGTGGCGACCTCGACCCGGTCGGAGCGCCAGGGCCCCTCCCCGGTCTCGGTGGGGTCCCCGACGGTGGCGGCCAGCCAACCCAGGAAGGCCCCGACGGTGGGGTCGGGCTCGTCGAGGGCCAGCTCGTCGGCCAAGGCGGCGAGGCCCCGGGTCGGGTCGGGGGTCGCCGTGTCGGGGTCCGTCCCGGGGGCCTCGGCCAGATCGGCCAGGGCGCTGCGGAGGGGGCGGTCGGGCGGCATCTTGCGCAGGGCCCGGAGGGATTCGGCCAGGTCGGCCTGACCGGGGCCGGACCGGACGTGGAAGGGGACGCCGGCCCGGCGCAGCGCGTCGACGACCGGCTCGAGGCGGGCGTTGGTGCGGGCCAGGACGGCCAGGTGGGACCAGGGTCGTCCGGGGCGGTGGGCCAGGCGGAGCCAGCGGACGACGGCGGCGGCTTCGACCCCGTCGTCCTCGAAGCCCTGGATCAGGGGGGCCGGTCCGTCGGGCCGGCCCTCGGCGCTGCGGAGGTCGGCGGCTCCCTCGGACCCGGCCAGGACGGCCCCGGCCGCGGCGAGGATCTGGGGGGAGGAGCGGTGGTTGGCGTCGAGCCGGAGGACCCGGGTCCCGGGGAGGAGCTCGGGGAGGCGGCCCAGCAGGGAGGGGTCGGCCCCGTTCCAGGAGTAGACGGCCTGGAGGGGGTCCCCCACCACGAAGAGATCGGTCCCGCTCCCGAGCCAGGCCCGCAGGAGCTGCCACTGGGCCGGGTTGACGTCCTGGAACTCGTCGACGAAGAGATGGCGGACCCGCCAGCGCAGGGCGGCGGCGTGGGTCGGGTCGGCGAAGAGGCCGGCGGCCCTGGTCAGGAGATCGGTGAGGTCGAGGAGTCCCCGTCGGCGCTTGGCCTCGAGGTAGGCGCCGTAGGCGTCGGCCACCAGCTCCGGGCTCACCCCGGGGCGGCGGCCGGCGACCCGGGCCGAGGCCCCGTAGCCGGCGGGGCTGAGGAGGGTGGCCTGGGCCCAGTCGATCTCGGCGGCGATGGCGGGGACGGTCCCGGGCCGGCGGAGGGCCTCCTCCCCGAGGAGCTCCCGGAGGAGGCGGGTGGGCTGGTCGAGGAGGGTGAGGGGGGCGATACCCCGGTCGGCCCAGTGCCGGCGGAGCTGGGCGAAGGCGGCGGCATGGAAGGTCCCGGTCGAGACCCCGGCCACCCCGAGGTGGCCGAGGCGCTGGCGGAGCTCGCTCCCAGCCTTCCGGGTGAAGGTGACGACGAGGGCGTGGTCGGGTTGGACGGAGCCGTCGAGGACCCGGCGGGCCACCCGGCGGGTCAGGACCCGGGTCTTCCCGGAGCCGGCCCCGGCCAGGACGCAGAGGGGAGCCTCCTCGCACGTCACGGCGAGCCGCTGGGGCTCGGTGAGGCCCAAGAGGAGCGACTGGAGGCGGTCGGCGGTGTCCACGCAGCTTGGAGGGTATCGGGGAAGCCGGCCCCGGCCGGCGGACCCGGGCCACCGGGAGCGGGGAGCCAAGGCAGGTAGCCTCGGCGCCATGCTGCGGGCACTGGCCGGAGGCGAGCTGTTCGGAGAGGTCTGGGGGCCGGAGCCGGCCCGGGTGGTGGCCCTCCACGGGTGGCGTCGGACCCATACCGACTTCGCCGGGGTCCTCGGTCCTGACTCTCCCGGGGGGGCGCTCGGGACCCTGGCCGTGGACCTCCCCGGCTTCGGGGCCACCCCGGCCCCGGCCGAAGGGTGGGGATCGGGGGACTACGCCGAGGTGGTCGTCCGGCTGCTCGAGGGTCCCGAGGGGCCGGGGGTCCCGGCCGTCCTCGTCGGGCACTCCTTCGGGGGTCGGGTGGCGGTCGAGGTGGCGGCCCGGCGTCCCGACCTGGTCGGGGGGCTCGTCCTCACAGGGGTTCCCCTGGTCCTGGCCGGCCCAGGGAGCGGCCGGAAGCCGGCGGCCGGCTACCGGGTCGTCCGGACCCTCCGGCGGTTCGGGCTGGTGGGGGAGGACCGCCTGGAGCGGGCCCGGCAGCGGCACGGGTCGGAGGACTACCGGCAGGCCCAGGGGGTCATGCGGGAGGTCCTGGTCCGGGTCCTGGCCGAGCGCTACGACGAGGCGCTGGCTGCCACGACCTGCCCGGTCGAACTGGTCTGGGGGGACGACGACACGGCCGCCCCCCTCCGGCTGGCCGAGGCGGCCCGGAACCGGCTGGCCGAGGCCACCCTGACCGTTTGCCCCGGCGCCGGTCACCTGACCCCGCTCACGGAGGCTCCGGCCCTCCGGGAGGCGGTGGCCCGGGCCCTGGGGCGGTCCCCGGCGTCCGGGGTGGCCCCGTGACCTGGGTCCTGCTCGGGGTCTGCCTCGCCGGGCTGGTCCCGGGGGCGCTCCGCTGGCTACGGGTGGCCCAGCGGGAGCACTACCTGGCCGGGTCGGTGTTCCGGTTCGCGGGCCGGTGGTGGCGGTGTGGGCTCAACCCGGCTCTGGCCCTCCCCGGGGCGGCCGGGGTCGTGGTCGCGGCCTGGTGGCCACCGGCCGTGCTGGTCACGGTGGCGGCCGGGGTGGTGGGTCCGGTCGGGCTGGGGCTGCGGGGCCGGACGTCCAAGCTGGCCTGGACCCGACGGCTCCGGACCCTGGCCGGGGTCGTCGGCGGCCTGGAGGTGGTGGCGGTGGGAGCCGGGCTCCTCGGGGGGGTCCGGATGGGGTTGGTGGTGGCGGCCTGGACGATCCTGGCCCTCCCCCTGGTCGTCGATCTGGCCTGCGCCGTGACCGCTCCCCTGGAGGAGCGGCTGGCGGCCGGCTACGTGGCGCGGGCCGCCGACCGGCTCCGGCGGGTGGTGCCCCAGGTGGTGGCCATCACCGGGTCCTACGGGAAGACGAGCACGAAGGGGTACGTGGCCCATCTCCTCGGGGGGAGCCGGGCCGTGGTGGCCAGCCCGGCCAGCTTCAACAACCGGGCCGGACTGGCCCGGGCCGTCAACGAGCACCTGGCCGACTCCACCGAGGTCTTCGTGGCCGAGATGGGGACCTACGGGCCCGGGGAGATCGCCGAGCTCTGCCGGTGGATCACCCCCGATGTGGCCGTCATCACGGCCATCGGTCCCGTCCACCTGGAGCGGTTCCGAACCGAGGAGCGGATCGTCGAGGCCAAGTCCGAGATCCTGGCCTCGGCCCCGGCCGTGGTCCTCGTCGTCGACGACGGCCGGCTGGCCGCCCTGGCCGACCGGGCCGCGACCGAGGGCCGGCGGGTCCACCGGGTCTCGGCTCTCGACCCCTCGGCCGACGTCTCGGCCCTGGTGGAGGAGGACGGGACCCTCACCGTCCGGGCCGGGGGGGAGGAGCTGGCCCGGGGCGTCCCCGGCCACGCCCAACCCGGGAACGTGGCCTGTGCGGTGGCCGTGGCCCTGGAGCTCGGGGTCGACCGGGCCGAGATCGGCCGGCGGCTCGGGACGCTCCCCACCGTCGCCCACCGGCTCGAGCCGGTGGCCGGGTCAGGGGGGGCCGTCGTCCTCGACGACACCTACAACGCCAACCCGGCCGGGGCCCGGGCCGGTCTCGATCGGCTGGCCAGCCTGGACTCGCCCGGGGGCCGGCGGGTGGTCGTGACCCCGGGGATGGTCGAGCTTGGCCCCCGCCAGGAGGAGGAGAACGCCCGGTTCGCCGAGGCCGCCGCCGGTGTGGCCACCGACCTGGTGGTGGTGGGCCGGACGAACCGACGGGCCCTGCTCGGGGGGGCGGCCCGGGCCGGGGTGGGGGCGGCCCGCGTCGAGGAGGTTGCCGGCCGGTCCGAGGCGGTGGCCTGGGTCCGGGCCCAGCTCGGGCCCGGGGACGTCGTCCTCTACGAGAACGACCTCCCGGACCACTACCCTTAGCGCCGACCGCCGCCGAGCCAGGGAGTCCCCAGGTTGACCGCCAGCCCCGCCGCCATCGCCGTCGCCTTCGGAGGACCCTCGCCCGAGCACGACGTCAGCGTCCTCACCGGCCTCCAGGCCGCCCGGGAGCTGGGCCGGGTCGGGCGGAGCGTGACCGGTCTCTACTGGTCGAAGACGGGGGACTGGTACCAGGTCGACCCGGCCCTGGAGGCCACCGCCTTCGTCGAGGGGGTGCCCCGGGGGGCCGAGCCGGTCCGGCTCACCGTCGGCCCCGGTGGGGGGTTCGCCTCGGCCGGGGGCCGGTTCGGGAAGGCCAGGCCGCTCGCCGCCGCCGTCGTCGTCAACTGCTGCCACGGGGGACCGGGCGAGGACGGCTCCCTCCAGGGGGCCCTCGACCTGGCCGGGATGGCCTACACCGGCCCCACCGTGGCCGGGGCGGCCGTCGGGATGGACAAGCTGGCCTTCGCCGGGGTGGTCGAGGCGGCCGGGCTCCCGGCCCTGCCCCGGCGGCTCCTCGAGGCCGGATCCCCCGACCCCGGCTTTCCGGGGCCCTACATCCTGAAGCCCCGGTTCGGGGGGTCCTCGATCGGGGTCGAGGTGGTCGAGGACCTGGCCACGGCCCGGGCCCGCCTCGGGGCCAACCCCCATCTCCGGCAGGGGGCCGTCCTCGAGCCCTACCGGCCCGACCTCCACGACCTGAACGTCGGGGTCCGGTCCTGGCCCGGCCTGGCCCTCTCCGCCATCGAGAAGCCGGTCCGGGCCACGGCCTCGGCCGAGATCCTCGGCTACCAGGACAAGTACGGGGGAGGGGAGGGAATGGCCTCGGCCCCCCGGGAGCTCCCTGCCGCCCTGTCCGAGGCCCTGGCCGGGACCCTCCGGGACTGTGCGATGACCGTGGCCGAGCTCTGCGCCGTCCGGGGCGTGGCCCGGATCGACTTCCTGGCCGACGGGGAGACCCTCTTCGTGAACGAGATCAACACCGTCCCGGGGTCCCTGGCCCGATACCTCTGGGTCGACCCCGTCGTCCCGTTCGGGCAGCTCCTCGACGACATGGTGACCGAGGCCCTGGAGCGTCCCGCCGCCCGGTTCAGTGCCGTCGGGGCCGACGGGGCCGTCCTCCGGGCGGCCGGATCCATCGCCGGCAAGCTGGGCTGAGTTCCCCCGGGCCGGCCCGGCCTAGCACTACGCTCCGGTGCCATGGCCTACAACAGACGCCTCCTGACCCAGGGTGAAGAGATCGTCGTCGAGATGCGCCCCAACTGGGCCTTCCTCGGCTGGCCCCTCGTCGCCGCCGTGGCCGCCGCCGCCCTGGCCGTCGTGGTCCAGGTCCTCCTCCCCTCCAACCCGCCCAAGTGGGAGGAGGTCCTGGGCTGGATCAGCCTGGGCCCCCTCGTCGTGGCCGTTCTCTGGTTGGCCGGCCGGCTCCTGCGGTGGTTCACGACCAGCCTGGTCCTCACCACCACCCGGGTCATCCAGCGGTCCGGGGTCTTCTCCCGGACCGGCCACGAGATCCGCCTGGAGCGGATCAACGAGCTCTCCTACCACCAGTCCATCTTCGGCCGGCTGGCCGGCTACGGGGACGTCCTGGTCGAGACGGGCGGGGAGACAGGCCTCGAGACCTTTCACTACATCCGCCGTCCCGCCGCCGTCCAGAGCCTCATCACCCAGCAGCTCGACACCTTCCGGCGCCAGTCCATGGGGATGGGCTCCGGAGGATACGGCCCCGGAGGTCCGCCCCCGGCCGCCTACGTCCCCCCCGCCTCCCCTGCCACCCCGCCGGGCGGGACGCCGGCCGCCGGGGGTCCGGGATCGGCCGCCGACCGGCTCGTCCAGCTCGACGAGCTCCGGAAGCGGGGGATCCTCTCCGACGAGGAGTACGAGGCCAAGAAGGCGGAGCTCCTGGGCCAACTCTGAATGGGGGGCTGCCATGAGGGTCTTCGGCCGGAAGGCGAAGCCTGACAACCAGGAAGACTTCTTTGTCAGAGCGTTCGGTGCCAACCCGGAAGAGCTCCGTCGTCGGGGCCTCGACCCCCAGGCCATGGCCCTGGCCCACATCAGGGAGGGCCTCGAGAAGGAGGGTCGTTCCAGCGTCAGATTCGGTGTCCTCCTGGCGGCGTTCGGTCTGGCTGTATCCGTGGCGACGCTCGTCGGTGGACTCCACGAGCGGGCCCTCACGGGGCCTCTCAGCGGAGGGCGAAACACAACCGGACGCATCGTCAGCGCCGACCTGCTCGGATGCCGTGGCGGCTGTGAATGGCAGATCGTCGTCTCCTTCGCTGTGCCCGGTCGGGGCTCCTTCTCTTTCGAGCCTCCCCACACGACGAGGCAGCCTGTCGTCGACTCGACGGTCAACGTCTCCTACCTCCCTTCCCATCCGTCGACCGCCCGCGACACGAGCGACGTGGCCAACGACGGGACAACCCTTCTCTGGATCAGTCCTCTGGGTGTGGCCCTGGGCGTCCTCTGCGGCTTGCCGATGATCCTCTTGGACCGGAAGCAGGCGAGATCCTGACTCAGCCGAGGAGGAGGGCCACGACCGGCGCCGGGATGGCCCAGGCCTGGTGGTCGAAGTCCGTGATTCGCTTGGTGGCGAGGATGCCCCGGTGGTACCGGGCCTCAATACCCCTCGCCTCTCCCCGCCAGCCGTGGTCCACCCACTTCGACTCCACGGGAGTTGTGAACTCATCGCCGCTCGGGCCTGGAACGGGCACCGGCCCGAGGTCGACTTCGTTCCCCTTCCCGGTTCGGACATGGCCGATCGCGTCGCCGGCCGCCCATCGCCCGGGTTGAGCCTCGTTCACCGCCGTTGCCATGGCAACGGCGAGTGCCGCCTCACTCAAATGAGGGTGTTCCGGCTGACGGAGCCCAGCCCGTCGCCGTTGACCGAGCCAGGCGAGCAGGGGGTCGGCCAGGTAGAGCTTGGGCTGGGAACCTGCGACGGGTAGTCCCCGGTCGTCGACCTGGGGGCACCAGAGGGCGGCGAAGCACCGGACCAGACGTGAGATTCGCACATCGAAGGCAGCGCGGTTGGCGTAGCCCAGCGCTTCCGATGTCGCTGTCCGGTTCAGGGGAGAGGAAGAACGGGACGCCAGTTCGGCGAGGAGTCGAGGGACGGAGTCATCATCAGCGCCGGAATCGACATCCCGGTGCACCCAGGACTCGAGGTCGGCAAGGAAGGCGTCGCTGACCGCTCCTGCTTGCGAGTATTCAGCCACCGCTCGGGGAAAGCCCCCCGACTCCAGGTAGGACTGCCAGGCCAGATCCAGATCATCGACGTAGAGGTCCAGCCGGGCCGCCACCCGCCTCGCTTCAGGGCTCTGGAGCGCCCAGGGCGGGACGGGACCCGGCCGAGGGATGTCCGGGCGGGTGGCGGCCAGCACATCTCGAAACCGCATGGGGAAGAGCAGACGGGACCGGTGCAGGTTTCTCGTTCCGGCTCGTCCGGCGAACAGGTCCCGTTCGACCTCCGCCGACTGGCTCCAGGACGAACCGGCGCAGATGACGGTGTCGTCGCCGAACGCGGTGTTGTCCCGCTCGAATTTCAGCTGCTGCGTCCAGTGCTCGATGCCGGTGATCTCGTCGAGGAGCCAGATCCGGCGGATGGAGTCCGCACCTCCGGCAGCCTCCGTCTGTGACCGTCCGATGCGGAGAACCCGACCGAGATCGGCGGCGCTCATGCCATCGGTCGGGGCATAGATCACCTGGAAGGGTGCAACGTCGGGCCGAGCGCAGAGGCGGAGAACAGTGTCCTTCACCTGACTTCCGCAGAATGTAGA
>PLZB01000058.1 GCA_003151955.1 Acidimicrobiaceae bacterium
GGATAGTTTCCTCGCAGACCCTAACCGACGAGGGGAGGGGCCTCCTCAACGGGGCTCCAAAGGCGATCGATCGGCACGACATGGATCCGATCCTCGGCCGTGTAGGACCGCGGCCCGGTGGACAGGGCGACGCCGGCGAGGAACCGGGACCCGAGGGCTTCGCGCAGCTTGCGGAGTCCCTTCAGGTCGGTACCTGGCACCCGGTCACCGGCCTTGACCTCGAATGCCAGGACCCCGCCCTCGTCGTCCTCGACGACGAAGTCAACCTCGTCGCCGTCGTGGGTACGCCAGTGCCCGACGGTGACGGGCTGGTCGAGCCAGGTGACCTGTTTGCGGAGCTCGTTCACGACGAAGGTCTCGAGGAGATTGCCGAATTCGGTCAGGGCCGTGGGATCCAACGTCCCGAGCTTGGACGGGCTGAGGCGGAGCAGCCGGGCGGCGAGACCGGAATCGACGACATGGATCTTCGGCCTGCTTGCGACCCGGGCCCGAAGGGTCTTTCCCCACGCCGGAAGCCGTTGCACGAGGAAGAGGTCTTCCAGGAGACGCTCGTATGTCTCTATCGAATCAAGCTTCATCCCCAGATCAGCAGCAGCCTTGGTCAACTGGAGGACCTGAGCTGTCTGTCCGGCGAGACGTGCGAGCAGCGTTCCGAGAACCTCGCGTTGCCGGATGTGCGCCAGTTCGACGGCATCCCGCTCGACGCTGAGTCTGACGTAGTCGTCGAACCAACGGTCGCGAGCTCCGCCGGTTCGCCTGAGGGCGAGGGGAAACCCCCCGGCGCAGACTCGGTCGATGTACTCGTTTCGGGGTGTTGTCGACGTTGACTTGGCCGCCACCGTTGCGTCAGGGTCGACCAACATCCGGTCGAGGAAGTTCTCGAAGTTGTTCTCGATCTCTCCTTGGGACAGCGGAAGGATCGTCAGCACGCCCAGCCGTCCCGTCAGCGCCTGGGCTGTCCGCGGCAAGGCATCGTGGCGGGTTGAGCCGGTTATCACGGCCGTGGCGGCAGCAGACCCGTTGCTGTTGAGCAAGGCCTTGAGCGAATCGAGAACCAGTGGGGCCCGTTGGTATTCGTCGATGCAGATCGGCGTACCACCGGCGACCACCAAGCCAGGAGAGCTCTGAACCGCCTCGAGAACAGCGGGATTGTCGAGGTCGACGACGTCCACACCTCGCCGGCCGGCAAGCTCTCGGAGCAAGCTTGACTTGCCGACCGATCGGGGCCCGTGGAGCGCAACCACAGGGTCATACGCCAGTCGCGCTTCGAGGACGGCGAGAATCCGACGATCCGCCGTTCCAACCCAGGGTTCGGTCACAAAGGAAGCCTATCCGAAGTCCAGGTCTAACGGGTATTTCCGAGGGGTGTCCAGCGGGTATTTCCGAGGGAGTCCAGCGGGTATTTTCGAGGGGGTGTCCGGCAGACCTTCAGGCGGTCAGCCGGCGCTCTGGACGGCGGCCCGCTCGGCCACGAGAGGCCGGATCAGCTCGGCGATGATCGACTGGTGGACCGGGTGGGCGGTGTAGGCCCTCCAGCCGGCCTCGTCGTCGAAGTCGGCGACGACGACGAAGTCCCAGTTCCCCTCGACCAGGCCGGCGTCGGCCCCGACCCGGTAGTGCCTGATCTCGGGGATGTCGGGAACCATGGCCTCGAGGGCGGACCGGACGGCCGCCACCTCCTGGGGGGTTGTCCCTTCCTTCCAGCGGAACAGGGCGGTGTGGAAGAACACCTCAGGCCTCGAGCACCGAGCGGCGACCCCGGCTCGACATGAGGGAGGCGACGGACCGAAATGAGAGGGCCGAGCCGACCGATCCGAAGGAGCCGATCGAGAAGAGGGACCCGAAGGAGCCGACCGATCCCACCGAGAGGATCGACCCGACCGAGCCGACGGAGAGGATGGAGCCCTTGGAGCCGATGGAGAGGATCGAGCCGGTGGACCGGTAGGACCACTTCGAGCTCTCCTCCACCTCCTCGTCCACGGCCCCCGAGCGTAGGCCGACCCCGGGCGGGCCCGCTTGCCAGACTGGGCCGGTGCCGACCGTCGACCTCAACGCCGATGTCGGGGAGGGTGAGACCCCCCCGGCCGGGGACGGACCCCTTCTGGAGGTCGTCACGAGCGCCAGTGTGGCCTGCGGGGGCCATGCCGGGAACCGGGCCGTCATGGCCGCCACCGTGGCCGGGGCCGGCCGGCTGGGGGTGGCGGTGGGGGCCCATCCCTCCTACCTCGACCGGGAGGGCTTCGGCCGGCGACCGGTCCAGGTCGACCCCCGGCTCCTGGCCGGACAGCTCCGGGACCAGGTCGGGAGCCTCCGGGAGGTGGCCGACGTCGAGGGGGTCCGGGTCCGCTACGTGAAGGCCCACGGGGCCCTCTACAACGCCATGGCCGGCGACCTGGACCTGGCCGCCACCGTGGCCGGGGCCGTCCGGGACCTGGGGGGGCTGGCCCTCCTGGTCCAGGCCGGGACCCCGGCGGTCTCGGTGGCCGAGGATCTCGGGCTGGAGGTCTTCGGGGAGGCCTTCTGCGACCGGGCCTACCTCCCCGACGGCCGGCTCCTGGACCGGGGGGAGCCCGGAGCCGTCCTCACCGACCCGGCCGCCGTGACGGCCCAGGCCCTTGACCTCGCCCTCGACCACCGGGTCCGGACCGTGGAGGGGAGCTGGCTCGCCGTCCGGGCCGACTCCCTCTGTCTCCATGGGGACACCCCCGGGGCGGCCGGCCTGGCCGCCGCCGTCAGGCGGGCCCTGGAGGGGGCCGGCGTCGGCCTGGCCCCCTTCGCCCCGTGACCGACCGGAGCCGGATGGTCCGGGCCTTCGGGGACGGGGCCCTCCTGGTCGACTGCCGGGACCTCCCCGAGGCCCAGGGGCTGGCCCGGGCCCTCGAGGCGCTGGTCGGAGCCGGGACGACCCCTTGGGTCGGGATCGAGGAGGTCGTCGTAGGGTTCGCCACCGTCACCGTCGTCGTCGACCCGGCCGCCGCCGACCTTCCGGCCCTGGCGCCGGCGCTGGCCCGGCTTCCCGCCGGGGAGACCGCCGGGGAGGAGACGACCAGGCGGCTGGAGATCCCCGTGGTCTTCGACGGCCCCGACCGGGAGGAGGCGGCCGGGCTGGCCGGGACGTCCTGGGAGGAGGTCCTCGGGCTCCTCGCCGGGACGGACCTCACCGTGGCCTTCCTCGGCTTCGCCCCCGGCTTCGCCTACCTCACCGGGCTCCCCGCCCCCCTCGACCGGGTCCCCCGGCGGAGGAGCCCCCGGCCCTCCGTCCCGGCCGGGTCCCTGGGCCTGGCCGGGGGGTTCGCCGGGATCTACCCCCGGGCCAGCCCGGCCGGCTGGCAGCTCCTGGGCCGGAGCCCCTTCCCCCTGTTCGACCCGACCCGCCCCCCCTACGCCAGCCTCCGGGCCGGGGACCGGGTCCGGCTCGTCCCGACGGGGACCGTGCCGGTAGGCGACCCCCCGGCGCCCCGACCCCTCCTCCGGTCGGCGGCAGCCCGGACGGTGGAGGTGGTCGAGCCGGGGATCCTCACCACCGTCCAGGACGCCGGCCGGCTCGGGGTGGCCCGGCTCGGGGTCCCCCGGGCCGGGGCCGCCGACCCCCTGGCCCGGCGGCTCGGGAACCGGCTGGTTGGGAACGCCGAGGGAGCGGCCCTCCTCGAGGTGACGGCCCGGGGACCGACACTCCGGTTCGGAGCTCCCGCCCACGTCGCCCTCCTCGGAGCGGCCCGGCTCAGCCTGGAGGGGCTCCCCGTCCCGGGTGGATCGGTCCTCCCCGTCGAAGCGGGACAGCTCCTGACCGTGGGGACGCTCGAAAGGGGCGGCCGGGCCTGGCTGGCCCTCGGGGGGGGAGTCGAGGTGGAGGAGCTCCTCGGGAGCCGGTCGAGCGACCTCCTCTCCGGGCTCGGCCCGGGACCCCTCCGGGCCGGGGACCGTCTGGGACTGGGCCCGGCCCCCCGTCCCCACGGTCGTCTCCTGACCCCCGGGGGGCTCGCCGGCGAGGTCCCCGGTGAGGTGCTCCTCCGGCTCATGGCCGGGCCCGACCCGGTCGACCCGTCCACCCTGGCCGGGCTCCTCGGGGGGGAATGGGCCGTGAGCCCGAGGAGCGACCGGATCGGGGTCCGGCTCGAGGGGGGACCGCCCCTCCCCCCCGAGGGACCGGCTCCCTCCCGGGGGATGGTCACCGGTGCGGTCCAGCTCCCCCCCGAGGGTCGACCCATCATCCTCGGACCGGACCACGGGACGGTCGGGGGCTACCCCGTGGTCGCCACGGTGGTCACCGCCGACCTGGGTCGCCTGGGCCGGTGCCGACCCGGGGACCGGCTCCGGTTCGAGCTCGTCGACGGGGCCGGCGCCGACGCCGCCCGCCGGGGGCTGGAAGAGAAGCTCGCCGGCCTGGTCCAGGGCTGGTACCCGGTCCGGACCGACTGACCCCGCCCCGGCCCGGACCCTATGCTCCGGCCATGGAGCTCACGAGGGGGCAGTCCCGGGTGGTGGGAAGCCTGGCCGAGAAGGCCCTGACCACCCCCCAGCACTACCCCCTCACCCTCAATGCCCTCGTCTCGGCCTGCAACCAGTCCTCCAACCGGGACCCGATCGTCAACTACGGGGAGAGTGAGGTGGAGGGGGTCCTCCTCGAGCTGAAGGACCTCCACCTGGTCCGGTTCGTCCATCCCTCCCACGGCCGGTCCGTCGTCCGCTACCGCCAGGTCCTCGACGAGCTCCTCGGCCTCGACGCCCGGCGGCTCTCCCTCCTCGCCGTCCTCCTCCTCCGGGGCCCCCAGACCCTGGGGGAGCTCCGGATCCGGACGGAGCGGATGGCCGAGTTCGACGGCCTCGGGGCGGTCGAGCACGACCTCGAGGCTCTGGCCCAGGGGGAGGAGCCCCTGGTGGCCCGGCTCCCCCGCCGGCCCGGCCAGAAGGAGGAGCGCTGGAGCCAGCTCCTGGCCGAGGAGCCCGACCGGGGACCCGAGGGGGCCGGGGAGTCGAGAGGGTCCCGCTCGGGAGGTGCCACCGAGGAGCTCCGGGAGGAGCTGGCCGAGCTCCGGGCCGAGCTGGCCGAGCTCCGGGCCGAGGTGGCCGAGCTCCGGGACAGCCTCGGAGGCTGAGGTCGGAGAGGGTCAGCCCCGGCGACGGTCGGCCAGGGCCAGGGCCCGGTCGGCCAGGAAGGGATCCCGGAGCCGGTCGCAGAGGGGCCGCCAGTCGGCCGTCGGGCCGGACCAGGCCAACTCCCCCACCGATCCGAGGAGGGACCGGTCGACGACGAGGGTGGCCAGCCGGCGGAAGAGGAGGGCGAGCTCCAGGTCCTCGACCAGCCGGGCCGCCAGCTTGGGGGCCCCCCGGACGGCCCGGAGGACGTCCGGGTCCCAGTCGGCGGCCGACGTCGGGATGGCCTCGAGCGTCTTGTAGTGGGCCAGGACGCCGGCGGCCGAGACCTTCCCCCAGCCGGCCAGCCCGGGGAACCCGTCGGCGGTGTCCCCGACCAGGGCCAGCCAGTCCGGGATCGAGGCCGGGTCGACCCCGTACTTGGACCGGACTCCGGCCTCGTCCGAGACGACCCCGTTCCGACGGTCGAGCTGGACGACCCGGCCGTCGAGGACGGTCTGGGCCAGGTCCTTGTCGGGGGTGCAGACGAGGACCCGGTCGACGGCGGGGTCCTCGGCGGCCACGGCCGCGGCCGAGGCCAGGGCGTCGTCGGCCTCGAGCTCGACCATGGCCCAGACCCGGACCCCCATGGCCCGGAGGGCCTCCTCCAGGAGGGGGAACTGGGCGAAGAGCTCCGGGGGTACCCCCTCGCCGGTCTTGTAGCCCGGCCAGAGGTCGTTCCGGAAGGACTCGACGACGTGGTCGGTGGCCACACCGAGGTGGTCGGCCCCGGCCTCGAGCATGGCCAGGACGGAGAGGAGGACCCCCCGGACGGCCCCGACCTCGCTCCCGTCCTCCCCGGGCCGGGGGGGCTGGCCGAAGAACTGCCGGAACAATTCATAGGTGCCGTCGACGAGGTGGACCTCCACGATCGGACAGCCTGCCAGGTCCGACGCCTCGCGGCTCTCTACTTGTAATGAGAACAGTTCTCGGTTACGGTCTCGGCCAGTGCAGATCGGACTCCACCATCGCCGGGACCGAACCCTGGCCCTCGCCCTGGCCCTTGGCTTGACCGGAGCGGGTTCGCTCCTGGCCGGCTGCGCAGGGGGAGGGGGGCCGGCTCCCCTGGGCCACGACGCCACCGGCACCGTGGTCGAGGTCGTGGCAGCCGAGAACTTCTGGGGGAGCATCGCCAGCCAGATCGGCGGGGTCCACGCCCAGGTGACGAGCATCATCACCAACCCGAACACCGACCCCCACGCCTACGAGCCCACCCCGGCCGACGGCCGAACCATGGCCGGCGCCAATCTCGTGGTCGAGAACGGGGTCGGCTACGACCCCTGGGCCCCCAGGCTCCTGGCGGCCGACCCCGGAGCCCGAACCGTTCTCGACGTGGGGAACCTTCTCGGTCTGAAGGAGGGCGACAACCCCCACCGTTGGTACAACCCGGCCGACGTCAAGCGGGTCGTCTCGACCCTGGTGGCCGATTTCGAGAAGCTGGACCCGGCCGACAGCGACTACTTCGCGGCCCAGGGGACCGCCTTCGACACCGTCGCCCTGGCCCCCTTTGACGCCCTCATCGCGTCCATCAGGGCCGACTACGCAGGCACCCCGGTGGGCGCCTCCGAATCGATCTTCTCGATGCTGGCCCCCTCCCTGGGTCTCGACCTGATCACCCCCTCCAGCTTCCTGAGGGCCATCAGCGAGGGATCCGACGTCACCGCCGGCGACAAGACGACCATCGACGACCAGATCCAGGGCCACCTCATCAGGATCTACGTCTACAACAGCCAGAACGCCACCCCCGACATCCAGGCCCAGCTGGCCGGGTGCCGGGCGGCCGGGATCCCCACCGCCACGATCACCGAGACCCTCGATCCGGCCACCGCCACCTACCAGGCCTGGCAGACGGCCCAGCTCCAGGGCATCCAGGCCGCCCTGGCCAAGGCCACCGGGCACTGAGGTGACGCACTCCCGTCAGCCCGACCCCGTCGTCGCCTTCGCCGGAGCCGCCGTCCGGCTCGGGAACCGGACCATCTGGTCCGACGTCGACCTCGAGGTCCCTGCAGGAGAATTCGTCGCTGTCCTGGGCCCCAACGGGGTCGGGAAGTCCACCCTCATCAAGGCCGCACTCGGCGTCGTCAGCCTCTCAGCCGGCCAGGTCCGGGTCCTGGGGGAGCCCCCCGGGGGGGCCAGCCGGCGTATCGGCTACCTCCCCCAGAGGCGGAGCTTCGAACCCGGCCTCCGCGTCCGGGGGCTCGACGTCGTCCGGCTCGGACTCGACGGGGACCGCTGGGGCATCCCCCTTCCCCTCCTCGCCCGCCGGTCGGCCCGGGGCCGAGAGAAGGAGACCCGGCTGGCCGAGGTCCTCGACCTCGTCGACGCCTCCCGCTACGCCGGACGTCCCATCGGGGAGCTCTCCGGGGGGGAGCAGCAGCGGCTCCTGATCGCCCAGGCCCTGGTCCGGCGGCCCGAGCTCCTCCTCCTCGACGAGCCCCTCGACAGCCTCGATCTCCCCAACCAGGGGGCGGTGGCCGCCCTCATCTCCAGGATTTGTCGCGAGGAGGACGTGACCGTCCTGCTCGTCGCCCACGACGTCAACCCGATCCTCCCCTACCTCGACCGGGTCGTCTACGTGGCCCAGGGCGGCGTACTGGCCGGACCCCCAGCCGAGGTCATCACCTCGCAGACCCTGAGCCGCCTCTACGACACCCCCATCGAGGTCCTCGAGACCTCGGAGGGACGCCTCGTGGTCGTGGGCCAGCCCGACGCCGCCGCCACCCACGCCGGCCACCATCACCGGTGACCGGACCCGCCACCGTGGGCCAGACCCGGCTCAGCTGGAACCTCCCCGGGGA
Source organism: Acidimicrobiaceae bacterium (assembly GCA_003151955.1). Taxonomy (GTDB): domain Bacteria; phylum Actinomycetota; class Acidimicrobiia; order Acidimicrobiales; family UBA8190; genus PALSA-743. The sequence goes on from PLZB01000058.1 coordinate 7,932, forward strand.
CCTCCACCAGCTCGTGGCCTACCACTTCATGGTGAACGCCTTCGAGGTGGGGACGGTCACAGCCGTGGTGGCAGGGGCCATCGGCTGGTTCATGGTCCTCCGCCGCCAGAGCTTCGCCGGCCACACCCTGGCCGTCGTGGCCTTTCCCGGGGCGGCCGGGGCCATCTGGCTCGGCCTCAACGCCGCAGTCGGCTACTTCGGCTTCGCGGCGGGGGCCGCCCTCGTCTTCGCCGCTCTCCCCCGGTCCCCCTCGGGGAAGGGCTTCAGTGAGGAGTCGGCCGTCATCGGGACTGTCCAGGCCATGGCCCTGGCCGCCGGCTTCCTCTTCGTGAGCCTCTACCGGGGGTTCCTCGACAGCCTCACCGGCCTCCTCTTCGGGAGCTTCCTCGGGGTCACCGACGGCCAGGTCCTCCTCGTCGCCCTGGTCGGCTTAGCCTCCCTAGCCGCCCTCGGGCTCATGGCCCGACCCCTCTTCTTCGCCACCGTGGACGAGGACGTGGCCCGGGCCCGGGGGGTTCCGGTCCGGCTCCTCTCCACCGTCTTCCTCCTCGTCCTCGGCCTGGCCGCCGCCGAGGTCAGCCAGGTCACCGGCTCCCTGCTTGTCTTCGCTCTCCTCGTCATGCCGGCCGCCGCCGCCCAGCAGGTCACGGCTCGGCCCGGCTGGAGCTTCACCCTCACGGTCCTCCTTTCCCTGGTCGTCACCTGGCTCGGGTTGGCCGCCGCCTATTTCTCGATCTACCCCGTCGGGTTCTTCGTCACCACCTTCGGCTTCGCCACCTACCTCCTTGCCGTCGGGTCCCGCGGGCTCCTGGCCCGCCGCGGCCGCCAGGTCCGCGGCCCTCTGGTGGTGGCGGGGTGAGCGGGATCGCCCACATGCTGTCCGACCCCTTCCAGCAGCGGGCCTTCCTGGCCGGCGGCCTCATCGCCCTCTCGGCCGGCCTCGTCGGCTACTTCGTGGTGCTCCGGAGCCAGGTCTTCACCGGGGATGCCCTGTCCCACGTGGCGACCGCCGGCGCCCTCGGGGCGCTGGCCGTCGGGGTCGACCTGCGGATCGGCCTCTTCGGCTGCTGCCTGGCCTTCGGACTGGCCATGGCTGCCCTGGGCCGCCGGGGTCGGGCCGATGACGTCGTCGTCGGCAGCGTCTTCGCGTGGATCCTCGGTCTCGGTGCCCTCTTCCTGACCGTCTACACAACCAACCACAGTGGCGGGAACTCCAGCGCCGGGGTCACCGTCCTGTTCGGCTCGATCTTCGGCCTCTCCGCGTCCGAGGCCCTTCTGGCCGAAGGCCTGGCCCTGGCCGTCGCCCTGGTCCTGGTGGCCCTGGCCCGGCCCCTCCTCTTCGCCACCCTCGACGATGCCGTGGCCGCCGCTAGGGGGGTTCCCGTCCGGCTCCTCGGCTTCGCCTTTCTGGCCCTCGTGGCCGTCACCGCCGGGGAGGCCACCCAGGCCGTCGGCTCCCTTCTTCTCCTCGGCCTCCTGGCCGCCCCGGCCGGGGCGGCCCACCGGCTCACCGACCGGCCCTTCCGGGCCCTCTGGCTGTCGGGGGCCATCTCCCTGGGGTCGCTCTGGGCCGGGCTCACCCTGGCCTTCGCCGTCCCCACCCTCCCCCCCAGCTTCGCCATCATGAGCTTCGCCAGCGGCTCCTACCTCCTGGCCCTCCCCCTCTCCCACCTCCGCCGCCGACCCTCCCCCCCGGCTCCCGGGATCGGGCCGACCACACCGTTAGGATCGACCCGTTGACCGTCCACCCCGACATGCACGGCGAGGTGGCCGGTCGCCTGGCCGCCCTCGAGCAGCGCTACACGACGACCCGGAGGGCCGTCGTCGAGACCCTTTCCCGGGCCGGCCGTCCCGTCACCATCCCCGAGATCCTCTCCTCCACCCCCCTCCTCCCCCAGAGCAGCGCCTATCGGACCCTGGCCGTCCTCATCGAGGCGGGAGTGGCCCGCAGGGTGACCGGGGACGGGGACCACGGCCGGTTCGAGCTGGCCGAGGAGCTCTCGGGCCACCACCACCATCTGGTCTGCGAGGTGTGCGGGACCGTCGACGACGTCCCCCCCTCGACCCGCCTGGAGCGAGCTCTCGACGAGGCGGCCCGGGCTGCAGCCGAGGACCAGGGCTACACCGTCACTGGCCACCGCTTCGACCTCGTCGGTCGCTGTCCCACCTGCCGCTGATCCCCACCGGCACCACTTCCGCCCGCCCTCGCTAGGGTCGGAGAGGGGTCATCGGAAGGAGCTGTCATGCCAGAAGCGAACGACTGGAACGCCAAGGTGATCGAGGAGTTCCGGGCCAACGGCGGGAAGCTCGGCGGCAACTTCGAGGGGGCCCCGATGGCCCTCCTCCACACCGTCGGGGCCAGGACCGGGGCGGAGCGGGTCAACCCCATGATGGTCCAGCACCTCGGAGGGTCCTACGCCGTCTTCGCCTCCAAGGCCGGAGCCGACACCAACCCCGACTGGTTCCACAACCTCCTGGCCCACCCCGAGACCACCGTCGAGGTCGGCACCGAGACCATCCCCGTCCGGGCCCGGGTGGCCGAAGGCGACGAGCGAACCAGGATCTGGGAGAAGCAGAAGAAGGACTACCCCGGCTTCGCCGGCTACGAGTCCGGCACCTCCCGGGTCATCCCCGTCGTCGTGCTCGAACCCGTCGGCTGACGGGGAGCCACCGCCAGGGGAGCCGGCCCCGACGGTCGGATAGAGTGAGCGGCTGCCGCCGCGGCGGCACCGGCGCTTGTAGCTCAATTGGATAGAGCATCTGACTACGGATCAGAAGGTTGGGGGTTCGAGTCCCTCCAAGCGCGCTGGAGAAGTCCAGGTCAAGGCGGGTTTCCAACTTGGCCATCGCCCCGGGTGGCAGCCAAAGTGGCAGCCTATGGTGGCAGCCAAGCGAGTCAGAAGGTTGGGGGGTTCGAGCCCTGACACCCCTGGTCGCCGGACCAGGATCGCACCAGGATCGGTACGACCGACCACCGAATCGGCGTGGAGTTGAACGTCTCCAGGAAAGCCGATGGGCGATGTTCAGAGGCGTCCACATGTCCGGTCTGGAGCACCGCTATCGGCGGAGTCGTTACCCCGAGACGTTCACGAGGGTGATCGTGCAGGGTGAGTTCGGGGTGCTCGTGGGCGGCGATTCGGAGTTCGTCGCGCAGGCGGACATCGGTGCGGCGATGAGGGCGCTTCCCGGAGCATTCGCCCCGATCACGATTTCCGACGATGTCTGAGATTCAATCGAAGCAACCGCTGGATCCGAAGAGAATGCGGGTCCCTTCAGCTGGGCGAAGTTTCCGTCGATCCGGATTGTCGTGCCGGCAGCCACGTCCAGTCCCGTCCCGGGGTAGTAGCCGAAGAGCCCTGCGCACGTCCCGAGCGACACGTTCTCCGAATCGAAGTGCGCCCTTGCCGGCACTCCGCAGGTGTTCGGTACTGGCTCGGACGCCGGGGTGATCGTGACGATTGGCGCGGAAGAAGGCGTGGGGCGCGAGGTGTTGGGTTCGGATGGATGTGCGACCGTGGCTGACGTCGTCGGCGGCCCCGCGCCCTTGGTGGGGCCGCCGCAGGAGGCGACAAGCACGCTGGAGATGGCGGCACTGATGACGATGCCCTCCCAGTGGCCAAGTCTTCGATGACCCGGTGGTCTCATCTGTTGCTTCCCTTCCTGCCAAGACGGTCGATCCGTGTTCGAAGCTCGGTTTCTCCGAGTGGTGGGACAAGACGGCCTGCGACCGGTGGCTGCGCCTGCCTGCGGGAGCGCTCGACCACCGTCGGTTCTGGGAGGCGATGGACGCTATCGACGAAACCCAGCTGCCAGAGATCGAGCGTCTGATCGTGGCGGGGATGGTCGAGACGTTCCAGGTCGACCTGTCGGGTCTCGTGCTCGACATGACGAACTTCGCCACCTGGATCGACTCGGGCAACGACCGTGCCCCGATCGTCCAGCGAGGACATTCGAAGCAGAAGAGAGCCGACCTGCGGATCTGTGGGCTCGGCCTTGTCGTCTCCGTCGACGGCGGCGTCCCGCTCGTCTCCCATGCCTACCCGGGCAACAAGCCCGACGTCACCCAGTTCGCCACGATGGTGGGTGAGCTCGTCGCCCGCTTCGGGGCCCTTCGGCCCGATGACGCTGGTCCCAACGGGGAGCGCCTCACCCTGGTCTACGACGCCGGGCAGAACTCCGACGACAACTACGTGCTGCTCGACGGGTCACCGCTGCATTTCGTCGGGTCGCTCCCGCCGTCGGATCATCCCGATCTCCTCGCCGTCACCAGGGACCGCTACCAGGTCGTCGACGCCGAACGCTTCGTCGGGCTCACCGCCTTCGAGACGAGCAAGGCCGTCTACGGCAAGAAACGCCGCCTCGTCGTCTGCCACTCCGACGGACTTCACGCCAAGCAGTCCCGAGGCTTCGACCAGACCCTGGCCAAGGCGCAGCGCCAGCTCGCAGTGCTCCAAGCCCGCCTGGCCCGGGGAAAGACCCGCAAAGCCAAGGAGAAAGTCGAAATCGAGATCGCCGGGATCCTCGCACCCCGATGGGTGTCCCGGGTCATCACCTGGACCTTGACCGGCCAGTCCCCAGCCGAGCTCCGCCTCAGCTTCCACACCAACGACGAGGCCCGAGCCGCCCTCGAAGACGAACTCTTCGGCAAACGGATCCTCTTCACCGACAAGGCCATCGAAGGAGCCCCGACGGCACAGATCGTCGCCGAGTACCGCTCCCAAGAGACCGTCGAAGGAGACTTCCGTCAGATGAAAGACCCCAAAGTCGTCTCGTTCTCACCCATGTTCCACCACACCGACCCCAAGATCCGCGTCCACGTCTTGTACTGCGTCCTCGCCCTCATGGTCGCCCGGCTCATGGTCCGCCAAGCCGACCAGGCCGGCATCCACCTCAGCGTCCGCAGGCTGCTCGCCACCCTCGCCGGGATCCAAGAGACCGTGCTCCTCTACCAAGGCGACCGAGGACGCCCCCGGGCCCGGCGGATCCTCACCGAGAAAGACGCCACCGCCAGCCGTCTCTACGACCTCTTCGGGCTCGACACCTACGCCCCCAAACGCTGAACCAGACCGAGAGCTAGGTACTACACACCGACACCACAAAAACCACCGTTCACCAGGACAAACAGAACCCCACCACGGAATAGCCCGGAAACTCCCGCTAGAGCCCAGGGCGGTGGGTGCGACGACAACTTCGACGTCTGATCCGTCGATGGTGACTTTGCCCACGACGACATCGCCAGCTTCGTCGGCAGTCGCTCCGGCCGCGCCTGGAGCCCCTGGCGTGGGATGGGCTGACATGCTGAACGGCCTGGACCTGGCCCCGGCCACGATGTCGTGCCCGAGCACGACGCTTTGTGTCTTTACCGGTGGGACTCCGTCGACGCCCGGCCATTTCGAACAGGGTATCTCGGTGAGTACCGGTCCCTTCACCCCGGGGGGCAAGATCATCGGGCAGCTCACGGCCTTCGCCGGGACCAACAGTGAATCGTACGTGTCGTGCCCGAGCACCACGCTTTGCGTGCTTTCCACCGAGACCAGCCTCTACGCAACGGTGACGCCGGTTACCGGCCCGTGGACCCTCGAGCTTGCAGCCCAACCCCAAGGCGTTCTCGCCGGCGTCTCCTGCGCCAGCGTCACGTTCTGCGCCGTCGCCACTCATGTAGGGAACGTACTCATCGCGACTGACCCGCTGGGCGGGGCCGGCGCATGGGTGAGCACTGACGTCACGAAGGGATCAGCCGATCTGTTCACCATCTCGTGCCCGTCGCCACGGTTCTGCGTGGCCGGCGGTTCCTACGGGGAGATCGGTGGCTGGATCGCAACTTCGACAGACCCAGGCGGGGGCTCCGGTGCGTGGTCGGGCGGCGCCCTCACGACCCCTGCTTTCGCCCAGCATTCCGGGGAATACGCCGTCACCGGCCTCTCGTGCCCGACCACGGCCTTCTGCCTGGCCTCGGGTGGAGAGCTGCTCGTGTCGACGGACCCGGGCGGGCCCCACGACCTGGCAACCCGTCCCTCGTACACCTCTTTCCCCCGGGGTGGCCTCCTGTGACGCTGACGGGAGTTGCGTCGAGAGCGGCGTGGGTGTCTTTCAGTCGGCGCGGGGAGCGCCGGGCCCGGGGGTGGCTGGCTATCCGCAGTCCCGGGTGTCATGTGTCACAGTCGCCTTCTGTGTCTCGACCGACCTTTCGGGCACCGCCCAGGTCGAGGTTGGCGCAGTCGACGGAGCAAGCCAGCCCTGAACGGAACCTGTCAAGCCCATTGAGAC
>PLZB01000037.1 GCA_003151955.1 Acidimicrobiaceae bacterium
ATCAAAGGGACGTGAATGGTTACCCGGTACGTTAGAGCGTCGTCGGTAACAATCTGCGTCGTGAGACCCAGTTGCGCGGCGACGGCCTTGACGGTGTCGTGCAGGTCGAAGTCCGTGTCCTTGTCTTCGAAGAATGGTTGGAACCGGTGCGGCAGGTAGAAGACGACAACATCGAACCGGTCCCGAACGATGTCGAGCTTGCGAAGCCCGGCGATCAACGCTCCCGCGAGGTGCTGACGCGGATTCGACGCCGAGCTGAGATCGTCGTCCAGGGTGGCTGGCAGTGGGATCTGTGCAGAGTCGTCCGCCGGGGCGAGCTTGATCCGGAAGACGGACTCAAAGCCGGGCCACGTCGGAAGGTACGGCCGACGTTCCTTCGGATCGTGAGGATGTACCAACTCGTTGAGCTGCTGCTTCAGCTTCTTGAGGTCATCGGCCGGAGCCAGCAGGGCGATTCGCAAGTTCTCCGCTGAGCTGGCGGCAATCTTGAACTGAACGGACCATGATCCCGAAGCCCGACGAGTGGGTTCACCGCCACCTGGTTGGTGTCGGTTGGGTCATAGGAAAGATACGGCTCGGCGAGTATCCAGTGGCCATGCAGTTCCGACGTCGTGGCCGTCACGATCTCACTCCAGTCGAGCCCGCCGCAGCGTCTCGAAAGCGCCGGCTGTATGCCGTGCGGGCCGAGATCTCGAAGACCGGGTCGAGACCCCCGCCCGCCCCAAGGTTCCAAGTTCGCACCTCACGGATGCCGAGACCGCCGCAGAGGACCCGAACCCAGGCGTCCAAGATGGAGTTGACGGTGCGGTTGTAGCGGATTGCTCGGCGTTCTCGGATGAAGTCCGCGATGGCGAGCCGCTCCGCCATCGTCTGGGGCGCGAAGCCGTCCGCAGTCGGCGCTCCACCTCGGGGTGCCCAGACTGTTGAGCGACAGGTCTGCTGCTGACGGGTGGGTGGTGGGGCGACAGGCTTGTTGAGGATGTGGTGGTGGTCATGGGGTTGTCGTTGCGGGTGGGGTGGGTCAGCCTGTTGGTGTCCTGGACGCGAAAGGACCCTCCCCATGCTCTTGGCGAGTCGGGAGGGCCCTTTCTGATGCTTGGAGGCATCAGTGGTGATGGTAAGCCCCGACGACGGTGTGGTCGAACGCGATCTGGCCGAGGGAAGGTTGTGTTGTCCGGGTTGTGAGGACGGGGCGCAGGCCCTCGGTGCGCCCCAAGACACATTCGGGCGGTGCCCGCGAATCCAGAGAACTGGACCGGCCAGGACCGCCGCTCCGGCGGGACCTAGCCACCAAGGAGGAAGCCATGAGCGAGTGGAGCGTACTGGTCGAAGCCGAAGCCTCCGAGACGGACTCTGACCTCGACACCGGAGACAAGCGGATCGACGTCCTTGCACGTCTGATCTGATGACCGAGCACTCGGGGTCCGTGTCCGCCGGACCCCGCACCTGGTCGGCTCGGATTGCCGTGTTCAACCAAGACCCGGCCCACTCCCCGGTCTTCGCTCCAACCCAGGCCGCCACGTATGCCGCGAAGCTGGTGTGGGAAATGGCCGTCGACATGGCCGGCCTACCGCCATGGCCGATCGTCCGAGTCGAGGTCGTCCGAGAAGACGTTCTCGACCGGGAGCTCCACCAGGCCCAGATTCCTGAGCTCGTCGGGACGTCTGAGGTGATCAAGCTGTTGGGGGTGACACGCCAGCGTCTCCACGAACTCCGAACGGCAGGACGGTTCCCGCTTCCAACGCTCGAGCTGGCCGCCGGTCCGATTTGGATGCGGCCGGCGATCGAGCAGTTCGCCGCCGAGCGGAACAGGCGTCCCGGCCGGCCCAAGACGGTCCAGGACATTCTCGGCGAGGCCGACGAACTCCAGGCGCAGCTCGGCAATCTCGGCACTGGCTGAGCGTGCCGGTGTCGGGCGTCGCCGCGCAGATCGACCGCATGGTTCGGAGTTGGGCGACCACCGCCGACATCGGAGTTACGCCAGAATTCCCGATAGACCCAAGATTCCTGACCCGTCTTCTCGTCGTGGCCGTCGTCGACGATTCTCCTCGTGGGGAGGTCGGTGGGGAGGTTGGTGAGGAGTTGCAAGGCGCATGATGCGGGGATGGCTTCGCCTGCGTTGACCCTTCTACGCCGGGAGTGGGCGGCGACCCCCGCGTCGGGGTCGTCCCGTCGGGCTCTGCTGGACGTGAGGCCGGTTGAACTGGACGGATCGGCGGAGGCCCGGGCGCCCGGTTGCGGTCGGCTGGCCCGGTTGCCAGCGACCGAGATGTTGCCGACGATGGCGCGCGGGCAAGGTTCCAGGGTGACGCAGTCGACGGCGGGTGGCAGCCGCTCCGGGGGTCATGGACGGGGAGGATCTCGGACTACTCCTGGACTACAACTCCCGGCAAAGCCCGGCAAGCGGTGGCCGACGGTGAACATGGAGGTGCAGGTCAAGGCCACTATCGGCTAATGCCGGCCAGCGATGAGAAGAAAGGGATTGGACATGCAGTCCCCCGGACACGCCGGAGCAGAACTCTCCGCGGCGCCGGACTTCGCAGGGATCGGCGTCGCATGCGACACCCAGGGAAGCGCGTGGGTTGTCGAGCTCACCGCCAACGCCACGATCGCCGCCAGCCAGGCCGGCGATCAGCGCCACCAGGCCGAATTGGCATCGAACGGCGTCCCACAGACCGAGAACGGCCAGACTTTCACAGGACTCCCGACTCAGCCGATCATGGCCGGCGAGAACAGCGTCTACGCGACCGGATCGGACTGGACGTGCGCCGGCCCCAGATATGCGCCGGGATCCTCGCCAACCTCACCGTTGCCGTCGGGTTGGGTCACGGGCATCGCCTCGACACCCGACGGTGGGGGCTACTGGACGGTCGACGCGTTCGGCGAGGTCGACGTCCACGGGGACGCCGGCTTCCACGGTTCCATGGCGGGCCGGCAACTAGCCGCAGGAGTCGTACATATCGTGTCGACCCCCGACGGTGGAGGGTACTGGATGGTCGCTTCTGACGGCGGGGTGTTCGCCTTCGGAGACGCCCGCTTCCTGGGGTCCATGGGGGGTCACCGGTTGTCTGCCCCGGTGGACGCGACCTGGCCCCCACCCTGGATGGGCTTGGCTACAGGCTGGTAGCAGCAGACGGAGGAGTGTTCGCCTTCGGGGACGCCCAGTTCCTCGGATCCGTCCCAGGCGCCCTGCCGCCCGGAGTGCAGCTCAACCGGCCCGTGAACGGCGTAACCGCCGCCGTCGGCGGCTATCGGATGGTCGCTGCCGACGGCGGAATCTTCTCCTTCGGCGCCCCGTTCTACGGTTCGATGGGCGGCAAGTTCCTCGCCGGCCCCGTTGTGGGAATGGCGTCCTCTCCCGACGGACTCGGGTACTGGCTGGTCGGGTCGGATGGCGGCATCTTCTGCTATGGCGACGCCCAGTTCCACGGATCGATGAGCGGTCTCTCGCTCGCCGCTCCGATCGTGGCCATGACCCCGGACTCAGTCACCGGCGGCTACTGGCTTGAGGGCGCCGACGGCGGCGTCTTCGCGTTCGACGCCCCCTACTACGGCTCGAGGTAGTTGGCGTTCTGGTTGCCGACGGACGAGTCTGCGGTCCGGACCCGCTCCCTGAAGTCCCGACTCCTCATCCCTCGGAGCTTGGCAGATGACGCCGCGGGTCTTGGTTGCCCGCCCACCTACCTGGCCTTGCTACGATAAGATTCCAAAAGAACGACCGGAATAGCAACCACGGATGGCTCCTGGTCCGGATACATGTACGCGTAACTCTCGAGAATAGCTGTGATGCCACCGAGAACTCCGTCCGCAGTTGCAGTTGACGGGCAAGGTAATACAGGTGTAGCGCTGTTGGCGGCAAGTCCGCGGATACCGGCATGTTCAAGCGATCATTCACGACGGCGGCCATCACTGCTGCTATCTCCGCCTTTCGATCCACCTTGTTCATCGAGTAAACTAACCAGGCGGTGCATCTTAGGGCAGCACCGGGTTCGCTCTTAATGTCGAGACTAGCTAGCGCCACCCGAAGCTGGTCCGTGGCTCCCTGATAGTCGCCCAAGCCCTTCATTGCGATGCCGAGACTGTAGTAAGCCTCAAACACATCAAACCCGCGGGCTTGCAGGCGAGAACGGACTGCGGCTACTACTCCGAACTCCTCTTTTGCGTTTAGGAGATCGCCCGACTCTTTATACGCCTGTCCGAGCGCCATTCGCGCAGACAGCGTGTCCTCGTGGTCCGGACCGAGTCCAGCGGTGATTTCACGCAATCTCGACAACGCCTCCTCGATACGGACCGGATCCGCATTCTGCTGCGTCATGATTGGATTGCCCTTCAGCTCACGTGCGATTCACGAAGTCTACCCTACGCAGCAGCCACAACAACCGCACCACACAACTCCCAGCATGCAATCCCAGCTAGGATCACAATACCGACTTTCGTCTCGGTAGGAGTCAGATGGGGTGGTGTCCACCCTGGAGCGGGCTTGGCCACTGCAGCTGGACGGCCGGAGCCCTCAGGGCCCAACTCCCCAGGAAGTACCTCGTCACCAGGGTTCGTATCGGACCCCCCTAGCGCGCCTGCCAATCGACAGAACGCCCAGACGCAGGTTTTGATGAAACCGGGTCCATCCATTGAGGAATTGGGGCTCAGGCCCCAACTTGAGGCTAGCGGCGGGTGCAGGATTAGAAGCGGGGGGGGCATCAAGGCTGGCGGTGGGTCGACGGTCGGCCCGCCACCGCCACCGCCACCGCCACCGCCACCGCCACCGCCACCGCCACCGCCACCGCCACCGCCACCGCCACCGCCACCGCCACCAGGGGCTTCCATGATTCCGCCAAATGGACTTGTATAAGTGGTAGATCCACCTCCGCCGTTCCAAACCGGAAGTTGACATGGTGGCGCATAGTTGCTGGCTTGACAGGCAGAGTCTGTTGGATTTGGCACGGGAGGACCGGGGACATTCGTTCCCCCAGGACAGTACCCGACGTAAGGATCCTGCACGCAATAGAGGCCCGATGGATCACTACCATTTGCGGGATTGCTACCAGTAAAGGAGTACGGCTGCCCTGTTGACCCCACCATCGGGTCGACGGAGACGAATTGGCCGGTAGTTGGATCGTAATACCGGTTGTCGAAGTATTCGAGGCCCGTGTTATCGTTGTAGCCTCCTTTGTATCCGAAATGACTTGTCGGTGGGGTGTGGGAGGTGTTCCCGACTTGGTCAGCGCCTTGTCCGTAGGGTGTGTAGGAGTTGACGCAACTGTTGTTAGCTCCGCTGTTGTTGAAGACAAGCTCAGCACCGGCGGGACTAGCGGTAAGGAAGGTGGCGGTGGTGCCGGTGATCTGTTCGATAGGTGTGGTGCCCCCGAAGAGGAGCGGGCCGTAGATATAGGCGGTGCTGCCGTCGTCGATGATGAGTGGAATGCTGCCGCCGCCGACGGTGTCCCAGGTGTCGTCTGTGACGTTGGAGCCGTTCGTGACGGTCATGCGGAGGTTGCGGCCGTTGTATGTGTAGCTGCTGGTTCCGCTGGCGGGGGCGACGGCGCAGGTGTTGGTGGTGTTCGTCGTGGTCTGGCTAGTAGCGGTGAGCTGCCCGTAGGCGTTCCAGGTGTAGGTGGATGCTCCGGAGGGCGGGGAGGTGCAGCTCCCGCCGGTGGCGGGGGCTTGGAAGCAGCGTTGACCGGCGCCGGTGTAGCCGTAGTAGGTGCTGGCAGGGGTTTGGAGTTGAGTGAGTTGGTTGGCGCCGTTGTAGGTGAGGGTGCGGGTGGTGGTGCTGGTGGTGTCCGAGGTGAGGTTGCCGTCCTGGTTGTAGGCGTAGGTGTCGGCTGGGGCGGTAGCGGCCCAAGAGGGTGTCTGGGCGGCGGAGGTGGTGAGCCAGTTCTGGGGTTGCTTAGTCGGGGGCTGGCCGGTGCTGTAGGCGTTGGGGACGCTGGCACCGCCCAGCTGGGTTGTCGATCCGGTGAGGAGGTCTGCGTTGGGTGTCGAGGTGTCCTGGGCGCCGTTGAGGCCTCCCGCACCCGGGCCGGCGCCTCCCGTGTAGCCGGCGGAGACGAGGTTGTCCGAAGGGTCGTAGTTGTAGGTGACGTTTTCGCCGTCGATCGGGTAGGTGATGGTGTTGAGGTTGGCGTGCCCGTCGTTGGTGTAGCTGTAACTGGTGGTGTCGTTCCCGTTGGCTAGCCAGTCCGAGACGGAGGCGAGCTGGCCAGCCGTGGTGTAGGTCCGGTTGACGATCGTGTTGGATGGGCTCGCCACTGGGTTGTTGCAGGTCGAGCCCGATGCCACGGGGTAGGCGACGCAGGTGAGGTCGCCCGCGTTCGGGTCGTAGCCGTATCCGACTGTCAGGCTATTGTCGTCCTGGACTGTCTGGAGCCGACCGGCAGAGCCGTAGGTGTACTGGGTGGTTTTAGGATTGCTGCCGTTGTTGTCGACCATGGTGGTCGTCTGGCCTGCGGCGTTATAGGCGTAGGTGCTGACCCCGGTGCCGGAGGGCGGAGCGTTAGTTCCGCCGTCGGCTGTGGGGCAGTAGGTGTAGGGGGTGAGCCCGCCGGGATACTGGTTAGCAGGGGCCTGCCAGCACTCCTGGCCGTTCATGTCGTAGTCCTGCGTGACGATGTTGCCGCCCGGATCGCTGGCGAAGATCTGCCGACCATCCGGATCGTAACTGACAGTTGTCGTTCCGATCGGGCTGATGGACTTGGTCACGGCAGCCGGGAAGGCCGGGTTGGTGTGCTGGTAGGTGGTGGTGTCACCCATCGGGTTCGTGACTTGGGCGACGTTGCCGAGGTTGTCGTAGACAGTAGCGGTCTCGTCGTTGCCGGTGAAGATGCAGCTCGCGGGGACGGTGGTGCCGTAGCCGGTGAGGCAGGTCCGTCCCAGTTCGTCGTAGACGGAGAACGTGGGTTGCGCCGGGGCCGGAGGCGTGACCAGGGTCGCCGCCGTCGGGAATGCCTGGTTGTTGTAGGTGTAGTTGGTGGTAGCAGTGCTGCCTGAGGTGCCGTAGGGGACAGTGATGGTCGCTGGGGAGGAGGTGTCCTGCCAGAAGGACGTTAACGTCGCGCCAGAGCGGGCTGAGCAAGTGGCTCCTTGTCCGCCTTGGGGTGTGAGCGACCGCAGGGTCAGGCAGGGACGTCCTTCGAGGTCGTAGACGACGGTGGTGTTGGCGTTGCCGGAGGCGTTCTCCCAGACGACCTTCCCGTCGGGGTCGTAGGCGTAGGTGGTGGTCCGAGCCGGCTGCGACTGCTCCCCGGGTGCGCTCACCGAATTGAGCCAGCCGTTGCCGTAGTAGGTGTAGGAGGTGGCCGCGACGCCAGGCAGGGTACTGCTCGTCATCTGCCCGTCGCTATTGTTCACGGCGATCGAGGTCGTGGCGTAGGATTCGCCATAGGCAACCGTCTTCGAGTTCATGACTCCGTAGGTGTCGTAGGTGTAGGTCGTCGCCCCGGTCGGCACCTGGGAGCACTGGTTGGACGAGAAGTGGCTTGGATTCCCCGGATACGGGGGTGCCACCCAACACAGAAGTCCTGAGATCTGCCCGTCGGGGCCGGCATAGTAGCCGTAGGTGGTGGTCAAACCCATCGGGTCGGTGACCGACGTCTCGTTGCCATACGTCGGGTCGTAGGCGTAGCTGGTGGCGCCAGCGAGAGGGGACGTGCAGCTGGCCCCGGTGGTCGGGTTGCCGGGTGGGGAACTCCAGCAGATCTCGTCGAGGTTGTTGGGGTTCTGGCTCTGGTCGGTCCACCAGGAGTTCGTGGTCACGTTGCCGTTCGGGTCCTGGACGGTGACGATGTTGCCGACCGGATCGGTGGTGACGGTGGTCGACAGCGTTCGGCCTTCGGCTCCGGGCTGGACGACCGTATAAATGCCGTTGGCGGAGCTGCTGGCGGGCGGCCAGCTGTAGTTGAATGCCACAGATGAGAACGCTGATCCGGTGGTGATGCCGCCTAAGGACATGCCAGTTAGGACGCCGTCGAAGTAGTTGTCGGTGTCGGTTTCTTGGTCAGCGTAGGTAACGGTGGTGTGTTGGAGCTCCGGCAGCGGATCGTACGGGGCGACACAGGCCGTGTAGACGGTGGTCGTCGGGGTGCAGCTGGTATTGCTGGGGGCGTAACGGGTGAAATGGCCTAGGGCGTCTTCGAGGCTGGTCGCCATACCCTGGCCGTTCCAGCCGAGGGTCACGGCCTTGTTGGTGCCGCCGTTCCAGATGTTGCTGGTGGGGTCGGTGACGGTGTTGATGTCGTGGCGGAGAGCGGCGGTGCCGTTGCCGGTGTCGTAGCCGTAGCTCCACGGGTTGCTCAACGGGTCGGTGACGGTGGTGAGGTTTCCGTTGCTGTCGAACCCGAGCAGGTAGGCGCGGCCAGCCGGGTCGAAGACCTCACCGACATTTCCGAGTGAGCTGTACACCAGGGTCACATTGCGGTTGGCCTGATCGATGATGAAGGTGCACGACGAACCGCCCGTCGGACACCCGGCGCTTCCGGGGGCGGCGCCGTAGGTCCACGTGAGCGCCTGCGGAAGGTTGAGGTCACCGCTCGAATGGATCCGGCCGAACATGTCGAACGTTTCGATGTGCTGGCCACCGCGGAGATACAGCTCATAGCCACCGAAGAAGGCGCCGAATTGGGCGTCGACCCTGGACGCCGAACAGTAGTAGTAGGCGCTTCCCGAGACGGTGAACTTGCTGGTCGTCGGGTTGTCGGTCGCCGGACACTGAGAATTTTCCTGTTGGTCGAAGTTGAACTGCGATCCGTTCTCCTCCCCGACGGTGACGAGCGGATACGTCAAGCCGGTGGACTGGACGGTGACGTTCGGGGTCAGCGACGACTGCCAGCCCCACCCCCAGCTGCCTGCGAAGGTCTGCTGGTTGACAATCTGTGCTTGGGCCGCCTGGGCGTCGTAGGTCAACGTCAGACCCAGCGATCCTTGGGTGGCAGGAACGGAGAAGAGGGTGTTGGCGGTGGTGTAGTCGCCGGTGAGCGGGTTGACGGACTGGCCGGGCTTGACGCTCTGCCCTTCGGTGGCTTTGGCGACCTGGGAGAGGTCGCAGGCGGTGCAGTGCTCCACCGGACTGCCACCGCCGAAGAATTCGCTGGGCTGGTACGGCTTCGGAGCCCCTGCCGTCCCGCCCGTCAGCGACAGCCGCGGGGTCGCCAGAGACGGGCCGGCGGTCGGCGTGGCCGCCACAACCTGGATCGACGCGGCGACGACGATGAGAGCGGCAGGCGTGAGGAGGAGTTCTCGGACCGTGGACCGGGACATCCACGATCGGCGACGTCCACGCTGGGCGGCTGGCAACGAAAGCTTCCTTCCGGATTGGGGATGGGGGTGAGGCCGCGTCACGGTCCAACCCCGACCTGGAGCGTTTCGGGCTGGACCGCCCAGGTCGATCCGTCGGTGGTCACCGCCGTCGCTGGGCCGGTCTGCTGGGCGCCCACTGCAACGCAACGGTGGACGGCGGGGCAGGACAGGTCGGCGACGGCATTGAGCCCGGGTGGTGCCGGGGCGTTCACCCAACTCTTTCCGGCGTCAGGTGTCACCAGGAAGGTTGCCGCTCCACCTGGCTGCATGGTTGGCCCGACGGCGAAACATTCGGCGGTGGTGTCGCAGCTGATCTGGAAGGTGGCCGCCGATCCCTTGGGCGCGGATATGAGGTTCCAGGTGGCGCCGCCGTCGCCGGAAGCGACGACGTCAGCCGCCGCGGTCGGGTCGTTGTTGCCGCTGGCGTTCGGGCCGACGGCCACGCACCGGGTGGCGGTGGGACACACCACGGAACGCAGCGTTGGAATGCCACCGGGGATGGTCCGCTGCTGCCACGTCTGTCCACCATCGATAGTGACGTAGATGCCGTCGCCGACAGCGACGCACGACGTGGCGGTCGGGCAGGCCACCGAACCGAGCCCTGGTGCACCGGCCGGGAGCACCACAGTGGTCCAGGTCGCTCCGCTGTTGGCTGTGGCCAGCACCGTCCCTTGCCCGCCTTGCGCGCCGGGCTGGGTTCCGGCCGCGAAGCACGACGATGTCGTCACGCAGGTGACGCCGAGCAGTGTCGTGGCCTTCCCCGGGAGGGGTTCGCTCGTCCACGTGGCACCGCCGGTGGTGCTGAGTAGGGCGGCGTCCTCGCCAACAGCCACACAGATCGTCGTCGACGGGCATGTGACCGCGTCGAGCTGCGGTACACCGGCCGGGGTCGGCTCGTTGGTCCACGTCTTTCCGCCGTCGGCCGTGGTCGCTACCTCCCCAGCCCCTGAGGGTCCCGCCCCGACCGCCACACAGATCGTCGTGGCCGTACAGGTCACTGCGTTGAACGCGCCGGTGCCGGGCCCAGCACCGCCGGGTGTGGCGATACCCGGAGGGCCTGCAGGTTGTTGAGGCTGGGCCGTCGACCCGGCCGATCCCGTGGTCGTTGTGGTTGTTGAACCGCCCGGAGCCGACGTGTCCGCCAACGCCCAGACTGAGATGGACACTCCGGCCAGACCGGCGACACCGGCGAGGAGGCCGATCCGACGGCGACGACTCCCCGGCGGAATTGGCGTGTCTGAGCCATCCGATTCGACCGGCTCGGCGCTACGAGCCATCAACATGCCTTGCTGCACAGCCGGCCGCCGCCGTCGGCCGAGCGCAGAACCACTCCGGGAGCAGAACCCGAACGTCCGCGACGAGTCGATCAGGTGTCGGTGGACGCCCTGATCGTGAACGCGTCGAAGAGCACCGCCGACGTATCTGGAGACCCTCTTGCATCTTCGCCTACCCCGCTGAGAAGCCGACCGGCCCACCGCTTGGGCCCGGAGGGTCGCTCCGTTGGATGCGGAGTCTGGCCGACGCCGTTCCAGCGCGTCAAGCCTTGTTCCCCGGCGAACGCATCCGCTACAGTGCCGCTCGCTCGCCTCACCCCGGGCGTGCAGAGCGGGAGTCCTCCGATGAGATGGTGGTCGAACCATACGCGACGATCGGCAGTGGTCGCCGCCATATTGATGACGGCCACCATCGGAGTCTTCGGCTTGCCAGGTCCCGCCTCTGCCGGCGGAACCCCCCTTCATCGGCTTCCGCACGTCGGCTACGCCTTCCCGCAGGGATACCTGATGGTCGGCCAGGACGGCGGGATCTTCAGCTATGGCGCTGTCGGATCCGAAGGATCGTCGGCCGGGAGCGACGGGACCGTGGTCGCCACCGCCTCAACCAGCGACGGGCAGGGATACTGGGTCGTCAACACCGCCGCCCAGATCTACGCCTTCGGAGACGCCGCCTACAAGGGCAACCCCAACACCTCCACCGCCGCCGTCGGGATCGTCGGAACGCTCGACAACCAGGGCTACTGGATCGTCGATAGCACCGGCCACGTCTACACCAAAGGCGACGCCAACTACTACGGCGGCCACCCGACCAGCAGCTACCCATTCGTGGGGATGGCCACCACCCCCGACGACAAGGGCTACTGGCTCGTCGCCTCCAACGGCGCGATCTTCGCCTACGGCGACGCCCCGTTCGAAGGGCCCACCACAGGCCTGACGTTGAACAAGCCGATCGCCGCCATGGCATCGACTGCCTCCGGGCAGGGCTACTGGCTCGTCGGCCAGGACGGCGGAATCTTCAACTTCGGCGACGCCGGATACTTCGGATCAACCGGCGCCTACCCGCCGCCCGCCGGCACGGCCATCGTCGGGATCGCCCCCACCGAAGACGCCCAGGGCTACTGGATCGTCGGAGCCGACGGCACCCTCCTCGCCTTCGGCGACGCCGCCTTCCTCGGATCGATGCAAGGCCAGCCCGTGAACAAGCCGATGGTGGGGATCGCGTCGATCGCCCCCCCAGCAGTAGCCGTTGCCGTCACCACCGCCGCCACCACCCTGATCTCCGTCGGATCCGACAACTTCAACTGGAACTTCGGGATGGCCGCCGGGACCAGCCCGTCCATCACCGCGCTCACCGGCGGCGGCCACGAAATCGCCTTCCAGGCGAACACCGGCAGCCTCTGGACAACCGGCCCGACCGGAACGACCAACTGGAACCTCCCCATGAAAGCCGGAACCAGCCCCGCCATCACCGCCGTATCCGGCGGGATCGGGTATGAAGTGGCCTACCAGGCCAGTAACGGCAACCTCGGCGTCGCCGGCGCCGACTCCACCACCGTCTACAACCTCGGGATGATGGCCTCAACCAGCCCCGCCATCACAGCTATCAGCGGCGGGTTCGACGCCGCTTTCGAAGCCAACACCGGGATCCTCTACACCGCCGGAACCCCAGGCGTCTCCAACCTCGGAGACGCCATGAACACCACCACCAACCCCGCCATCACCGCCGTCACCGGCGGAGTCGAAATCGCCTTCGAAGCCAACACCGGAAACCTCTGGACCGTCGGCCAAAGCAGCAACACCACCTGGCAACAAACCCAACTCGCCCAACCAATGCTCGTCGGAACCAATCCCAGCATCGCCGCTCCATAACCCCAGACCGACCAACCGACGCAGGGCGGGCCAGAGCCCACCGTCCAGGCGAGCCCGCCGGACTACTCCGCGACTACTACTCCCGGCCAACCCTGCCGAGCGGTGGCGGCCAGTGAACACAGAGCCGCAGGTCACGGCCACTATCGGCCAACGGAGGCGAACCCCGACACGGCCGGGAACGGACTTTTAATCCCAAGGTGCCGGGTTCGAGCCCCGGGCGGCCCACCACATCTCCCCAGGTCATTCGTCCAGGTGGGACCGCCATTCGACGATGAGAGCATGGACTCGCAACGCCGGAAGCGGGGACCCGGCCTGGGACCTCGTGACGCTCAGCCTGTGGGACCCTGACCGGCTCCCTATCCTCCTCGACGCCTACCGGCGCCTGCCCGGCTTCGTGGCCCACGTCCTGGAGGTCAAGCAGGGCTACCGGATCCTCCGCCACCTCTCCATGGCCCGTTGGCACGCTGAGCAGGGCTCCGACCCCGGGCCCGACCTCGACGCCCTGCGCCATCTGGCGTGACAGCCGATTCCGCTTTTCGGGCCCCGTGGGCGTCACAGCCCACCGTTACGATCCGTCCAGGCCCTGGTGACGATGCTGAAGCGCCAGCGAGGTCCGAGAAGATCCAGACGGGTGAGGGGGGTGTCAGGTGGGGTTGCTCTTCGGTGCTGCGCTTCTTGTCGGCTCCCTCTTCATGATCGTCATGCTGGTCGGGATGCTCATCCTCCATCCGATCGAGACCTTGATCGCCTTCGCCTACGTCGGCTGCGCCATCGGGACGTTCACCACCCGGAAGCAACGAAGGGCACGACGCCAGGCTCGCCAGGCCGCCCGGCGATGATCAATCGCATCGAGACGAGGTGACCGGCTCGTCCTTCGAGGCCCTGACCAGGGCGCCGTGATCTCCTACGACGGCGTCTACCGGTACCGACTGTGGAGACGGTGGGCCAGAGGACCGGCCCTGGTCTTCATGATGCTGAACCCGTCCACCGCCGACGCCGAACAGGACGACCCCACCATCCGCCGCTGCGCCGGGTTCGCCCGGCGGGAGGGCGCCGCCGCCCTCGAGGTCGTCAACCTCTATGCCCTGCGCTCCAGCGACCCCCGTGAGCTCGTCGGCCATCCTGACCCGGAGGGACCGGACAACCTCGAGACGGTCACCGCCGTCATGTCCGAGGCACTCGATGTCGTCGTGGCCTGGGGCGGTTCTGCTCCCCGGGTGACACCGTCGGGGATCCGCTCCCTCCTGGACCACCGAGACCTGTGGTGCCTCGGGACCACGGCAGGAGGCGATCCCCGCCACCCGCTCTACGTCCGGGCCGACACCCCCCTCCGGAGATGGCCGACCTGAGGGCGGCCTCGAGGCCGGCCAGGGCCCGGGAGCCGTGGTCGTAGGGACCGGCGTCAGCGGGCCCGTCCCGGGAGGGGGCCTCCCGGCCGTCGGGTCGGGACGGGGGCGCCGATCTCGGCGGCGAGGGCGAGGAACTCCCGGTGGCCCGGGTAGACCTTGAGGCTCTCGGCCAAGCGGGCGTGGGCGACAGCGGTGTCGCCACGGTGGTGGGCGAGGCGGGCCTGGAGGAACGTGCGCTCGGGGCCGCCGAGAGCGGGGTGAGTGGTGAGGAGGTCGAGGCGGTCCTCGGCATCGCAGTCGAGGAGGCGGTCGAAGAGCATGCTGTGCCATTCGGCCAGATCGGCGGTTCGCCGGCCGGTGTCGCCGGTCGGGCCGCGGCTGTCGAGGGCGTGGAGGTAGTGGTCGGTGAACTCGACCCACCGGTCGGGGATTGGGATCAGCCGGGCCGCGACGGCGGCCAGAGAGGTCTCATCCGTGCTGACCCGGCCGGAGCCGGTCCGGGTCCAGCCGTAGCGGGACTCCCACCGGATGAGCTGGTGAGCGGCCCGCCGGGCGAAGGCGGTGAAGCCCTCGGCGTCGCGGTGGGCGGTCCACAGGAGGGCGACGGCGTCGGAGACGACGAAGCGGGCCGCCTCGAGGGGATCGTCGGAGCGGAAGAGGTCGTAGTTCCGGGTCTCGCAGGCCAGGTCGATGAGCATCTCCACCGCGGCCGCTCCGGATCCGGGGTCGGCGGTGAGGGCCTGGCGGGCGGCGGCGGCGTGGTGCTGGAAGGTGAACCGCCAGCGGGTCCGTTCCTTGGGGGAGACCCTGCGGTTCCCGGCCAGGTAGGCGCCGGAGCGGGCCAGAGCTACGAAGTCGGCGACCTCCTTCACGACGGCAGCGGGATCGACCGGTGGGCGGGGGGAACCGGCGTATACATTCTTCCCGGGTTCGAGCTCGGCCTCGATCCGCTCCCGGGTGGCCACAGGTCCCCGCCAGTAGAGGGTCCAGAGGGCCTTCCTCAGGCCGTCCTCGTCGAAGGTGGGGAGCTTCCCGTAGAACTCGTCACGGTTCATCCGGCTCGCCGACGTCATCCGGAGAGCATGGCCGACCGGGGAACTGCGGCCGTCACGCTGCCGCCAGCAGCGCCGCCGTGGTCCGGGTCTCCCGCTTGAGCAGCTTCTCGAACAGGACCGGGTCCGAATGCCGGGCGAGGTAGAGGACGTCGTCCCCCAGGGCAGGGGGAGCGCCGTCGATGAGAAGTCCGACGTCGGGAAGTCCCGGCCGCTGGCGCTCGGCCAGGAAGGTGGCGGCCCGGAGGCGGAGGGTCCAGGTGCGGGTCTCCGCCGGCGCGTGGGCCCGGGCGAGACCGTCGAACGCCCCGTCTTCGCCCTGCCGGCCGAGGGCGGCGTACAGCCGGAGCCATTGGGCGTCGTAGGTCACGACGCCAGCGTCCTCGATGCCGTTGAGGAGGCGGGCGACGGCCTCGGGGTTCCTCGGTGCGACAGCCTGGATGTAGGTGGAGAGGCTGTCGGCGTATTCGGGCCGGCCAACCAACCAGGGCGGGAGATGGGTGGTCCCGTCGGCACCTGACGATGCGAGGAGGCTCATGCCGGCCCGCATGAGGAACAGGTTGCGGCGCTCGTCACTCGGGGTTGTCTGGAGTCGGTGTTGATGGTCCTGTTCGGCGGCGACGGCGTCGAGGACGAGGAGGAGGGCCTGTTCGTCCCCGGGCCGGAGATGGGCACCGACGCCTCCGAGGACCTCGTCCACGCTGAGGTTGGCGTGGTACCAGCCCCACTTCATCGCCTCGTCGGCGCCGAGCGCGTCGAGGAGGGCGTAGATGCGGGAGTCCTGCTCGGTCACGTCGTGGGCGGCCAGGTAGTGGCGTACCGCCGTGGAAACCTCGTTCCGGTGTTCGAGATAAGTCTCGGTGCGCATGGTGCGGGTCTTGTCGTCGTTGATGGGCAACTCGAGCTTGCGGAGCTCGGATCGGACCATCCGCTCGACCTCTCGCGCCTCGTCGAGATCCTTGGTGGCGCACCGGAGATCGTCACCGTGACGGACGAACCGGACCCCGGCCGACCGGAGGACCCGGTCGAGCGGAGCGAGGACGACCGAGGCGAGGGGATCGGAGGGTGTCAGACCCTGGGGGAGGCCCTCTGGGCGCCCGCACACCTCCCCCAGCCAGGACACGAGGGAATCTGTGACGGCCGGGTCGCATCGGGCGGTGAGGAGGGCGTCCCGGAGGACGTCGTGACGGATCGAGTCGTAGAACGACTGGACGTCGACGGCGAAGACGTAGGGCTCGCCGGCGTGGGCGACGAAGCTCTCGAGGTCGGTCCACCGCTTCTCCGTGTCGTGGCCACGGGGCCAGAGAACGTCGTCGGCGTCGCCGAGAGTGTGCTCGATGGCGGCCCGGCATCGGGCCACCAGGGCGGCGTAGACGAGCCGGTCGGCGTAGCGGAGGGCGCCGGCGGGTCGGACGCCGCCACCGGCCTTCGGGATCTCGACGACGTGCACCGGCGTGGGGGCATACCTGCCCTGGTCGAGGTCGTCCCGCATGGCCTCGATGACCACCGCGAACAGCTCTCCTGAGACCCGGTCGCCGGCCCGGTCGGGGAGCAGATCGCTGACGAGCTCCGACGGGCGGACCGCGGTCAGGGCGTCGGAGATGATCCCGGGCAACGAGCTCAGAGCCCGGTGGGATGCCCGAGGGGCGCGGTACAGGCGGCGGCGCTTGTCGTCGGGATCGACGTCGACCTCGAGCCGGCCGTCCTGCCTGAGCTTCCGGGCCGCCCGACTGACCTGGGTGATGTCGACCTCGAGGAGGGTGGCGAGCTCCGACGGCGACATCGGCCGGTCTGCCACAGCGTCCAACAACCGCTTCGACAGCGACCATTCGAACTCCCGGTCCTCACGGGCGGCTTCGCGGGCAACCCGTCGGGTGAGCTCGACCGAGACACGGGCGGCGAGATCGCCGAGCAGGCCGGAGTCGGCATCGACCGCCTTCAGCCGGTGACGGGCCCGTTCCAGTTGGGCTCCGACCGCGGCGGCTCCCTCCACCGAGTCGTCGGCCAGGAGCTGGTCGACGAGGCCTGCAATGGCGTCGACATCGTCGGCGGTCTCCAGGAAGGCCCTGAGCTCGGTCAACGATCTCGACTGCCGGGAACCCGCCATGATGTCAAGTATATGTCAAATGTCCGAATTCGGTGCTCCGGCCGACGGTAGGCGCCCCACCCCTCGCCGAGGGTGCCGAACGTGGCCCCCGGCGCAGGGCCGCCGGCGGCGACAACGGCCCGGTCGACGTCCTTCACCGGCTGGCCGAGGAGGGCCTGGTCCGTCGGCCGGCCGTCCCAGAGATGGGGATTGTTGGCGACGACCATCCCCCCCTGGGAACGGCGGATGACGGCATGGGCCGCCCCGGCGAAGTCACCCAGTCCGGCGCAGCGGCATATCCCCTCCGTTCGAGGGAGACCAGCATGGCGCTGACGTCGGCCGGGGTGAGCATGGTGAGCCGGATCCGGCCGACGGTTGGGAGCACATATAGCCCCACTCAGCGCCCGATTCCAAAAGGTGTCGAGCTGGTCGCGAAGGGCGTCCACCCCGACCTCGTTGAGGCGGTAGATCCGACGCGTGCCAACCGCTTGCTCGGCGACCACCCCGGCGTCCTTCAGTACCTTCAAATGCTGCGACACGGCGGGGCGGCTCACCGGCAAGTCGGCGGCGAGTCAAGCCCCCACGCTACGGAGTTCGTGAAGTCAGAACCGAGGGTCCCTCAGCGGGGGGTCGGTGGCACCTTCGCCGGTGAGGTCGACCCGACGAGTGAGGTGGCGACGACGATATTCGAGAGGTAGTGGCCGGATCGCTGGTCGAACTGTCCCCCACAGGTCACCAGCTCGAGCGCGCTGGAGCCGTTCGATCCGTAGACCTGATCGGCCGGGAACTGGGACTTCAGGTAGGTGGCCACGCCGTCGACTGCGAAGTGGACCACAACGCCGTCGGCCAGGAGCACGTCGACCCGGTCACCGGGCCGCAGGGTTCCGAGCTTGAAGAACACGGCAGGGCCCTGGTAGGAGTCGACGTGGCCCAGGATGACCGAGGAGCCGATCTGGCCCGGAGTCGGACCTAGCCGGAACCATCCCGGCTCCTGGTAGTCCGTCGGCACCTCCACCGTTCCGTCGGAGTTGAGCCCGAGGCTGGAAAGGGGAACGGCCACGCCGAGGGCCGGAATGCCAAGGGCCACGGGCACGGAGCGGAGGACCGCAGGAGCGGTCATTGTCGCCGGCGTCGTTGGTGCTGATGCAGGCAGTGTCGGTGCCGTGCTGGCGCTGGCGGGAGCTCGCAGCGGCACCGCCGGCCCGGGCGGCCGAGGTAGTGCTGCCTGGTCGCTACCCAGACCCACCACGAGGCAGCCGGTGCCGGTCACCAACAGTGCCGCGGCCAGGGTCAACCAGTGGATCGATCGCAGCCGCCGGAGTCCGGCGGGAGCCGATCCGGTCATGCATCCCTACCACCCGGCAGGTGGACCACCTGGCGGCGGCGGACGGTCAGTGCCACGGCGGTGGCAGCCGCTGCGCCGAGCAGGGCAAGCCCGCCCAGGGTCACGAGCAGTTCGCCGTGACCGGCAGGCGCGGTGCCGCCCGCACCGGTTGCCGGCGCACCCCTGGGGATGACCCCCGTGACCGCCGTGGTCGGCGTGGCCCCCGACTGCGCCGTTCCCGCGGCGACCGTCGTGGTGGACGAGGTCGACGAGGTCGCGGCCGCCCTCGTGCAGGTGGGGACGGTGATCGTGTTGTTGTCCAGGCTGACCTGGCCGTTTCGGGCCAGGACCCGCCCGGAGACGGTGGTCCCGGTCTGGACCGTGGCTGAGGTCAGGGCCAGGATGCTCCCACTGAAGGAGCTGCCGGTGCCCAGGGTGGCCGAGCTTCCGACCTGCCAGAACACGTTGCAGGCCTGGGCTCCCCCGGTCAGCTGAACGGTGCTGTTGGACGCGGTGATGAGCGTCGAGCCCGCCTGGAAGATGAACACCGAGTTCGCGTCGCTCTTGGCGTCCAGGGTGACCGTGCCGGTGAGACCCAACCCGGAGGTGGCCTTGTACACCCCCGCGACCAGCGTCTGGCCGCCGAGGTCGGCGGACACGGTGGTGACCGGGGTCCGGCCCGCGGCGTCGAGGTAGCCCGTGGTCAGGTCGGACTGGGCCTGCACTGCGACAGCATCAGCGGCGTGAATGGTCCCGTTGCCGACGGTCCCGGGTGGGAAGCCGGTGACGGCCGAACCGGGGCTGAGCCCGAGGTCCCCGGAGACGACCGAGGGTCCCGTGTTGGTGACGGTGGTCCCCGCCAGCACGGCGAACGAAGTGGCCGACCCCAACCCCACTGTTGCCTGGGATGCCGACGCCGCAGGCGTTCCGACCAGGCTGGCGAGTGCCACCAGGCCGGAGACGGTTCCTCCGGCCAGTGCGACCGAGATCCAACGGTGCGACCGATGATCGTGCTTGCCCCCCGCGCCGGTCATGCCCGACGCACCACGTAGACGATCAAGGCGATCACCAGGACCAGCACGAGCGTTCCAAAGCCGATGTACACGAGAATTCCCTTTCACGATCTTCCCGGACCCTGATCGGTCCCCGCTGTCCTCGCCGCCGACCTCACATGGCCGCCAACCGGACTTCGATACTGGCGACCCTACTCTAGTTTTTAGAAACAAGCAATCTTTTACTGGAATCCCGTGGTAGGCTTGGTTCATGGCCGAGTGGACTTTCCTCACCAATCACGCCCGAGCCCTCGCCTGCATCGCCGATGATCCCGGCATGCGCCTCCGGGATATCGCCGCCAGCCTCGAGATCACCGAACGCAACGCCTTCGGCCTCGTCACCGACCTGGCCACGGAGGGCTACGTCGTCAAGGAGAAGGAGGGCCGGCGCAACCGCTACCGGATCCAGCCCGATGTGCCCCTCCGGGAGGGAGCCGGGCGGGAACAGACCCTGGGAGAGCTGCTGTCGGTCATCGTCACGATCGGTTCCAGGCCGAGAGTGTCCCGACCAGGAACCCTGTCCGTGGCTGCTCCCGTGGCCGGGCCCGACGCTGAGGGTGCCGGCCGAGAGAAGGGCGTGGCCGAATGGCACGGAAGGATGTTGCTTGATCGCGACGGCGGGAAGATCGGCAAGCTGCAGGACGTCTATGTCGACGTCGAGACGGACGAGCCCCAGTTCGCCACCGTGAAGGGGAGCCACCTCGGCCGTCACCTCACCTTCGTCCCGCTCGGCGGCATCCGGATCGGCCCTGATGAATTGCAGGTCGAGGCGACCAAGGAGCAGATCCGGTCGGCGCCCGACCTCGAGCTGCACGACGAGGAACTGTCCCAGGGGGACGAGTCACGCCTGTACCACCACTTTCAGCTGAACTACACACCGCCCGATTCGGAGAGCGGACGACGCCTGGCCCGTCGCTGAGCGGGGCACGGGACTCCGAATTTCACTGCGCCGGAGTCACCGCAGAGGTCCCGAGAACGTCCCCGGTGGCACCGAGGGCCTGGACTGCGAAGTACGGCCCTGCCGCCCCCGTCGCCATCGCAGTCTCGAAGCCGGTGCGCGGGGCGCTGGCCCCCACCACTGAGAGGTGGTCCGGGCGCGGGCCCGAGAGGACCCGCCACGCCGTGGCCGACGTCGAGCCGTTCCACGACGCGAAGACGACGGTCTGCGCACCGCTCCGACGAGCGGCGACGCTGGGCGGGTCCGACGGCGTCCCCACCCAGCTGGAGCGGAACGCCCGGTACGAGATGTTCGATCCCGGCATCCGCACGTCGTAGAGCAGGTGTTCCGTGGCGTCCTCCTCCGAGTTCCCTCCCGGCCCATACTCCGAGTAGTAGGGCTCGGCGCCCCACCCCATCATCTCGTCGCCGTTGGCAAGCGCCTCGAAGCTCCCCTGGCTGTGCGTGCTCAGCGCCGGGGCGTGGAAGTAGGTGACGACAGATGCGGCGGTCTTCCTGCTGAAGTCCAGATGCAGCACCAGCCCATGGGAAGGTCCGAGGGCCTGGGCGGTCGGTGATGCGCAGCACCCGTCGTCGAACAGGGAGATGTCGTTGCCGGGCAGGAACCGGGCCATGTGCTGCCAGGAGAACGTGGCGGTTTCCTGGGGGAAGGTGAAGCTGCTCGACTTCCCACCCAGCTGCCAGAGAGTGTGGCCATCGGTCATGTCCACGTCGTCGACCGCCCACGTGTTCCTGGACGAGATCAGCACCTGGTTCTGCGGGCCCTGCTCGAGCGAGTTCATGTGGAAGGCGTCCCACACGTACCCGTCGGAGGCATCGGCGGAACTGGCAGGGACTTCCGAATCGGAGAGGCTCACGTGCTCGAGCTCGTCCCAGGTGAAGACGAGCTTGCCGGTGGCAAGGTCGACCTCTTGGACCTCCTCGTCGTTCACCGAGCCGTTCGACGGTCCGCCGTAGGCGGTCAGGTCCATGGGGACCGTCTTCGTCGAGATGTAGAGCGCATCGCCCTGCGCTGTCAACAGGAACTCATGGACGTCGGCAGCCCATCCGTCCTTCGGTGTCAGGGTGCCCACCAGCCGGTAGTGGTTGTCGTAGATGTAGAAGCACGCGCCCGGTTCGGGGGAGCCGGGGGGAAGGTTGGTGGCGGTCGAGGGCGAGGCGATCGTCCCTTGCCAAAAGGTGAGAACTGGCCGGCCGTCGAGCATCTGAGTCCGGAAGTCGGAGTTCATGAGATCCGTGCTCCGCAGCGGGCGGAACCAGACCGGGTTGCCGGCGCTGTCGAGGATCAGCGCCCCGGACTGGCCGGTGGTTGGCCCGTTGATCGAGTACGGATCGAGGAAGACGAGGCCGTCCGATGTCCCGGACTTCTGCGTCAGGACATCGACCGCCATGGGGTGGAGATCGGGCTCCGAGACGAAGTGCCAGGTGCCCGGGGCGGGCTCCCCGCCAGCCGAGGAGCCGGCCGTCGTCGTCGAGGACGTCGTAACCGGCGACCGGTACGGTGTCGTCCCGCACCTGGTGTGGTCGAGGCCCGCGAACGAACGTGGCCAGGCCGTGGGGTTGGTCCGAGCCGCAGTCCTACCGCACCCCGTCGCTGTGAGCAGCAGGGCGGTCGAGGCGACAACGGCACAGCGGGTCAAGATCCGCTGCCGGCGCCCCGCCCGAGCGTTCGCTGCGTCAGACCCCACGGCACCGCGTTGTGTGGGCAAGGTCCTGTCCCCTCTCCGGTAGCGAAGGCTACGTGGGTCGGGCCGCCTACGCTCCCTTCTGGAGGTGGTTCCATGTTCCGTCAGGTCATCTCGTTCCGATGGGCTGAAGGTGTCTCACCCGAGGCGCGACGGGCCTACCGTGACGCCCTCGACGGGCTTCGGGCCATCCCGGAGCTCCTGGCCCTGACCTGGGGTGACGACGCCGGCCACTTCGACGACAACTTCGACTTCGTGGCCGTGATGGACTTCGCCGACTTCGAGACCGCCCGTCGCTACGTGGCCCACCCGCTCCACCAGACCTACGTCCGGGACCACGCCAGCCGGGTCGTCGCCGAGCGGGTCGTCGTGCAGCACGACTGGGACCCTCCCGACCCGTAGCGTCGGAGGGAGGCCCCGGCGGGACCGACGGTCAGGCCGGCGACGACAGGGCGTCGACCCCGGCCATGCTCATGGCCAGCCAGGTCGACACCGTCCGCTTCCGGGTCCACCCGGTGGACTCCCGGGCCCAGACGATGCCCTGGGCGCTGCCGATGATGGCGGAGGCCACCATGAGGGCCTTGTCGGCCCGCATCCCCCGCTCGGTCACGAAGACCCCGGCGATGACGGCGGCGATCCGGACCTCGTAGCCCCGGAGGGTGCCGTCGAGGACGGGGAACCGGGGCCGGACGGTCTCGAGGCTCCGGATGACCCGCCACTGGAGGCCGAGGTCGATCCAGGACTCGAGGAGGGTCTGGAGCTTGGCCTCGAGACCGACGGCCTTCGAGGCGGCCGCCTCGAATGCCTCGAGGATCCGGGTGTACTCCCGGTCGGTCAGGGCCACGAGGACCCCGTCCCGGGTGGCGAAGTAGTGGTAGGGCAGGGCCTTGTTGACCCCGGCCTCGGCGGCCAGGCCCTCCATGGTCAGGCCCTCCAGCCCCCGGTGGAGAACGACGGCGAAGGCGCTGTCGAGCAGCTCCTCCCGTCGCTCCTCGGGTTGTAGCCGTCGCCGGGCCGGCCGGGGGAGTTCCTCTTCGACCATGACGACCTCATGGTACACGCCCCGTTCACAAGCTATTAACACTTCCGTGAACACTTTATTCACGTTTCCGTTGACAACAATCAACGGAAGCGTGCATAGTGACCTCCGACAGCCGCCGGCACCCCCCGGCGGCGCCACCGAAAGGAACCACCCCCCATGTCCTTCTCACTCCGCCGAGCCGCCCTGAGCGGTGCCGTGGCCCTCACCGGCCTCCTTCCCGCCGCCCTCGTGGCCGGTGCCCCCGTGGTCGGGCCGTCACCGGCCGCCGCCGTCGCCGCCCCCTGCCCCGCGTACTTCTTCTACGCCGTCCGGGGCTCCAACGAGACACCCGGGACCACCTTCGGCGCTCCCAACACCCCCGGCGCCGATGCCCCCATGGGCGTCAACGGGATGGGCGACCCCATCGGCCACACCTACAGCGCCCTCCAGGCCGCCCTCCCCTCCACGAGCTTCTTCGCCGAGGCCGACGGCTACCCCGCCCTCCTCCAGGTCTCCGCCGTCTACACCCTGGGGGCCACCTACGAGGCCAGCATGAACAAGGGCGTCGTCGACGCCGTGGCCGACCTGAACGCCGAGCACGCCCTCTGCCCCTCGGCCCGGATCATCGCCGCCGGCTACTCCCAGGGCGCCGACGTGATCCGGCGGGCCATCAACCCCAACGTGGCCTATCCGGTCGGATCGACGACCCCCTACCCCCGACTCAACTTCACCCCGGCGGCCGGCCAGATCTTCCTCCTCCTCTTCGGCGACCCCAACTTCCACCCCGAGACCGGCCCCATCACCACCGGAGGCGGCTCGACGAGGTACACCGGCATCGGGATCGCCGCCACCGCCCTGGGCATGGAGCCGGCCACCCCGGCCATCCCCGCCGCCTGGCACACCGAGAGCATCTGCCACTGGGCCGACGTCGTCTGCCAGTTCAGCCTCGGCTCCGGGACCAGCAGCCACCTCACCTACGACGACAGCGCCACCAGCGGAGCCTGGCGGATCATCCAGTTCTTCGGCCTCCAGTCGGCCACGGTGGCCCCGGTTACGGCCCGGATGAGGGGGGTAACCTGCACCTTCCCAGGCTCCAACCAGGCCAACGTCACGCTGACCGACACCGACACGTCCACCGGCGCATCGGTCACCTTCACCTCGACCTTCATCGACGACTTCGGCTACACCCAGACCACCACCACGACCACGGTGGCGGCCGGGAAGACCGTCCAGCTGGCCCTCCACCTGCCCAACCCCCTGACGAGCACCCTCCAGGTGTCCTCCTCGAACGACTCGACCGGCCCCCTGGAGATCCAGCTCCTGACCACCGCCTGCTGACCGACCCATCTCCCCGGCATCCCGGGGACCGATGCGACGGGCCCTGCGGACGGCTGCCACCGTCCGCAGGGCCTGACCGCGCCTTCGCGCCCCGGTACGCTGGGTCCAGGTCAGGCGGGACGGGTTGGAGGTGGACGCGTGGGGCTCTTCAAGACGATCAACATGATCGCCGCCAACCCTTTCCGGTCCCGCACATGGAAGATCCTGGACATCACGGTGCTGTGCGTCCTCTGGATCGCCACCGTCGTCTCGATCCTGATCTGGCTCGACGGCCACTCGTGGTCCGGCTGGTCCGTGGCCGTCAGGATCCTGGTCCTCGTCACCCTGGCGGCCACGGCCCGGTCCTGGTACCGGAGCCCGACGGCCTCGAAGCGGGCCCGCCAACGATCGGCCGAGCTCCGACGGACCCGGACCCCACCGGCGCCGCCAGCACCCGGTCCGACCCCGGGATGGACCGACGATCCCCCCTGGACCCTGCCGGGGCCCGACCCGTCCTGATCGACGCTCAGCCGGCCCAGTGCCGGAGATGGGCGGCCACCGACCAGGTCTCGATGGTGGCCCGGTCGGGCCCGGCGGGAAGGTCCTCGTCGCCGACCAGCTCCTCCAGCTCGGCGTCGAGCTGGAGGGTCCGGTCCCACCACTCCCCGAAGGGGACCTCCCCCTTGCGGACGGCCAGCAGCCAGGCCCCGGGCTCGCCGGCGATGGGGAGGGTCATCCCGCCGGTGGTGAGGAGCTCCCGGCACTGGAAGCCGAGCCGGGCGCAGTGCATGGCGTGCTTGGTGTCGAAGCCGTGGGCCGCGACGAGCTCCTCCCGGCCCCCGCCCCCCCGCCGGCCGTGACCGCCGCCGCGCAGCCCGAGGAGCCGCTCGGCCTGGGACTGCATGTAGCCCCGGTACCTGGGGATGACATGCCGGCCGATGAAGGCCTCCCCGAGGGCCCGGAGCTCGAGACCCTGGTCCGCGGCCTCGAGGACAGGGGCCCACAACGCCATCAGCACCGAGGGGTTCCCCGACGCCGCCAGCCGGAGGAAGCGCCGGAGCGAGTGGACGGTCCGGTCGGTGTCCCCCGGGCCCGAGCGGCTCCCCTCGGGCCGGGTCCTCCACATCACCGTCCCCATCCCCGTCTCGCCCAACCCGAGGACCTCCCCGGGCGCTTCGATCACGACGGCCATCTCGTCGTGGTCCTCCCCACCCGGGAGCCCGGTGCCGTGGGCGGTCGAGCCCACCTCGACCAGGAGGATCGTTCCGTCGGGCAGTGGGGGGATCTCGGGCATGCCCGAGTATCGCCCGTCCAGGCGCTGGCCGGCCCGGGTTCAAGACCGGGCGACAACCGGTCGATAGAGACAGGAGCAGCTAGAGGCCCGGGGGGGGGGACGTTCTGGCATGGCCGACACCGAGATGAAGCCGACTGCAGCCCCGGTCCAGCCGGTGGGCCGATTCCACCTCAACCCCTTCGTGCTGGGCTACGCCATGGGCCCGGCCGCCCTGGTGGCCTTCCTCCTCCTCGGCCGGTTCCACCTGATCGCCCACCAGTCGGCCTGGCTCTGGGTCGGGGTCTTCGTGGCCATCCCCTCCCTGAGCGGCTGCGCCGACCTCCTCTACCGGCAGCGGCCCAGCCTGGTCAGCCTCCACATCCGGATCGCCGTCCAGGCCACGGCCGTCACCACCGTGATCTACCTGACCGGCTGGGGTCCCGTCCTGGTCGGGGCCTTCGCCTTCCTGGCCCTCGAGAACATCGCCCACGACGGGTCCCGGACCTGGCTCGTCACTGCCCTCTGGAGCCTGGTCGGGGTGGCCGTCGGCCAGGTCGCCATCGTCCAGTCCTGGGTCCCGAGCTACCTCAGCGTCTCCCACGGGCAGGCCCTCGCCCTCATGGGGGTCTTCGTCCTCTTCTTCGTGATCCGGATGGCGGCCGCCACCATGGAGCGCAAGGAGCGGGCCGAGACGGCCATGCGGCTCCGGGAGGAGCGCTTCCGGTCCCTCGTCCAGAACTCCTCCGACACCACCCTCGTCATCGACCGGGACGTCCTCCTCAGCTACGCCAGCCCCGCCAGTGAGGCCCTCCTGGGTGTGGCCCCGGCCGAGCTCGTCGGGACCCGGGCCACCGACCTCATCCACCCCGACGACCGGAAGTGGGTCGAGCTCCACCTGGCCGACGTGGCCCGGTCCCTGGGCGCCACCGAGCCGGTCCAGTTCCGGATGGTCCACGCCGACGGGGGCTGGCGCCACGTCGAGGCCGTGGTGACGAACCAGACCGGGAGCGCCTCGGTGGCCGGCTACGTGGCCAACGTCCGGGACATCTCCGACCGAAAGGAGGCCGAGGCCCTCCTGGCCCACCAGGCCCTCCACGACCCCCTGACCGGGCTCCCCAACCGGCAGCTCATCATGGACCGGGCCCAGCAGATGCTGGCCCGGGCCCGCCGCCACCACGAGCCGGCCGCCGCCTTCTTCATCGACCTCGACAACTTCAAGGACGCCAACGACACCCTGGGCCACGACGCCGGTGACAAGCTCCTCCAGGCCGTGGCCCGACGGTTCGTGGGGATCCTCCGGGCCAGCGACACCGTGGGCCGGCTCGGGGGGGACGAGTTCGTCGTCCTGGCCGAGGGGGCCTCCCTCACGGCCGGCCCCGAGCTGGTGGCGGAGCGGATCCAGGCCGTCCTGAAGGAGCCCTTCCGGCTCGAGGGCTACGAGGCCACCGAGCTCCAGGTCTCGGCCAGCATCGGGATCGCCTTCGGGGACCGCCCCTCGGCCCAGGACCTCCTCCGCGACGCCGATGTCGCCCTCTACCGGGCCAAGGCCTCCGGCAAGCACTGCTTCACCCTCTTCGAGGCGACCATGCAGTCGGACATCATCGACCGCCTCAGCCTGAGGCTCGACCTCCAGTCCGCCCTGGAGCGGGAGGAGTACTTCCTCCTCTACCAGCCCGTCTTCGACCTCGACCACGTCCGGACCTGCGGGGTCGAGGCCCTCCTCCGCTGGCGGCACCCGACCCGGGGGGTGGTCGCCCCCGACCAGTTCATCCCCATCCTGGAGGAGACCGGCGCCATCGTCGAGGTGGGCCGCTGGGTCCTCGACGAGGCCTGCCGCCAGGCGGCCCAGTGGCACCGCGACGGCCACACCCTGAGCATGTCGGTGAACGTCTCCATGCGCCAGCTCGAGACCGACGCCTTCACCGGCCACGTCCGGACGGCTCTCGAGCGCACCGGCCTGGCCCCGGGATCGCTCGTCGTCGAGATCACCGAGTCCACCCTGATGCGGGACGCCGAGGCCACCGTGGGCCGGCTCCGGCAGCTGAAGGCCCTCGGTGTCCTCATCGCCATCGACGACTTCGGCACCGGCTACTCCTCGCTGGCCTACCTCCGCCGCTTCCCCGTCGACGCCCTCAAGATCGACCGCTCCTTCGTGGCCGCCATGGACGACTCGACCGAGTCGGGAGCCCTCATCCACACCCTGGTCGAGCTGGGCCGCACCCTGGGTCTCGAGACCCTGGCCGAGGGGATCGAGGAGCAGTCCCAGCTCGACAGCCTCCGCGACGAGCACTGCGAGATGGGCCAGGGCTTCCTCTACTCCCGGCCCGTCGAGGCCTCCGCCATCGAGGAGCTCCTGACCCGGGACCAGCCCGCCGGCTTCAGCCCCCGCCTCGGCGCCGGCACGGCCGGCTGATCACCGGCTCCAGCGCCGGACCAGGAGGACGGCCGCCCCCAGGCACAGAGCGGCCAGTCCCACGAAGACGAACGCCTCGATGCCCTGGAAGGCCCAGAACCGGCTGGCGGGCTGGTACGTGACGGCCCAGTGGAGCCCGTTGGTGGCGGCGCACGGCCCCGAGCCCTGCCAGCCCGTCCCGGAGCAGGACGCCGGAGGCGAGTAGTAGCCCCAGCTCCGGCCGGGGGGCAACCCCGACCGTCCGATGGGGAGCCAACCCTCGCCCAGGTACCACCCGCCGGCGGGGACGGACCCGTCCGGGGACGCCGCAGTGGCGGCGGGGAGGAAGTGGGCCCGCAGCCCCTCGACCCCCCACCGGGTCACGGGGTAGAGGACGAGGACCCCCACCACGGCCGGGGCGCTGGAGCGGAGGAGGACACCGAGGAGGACCCCGAGGGCCAGGGCGAACAGGAGGTAGGCCAGGGCGTCGAAGCCCGAGACGTTGAACTGGCCCGGGGCCACCCCGGAGCTGAACCGGTCCGGGTAGGCCTGCTTCCACCGGGGGAGGACGGCCACCAGGAAGGCCACGGGGATGACGGCCCCGACCACCACCACCGCCACGCTCGTGAGGAGCCAGCGGGTCCGGCTGACGCTCTGCGTCCAGACCATCCGGTGGGTCCGCCGCCGGAACTCGTCGGCCACGAGCGGAGCCCCGAGAAACGCACCGATGGCGACCGGGAGGGCCGCCACCAGGAACACGACGAGGCTGACCGTCCCGTTCCCCCAGTCGAAGGAGTTCTGGAGCTGGGAGCAGTGGAGTTGCAAGTCGACGGCGGCGGCTCCACCGGTGGGGATCGTCCTATGGAGGATGCCGTTGCACCCGACCCGGGCCAGCTCCCGCCCCTCGGCCTCGTGCTGGAAGGCGGTGTAGAGCATCCAGAGGCCGAGCCCGACGACCAGGACGGCCCAGGAGACGAGCTGGACCCGTTGCCGCCGCCAGGCCAGCCAGATCACGGTGCGCCCTCCCCCAGCCCGAGGGCCGTTCCCAGCATGGCCCCCGGCTCGGCCAGGTAGGCCAGGACCACCTCCTCCAGCGAGGGCTCGACCACCCGCCACCCCTCGGGGACCTGATCGGGGACGGTCCGGACCAGGAGCATCGTCTGCCGGCCGGTGTGCCGGGCGGAGATGACCGCCTCGACCTCGGGGAAGCCGATCTCCTGGCCCCGGGGGCCGATCAGGATCAGGTGGCGGGCCAGGAGCTCCTCGATCCCCGCCGTCAGCTGGACCCGGTTCCCGGCCAGGATCACGACGTGGTCGCAGACCGCCTCGAGCTCGCTGATGACGTGGGAGGACAGGAAGACGGTGGTGCCCCGGTCGGCCACCGTCTCCATCAGGACCTGCATGAGCCGGTGGCGGGCCAGCGGGTCGAGGGCCGCCACCGGCTCGTCGAGGAGGAGGAGGTCGGGGCGCTTGGCCATGCAGAGGACCAGGGCCACCTGGGCCCGCTGGCCGATGGAGAGCTGGCCCACCCGCTTCCGGAGGGGGATCTCGAGCTCGGCCAGGGCGGCCCGGGCCCCGGCGTCGTCCCAACGGGGGTTCAGCCGTCGCCCCAGGGCCAGGATCTCCTCGATCCGGAACTGCCGGTAGAGGGGACGCTCCTGGTCGAGGTACCCCACCCGGGCCAGCGCCGCCGGGTTGGCCAGGCCGGCCGGCTCCCCGAAGACCGTCACCGTCCCCGTGCTGGGCCGGACGAAGCCGGCCGCCATCCGCAGCAGGGTCGACTTCCCCGACCCGTTCGGCCCGACCAGAGCGGCCACCCGTCCCTCGGGCAGGGCCAGCGTGCAGTCCCGGAGGCCCCAGCTGGTCCCGTACCGCTTCCCCAGTCCGACCGCCGCCAGCGCGTCGCTCACCGTTGCACCCCGCGTTCCAGGTCCTCCAGGCACGACCTGAGCAGGGCCTCCATGGCCCCGGCGTCGAGCCCCGCCTCGCCGGCCCGGCGGGTCCAGACCCCGAGCTCGGCCCGGAGCTCCTCCTGGCGGGCCGGCGCCACGCTGACCAGCGACCGCTGGACGAAGGTCCCCTGGCCCGGCCGGCCCTGGACCAGGCCCTCCTGCTCGAGCTCCCGGTAGGCCCGGTGGACGGTGTTGGGGTTGATGGCGATCTGCCCGACCACCTCCCGGACGGTGGGGAGCTGGTCCCCCGGCTGGAGGGTCCCTAGCTGGAGGGCCTGGCGGACCTGGTCGACGAGCTGCCGGTAGACGGGCATCCCCGACCGCCGGTCCAACCGGAACTGGATCACCGGGCCCCTCCCCCCACAGCACCAATGTACTAGAGGATTAGGACACGGCCCCGCCCGTGGCGTTCCCGGGGCTGTAGGAGTGGGCCCCCGTCCCGGCCAGCCGGCCCCCCTCGACGATGAGGTACTCGTCCCGGATGGGCCGGCCCTCGAAGAAGCACTCCAGGATCTCCCGGGTCCCCGCCGCGTAGCGGGCCTGGGCCGACAGGGACGACCCCGAGATGTGGGGGGTCATCCCCTCGTTGGGCATCGTCCGCCAGGGATGGTCGGCCGGGGCGGGCTGGGGGAACCAGACGTCCCCGGCGTAGCCCGCCAGCCGGCCGCTCTCGAGGGCCCGGACCACGGCGTCCCGGTCGCAGATCTTCGCCCGGGCCGTGTTGACGAGGTAGGCCCCCCGCTTCATCGTCCCGATGAGGTCGTCGTCGAAGAGGTGCTCGGTCTCGGGATGGAGCGGGGCGTTGACGGTGACGACGTCGCAGACGGGGACCATGGCGGCGGCCGACCCGTGGAACGTCAGTCCCAGCTCCCGCTCCGTCTCCTCCGGGAGCCGGTGCCGGTCGGTGTAGTGGAGATCCACGTCGAACGGGGCCAGCCGCCGGAGGACGGCCAGGCCGATCCGGCCGGCCGCCACCGTCCCCACCGTCATCCCCTCCACGTCGTAGGACCGGGCCACGCAGTCGGCGATGTTCCATCCCCCCTTCACCACCCAGTCGTGGGAGGGGAGGTAGTTCCGGACCAGGGACAGGATCATCATCACGACGTGCTCGGCCACGCTGATGCTGTTCGAGTAGGTCACCTCGGCCACGGTGATCCCCGCCCCGACGGCGGCCTCGAGGTCGACGTGGTCCGAGCCGATCCCGGCCGTGACGGCCAGCTTGAGCTTCGGGGCCCGGGCGATCCGCTCGGCCGTCAGGTAGGCCGGCCAGAAGGGCTGGGAGATGACCACCTCGGCATCGGCCAGCTCCCGGTCGAACACCGACTCGGGACCCTCCTTGTCCGAGGTCACCACCAGCTCGTGGCCGGCGGCCTCCAGGAACCGCCGGAGGCCCAGCTCCCCCGAGACGCTCCCCAGGAGCTGGCCGGGCACGAAATCGAGGGCCCGGGGCGAGGGGACGGTCTGGCCCCCCGGATAGGAGCTGAGACCGGGGACCCCGTCGCGGGGATAGGACTCCGGGTAGCCCCCCACCGGGTCGTCGTACAGGACACAGAGCACCTTCGCCATGGGATCTCCCTCTCGCCGTCTCCGGCCCCGAGTCGATCACATCCGCCGGGCCCGGGTATAGGGTCCAGCACCGATGGAGCCGGAGGGGGAACCGTGAGGGGGAGGAATTGGGCGGCCGCCGCCGCCCTCCTGGCCGCCACCGCGGCGGGCTGCTCGGCGTCGTCATCCTCCACCGCCCCCAGGCCGAACCCTGCTCCCCCCGAGGTCCAGGCGGCCGGCCCCACCGACTGGCCCCTCCCCGGCCACGACTACACGAACTCCCGCCAGGCCGGGACCTCCCCCGTCAAGGCCTCCACCGTGGCCGGCCTGACCCAGGCCTGGCAGGTCGACACCCCCGGGGCCCTCACCACCGCCGCCATCGTCCTCAAGGGAACCGTCTACGCCCAGGACGACATGGGCGTGGTCGTGGCCGTCGACGCCACCACCGGGGCGGTCCGCTGGAAGAGCGCCCCCACCGGCTTCACCGTCGGCCCCGAGGGGGTGGCCGTCGGCTGGGGGAAGGTCTTCGCCGCCACCACCAACGGCGTCGAGGCCCTCGACCTCACCACCGGCAAGGTCCTCTGGACCAAGCGGCTCACCACCACCGGCACGGCCGGGGTCGACATGCAGCCCACCGTGGCCGACGGCAAGGTCCTCATCTCCACCGTCCCCGTCACCCCCGGCCTCCAGTTCAACGGCGGCGACGACGGCGTCCTCTACGCCCTGGACGCCTCCACCGGCCGCACCGACTGGTCCTTCGACACCGTGGACTCCACCAACGACTGGGGGAACCCCACCGTCAACTCCGGTGGCGGCGTCTGGTACCCACCCTCCGTCGACGTCGCCACCGGGACCGTCTACATCGGCACCGCCAACCCCGGTCCCTTCCCGGGCACGGCCCAGTACCCGAACGGCTCCAGCCGGCCCGGCGACAACCTCTACACCGACTCGACGGTGGCCCTGAGCCTCGCCACCGGCAAGCTCCTCTGGTACCACCAGGCCGTGGCCCACGACCTCTTCGACCAGGACTTCGTCCACACCCTGGTCGTCCCCCTGACGGGACCTTCCTCCTCGGTGGTCGTCGGCGCCGGCAAGGGGGGACAGGTCATCGGGATGGACCCCGCCACCGGGAAGGTCCGCTGGAGCCTGGAGGTGGGCCAGCACCTCAACCACGACCTCACCTCCCTCCCGGCCGGAACCACCGAGGTCCTCCCCGGTACCTTCGGCGGCGTCCTCACCCCCCCGGCCTCGGCCGGCGGCACCGTCTACCTCGCCCTCCTGAACGCCCCCACCATGCTCCACCCCGACCAGACCTCCTACTTCGGGGGCAAGCTCGGCACCGCCGACGGGGAGGTGGTGGCGATCGACGCCGCCACCGGGAAGATCGCCTGGGACACCGAAGTCACCGGTGACCCCACCGGCGGGGTGACCGTGGTGAACGACCTCGTCCTCACCGGCACCTTCCAGGGCAACGTCGTCGCCCTGGACCGGACCACCGGGGCCGTCGTCTGGACCCACGCCGCCCCGGCCGGGGTGAGCGGCTGGATGGCCGTCTCGGGAGGCTCCCTCTTCGTCCCCACCGGCATCCTCGGGTCCGGGGACCACCTGGTGGACCTCCACCTCCCTGGCAGCTGACGGGCCACCCCGGGCGTCGGAGCCTGGGGGTCAGGCCGGCGGCCCGGAACCCACCTCGGGAGGGACGACCGGCATCTGGGCCGGGAAGGCCCCCTGCATGAGCGCCCCGAGGTCGAGCTGCCCCATGTCGAGGGCGGTGACATGGTGCTCGACCGGCTCGGCCGGGATGGGATCGTGGCAGAACCCGCACCGGGGATCGGCCTCGGCGCTCTGGACGGCCTGGTCGACCTTGGCCCCACAGTTCGGACACTCCGGGGGCAGCTTCCACCGGGGCCGACCGCTGGCCGCCATCCCGGCCATGGCCCCGGCGACGGCCTGGGAGATCACCGAGGAGAGGTCCGCCTCGCCGTCGCCCACCACCGTCTGGGTGATCTGGACGAAGCCCTGACCGGACTGGACCGCCACGTTGGTGGGGGGATCCTCTGCCGGGGTCTCCCCCCTGTCCTTCCGACCGAACATGACCCCCCCTGACCCCCGACGGTGCCGAGCCTCGACCCCTGATCTTAGGGCCGTCTGGGTCCGGGGGCGTTGCGGAAGACGAAGGGCTCGCTCTCCCGACCGGGCTGGACGAACCAGCACTGGCCGACCTCGTCGCTGTCGAGGATGGCCACGAAGGTGTCGACGACCTGGCCCACCTCGATCAGGGGGACCTCCATCTCGGCCAGGACGTCCCGGATGTCGTCGATGATGGCCGTGTCGGCGAAGGCGGGGCAGATGGCGTTGATCCGGATCCCCTCGGCCAGCAGTCCTGGGCCGAGGGACCTGACCAGGCCGACGACGGCGTGCTTGTTGGCGGCGTAGACGGGGTCCATGGGCACGGCCACCAGGCCGGCCAGGCTGGAGGTGGCCACGATCCGGCCCCCACCCCGGGCCCGGAGGGCCGGGAGGGCGGCGTGGATCCCGAAGACGACCCCGTCGAGGTTGACGGCCATGGCCCGCCGGTAGCGGTCGAGGTCGAAGTCGTCCCCCAGGCCGCACCCCGTGGTGATCCCGGCGTTCAGATGGACGAGGTCGAGGCCTCCGTAGGTCGAGACGGCCACCTCCACGGCGGCCAGGCTGGCCCCGGGGTCTCCGACGTCGCACCCCACGAAGGTCCCCCCCACCTCCCCGGCCACCCGCCGGCCCTGGACCTCGTCGATGTCGGCCACCACCACCGAGGCCCCCAGCCCCGCCAGCCGGGCCGCCACGGCGGCCCCGATCCCCTGGGCCCCGCCCGTGACCAGGGCCACCCGGCCCTCGAGCCCCTGCTCCTCCATGGAACCCTCCCTTCCCCTCGACCTCCGATCGACCATCATGGTCCCCCGTGCGGATGAACTTCGAACCCTCCACCGACCCCGCCGACTACGGCTTCAGCCATCGCCTCCGGGTCCGCTTCGCCGAGACCGACGCCATGGGGGTCGTCCACCACGCCGCCTACCTCCCCTACCTCGAGGAGGCCCGGGTCGAGTACCTCCGATCCCGGGGCCACCCCTACGACGCCGTCCGGGCCGAGGGCTACGACTTCTCCGTCCTCGAGGTCGCCGTCCGCTACCAGCGGCCCCTCCGCTTCGACGAGCTCGTCGACGTCCAGCTGGCGGTGACCTCGGTCGGCTACGCCAGCTTCCAGATCGACTACCTCCTCCAGGTCGACGGCGGGACCCGGGCCGACGCCGTCACCGTCCACGGCGTGGTCGGACCCGAGGGACGGGCCAAACGGGCTCCGACCTGGCTCACCGCCCTCAGCGGCTGACGCCCCGCGATCAGACCTCGACCGGTCCGGCCCCACCTTCCAGATCCCATTCCCCGCAGGCCTCGAGGACGGCCGGGGCCAACTCGACCCGGCAGACGACGAGGTCCGGGAGCCAGGCGTCGACGGCCCCGTAGCGGAGGGGGGACCCGTCGAGCCGGGAGGCATGGAGCCCGGCGGCGAGGGCCACGGCCACCGGGGCGGCCGAGTCCCACTCGTACTGCCCCCCGGCATGGACGTAGCAGTCCGCCTCCCCCCGGACCACCGCCGCGATCTTCGCCCCCGCCGACCCCATCGGGATCGTCTCGGCCCCTAGCGCCGCCGCCACCGCCCCGGCCACGGCCGGGGGCCGGGACCGGCTCACCACCAGCCGGGGGGCTCCCCCCCTCGGGGCCCCCACCGAGGGGGCGCTCCGCCCCGTGGCCAGGGTGAGCCCCAGGGCCGGGAGGGCCACCGCCCCCACTACCGGCTCCCCCCCGACGACCAGGGCGACGTGGACGGCCCAGTCGGTCCGGCCCGGCTCCCCGTATTCCCGGGTCCCGTCCAGGGGGTCGATGATCCAGAGCCGGCCCGACCCCGACACCGTCGTCAGCCCCTCCTCGGACCGGACCGGGTCCCCGGGAAAGAGCTCGGCGAGCTCCCCCACCAGGAGCTCGTGGGAGGCCAGGTCGCCCCGCTCCCCCAACCTCGGCTCCCCCGCCGACCGCTCCCGGAGGACCAGGAGGGCCCGGCCGGCCCGGGTGGCCAGCGCGGCCGCCTCGACCTCCTCCCGCTCCAGCCCACCTTCCGGCGCCATCCCGCCAGTCTGGCCCAGCCCCGTCACCGCCGGGTCACCGACCGGCCCTCGACCGTCACGGCGGCCGGCCGCCCCTCCCGATAGCGTTTCCCCCAGGTGAACGACACTGACGGGGAGGGTGGAGCGGCCGACCGCCGACTGGCGGCCTGGCGGGTCTGGGCCGGTCGCGTCCTCACCACCGACCCGGCCGGGATCGAGCAGGCGGCCCGGGCCGCCCTCGTCACCGTCGAGGCCGGGGGGAGCTCCGACGCCGCCGCCGTCGCCGCCCACACCGCCCTCGGGGTTCCCGCCCCGCCCCCGGCCCTGGCCGCCCTCGACCGCCAGCGCTGGCGGGCCGGGGAGCTCCTGACCGAGCTCGACCGGATCGAGGACCGTCTCGGGGGCGAGCCCGGGGGACCCCTCCGGGCCGAGCTGACCCGGCAGCTGGCCACCGCCGACACCGTGGCCCTCTCGGCGGCCCGCCTCGTCCCCTCCTGGCCCCCTGCCGGCCCTGGACCCGTTCCCGGCGCCGGCCCCCCGGTCCCGCCCCCGGTCTGGGCCGGACCCGCCGAAACCACGCCGGGTGAACCCCGGGACCAGGGGGTCCAGATCCTGGGGGCCACCGGCGCCTTCCTCCTCGTGGCGGCCACCATCCTCTTCGAGGCCTACGGGGTCCCCCACACCGGCGGGGTCCCCCGGTTCCTCGGGGTCCTCGCCCTCGAGACCGTCCTGGCCCTGGCCACCGCCGTCAGCCGGCGGCTCCCCCGCCTCCGGCCCCTGGCCCAGATCTACCTGGCCGCCACCGCCCTCATCTTCCCCCTCCTCATCGTGGCCGCCGCCGTCTTCCTCGACCTCGGCCGCCACGGCCTGACCGTCCCCGCCGGCCTCGCCGCCGGGGGCCTGGCCTGCTTCCTCCTCTACGGGGGCCTGGCCCTGGCGCTGCGGTCCCCCAGCTACGGCCTCCTCTCCTCCGCCGGCCTCGTCACCGGCTGGACCGGGGGGAGCACCGGGACAGGCGGCCACCACTGGGCCCCGCTCGGCCTCGTCCTCCTCGTCGGTCTCCTCCTCGCCCTCGACACCCTCACCCTCGACCGCCCCACCGACGGCGACCTCCGCCGCCGGCTCGCCGCCGCCTACCGGCCCTGGGCCGCTCCCCTGGCCGGCCTCGGGGCCCTGGCCGCCGCCGTCTGGGCCCTCGCCGTCACCGTCACCGACTGCCCGGCCGGAACGGGCTGCCCGGCCGGGACCCTGGCCCATCCCGCCGTCCTCCCCGTCACCCTCGGGGCCCTGGCCCTCACCCTCGGGGTCGCCGCCCTCCCCACCCCCCGCCGCTTCTGGACCGTCCCCGCCGCCGTCTCCGGCGCCCTGGCCGCCCTCCTCGCCGGCGGGGCCCTGGGCTGGGGGTCGGCCGGGACGGCCTGGATCCTCGTCCCGCTCTCCCTCCTCACCCTCCTCCTGGCCGAGACCGCCTTCCGGACGGTGGCCGGAGCCGGGTCCGGGGAGGGACGGGGCCAGGTCGAGCTCCGGGTCACCCTCCGGGCCCTGGCCCTGGCCGAGGCCTCGGCCCTCCTGCTCGTGCCCTGGGTCCCGACCTGGTGGAAGATCGTCACCCTGGCCCTGGCCGCCACCGTTCCCCTCCTCATCGCCCGCCGGACCGGCCGGGGAGAATGGGCCCTCCCCACCGGCCTCCTCCTGGCCGCCGCCGGCTTCACCGCCATCTGGTCGGCGGCCTCGGCGGCCGGTTCGGTGACCTCGACCAGCCCCAGCCCCGAGTCGGTGGCCTGGATGCTCTCCCCCTTCCCCGTCCTCCTCGTCCTGGCCGGCCAGCTCCTCTCCCGCCGGGCCGGACCGGGTTGGGCCCTGGCCGCCTACGTCCCCGCCCTCCCCCTGGCCGCCGGGGCCGCCCTGGCCGCCGCCGCCAGCCACCGGCCCCTCGTGGTCGGCGTCCTCCTCCTCGGGGACTGGGCCATGGCCGAGGACGTCGCCGCCATGGAGGACTGGCCCCCCCTCGCTCCCCTCGGGCTCGCCCTCGGGGCCGGCGGGGCCGCCCTGGTGGCCTGGGGCGAGGGGGCCGGGGTCCGGACCCTCCCCCTGGCCGTCCTGACCGCCGCCCTCGCCGCCTACGCCCTCGGGGTCATCCCCTTCACCGCCGCCCCCCCGGCCGGGGACGGTCCCGACGCCGGTTGGGCCCCCGCCCCGGAGCTCCCCCCCACCCACCTCTGGGGCCCCGTCCACCGGTTCGCCGCCCTGGCCCTGGCCGGCCTGGTCTCGGCCTGGGCCCTGGTCGGGCTGGCCGCCCCCGGCCCGGGCCGGGTCGAGTCGATCGTGGCCGTCACCATGGTCCTCGTCCTGGCCGGCCTCCTCCTCGTCGAGCGCCGGGTCTTCGCCGGCCCCCCGGCCCTGGCCTGGGCCGTCCCCGCCGTCGCCTCCCTGGCCGGCCTGGCCCTGGCCCGCTGGTCGGGGACCCACGACCCCCAGTGGTTCGTCCTCGCTCCCGGGGCCGTCCTGGTGGCCCTCGGCCTCACCCTCCCCGACAGCTCCGACGAGGTCGGGGCGGTGGCGGCGGGCCGGGCCCTGGTCGCCGCCGGTCTCCTCCTCCTCCTCGGGACGAGCCTGGTCCAGCTCCTGGCCGGGCCCAGCACCGACCGGACCGTCCTCCTCATCGCCGAGGGGGTGGCCTGCGTGGCCGGCGGGGTCGCCCTCCGGCGCCAGGTCCCCGTCATCGCC
Organism: Acidimicrobiaceae bacterium; assembly: GCA_003151955.1. Lineage (GTDB taxonomy): Bacteria > Actinomycetota > Acidimicrobiia > Acidimicrobiales > UBA8190 > PALSA-743. The sequence continues at coordinate 38,303 of PLZB01000037.1, forward strand.
GGAGCCGCCGCCGTGGCCGCCGGGGCCCTGGCCGCCCTGGCCCGGACCGGGACCTCGGTCGGCCTCTACCTCACCGTCGCCTTCCTGGCCCTCGCCCTCCTCGGGACCGCCACCGCCATCATCGCCGTCCGGGGCCGCCACCCCGGCGGGGACGGGGAGGGGGAGGGGGACCCGGGAAGCTGGTCCCGCTGGCGCTGACCGGGACCCGGATCAGGGAACGGTCGGGGTGACCGGGTCCTTCCCCCCCGGGGTGAGGGCGACGATCCCGTCGGGGGCCCCCTGGGCCGAGGATCCCGTCCCGAGGACGAGGGCGTCGCCGACGGTGGCGATCCCCGACCAGCAGGTGGCCGGGAGGGCGGCCTGGTCCAGGAGGGCCCCGGTCGAGGCGGCCCGGACCTGGACGACGGCGCCGAAGGCGGGGCAGTTGAAGGTCATCGCCCCGGCCACGGTGGTGGAGGCGAAGGAGGCGGCCCCCTTCTCCTCCCAGGCCACCGCCCCGCTGCCGGCGCTGAAGGCGTGGACGCTGGGCTCCTGGGTCGGCGTGTCCCGGGGGTTGGAGGGGTCGCAGAACACCTCCCCGGCCCCCTCGAACCGGCCGTAGTCGCCCAGGGCCGTGGCGCCGTAGACCCGGTGGCCGTCGTAGGCGGCCGAGGCGATGAAACCCCCGGCGAAGCCCCCGAAGACCACGTTCGTCGACCACCGGAGCCGGCCCGTGGCCGGGTCGAGGGAGTAGTAGGTCCCGTCCTTCCCCCCCACCCCGAGGAAGGCGGCCCGGCCGGCCGGGTCGATCCCGGCGTTGGCGGTGGCCCCGAAGTCCTGGTCGCAGTGGTCGTCGGCCCGGGGGGGTCGGAAGTCCCAGGCCAGGGTGCCGGTGGCGAGGTGGAGGGCGAAGACCGTCTCGGCCAGGGGCGGGGGGTTCGAGAACTTGCAGTCGGCGGTGTTGAAGACGACGAGGTGGGCCGAGGGCAGGACCGTCCCCGACGACCAGACCCCCCCGCAGCCGTCGTTCGCCACCTGGCCCTGGGCGTTCACGTCGGTCTGGTAGGTCCAGACCGGGTTCCCGTTGTCGAGGGAGGCGGCCACCACGTAGCCCCGGGTGTCGGCGCCCCCGTCGGTGTCGACCCCGAAGACGACCTTCCCCTCGGCCACCACCGGGGAGGAGAAGATCCGGGTCCCGTCGTGGGCCGGATCGGGAGGTCGGCCCGGGGTGCCGGTGTAGTCGTGCTTCCAGTCGAGCCGTCCCGTCCGGGCGTCGAGGGCGTAGAGGGTGTAGCCCCCACCGAAGATCACCAGGTCGGGCCGGCTCCCCGATCCCGGTTCGTACCAGGCCGAGGAGGTCACGAGGCCCCCGTCGGAGGAGATGTCCCGGGTGGCCCGCCGGGCGTTCGGGGTGACGGCGTCCTGGCGCTGGAGCTCGAATTTCCAGCGGAGCTTCCCGGTGGCGAGGGAGACGGCGTAGAACCAGCCGTCCCAGGACCCGGCGTAGACCGTCCCGGCCACCACCGTGGGGGTGGCGGTGACGGCATCCCCGGTGGGGAAGGTCCAGGCCGGGGCCAGCGTCTTCACGGTGACGCTGGTCAGGGTGGTGACCCCGGCCCCGGTCCGCTGGGCGTCGTGGGCGTAGGTCGGCCACTCCCAGGAGGCCACCGACGCGTCGGGGAGGCCCGATCCCGCCGCCGGGGCGCCCGGGCCGCAGCCGGCCAGGACGCCGCCGGCCAGGAGCAGGAGCAGGACCGGGGAGGCCGGGATCCGCCGGGGACGGATCCTCAACGACCGAAGCCGGCCGCGGCGGGGGTCCCGTTGGGGGGGCCCTGGCCGTGGAGGGGGTTCTCGGCCGGGCCCGAGTTCACCGGGGCGATCGGCCCGGTGGGGTAGGGGCAGTTCTGCCGGGCCGGGACGCAGACGGTGACGCTGGTAGGGAAGTCGAAACCGCCGTGGACGACCGTGGGGAGGTTGGCCTTCCCCCCGGTAAAGGTGACCTCCATGGTCCGGCCCTGGTAGTCCCCCGGGCCGCAGTTGGTCAGGACGTTGTTCTGGCAGGTGATGTGGATGTCGATGAAGAAGAGGGTCCCGTCGGGAGCGAAGGCCAGGCCGAAGGGGTTGAACCCGTTGGGGTCCTGGCCCAGCTGGTCCAGGGTCTCCCCGGGGACGCTGGTGTGGCCGGGGACGGGCCGGCCCGTGGCGTCGACCCATTCGATGGAGGGGTCACCGAAGAAGCTGGAGATGGCGAAGCAGCCGCAGGTGGGGTCCTTGGCGATCCCGGCCGGGAAGGGGAGGGTGCTGGCGCTGCCCTGGAAGAACACCGAGCTCTTCACGGAGCCGGCCGGGGCGGCCCCCCCGGGGCAGGCCGCCGGGCCGGAGGGGAAGCTGCCGTGGTCGAACCGGAGCACGCTCTGGGAACCGGCCTGGGGGAGGAGGACGTCACCGTTGTCGTCGAGGGTCAGCATCCCGGGCTGGGCCAGGCCCCCGGTTCCGTCGACGTGGTTGGCCCCCGTCCCCCCCGCCGTCGGCCCCGTCAGGATGCAGGACTTCGTGTAGTTCGGGGCGAACCACTCGACGAGGCGGCCGTCGGTGGGGACCGGGAACGATCCCTGGGCCGTCCCGAGGTCGTCGGCGAGGAGGTTCCCCTGGTGGTCGAAGACGCAGCCGGTGTAGGTGCTGTTCGAGTTGAAGGACCCGTCGGCGGCCTGGGGGGAGTCCCCCCCGACGGTCTCCCCCGGGAACTTGTAGGGCCCGGGGACGGAGAGGGTCTGGCCCGAGAAGGACCCGTCGGCCCGGTTCAGCTCCTCCCCGACGGGGGGCTGCTTGTAGGGGAGGATGCTCCCCGGGTTGTCCTGGCTCGGGACGGTGGGGTCATAGCCCCCGACGAACCGGCCCGTCCGGTCGGGGACCAGGCACATCTGGCCGTTCAGGTCCCAGGGGGGCATGAGGATCCCCTGGGTCCCCGAGGGCATGGAGAGGAAGTCGACCTCCTCGTTCTGGTCCCAATAGACGAGGTAGGCGGGCCGCTTCGAGGCGGCCAGGGCGTCGGTCCCCCCCACGACGGCGGTGGTCGTAGTCGAGCTGGACGGGTTGCTGGACCCCGAGGAGCAGGCCCCCAGGGCCGGCCCCCCGAGGAGGGACAGGCACAGCAGTACCCCGGCTCGTCGTCTCATCGCTCCCCCTCGCCCCAATAGCTGACCCAAGTGTCATGGTCAGCCCGGCAGGTGTCAACGACCGTCCTGGGGAGGCACGGCGGGCGGCGGGTCAGTTCCCGATGTGGTCGGCGGGGACGGTCCCGAGGCGGCCGGCCTCGTAGTCCTCGAAGGCCGTGACGATCTCCTCCCGGGTGTTCATGACGAAGGGCCCGTAGGCGACGACGGGCTCCCCGATGGGGCGGCCTCCGAGGACGAGGAGCTCAAGGGTCGGGCTCCGGCTGTCCCCCGGTTCGGCGGCGGTGGCCACCACCAGGTCCCCGGCGGCGAGGACGGCGAGCTGGCCGGTCCGGACGGGTCGGGCCCCGTTGTCGGGGGTGCCCGGGCCGACGGTCCCCGAGCCGGCCAGGACGTAGACGAGGGCGTTGAAGTCGGCCCGCCAGGGGAGCTCGAGCCGGGCCCCCGGGCTGAGGGTGGCGTGGACCAGGGCGATCGGGGTGTGGGTCACCCCGGGACCAGCCGCCCCGGCCACCTCCCCGGCGATGATCCGGACCAGGGCCCCGCCGTCGTCGGAGGAGAGGAGGGCGATCTGCCCCGAGCCGATGTCCTGGTAGCGGGGGGTGACGAGCTTCTCGGCGGCGGGGAGGTTGACCCAGAGCTGGATCCCGTGGAAGAGGCCCCCGGAGGCGACGAGGGATTCGGGGGGCTTCTCGATGTGGAGGATCCCGGCCCCGGCCGTCATCCACTGGGTGTCCCCGTCCGTGATGGTCCCGCCCCCGCCGATGGAGTCCTGGTGCTGGAAGATCCCGTCGATCATGTAGGTGACCGTCTCGAAGCCCCGGTGGGGGTGCCAGGCCGTCCCCTTGGGCTCCCCGGGGGCGTACTCGACCTCACCCATCTGGTCCATGTGGATGAAGGGGTCGAGATGACGACGATCGACCCCGGCGAAGGCCCGGCGGACAGGGAAGCCCTCCCCCTCGAACCCGGCCGGGGCGGTGGTGACGGTCAGCACCGCCCGGGGCCGGGCCCCGGTGGGATCGGCCCGGGGGATCCGGGGAAGGTCGAGGGGGTTGGCGACAGTGACAGCAGGCATGTGGGGTACAACCGGTCGGAAGGCCTCGGCATTCCGGCCCGAGCGGCCCCGGCGGCGCTCAGTGGGCGACGGCGGTCCAGCCCGTGGCCGGGTCGTAGCGCTTGACCACCCGGGCCGGGGATCCGACGGCCACGGTGTGGTCGGGGATCGGTCCGGTGACGACGGAGCCGGCCCCGATGACGACGTTCCGGCCGATGGCGGAGCCGGGCAGGACGATGACCCCCGTCCCGAGCCAGCTCCCCGAGCCGATGCTCACGGGGGCCTCGGTGGGCCACTGCCGGCCGATGGGGACGTCGGGGTCCTGGTAGGAGTGGTTCTGGTCGGTGATGTAGACGTCGGGGCCGGTCTGGATGTCGTCCCCGATGTCGATGGAGAAGTGGCCGATGATCTGGCTCCCCCGGCCGATGAGGGTCCGGTCCCCGATGGCCACGACGGGGTTGGTGACCATCTCCTGGCCGGGGGCCATCCCGGCGGTGAGGACGACCTGGGGGCCGATCAGGGTGTGGGACCCGATCCGGATGAGGTGCTCGTTGTAGACGACCCCGGGGGGGAAGGCCAGCATGCTCCCCTCCCCGAAGGCCCCGAAGCGCTGGGCCCGGGGGTGGTGGGGGCCGATGGCCCCCAGCTCGGTGGCCCACTCCCAGCCCCCCTGGAGGAGGGAGGTGGCGAGGCGACGGGCCCAGGGGGGGAGCCTTCGAGGGGCTGGCACAGGACGACGCTAGTGGCCGGGGTGGTCGGGAGTCCCGATCGGGGTCCAGTAGCCTTTCCGGGCGTTCCTTGGGGGCCCCAGGAGGATCCGATGCCCGACGACACCACCGCTCTTCCCGGCGATCTGGCGCGCCCCGACGCGGCCGGTGGCGACCTGACCCCGAACAGCCCCCTCGGGGCCGACGGCGGAGTGGGCAACGGTGGGGGGAGCCGGGGCCGGCACGTGGGCCGGGCCTGGTGGAAGAGCCCCTGGGCCATCGCCGGGGCCGCGGCCCTGGTCGTCCTCGGCGGTGTCGGGATCGCCCTGGCCGTGACCTCGGGCGGGACGAAGGCCAAGGTGGCCGCCCCCACGACGACCGTGGCCCCCACGACGACGAAGGCCCCGGCGCCGGCCTGTCCCCTGAACGGGGGCCCCTCCCCCTCGGGATCGGTCCCCCAGCGGCCGGCCCTGGCCGTCAAGGTCGACAACTACCCCGACGCCCGGCCCCAGTCCGGCCTCGACGAGGCCGACATCATCTTCGAGGAGCCCGTCGAGGGGGGGATCACCCGCTACGTAGCCGTCTTCCAGTGCCGGGACGCCGCCCAGGTCGGTCCGATCCGGTCCACCCGCTACCCGGACTCCGGGATCCTCGAGCAGTTGAGCAAGCCGATCTTCATCCACGTGGGGGGGATCGACCCGATCGTGGGGATGCTGACCCAGGCCCAGAGCCAGGGGCTCCTCTTCGACTTCAACTTCTTCTACGACGCCTCGATCATCCAGCATGTCCCGGGCCGGAACGCTCCCTTCAACATCTACGTCTCGACGGCCGACGCCTGGAAGTCCCAACCCAAGGACACCAATCCCCCGGCCCCCGTCTTCACCTACTCCGCCACCGCCCCGGCCGGGACCACCACCGCCTCTGTCCACATCCCCTTCTCCCCGACGAGCGACGAGAACTGGACCTGGAACCCGACCGGGGGGGTCTGGATGCTCGCCTACAGCGGCATCCAGGCCACCCTCCTCGGCGGGGGCCCGGTCGGGATGACGAACGTCGTGATTCAGAGCGTCCAGACCTCCTACGGCCCCTGGCTCGAGAACAGCGCTTACAACAGCAACGAGATCGAGGTCAACGCCCTGAGCGGGGGGACGGTGACCGTGCTCCGCAACGGGGTGGCCGTCACCGGCAAATGGACCCGGGCCTCCCTCACCGCTCCCATCGTGCTGGTGGCGGCCGACGGCTCCCCCATCCCCCTGGCGCCGGGCCCGACCTGGGTGGCCATGGTGCCCTCCCAGATCCCGGTGACTCCGACCCCCTGACCACCGGACTCACCGGGGCCCCGGCGCGACACGGACCGGACCGCCCGGTTGGGGCGATCCGGCCCGGATGACGCAGATTCGGCTGTGAGAGGCCGGTGATTCAGTCCAGGGAGATGGGGACGTCGTCGTCGTCGTACTCGTCGGTCGAGCCGCCGACGGTGGTCGTGGCCGAGAGGACGGCGGTGGGGAGCTGGTTCCGGATCTTGTCGTTCAGCTCGATCAGGATCTCCGGGGTGCTCCGGAGGAACTCCTTGGCCTTCTCCCGGCCCTGGCCGAGCTGCTCACCCTCGTAGGTGAACCAGGCCCCCGACTTCTTGATGAGGCCGAGCTCGACCCCGACGTCGAGGAGGGAGCCCTCCCGGCTGATCCCGGTGCCGTACATGATGTCGAACTCGGCCTGCTTGAAGGGCGGGGCCGTCTTGTTCTTCACCACCTTGACCCGGGTCCGGCTCCCGACCGTCTCCGACCCGCTCTTGATCGACTCGATCCGGCGGATGTCGAGGCGGACCGAGGCATAGAACTTGAGGGCCTTCCCGCCTGTGGTCACCTCTGGTGAGTTGTGGACCACCACCCCGTCGACGAGGTAGTTGTGGGTCCCCTCGACCTCGATGTCGAACCGGTGGGTGCTCCGGTCCTTCGGCTTCACCGAGATGGCCACGACGGGCATGGCCATCAGCTCGATGCGGGGCTCCGAGAAGACCGGGTCCACCCCGAACCGCCCCCGGTACCGGGGCAGGAGCTTGTACTCCATGCTCGGGTGAACGAAGGGGGCGACGAGGGCGTGGAACTTGGCCGTCTCCGCCGTGGGCAGCTGGAGGAATGTCAGCTGCTTGGCTCCCCGGACGACGAGCTTGGCCTGGATCCCCCAGGTGTCGGCCAGGTGCCGGACCAGTCGCTCCCGGGAGGTCGGCTCCAGGGCTTCGACGCAGAACTCGGACCGGCCGCTCCCACCCCGGGTCCGCTCCTGGACGCCCTTGGACCGGAGGGTGAAGCCCCCGTCGTCCATGTACCAGACGGCCAGGGACAGCGGGGTGAGCCGCTTGAGGTAGTCCTCGCTCAGGACCTTCCGGCCCTCGAGGTAGACGGCCTGGCGCAGCTCGGCCAGCTCGGGGAGGGGCGGGAGGTCGTGGTAGACGGCCCCGGTGGGGGTCACCGACCGGCTGGTGCCGATGTTGGCGAAGAGGGACGCCTTCCAGTCGGAGTACGCCGCCTGCTTGGCCCCGTGACCGAACCGGAACCGGCCGCCGAGGCCGCTCTTGGTGGGCGAGACGGCCCCGTCCCCCATGAGCCCGCCCAGGAGGACCTCCCACTGGAAGTCCGAGAGCCGGACCGGGAGGGCTTCGAGGACGTGGTCCCCGACCTTCAGCTCGCCCGCCTCGCGCCAGCCGCCCGGGGTCCGGATCAGGTGGTTCGGGGTGCAGCCGAGCTGGGCCCGGCCGTTCTTGGCCGGCTTGGCCACGGTCAGCTGGAGGAACTCCTCGGTCGGGCCGTTGTCGAACCAGTCGACGACCTTCCTGGGGACGACGGCTCCCACCTCGGGGTCGTAGGAGAGGACCTCGACGGGAAGCCGCTGGTTGACGATCTTCCCGATCTTCTCGGTGGTCCCGTCGGCCAGGACGACCCGGCTGTCGTAGTGGAAGCAGCCGTAGACGATGCCGATCTTCTCCCGGAGCTGGTTGATGAAGATGGCGATGGTGTCGGTCTTCGACAGGGTCCCGGTCAGCTTCCGGAGGGCCTGGGACATGAGCCGGGCCTGGAGGCCGACGTGGGAGTCGCCCATCTCCCCCTCGATCTCGGCCCGGGGGGTGAGGGCGGCCACGGAGTCGATGACGAGGACGTCGAGGGCGCCGGAGCGGATCAGCATGTCGGCGATCTCGAGGGCCTGCTCCCCGGTATCGGGCTGGGAGATGAGGAGGTCGTCGATGTTCACCCCGATGGCGCTGGCGTAGACGGGGTCCATGGCGTGCTCAGCGTCGATGTAGGCGGCGATGCCGCCGTTGCGCTGGGCCTCGGCCACGACGTGCATGGCCAGGGTGGACTTGCCGGAGGACTCGGGGCCGTAGATCTCCACGATCCGGCCCCGGGGGAGCCCGCCGATGCCGAGGGCCAGGTCGAGGGCCATGGCCCCGGTCGGGATGGACCCGATCGCCATGTTGGGGTTCTCGCTCATCCGCATCACGGACCCCTTGCCGAAGTGCTTCTCGATCTGCCCGAGGGCCATGTCGAGGGCCTTGTCACGTTCCATTTCCGCAGTTCTCCTCGCTTGCTGTACCGGTGTGCTCCGAACCGGGGGTGACCTTACGGGGGGGGTGTGACGGTCCCCTTCCGGGGGAAGTCACAGCAGTGTAGTTGCGAACGCGTGTTCGATGTTGGATCCCGGTCGGGACCGGTAGGGTTTCGTGGTGTTCATCCACTGGGAGGTCCCCCAGGACCGGCAGCGGTTCGTGGCCGAATACGTCCTTCCCGACGGGGTCGGCCGGGACCTGATCCGGCGGTACCCGTCCCTCGGGCACTCGGACCGGCCAAGCGGGGCCTCCGGCAGTGGTTGCGGCTCCCCCACCTCCCGGAGGACCTCCCGAGACAGGTCCGCTTCGACCTCCCGCCACCCAAGCCCGAGATCGAGCCCCCCCCCAGCTGCGGACCGGGCCGTACGGCCGGCTGACTCAACCGCCGTTCAGGTCCTTGCGGCCTCTTGACAGCCGACAGCTTGAGGCTGCAACGTGCCGGAGTGTCAGTCCGTATCCGGGATATCGTCGGCGACCGAGGATTCCCTGGGCAGATCCAGGATGACCAGTTCGGCGCCGCCACTCGTATACACGTCACCGTTGGCGAGCTTTTCACGAGCCTCCGGCGGAATCATGGCCGTAGCCTCAGCGAGCGTGAGCGTCCTCATGGCTTCATTGTACCGGTCCGAGTTTGGACAGACTCACCACCGGAAGCACGATCTCCCATTCGTCGACCTTGTGGCTCCTGAGGACCCGTCGACGACGACGCAGCAGGACGAACACCCGGTACCCGACCGGCTCGGGTGAGGCTCCGGACGCTGGGAGCCGGACCAGGACCGTGTCGGACCGACGTTTCCCGGGATCGACTTTGAGGGCTCCGCCGTCAGGCTGAAGAGATCGGAACGGCGAGTAGGCCACGAGAGGTCGCTCACCTTGCCCTCCGTCGCTGCCGATGGGAAAGAGCATCGTGGTGAGCCCGAGCCGCTGATCCGCGGAAGGGTCCCCTCGGGTGACGGGCGCACCGGCTGCGGGCCAGAGTCGGATCGGCATGCGCCCCCGGGAGACGACCACAGTCGTCACCCGGAGGAGTCGACGTCCGTTGCCTCCGGGCCCCGCCCAGAGCTCGGCGCCAAGTTCGACATCCACACGGCGCCACCAGAAGCGCAGGATAAGGGCGGCGGTGAGGAAGATGGCCCCGATCTGGGCGGTCGAGGCTGCATCCGTCGCATTGCGCCATATCCATGGTCCGGCGACTCGGGCGGCAGCGACGATCCGGATGGTCCGGCTCGGATCGCCCAGGGAGGGCTCCGAGAGGAGCCAACCGAGCGAGATGCCGACAGCCGCGCCGCCTGCGACCATCAAGATGCCCACCATCGGGTCGAGCCAGGCCGACAATCCTGTCCATGCCGAGGAGCGCTTCGGAGGGTCGGCGATCACGAGATGAGAATAGGCCGAGGGTGTCTCACCGGAGTGATCGGAATTCGGACCCGGTCGCCAGCGTCGCCACCGGAATTGAACCCCCGGTCACCTCCCCGTCGCGATCTGGACACCCGACGTTTGTAGGGTGCAAGGTGCGGAAGTGGACCTCCTGGCACGACACACGAACGGTGGACGATTCGGATGCAGGGCTCTCTGGACCGGCGGGAGGCACTCCGGGGACTGACACGTTCGAGGGGTGCTCGGGGCGGGTGCTCCGGGGCCTGGCCGGGGTCGGGGTGCCGCTGACGGTCCCGGCCGGGGGGGACCTCCTCGAGATCGGGGCCGAGGGAGGGGAGGTCCTCCTGGTGCTGGGCGGCCCCGCTCATCGCCTGAGGCCGGCCCCCGGGGTCAGGGGGTGGGGAGCCGGCGGCGGAGGAGATCGAGGGCGGAGATCGCCGCGTACTGGCGGACCCGGTCCCGGTCGCCGGGGAGGGTCAGCCGGATGGCCTCGGGGTCACGGCCGGGGAGGTCGAGGCCGACGAGGACGGTCCCGGGGGGCTCGCCATCCTGGTCGTCGGGGCCGGCCACCCCGGTCAGGGCCAGGCCGACATCCGATCCGAGGAGGCGACGGGCGGCGGCGGCCATGGCCAGGGCGGCGGCCTCGGAGACGACGGGACCGGGGGGGAGGCCGAGGAGGTCCTGCTTGACGGCGGTGGCATAGGTGACGAGGGACCCCCGGAACCAGGTCGAGGCCCCGGGGACGGCGACGAGCCGGGAGGCGACCAGGCCTCCGGTGAGGGACTCGGCCAGGCCCAGGGTGAGGTCCCCGGCCAGGAGCCGGGCGGCGACGGCGGTTTCCATGGTCTCGTCGTCGAGGCCGAAGAGGATGTCGGCGACGAGGCTCCGGACCTCGGCCTCCTCGGCGGCGAGGAGGGCCCCGGCCTCCTCGGCGTCGGCCCCCTTGGCGGTGATCCGGACCTTGATCCCCTCGATCCCTGAGGCGAGGAGGGCGATGGTGGGGTTCCCCCGGCCCTGGAGGGCCTCGATCCGGGGGGCGAGGAGCTCGCCGAGGCCGGACTCGCTCGTCCCCCAGGTCTTGAGGACCCGGCTGACGATGATCCCCCCATCGCCGGCGGCGAGCTGGCGGCGGCGGAGGTCGGGGAGGACGGCCCGGGTGAACATCTCCTCGAGCTCGTAGGGGACGCCGGGGAGGGCGTAGACGACCTTGTTCCCGACGGGGCAGATGAGGCCGGGGGCGGTCCCGAGGGCCTGGTCGATCGGGGACGATCCCTCGGGTCGGTCGGCCTGGCGGGCGTTCGACTCGGGCATCTCCCGGTTCCGGCTGGAGAAGAAGCCCCGGATCCGCTCCACGATGACCTCGTCCCGGATGAGGGGGACCCCGGTGATCGCCGCCATGGCCTCCCGGGTGATGTCGTCGTGGGTCGGTCCGAGGCCGCCGCAGACGATGATCCCCTCGGAGCGGGCCAGGGCGGTCCGGAAGGCGAGGACGATCCGGTCGAGGTTGTCCCCGACGGACTGCTGGTAGTGGCAGTCGACCCCGGCCAGGGCGAGCTGGCCACCGAGCCAGGCCGAGTTGGTGTCGACGATCTGGCCCAGGAGGAGCTCGGTCCCGACGGCGACGACCTCGATCCTCATCCGGGGCTGTCCTCCGGTGCCGGGGCGGGGCCGGCGGCCGGGCCGGCCGGGTGGGCGGCCTTCCGGCCGTCGAGGACGTACTGGACACCGGAGACGAGGGTGAGGGCGACGGCGGCCCAGAGGAAGAGCTCGAGGACGAGGTGGTGGGGGGCGACGGGGGGGAGGAGGCAGAGACCGACGGCGAGGTCCTGGAGGAAGGTCTTGGCCTTGGCCGAGGTCCGGGCCGGGATGGAGACGCCCCTGCGACCGAGGACGGTCCGGTAGACCTGCATGGAGACCTCACGGGCCGTGATGAGGGAGACCGGGATCCAGGAGATCTCGTTGCGGGCGGCCAGGGTGAAGAGGATGGCGATGATGACGGCCTTGTCGGCCAGGGGGTCGAGGAAGGCTCCGGACCGGGTCGTCCCCTGCTTCCGGGCCAGCCAGCCGTCGATGCCGTCGGTGAGGGCGATGAGGAACCCGATGGTGAAGGCGGCGTAGCTGGGTCCCCAGGCCAGGAACATGGCGACGAGGACGGGGGCGGCCAGGATCCGGGCCACCGTGATGGCGTTGGCCGGGGTGGCCAGGGCCGAAGGGCCGAAGGTGAAGATCTTGGCCGGGGGGCCGGGCTCGGCCGGCTCGGCCGGGGTCGGCTCGGGCTGGGGGTCGGGGAGGGCGGTGGCCATGGGAGGAGGGGTCAGCCTGCGGCCCGGGCCGACCCGGCGGGGCGGGCCCGGAGGTCGGGGCCCTCGGCGGCGGTGACGAGGACCTCCTGGAAGGTCCCGGTGGGGAGGGTCGGGGGGAGGAGGACGAGGCCGTCGATCTCGGGGGCCTCCCGGTGGGAGCGGCCCACCCCGGGGCTGTCGACGAGGACCTCGAGGGTGGTCCCGACGAGGTCCTCCCGGCGGGAGGCGGTGATGGCGTCCTGGAGCTCGGAGCACTCCCGGAGCCGGGCGAGGGCCAGCTCGGCCGGGACCTGGTCGGGCCGTCCCGCCGCGTAGGTGCCGGGCTCCTCGGAGAAGGTGAAGAAGCCGGCCCAGTCGAGCTGGGCCTCCTCGAGGAAGGCGAGGAGCTCGTCGTGGTCCTCCTCGGTCTCCCCGGGGTAGCCGAGGATGAAGGAGGAGCGGAGGGTGGCCTCGGGGGCGGCGGACCGGATGGAGGCGATCCGCTCCAGGAAGCGGTCCCCGTCCCCCCAGCGGCGCATCTTCTCGACGAGGGGACGGGAGACGTGCTGGAGGGAGAGGTCGAAGTAGGGGAGGCCGCTCTCGATCATGGCGGCGATGAGATCGTCGTCGAGGGAGGAGGGGTAGAGGTAGAGGAGGCGGACCCGGGCCAGCCGGGCCGAGAGGGTCCGGACCAGCTCGACGATGGGCCGGGAGACCCCCGGCACTGGGGGGACCCGGTCGGGGGCGGTCCGGTCGAGCCCCCAGGAGGCGAGGTCCTGGGCCACGATGACGAGCTCCCGGAGGTCGGGACCGAGGGCCTCGACCTCGTCGAGGAGGACCTCGAGGGGCCGGGAGCGCTGCTTCCCCCGGAAGGAGGAGATGGCGCAGAAGCCGCAGCGGCGGTCGCAGCCCTCGGCCACCTTCAGGTAGGCCCAGGGGGCGGTGGCGGCCGGCCGGGGGAGGTTGAGGAGGTCGAAGGAGGGGAGGGGGGCCGAGGGGGTCGGGCCCGCTCCGGCCCGGGTCGTGCCCAGGGCCACGGGGACGCCCCGGTCGGCCCGGGGCGGGGTGAGGGCCACCCCGAATCCGGCCACGAGGTCGAGCTCGGGGATGGCGGCGGCGAGCTCGGGGCCGTGGCGCTCGGCCAGGCAGCCGGTGGCCACCAGCCGGGCCCCGTCCCGTCGGGAGGAGGCCAGCTCGAGGATGGTGTCGACCGATTCCTGGCGGGCCGCCTCGATGAAGGCGCAGGTGTTGACGACGACGAGGTCGGCCTCCTCGGGCGAGGAGGCGGCTTCGTAGCCCTCGGCCAGGAGCCCCCCGACGAGCTTCTCGGAGTCGACCTGGTTCTTGGGGCAGCCCAGGGTCTCCAACCAGTACCGCTCAGCCACCGAACAATGCTACTTGGGCCGCCCGACCTGGTCCGACGGGGGGCGGGTCCGGACCCCGGCACGCGCCACGACCGGCCCCGAGGGCCGGTCGCGAGCGGAGAGGGAGGGATTTGAACCCTCGGACCCAGTTTCCCAGGTCAACTCATTAGCAGTGAGTCCGATTCGGCCGCTCTCGCACCTCTCCTGGACACTTGTGACCCGGTGCTGCCTGGGTCATGAAGCGACCCGATCAAGGGTAGCGGATCCATTCAGGCCCTCGGGCCTGGGAAGTTCCGCAAAGGAGAGTCAGTCGGCCGGGTCGTTCTCGACCATGTCCCAGTAGTCCTCGTCCTCGATCACGCTCACGATCTGAACATCGCCGTCGGTCAGGAGGCAGGCCGAGATCACCCGCGGTCCGAAGAGGAGGTAGGGATGGTCATCACGTACCGGATACCACCGACGCCTTCGACCGACTCCCGCTGAGCCTCGAAGTTCAGGGAGAACGCCATCTCGGCGCCTCGGAGAGGACCATCTTCGAACAGCTCGAACGACGGCCTCCCTTCGGCGGATCCGCCCTTCGGGAAGAGCTCCTGGGCCTGTTCGAGGAAGTCCGCCGATCGCCGCACCCGCCGGCCGGGCATCAGGCCAGTTCGCTGGCGTAGAGCGCGAGAAGCCGCTCACCCTCCGTCCGAATGGACGGAGTCGGATCCGCCTCGGTCGGAGCGAGGACGAACGCCAACTCGTATGGGATCGTCTCCCCCTCCTCGACCAATTGCCATCCGGCCTCGATGTGGGACCGGACGCTCACCTGGGTGACGCTCAGGTCGCGGAGGGCTTCGATCACTCCGTCGACCAGATCGATCTCCTCCGGAGTGAACAGTTCGACCCTGGGCTCGCGGAGAGGAACCAGAACGTGATGGACGTAGCCGAAGGCGTCGGCCCGCTCCTCGATGCGGACTTCTCCGTTGGCCACCAGCTTCTTCCGGATGGGCGGGAGCCGTCGAGGCGCCGGGCCGTGGGGGAGCTTCTGGTACTCGGCCCCCGTGATCGGACGACCGATGGTCCGGACGGCGGCGAAGTCGGCGAAGTACAGGTACTTGTTGAGCTTGGTCGCTCCGGACGAGCGGTCCCCGCTGGTCCGCTTCGCCACGTACAGGATCAGCTCGGTCAGCTTGTCCTCGTCATACGTCATCGTGACCACATCTCCCAGCATCCCAGAATCCACCTCCGGGTTGTCGTCGCGGGCGGCGAGGACCGAGGCCGCGTCGGCCCGGTGTCGGCGTCGCTGGTCGGCCAGCTTCCTGACGTGGACGAGCCAGCGGCCGCCGACCTTGACACCGGGGAGCTTCCCGGCCCGCTAGGGGTCCCGGCCTCAGCGCTGCGCCGTCGGTCGGGGAAGCTCGGGAGGCCTCGCAAAGGCGGGCGGGGCGCTGAAGTCGACCATGTCGAGCAGGTCATCGGCGGCTGCGTCTCGGGCGGTCATCGGCGGTAGGTTCCACTTTCGCTCGATCAGTTTCAACACCGACGTGTGGTCCCGCTCGACGTGGGACACGTAGTCGGGGCGGGCGTAGGGAGAGACGACGACGGCCGGGACGCGGAAGCCGTAGCGGTCGAAACGCCAGGGTCCTCCGACGTCGGGTTCCTTTCCGTCGGGCTCGGGCGCCGCCGGCGGCGGGACGTGGTCGTAGTAGCCGCCGTGCTCGTCGTAGCACCAGACCAGCAGCGTCCCCATCCAATCGGCGCCGTGCATGGCGGCGTTGATGACCCGCGCTGCGAAGTCCTGCCCGGCGCGGATGTCCTGAGGGTTCTCCTCGGAATTGGCCCGGAAGTCCGGGTCGACGATGCTGACCGCCGGCAGCGCGCCCTGCGCGGCGTCGGCGCAGAACCGGTCGACCGAGCGCAGGTGGGCGAGGTAGCGGAGCAGGCCGAGCGGGTAGGCGTCGCCGCTGAACTGCAGGAATGACTTGGCCTCGCCGGGATCGGCTCGGATCCGGCCGGGCAGGCCCCGCAGGTACCTTCCCGCCCGGTGGCCGTGCACCCCGGCGAGTCGGCCCATGATCGGGCCGGCGTGGGATACCGAGTGGTAGTTGGTCCAGGGGATGCGATGGCTGGTGAGGAGGTCGAAGATCGTCCCGTTGGCCGGGTAGTCGATGATCTTGGAGAGCGTGTCGCTCGTCAGGCCGTTGGCCGTCCCGGACAACAGGAAGCGGCGGTTGGGGAACGTAGGCCCCAGACAGGACGAGAACCAGCGATCAGCCACCGGGAACGTCCGGGCCAGCCCGTAATAGAAGGGCAGGTCGGCCTCGGTCCAATACCCCATGGCCGTCGCCGGCTCGCCGCCTCGGGTGCATACCTCCACAGCCCGGGCGAACCCGGTGTTGGTCCCGCCGTCCCACTGAAGGTGGGTCGCCTCCCACGACTGGGTCGGCGAGCCGACCGGCTGGACAGTGGACGGGAGATGGGCCGCGGGCACAGCCACGCCGCCCGATGTCGGGTTCGACACCCGAACGGCGCCGCTCTCGTCGGTCGGGAACCCATCACCGCGCCCGAGCACCCCGAAGTAGTTGTCGAACGAGTGATTCTCCATCATGAGGACCACGATGTGGCGAACCTCGGGCAAGCAGTCCGTCCCCGCCGGCCGACCGGGGAACGGCCGGCTCGATGGGTCGTCATCCGGTGCACGCCGCGCCGCGAGCGCCGCCTCGATTCGCGCCACCATCCCCATGCTCATGACCAGCAGCCTACGTACGCCGGGAGCCTCCGGCGGAGCCACCCTCGCCCCACGGGGGAAGTGCCAGGGCCCATTGGTGACAGGGCGGGGTTTCGAAATGGTCGGGTCGTGGATCGACGGCGATGGAACCTGCCCGGAGCCTGGAACGGGTAGACCGACCTGTCAGCCGTTCCCCTGCCGCAACCCGTCGAGGAGGAGGTCCACGGTCCGTCCCGCCTCGGTCCGGGCCGCGGCGGGATCAGCAGCGGTGGCGACGAACTGG
This sequence comes from Acidimicrobiaceae bacterium, assembly GCA_003151955.1. GTDB lineage: Bacteria > Actinomycetota > Acidimicrobiia > Acidimicrobiales > UBA8190 > PALSA-743. The sequence continues at coordinate 54,836 of PLZB01000037.1, forward strand.
GCCGCAGCCATGACCCCGGCCAGGAGCATCCGGGTCAGGGGCTCGATGGGGGTCTCTGCGACGGCGCCGGAGGCCACCGCCACCTGGAGGGCCTCCCGGACGAGCCCGAGGGCATAGCGGTCGGTGATCTCCTGCCTGACGTCGGCCGGGAGAACGGCGGGCCCGTCGATGGCGCAGATCCGCTGGACGGCGGGGTCCAGGACGGCGTCGAGATAGGCCTGGCAGCCGGCCCGGAGCTGTTCCACCGGATCAGCTCCCGCCGCCATGGCGGCGGTGGCGATGGCGGCGACCACCTCCTGCTCGGTGACCTCGTAGACGGCCAGGAAGAGGGCCTGCTTGTCCCCGAAGTGGTGCTGGAGGGCCCCCCTCGTCACCCCCGCCGAGGCGACGATCTCCTCCCGGCCCGAAGCGGCGTAGCCCCGAGTCGAGAAGAGGTCCCGGGCCGCGCCGAGGAGGGCGGCCCTCGTGGCCTCCGACCGTTCTGCCTGTGTCCGTCCGGATCCGGATTTCTGCTTGACCATACATGCAACCTGCATGCATTATACCTTCAACGTGCGCGTCGGCGTGCATGGCGAGGAGGAGAACAGGATGACGCTGTCCCGTGAGGTCGTGATCCCGGGGATGCTGGCCGAGTACCAGGCCTTCGGCCAGCTCGTCCGGGGGCTCTCGGACGAGGACTGGGACACCCCCAGCCGCTGCGAGGGCTGGCGGGTGGCCGACGTGGCCGCCCACGTGATCGGCCAGCTGACCGACGTGGCCGCCCTCCGTCTCGACGGCCTGGGCACGCCCGAGGTGACGGCCCGGCAGGTCGAGGAGCACCGGGGCCGGACGCCGGGCGAACTGGCCGACGAGCTCGACTCGAGCGTCAAGCAGGCCGCTGACCTGGCCGCCGCCTTCGACGACGCCGCCTGGGAATCGGCTGCCCCGGCCGGGGTGACGGGAACCCTCGGCTTCGGGATCGAGGCCCTCTGGTTCGACACCTCCCTCCACGCCGACGACATCCGCAGCGCCCTGGGTCGGCTCCCCTCGGTGGGCGACGCCCTGGCGCCGTCGCTCTCCCACATCTCCCAGGTCCTCACCGATCAGGGCTGGGGACCGGCCGACCTCGCCCTCGACGGCTTCGAGGCCTTCCCCGTCTCGGGGGGAGGCGGCCGGACGGTCTCGGGCGACGCCTACGGGTTCGTCCTGGCCTCGACCGGACGGGGCGACACCGCCGCCTTCGGCCTCGACGAGTCGGTGAACATCTACCGGTAGGGCGACAACTGGAACGAGGTGGTGGCGGACGAGGACGAGGTCTGGGTGGTCGGGGATGTGGCCATGGGAACCCTGGCGGACAACCTCCCCCTGGTCGGGCTCCTCCGGGGTCGGAAGCGTCTCATGGCCGGCAACCACGACCGGTGCTGGGCCGGGAAGAAGGGTTGGGAGAAGTGGGTGGACCGCTACCTGGAGGCCGGGTTCGAGGAGATCGTCCAGGGCCCGGTCGAGACCCGGATCGGTTCCCGCCAGGTCATCGTCTCCCACTTCCCCTACGCCGGGGACTCCCAGGACCGGGACCGCTTAACCGAGCAGCGCCCGGTCGACCGGGGGTCCTGGCTCCTCCACGGCCACGTCCACGAGAAGTGGAGGACCCGGGACAGGATGATCAACGTCGGGGTCGACGTCTGGGACTTCCGGCCGGTCCGGTCCGATGTCCTCGCCGACCTGATGGAGAACGGCCGGCGGTCGGGTCGGGAGCGGTGACCCGGCCCGTTCCTACCCGGGGACGACCCGGACGGGGTCGGCCCGGCGGATGGTGCCCGGCGTCACCACCCGGGCATTGCGGCCCCGGAGGTTGAGGGCCAGCCCCGGACCGGTGTTCACGAACCGGAGGGCGTCCGTCCCGAATCGGGCCGCGAACTTGGCGCAGCCCCGGTGGGGCTTGGCCGTGATCTCGATGACGGCGCTCCCGATGGCCAACCTGGTGCCGGCGGGGAGCTGCTCCTGGCCCAGGCAGAGGTCGACGTAGAGCTGGTCGCCGGCGAGGGGCCACCGGTCGACGGCGCCGGCCACCAGGGCGGCGGCCCGGGAGCTCATCACGGTCAGCTGGGCGTCGGGATGGGCCGACCCGTCGGGGGTGCCCGAGCTCCCCCGGAGCCGCCAGCTGTCCCCGACCAGACCGACCTCCAGATCGAGGTGACCCTCCTCGAGGATCTCCCGCTCGTCGACGTCGGGCCGGCTCACGATCAGCTCGAGGGTCCCGAACTCGAGGGGGGCGTCCCGGACCCGGTCGAGGCCCGCTTCCAATTCCTCCACGGTCCGGTACGGCACGGGACCAATTCTCGCGGACCCGATCCGGCCCGTCCACCCCCCCCAGCGCCGGGAGCTGAGCGGACCCCTCCCAGCCGGCCGGTAGCTTGACGGGCGTGTCCACGGCCACGCTCCCAGCCCCGACCCTCGGGCCGGGGACCCTGGGCGATCTCGAGGTCACCTTCGTCCCGGGGGATCCGGCCCGGACCGGTTGGTTCGCCTGCTACCGGGGGCCGATGTCGGGCCCGGCGCCGGAGGGGATCCTCCTCGACCGGGAGATCGAGGTCGTCCTCCCGGCCGGATCGACCGTGCGACGCCGGCGGGTCCCGGCCGCCCGGCTGGACATCGCCGACGCCATCGGGGTCCTGGACCCGCCCGGCCACGGTGAGGCCGGCCCCGGGGCCAGCTCCAGCGCGGCGGCCTGGGCCCGGGCCCTGACCGTCGGCCTGGTGCTCATCGCCCGGGGCCGGCTCTCGCCCACCGTCAGCCCCGGTGGGAGCGACGCCTGGGCGGTGGGACCCCTCGACCCGACCGACCGGCGGCTCCTCGAGGCGCTCGGTGACGCCTTCCCGGGCGCCGCCCACGCCCTCCCCGTCCCCGGCCGGGTCCCCGTCTCGGTGACGTCCCCCGTCCAGCTCATCCGAGCCATGTGGGACGGCCTCGCCGACAGCCTCGTCCGGACCGCGGCGGCTCCGGCCGCGGCCGGAGGGGACCTCTTCGCCGCCGCCGGGACCCGGGACGCCTCCCATCTCCGGGCCTGGCTCGAGGACGTCTCCTCGGCCACCGACGGCGAGGCCGACGTGGCCCTCCGGGTCGAGCTGGACGCCGACCCGGCCGCCGCGATCGGCCCCGTCTCGGCCCGGGCCGTGCTCCAGGTCTCCAGCCGGCTCGACCCCTCCCTGGTCGTCGACGCCGGCACCGTCCTCGGACAGCCGACGGCCCTCTCGGCCCGCTTCGGCGGCGACGTCGAGGCGGATCTCCTCCGGACCCTCCGCCGGGGGGCCCGGACCTGGGAGCCGCTCGGGGGACTCCTCCGCCAGCGGGTCCCCGACAGCCTGGAGCTCGACGACGACGAGCTGGCCGAGCTCCTGGGGGAGACAGCCACCGAGCTGGCCGGGGTGGGGATCCCCGTCCTCTGGCCCGCCGAGCTCCTCAGGGACCGGGTCCGGCTCCACGCCTCGGTCGGATCACCCGGGAAGATCACCGACTCGGGCTTCTCCCTGGCCGAGCTGGTCGAGTTCCACTGGCAGGCCACCCTGGGCGGGGAGGCCCTCTCGGCCGAGGAGATCGACCTCCTGGCCGAGGCCAAGCGGGGCCTGGTCCGGATCCGGGGCCGATTCGTGGTGGCCGACCCCGATCTCGTCGAACGGCTCCGATCCCGGCGCCGACACCAGCTCTCCGCCGTCGAGGCCCTCGCCGCCGCCCTCTCGGGGACCATCGACGTCGACGGCGAGCCGGTCGAGGTCGTCGGCACCGGCACCCTCGAGGCGCTCGTGGCCCGGATCTCGGCGGTGGGGTCGACCCCCGAGGCGGCCTGGGTCCAGCCCCCGGGGCTGGAGGCCGAGCTCCGCCCCTACCAGCGCCGGGGGGTGGCCTGGCTGGCCGAGATGACCGGGAGCGGCCTGGGGGGATGCCTGGCCGACGACATGGGCCTGGGGAAGACCGTCCAGGTCATCGCCCTCCACCTCGACCGGGTGGCCCGGGGCCTGGGTCCCACCCTCGTGATCTGCCCCACCTCCCTCCTCGGGAACTGGGAGCGGGAGGTCCGCCGCTTCGCCCCGGCGGTCCCCGTCCGGCGCCACCACGGCCCGGCCCGGAGCCTCGACGACGTGGCCCCCGACGAGCTGGTCGTCACCAGCTACGGCGTGGCCCGGCTCGACACCGCCCCCCTCACCGCGGTCGGATTCACTCTGGTGGTGGCCGACGAGGCCCAGCACGCCAAGAACCCCCACACCGCCACGGCCCGGGCCCTCCGGGCCATCCCGGCGCCGGCCCGGCTGGCCCTCACCGGAACCCCGGTGGAGAACCGACTGTCCGATCTCTGGTCCATCCTCGACTGGACCACCCCCGGGCTCCTCGGTCCCCTGGAGCAGTTCTCCCGGACGGTGGCCACCCCCGTCGAGCACTACCGGGACCCCGCCGCCACCGAGCGGCTGGCCCGGACGGTCCGCCCCTTCCTCCTCCGCCGGCGCAAGACCGACCCGGAGATCGCCCCCGACCTCCCGGCCCGGACCGTCAGCGACATCCCGGTGGCCCTCACCGCCGAGCAGGTCCAGCTCTACGAGGCCGAGGTCCGCGAGGCCATGGCCGCCATCGAGAGCCAGGACGGCATCACCCGGCAGGCCCTGGTCCTCCGGATGCTGACCGTCCTCAAGCAGATCTGCAACCACCCGGCCCAGTACCTCCACCAGGACGGCCCCCTGGCCGGGCGGTCGGGGAAGCTGGCCACCCTGGAGGAGCTCCTCCCGGTCATCGTCGACGAGGGGGAGTCCGTCCTCGTCTTCAGCCAGTTCGTCGAGTGCCTCACCCTCATCGAGGCCCGCCTGGCCCAGCTCCGGATTCCCACCCTCTTCCTCCACGGCGGGGTCCCGGCCAGGCGCCGGGGCGAGCTCGTCGACGCCTTCCAGGCCGGGGAGGCCCCGGTGTTCCTCCTCTCCCTGAAAGCCGGTGGGGTCGGCCTCAACCTGACCCGGGCCACCCACGTCGTCCACTACGACCGCTGGTGGAACCCGGCCACCGAGGACCAGGCCACCGACCGGGCCCACCGGATCGGCCAGGACCGCCCCGTCCAGGTCCACCGGCTCATCGCCGAGGGAACCCTCGAGGACCGGATCGCCGTCCTCATCGAGGGGAAGCGGGCCCTGGCCGAATCGGTCGTCTCCAGCGGGGAGTCCTGGATCGGCCGGCTCTCCGACGCCGAGCTGACCGACCTGGTCCGGCTCGGAGCTGACCGGTGAGCCCGCCCCGGCGGCGGGACGGGACGGGGTGGTCCTGGCCGGTGTCCCGACCCCGGCTCCCCGGACCGAGCGCCCCCCGGGCCGCGGGCCGGGCTCCCTTCGGGTCGACCTGGTGGGGGCGGGCCTGGGTCGACGCCCTCGAGGGCCGGGCCAGCCTGGACCCCAACCGGCTTCCCCGGGGCCGGACCTACGCCCGGAGCGGAGCCGTCGGCGAGCTCACCATCGGGGCCGGCCAGGTCACGGCCCGGGTCCAGGGGTCCCGACCTTCCCCCTACCGGGTGACGGTCGGGGTCAGGACCTTCACCGGGGAGGAGTGGGACCGGGTCCTCGACGCCCTGGCCGCCCAGATCGGCCACACCGCCGCCCTCCTCGACGGGGAGCTCCCCCCCGAGGTCGCCGCCGAGGCCTCCTCGGTGGGAGCCGACCTCCTCCCCGGGCCGGGGGACATCCGGCCCAGCTGCTCCTGCCCCGACAGCGCCAACCCCTGCAAGCACGCCGCCGCCGTCTGCTACCTGGTGGCCGACGCCCTCGACCGGGACCCCTTCGACCTCCTCCTCCTCCGGGGCCGGAAGCGGTCCGAGCTCCTGGCCGCCCTCCGGGCCCGACGGGCAGTGACCTCGACGCCGGAGACTCCGACGGCCCCCGAGACCGCCGACATCGACCGGGGCGTGCCGGCCCGGGAGGCCTGGACCGGGCCCCGGGCCGACCTGCCCATCCCTCCCCTGCCGCCCCGGCACCCCGGCCGCCCTCCGACCCTCCCCGGTGATCCCCCCCCTGGGCCGACCCTCGACGTGGTCCGGATCCAGCGTCTGGCCGCCGACGCCGCGACCCGGGCCCTCGAGCTGGCCCTCGGCTCCGGGGCCCACGGCCTCGACCTCTCCCTCGACGAGGACCTGGCCCGGCGGGCCGCCGGCCTCCTCGGCCCCCGGCCGACCCCCGACGGCCTCGTCCTGGTGGCCCTGGCCGCCGCGGCCGGGATCACCCCGGCCGCCCTCCTCCGCCGGGGCCAGGCCTGGCAGGCCGGCGGGTCCGGAGCCCTCGCCACCCTCGACGACCTCTGGGATCCGGGCCGGGAGCCCCTGGCCGAGGGGAAGCGGCTGCTCGGTCGGGGCGCCTGGGCCCGCCGGAACCGGGTCACCCTCGACGACCGCCAGCTCCGCCTGGGCCGGGACGGCTCCTGGTACCCCTACCGCAAGACCGGCGGGGGCCAGTGGGAGCCCGACGGTCCCGGCTTCCCGGCCGCCACCCGGGACGCCGGCCCCGACCTCGACTGAGGCTCGGGCCGGTCCGGGACGACGAGGTCAGTAGGAGCGGCCCCAGACGGCCGACTCCCCCGCCACCCCGCAGATCACGCAGGGGCCCGCCTCGCCGGCCCGGTCGAAGGGGATGCAGCGGATGCTGACCGACCAGCGGTCGGCGGCGACGGTCTCGCACTCGGGGGAGCTGCACCAGGGGGCGACGACGAAGGCGGCGTCGGGCTCCTCGAAATGGGCCTCGAAGCCGGCCAGGTCGACCACGTCGTAGCGGATCCGCCGCTCGAGGTCGGTCGTGGCCTGGGCCAGGAGCGACGCCTGGATGTCCTCGAGGAGGGCGGGGAGGGCGGCCGAGAGATCGCCGATGGAGATCTCGACCCGGTTCTCGAGGTCGTCCCGGCGGATGGCGGAAACGGTCCCCTGGTCGAGGTCCCGGGCCCCGACCTCGATGACGACGGGGGCACCCTTGCGGACCCACTCCCACCGGCGGTCGACGCTCCGGCGGTCCCGGGCGTCGACCCGGACCCGGAGGGTGACCCCTGGCTTCATCGACCGGGTCTCGAGCTCCCGCTTCATCTCCCGGCAGGCCTCGAGGACCCGGGCGTCGTCCTCCCCGCCCCGGGCGATTGGGACCAGGACCACCTGGCTGGGGGCGACGAGAGGCGGGACCCGGAGCCCGTCGTCGTCGCCGTGGACCATGACGACAGCCCCGACCAGCCGGGTCGAGATCCCCCAGGACGTGGTCCAGACGAGGGACCGGCCCCCGTCACGGTCCGAGAAGGCGATGTCCGCCGACTTGGCGAAGTTCTGGCCCAGGAAGTGGGAGGTCCCGGCCTGGACGGCCTTCCCGTCCTGCATCATGGCCTCGATGGTGAAGGACCGCTCCGCCCCCGGGAACCGCTCGCTGGCCGGCTTCTCCCCCGGGATGACCGGGATGGCCAGCCAGGTGGCGGCCAGCTCCCGGTAGACCTCGTGCATCTGGAGGCTCTCGGCCAGAGCCCCGGCCTCGGTCTCGTGGGCGGTGTGCCCCTCCTGCCAGAGGAACTCCGTGGTCCGGAGGAAGACCCGGGGCCGCATCTCCCAGCGGACGACGTTCGCCCACTGGTTGAGAAGCATGGGGAGGTCCCGGTAGGAGTCGATCCAGCCCTTCATCGACTCTCCGATGATGGTCTCCGAGGTGGGCCGGACCACCACCGGCTCGTTCAGGGGGGCGGCCGGGACGAGCTGGCCGGCCTCGTCGAGCTCGAGCCGGTGATGGGTGACGACGGCCATCTCCTTGGCAAAGCCGGCCACGTGGTCGGCCTCCTTCTGGATGTAGCTCAGGGGGATGAAGAGGGGGAAGTAGACGTTCTCGACCCCGAGCTCCCCGATCACCTCGTCGAACCGCCGCCGGATCTGCTCCCACATCCCGAGACCCCAGGGTCGGATGACCATGCAGCCCCGGACGTGCTTCATCTCGGCCAGGTCGGCGGCCTTCACCACGGCCTGGTACCACTCGGGGAAGTTCTCGGCCCGGGTCGGCGTCAGCTTGCTGCTCTTCTTCGCTTTCTCGGCCATCCCGGGACTCTACCGCCGGCCCGTTCCGGCCCCGATTGCTACCGTCGGACATGCTCATCGACGTCAACGGCACCAGGATCGCCTTCGAGGAGACGGGCCAGGGCGATCCCGTCGTCCTCCTCCACGGCTTCCCCGACAGCGGCCGGCTCTGGCGCCACCAGGTCCCGGCTCTGGTGGCGGCCGGGAAGCGGGTGATCGTCCCCGACCTCCGGGGCTACGGCGCCTCCGACAAGCCGGCCGGGGTCGAGGCCTACGGCCTCCTCTCCCTGGCCGGGGACGTCCTCGGCGTCCTCGACCATCTCGGGATCGAGAAGGCCTCCGTCGTCGGCCACGACTGGGGGGCCGCCCTGGCCTGGGTCATCGCCTCCTTCGTCCCCGACCGGGTCGACCGGCTGGTGGCCCTCTCCGTCGGCCACCCTGCCGCCTTCGCCGGCGCCGGCTTCGAGCAGCGGGAGAAGTCCTGGTACATGCTCCTCTTCCAGTTCGAGGGCATTGCCGAGCGGTGGTGCTCCGACGACGACTGGGCCAACCTCCGGGCCTGGGGCCATCATCCCGACGGGGAGGCCGTCCTGGCCGACCTGGAGCGCAACCGGTCCCTCACCCCCGGGCTCAACTGGTACCGGGCCAACATCCCCCCCGAGTCCTGGGTCGGCCCGCCCCCTGCCTTCCCCGCCGTCGCCGCTCCCACCATGGGGATCTGGAGCACCGGTGACTTCGCCCTGACCGAGGCCCAGATGACCGCCTCGGCCGCCCACGTGACCGGGCCCTGGCGCTACGAGCGCCTCGAGGGGCCCGGCCACTGGATGCAGCTCGAGGCCCCCGACGAGGTCAACACCCTCCTGGTCGACTTCCTGGGCTGACCGGAAGCCGTCCCGCTGGGCATCACGGCTTCCAGGCCGAGATCTCGCACTGGAAGTCGATGCCCCGGTCCCCCGGGACACCGTGGAACGGTCGCCTGGCCCGAACCGGCGTCTCCACGGTGTAGCGAAACCCACTCCGCTCCAGCAGGGAGACGAGCCGGCCCAGCTCCTGCTCCCGCTCGAAGAAGGAGTGGTACTCGACGAAGACCCGCTCGACCTTGTCGAGCGACTCCTCGGACTCCTCCAGCACCGCCGTCTCGGAGCCCTCGATGTCCAGCTTCAGCAGGTCGACGATGTCCAGATCACCGAGGACCGAGCTGAGGGTCACCGAGGGGACCTCGATCACCTCGCCGATGGCGGCGTCGGCGGTCGTGCCGACCATCCTCCCCGCGTCCGTCCCTTCCGAGACGAAGACGCCGTCGGCCCCCGTGGCGGTGAGGGCACACCGGAACAGCTCCAGCCCCCGGAGGTGCCGGGTGTTGCACTGCAGGAACTTGAACAGCTTCGGATCCGGTTCGAAGGCCAGGATCCGGGCCTCGGGCCACCGGCTGCGCCACCAGAGCAGGGCCAAGCCGATATTGGCACCACCGTCGACGATTGTCGGGGCAGAACCGGCGTGGGGGAAGTCGTAGACCCCGTCGACGAAGATCGCCTCATACTGCGGGACGAACGAGGGGCCGTCGGCCAGCTCGAGGCCCGGAGAGACCAGGCCGGTCCACTCGGGCCGGCCCTTCGGACTGTGGCGGAGCCGGTCGAGCTCGGCCGCGACATCCGTCGGTCCTTCAGGGACACTCCCGTCCACGACCAGATCCTCCCACGCTCCCCCCCGCCTCAAGATGGTCAGTGACCCGAGCCGTCGGCAGGGTCCAGGGATCGCGGAGCGACTGGTCCACTGCGTCGCGGTCGTTCTCCCATCCGGAGTCGTCGTCGCCGTGGAACAGCTCCCGCACCTCGGCATCGTTCCCGAGGAGCTCGTCGAGGAGCCGCCGGACCCGCTCCCCGATCTCGTCCCGGACGGGCCGGACCTCGTCGAGGGGACGGCCGGCAGGGTCGGTGAGCTCCCAGTCCACCCGCCGGGTGCCGGGGTAGACGGGGCAGGTGTCCCCACAGCCCATCGTCACGATGACGTCGGCCTCCCGGGCCATCTCGTCGGTCCACCGCCGGGGGGCCTCCCCGGTGATGTCGATCCCGACCTCGGCCATGGCCGCCACCGCCACCGGGTTGACCGTCTCGGCCGGCTCGGAGCCACCCGAGAAGGCCTGGGCCCGGTCCCCGGCCAGCTCCCGGAACCAGCCCAGCGCCATCTGGGACCGGCCGGCGTTGTGGACGCAGAGGAACAGGACGGCTGGGACGTCCCTGCCCGTCGAGTCAGGCATCGCCGGCCACCCTGGCCTCGAGGTGGTGGGGGACGACGACCTCGCCGGCCTGGGCCGGGGTGACCCCGGGGTAGAGGGTTCTGACCAGGGCCACGGCCAGGACTCCTCCCAGGATCTCGGCCAGGACGTAGACCGGGACCGAGGCGGGGGCGATCCCGGCGAAGCTGTCCGAGAGCATCCGGCCCACGGCGATGGCCGGGTTGGCGAAGCTGGTGGAGCTGGTGAAGAAGTAGGCCGCCCCGATGTAGGCCCCGACGGCGGCGGGAGCCGCCTGGGACCGGCCGCTGCGGGCCAGGGCGAAGATGACCAGGAGGAGCCCCAGGGTGGCCACCACCTCGGACAGGAAGTGGGCCCCGGTGGCCCGGTGGTTCGTCGAGATGGAGACGGCCGCCCGGGAGAACATGAGGTTGGCCACCACCGCCCCCCCGCAGCAGCCGGCCACCTGGGCCGGGAGATAGGCGGCGGCGTCACGCCAGGAGACCCCCCCGAAGGCGGCGTCGACGAAGGAGACAACCGGGTTGAAGTGCCCCCCGGAGACGGGACCGAACATGAGGATGATGGCGAAGAGCCCGGCCGCCGTCGCCGCGGCGTTCTCGAGGAGCTCGAGGCCGGTCGCCCCCGGGGAGAGCTTCTGGGCCGCGATCCCCGAGCCGATGACGAGAGCGGCCAGGAAGGCGCTTCCCACGGCCTCGGCCACGAGCCGACGCCACAGCGCCACCTCCATCAGCAGCACGCCCCGGCCGGAGCCGAGGCATCGCCGACGGCCACGGCCTCTGGAGCACAGGCCTCGGTCGAGCAGCCCAGGTCGGTCTCGGCCGGGGCGTCGGCCAGCACCGTGTAGACCTCCCAGGGGGCACCGTCGGGGTCGTTGACCCAGGCCTTGTCCTGGACGGCGTAGCAGCAGGTCGTCGACTCCTCGACGGCCGGCTCGAGGCCCTCCTCCGTCAGCCGGCGGGTGGCGGCCCGGACCTCCTCGGGCGTCTCCACCTCGACCCCCAGGTGGTTCAGGGCCCCGGTCACCCCCGTCCCCCGGCCGGCCGGGTTCTCGATGAGGACCAGCTTCAACGGGGGCTCGGCGATGGCGAAGTTGGCGTAGCCGGGCCGGATCTTGGCCGGCTTGGCATCGAAGAGCTTCGAGTAGAACTCGACGGCTGCCTCGAGATCAGCGACGTTGAGGGCCAGCTGCACTCTGGACATCGGTTGCCTCCTGATAGATTGACGACTGTCGATCATCATCGCAGTCAGATTGACAGTTGTCAATGAAAGCTCGGGAGGAGGGTCGTGGAACCGAACACCGGGGAAGGCTGCTGCGCCTCGGTCACCGAGGCCCCCCTCACCGAGGCGGAGTCCGACGAGCTGGCCCACGCCTTCGCCGCCCTGGCCGACCCCGTCCGACTCCGGCTCCTCTCCCTCGTCGCCGCCCGGGGCGAGGTCTGCAGCTGCGACCTCGAGGCCCCCCTGGGCCGGAGCCAGCCCACCATCTCCCACCACACCCGGGTCCTGGCCGAGGCCGGACTCATCCGGGGGGAGAAGCGGGGTCGCTGGACCTGGTGGAGCCTCGTCCCCGACCGCCTCGCCACCGTCCGCCGGGCCCTCGGGCCGGTGTGAGGGCGAGCCGCCGGGAGTTCCTGGCCGGGGGCCTCGCCACCGGCCTGGCCGGCGGTCTGGCCGCCGCCGGGGTGGGCCGGGCCGGAGCCGCCACCGGAGCCCGTCCCCGCACGGGCCTGCTCGCCCCGGGAAGCCGGCCCTTCCCCCAGCTCCCCGCGGGGACCGACCAGATCCCCCAGATCGAGCACATCGTCGTCCTCATGATGGAGAACCACTCCTTCGACGACCATCTCGGGATGCTGGGCCGGGGGGACGGCTTCACCCTCGGCTCCGACCGGCTCCCCCTGAACTACAACCCCGACCCCTCGGGCGGCTACCTCCGGTCCTTCCCCATGCCATCGACCTGCCAACCCACGAACGAGGGGGTCTCCCAGTCCTGGAACGCCTCCCACCTCAGCTACGCCAGGGGGGCCAACACCGGGTTCGTGGCCAGCTCCGGGCCTGACTCGATGGGCTACTGGGGCCGCGACCAGCTCCCCTTCTACTACGACATGGCCTCCCGGTTTCCCGTTGGGGACCGCTACTTCGCCTCCGTCCTGGCCCAGACCTATCCCAACCGCCGGTTCCTCATCGCCGGCACCGCCCTCGGGGACGTCGCCACCAATTCCTCGGGGGTCTCGGCCACCCTCCCACCCAACGGCACCATCTTCCAACAGCTCGACCTGGCCGGGATCTCCTGGAAGAACTACTACCCCGTCGTCCCCACCGTCGCCCTCTTCTACCCCCTCTTCACGGCCAATGACGGCACGGACCGCCTGGCCTCGATGGCCCGGTTCCTGGCCGACGCCGCCTCGGGCCAGCTCCCCGCCTTCTCCCTCGTCGACCCCTGGCCCGACGACTCCGAGGAGCACGGGGACATCTCCATCGGGGAGGCCTACACGGCCGCCGTCGTCAACGCCCTGATGGCCGGGCCCAAGTGGTCCTCGACCGCCCTCATCTGGATCTACGACGAGCACGGCGGCTACTACGACCACGTCCCCCCGCCCGCCGCCGTCGCCCCTGACGACGTCCCCCCCGAGATCACCGTCCCCCCCGACCAGCCCGGCGGCTACGACCGCTACGGCTTCCGGGTCCCCTGCTGTGTCGTCTCGGCCTGGTCCCGGGCCGACTACGTCTCCCACCAGGTCTACGACCACACCTCGGTCCTGAAGCTGGTCGAGACCAAGTGNNACATGCTCGACTTCTTCGACTTCTCCTCCTCCACCCCCCCTTCCTCGTCCCCCCCACCCTGGCCGCCCCCCTCAACCCCAACGACCCCGTGAGCGGCCCCCCCACCCCGATCCGCACCCCCGGCTCCGGCCCGATCGCCCCCCCGGCCTCGGCCCGCTGGACCACCGTCCCGGCCGGGGTCGACACCACCCTGGCCGCCCAGGCCTCCACCTACGCCGCCCTGGCCGCGACCCAGCCCCCCGGATCCCTCCCCCCGCCTCCGGCCCCGACCACAACCACCACGACCTCGACCGCGACCGCGACGACGAGACCCGTCCCGACCGGACCGGCGACCGGTGGCGGCGCCCCGACCACCACCCGACCGGCCGGCCGGACCGGTCCCGGGACCTCCGCCGGCCCGACGACCACCCCACCCGGGACGACCGTCCCCGGGCCGGTGGGCCTCCCGGCCCCGGCCACCTCGACCCCGGCCAC
>PLZB01000076.1 GCA_003151955.1 Acidimicrobiaceae bacterium
GGTGCTGGCTAACGGCCAGTCGGGGCGACCCGCAGGACAGTGCCACAGAGAACAGACCGCCGATGACGGGCTCCGGCCCGGACAGGCAAGGGTGAAACGGTGCGGTAAGAGCGCACCAGCGCCCGGGGTGACCCGGGCGGCTCGGTAAACCCCACCCGGAGCAAGGCCAAACCGTGGGACATGGGCGGCCCGTCCGCACCCTCCTCGGAGGGGGCAGTCCCCAGGTAGGCCGCTGAGATGGATGGTCACCGGCGCCTCCGGGCGTCACAGAACCCCGCCTACAGGCCGACTCACCGTCAATGACCGGTCTGACCAGGACTTTCTCCCCGGATCCGGATCACGATGACACGAGGATGACACACAACACCAGCGGTCAAGTCTTCAGGGGGTAGTGCCGATGGGTAGAAGTGACTGACACCCCGGGAACGTCAGTTGTGCAGGAGCGCTCCCCCTTGACTTATGCTCCCCCCGTGCCCCCGCGGGTCCAGACCCTTCAGCTGAGCTGGCGACCAGCGCTCCGGTTCTTCGAGGAGCGCACCCAGCTACTTCGGGATCTGGAGGTCCTCGGCCTCCTGCAAGCCTTCCAGTGGGAAGAGAGTCGAGTATCAGCTCGGCTGGCCGATCATCAGTACATCGTCCTCGGGCCTACGGGGGCCACCTTGCAGGTGATGAGCCACAAGGCCGACCATCAAGCGGTCTCCCAGGCGCTGAGGGCCACCCTGCTCCGGATCGACCCCAAGGATGTCACCTTGAACTGGGTTGATCTCCGGCTTCTGCTCCCTGTCGACATGGAGGGAGCCGAGGCTCAGAAGCTCACGGCGAACCGGCTCTTCCCGGATCTCTCTCCAAGCGCCGTCGGAGACGACTGGGCGGCACTCGTCGATGGACACTCCGCCGAGCTGGGGGCGTCCTTCCAGATGCAGTTCGGGTTCGTCCGGCCCGAAGAGATGCCGCCTCGTCTGACGGCCATCACCAGCTTTCAGGTTGGGGATGGTCCGACCCTTGCAACACATCTCCAGATCGATCTGGAGGACCTCCCCGCCTGCGGAGCGTTCTTCGGATGGATATGGTCCTTCAAGGAACCGCTGGGCAGCGGTGACGTGTCCGAGCGCGTCATGCAGAGGTGGACGGCCGCCGCAGACGAGAGCCAGCGAACCTCAAGTAGAATCGTGAATGGACTAGTTCCAGCGGTCCCGGCGGAAAAGGTGGAGAGGCAAGGATGAGCCACGTTGCATTGATCGATCGCCCAAGGTCCACAGCTCCTTCTGAGGCACCGTGGATTGAGATGGTCGCGCCTCCGCAGCGAGTTCGGCGCCGGATGGAGCTGTTCCGCCAGAGGATCGATTTCCCGGAGGACGACGGAGGGGGATACAGGCCAGCGACTGGCTCCCCGCTCTCCCAGGTCGACGTCCTGTAGTTAACGCAGCTCCGTCCGCCTCACCACAGCGTGCGACCCTGCTGGCCCTGGCTCTGCCAAGGTGACGTTTTCGCCGCCGTCCCCGTCGTGTCTGTTGGGGTCCACGAGGACGGAACCCTGAGAACCACGGTGACCAACGGTCCGGCTCTCCTCCTGACCCACGGCTGCCAGTTGGACAAGCGGGGCCTGAGCAGACTCCAATTCGCGCCGCTTCTGGCCGTCGATGCCGCGTCCGTCACGCCCTCCAACATTGGACAGCTTCGAAACAAGTGGCTGACGCCGCCAGAGGGCATCTACATCGACGATGTGGGGGATGGCCAGCCAGCCATCGCTCTTCTCGGGCAGGGCTTCATGATCCCGGCCACCTACTTCGCCTTGGACCTGGTGGACTTCACCGACAATCCCGAGAGCGACCCCGAGCAGCCGTTTCACGCAGTGGCCAGAGCCAACGATGATCGGACCGTGACCATGGAGCCGGCAGAAAGTGCCCTGCTGGAGTTCAAGATGGCGGCGTACTGGATTGGCCTACGGCTGACAGGTGCTCCGGAGAGATAGGTCGGGTCGAACCCTCGGACCCCAGGACTTTGTCGACGGCCGCCCGGGTGCGGTCCTCGGAGTCGGGCCAGAGGTGCGAGTAGGTGTCCAACGTCTCGGCCGCCGACGCGTGGCCGAGACGGTCCTGGACCACCTTCACCGACTCCCCATGGCGGATGAGCATCGAAGCGTAGAAGTGGCGGAGCGCGTGGAAGCCGATCCCCTCCGGGGCGCCCGCTGCCGCCACCGCCGGCCGCCAGACGTCGGAGAACCGGGTCCTTAGGATCGCCCGGCCTTTGTCGGTCGTGAAGATCAGCCCGTCCGGGCCCGCCGGAAAGGCCGCCATATGGGCCGCCAGGGAGTCCACGACGACCTGCGGAAGCGGGACGGTCCTGTAGGACGCTGCCGTCTTTGGCGGCCCGAACACGGGCCCGTCACCGGGGAGCAGGACGAGCTGTCGGTCGACCCTCACCTGTCGGCGGAGGAAGTCGACCCGATCGACGGTCAGACCGAGGCATTCGCCCTGGCGAAGTCCGGTCCCGGCCGCCAGCATCACCAGGGCCCGGTAGCGGGCTGGGATGACGTCCAACAGGGCTTCAACCGTCTCAGTCGGCAACGGATCAACGCGGCGGACCGGAGCCTTCGGGAGCTTCACCCCGACGCACGGGCTCGAGGCAATCAGGCGGTCAGCCATCGCCGCCCGGAACACGGCGACCAGGTAGCGGTAGACCAGCTCCACCGTGGCCGGCGCCAGCTCCTCGCCCCGGCCCTTCACCCACGCCTGCACCTCGCTCGGCCGGATGGCAGCGATGGGCCGGTGACCGAGCTGGGGGATCACATGTCGGCGGAGATTCGTCTCGACCTGAGCAGCGGTCGACGGCCGGTGAACCTGGATCGCCTTCCACGTCTCCACGTAGGCGGCCAGCGTCACCCGGCCGGCACTCGGGTCGACGTAGGCGCCGATCACCTTGGATCCCTCCACCGTGGTCAGGTGGCGCTCGGCGTCGACCTTCCGGTCGAAGGTCCTCGACCTCGAGGCCCCTTCGGGCGTCCGCCACCGAGCTCGCCATTGCGAGTCTCGGGTCGCCCTCTTCTTCCCGGCAACGACGGTGAACTTCGTCGGGTCGACACTGGCCATCGTTCAATCCTCCTCGTCTGGCGGGTTCTTCACCATGTGCTCCACGACTTCGTCCAGCATCCCGGCCGCTCGGTACTCGGCGACGACTGACGCAGCCTGAGCCCTTGGCCATCCGTACCGCTCCATGAACAGCTCGACGGGATCAACCGGTGATCGACCGGCCAGGATCTCCGTCGCCTTCGGTAAGAGCCAACCTCCAGACCGACCCCGCACCGTCTTGCTGAGCAGTCCTCGCTTGCGGGCCTCACCCAACAGGTTCGGCACGTACTCCCACGAGTACCCCAGTTCCTCGGCGAGCTTCGTCCGCTGGTCGGGGTCGCCGAGAGTTTCCACATAGCGCTTGGCGACCCCGGCTAGGAGCAGATCCCGTGGACCTCCGGTGTGAGACTCGTACCAATCGGCCGGCGTGGGATTGAACAACTCGGCGGCCTCGGACCGTGTGCTCAAGTACTCCGTCATCCACTCCCGGATCCGCTCACGGGCCACTCGCTCGATCGCTCCGAACGGGACCCTCTGGACCTTCCGAGCCGTCAGGACTGTTCCGTCAGTGCGGATTTCGAGCCCTACGACCTGGCCGTCGTCGAAGGTGACTCGGAACCAGTGTCCGACCCAATCCGGGTGGTCGCTGTCGACCTCCACCCACGCAGGCCCGCCCTGGGTTCCCGTCGTGATCGGCAGGGACCACTGATCCATGCCGTTGACGGCCCGGACCCTGAAGGCGGGTTTGGGGGCTGGCGTACTACCCGGCTTCACGTTGCGGCCCACAAGGCAACCGTAATACACAATGGGTACAGACTACAAGCGACCGGAAGGGAGGGCGAATGTTCCAAGGACAGGCGATGCTCAGCCCGACGGAGCTGGCCGAGTTCCTTGGCGTGCCGCTGCACACCGTCTATGCCTGGCGCCACAAGGGCACGGGCCCCAAGGGCTGCAAGGTCGGGAAGCACGTCCGTTACCGGATGGCCGACGTCCAGGCATGGCTCGACGTCCAGGCCGAACCGGCCCGATAGCCAGACCGGTGAGCGTGAAGGTCGTCCGAGCCGTCCTCCAGCGGTCGAAGAGCCGGCCGCCGGCCCGTCTGGTCCTGGTCGTGCTGGCCTGGCACCTGAACGACGAGACGGGCCGATGCGACCCGGGCCGAGTCCCCCCCCCCCCCCCCCCCCCNNTCCCCCCCCCCCCCCCCCGCCCTGGGCCCGCTTCAGGGCCCCTGATCATGATGACGGACAGCTCCCCTACCCGGTTGACACGCTCGACGCTCTGCAGCCTCACTATCGACCCGCTGGTTCGAGTGGAAGGGGTACGGTCCCCGGCGTGGCCCGGGTGAGCGTCTGGCCGGAGGGGTGGCAGCACCAATGCTGCGGTGACCGCCGCCGGGTTGGAGATGCGGTCACCATCTCGGTGATCCCCACAGACGGTCGGCTGTTCGAGGAACGGCATGGCCGGGGCCTCGATCACAGCACCGGGAACATCGAGGCGATCAAGTGGTGCCCAGCGTTGTGGAGCTAGCGGGAGTTTCCTGGCTAGTTC
>PLZB01000030.1 GCA_003151955.1 Acidimicrobiaceae bacterium
AGTTCTACTTCCGGACCACCGACGTCACGGGCAGCATCACCCTGCCGGAGGGCACGGAGATGGTGATGCCGGGTGACAACACCCCCATGACGGTGGAGCTCCAGAAGCCCATCGCCATGGACGAAGGTCTCCTCTTCGCCATCCGCGAGGGTGGACGGACTGTCGGCTCGGGCCGGGTCGTCAAGGTCATCAAGTAGATGGCCGACGCGGCGCGACAGAAGATCCGGATCAGGCTGAAGGCCTACGATCACGAGATCCTCGACCAGTCGACGGAGAAGATCGTCCAGACCGTGTTGCGTACGCAGGCCAAGGTGCAGGGCCCGGTGCCCCTCCCCACGGAGAAGCACCGCTACACCGTGATCCGCTCGCCCCACAAGTACAAGGACAGCCGGGAGCACTTCGAGATGCGGGTGCACAAGCGGCTGGTCGACATCATCGAGCACACGCCGAAGACGGTGGACTCCCTCCAGCGTCTCGACCTGCCCGCCGGCGTCGACATCGAGATCAAGATCCAGAACGTCTGACCGCTCCGGGCCCGCAGGGCCGGGTGGCGGGAGGACCGAACGATGGTGTAACGTCGCAGGTCGGGCTGAGAGAGCCCGTTTGACCGATTCGACGTCTCTGAGCGCCTACCGGGTGAGACCGGCGGGGACCTCGGAGCACAACTGACGAGCGCTCCGCTCGGGATCTCCCGGGCGGAGCGTTGACGTGCGAGGCGGGCACCCCGAAAGGTGCCCACAAGCAGGTGGGTCGTGGCCTCACGGCGACGGTCCACCGACGAGGACGGAAGGACCGTTCGTACCGTGGCTACGAAGGCGATCGTCGGCGAGAAGGTCGGCATGACCCAGGTGTGGGATGACCAGCACCGCGCCGTCCCCGTGACGGTGCTCAAGGTCGCGCCCGTCCGTGTGGTGCAGGTGAAGACCACCGAGCGCGAAGGGTATGCGGCGCTCCAGGTCACCTGGGGGGTTCGGCGGGCCAACTCGATCAACAAGCCCGAGCAGGGCCACTACGACCACTTCGGGGTCGAGCCGGGCCGCCGCCTGGTGGAGCTCCGGATCGACGACACCAGCGGCTACGAGGTCGGCCAGGAGTTGACCGCCGATCTGATGGTGCCCGGCGAGCGGGTCGACGCCATCGCCATCTCCAAGGGCAAGGGCTTTGCCGGGGCCATGAAGCGCCACAACTTCAAGGGCCAGGGCGCCTCCCACGGCAACCACAAGAAGCACCGCTCCCCCGGTTCCATCGGTGCCTGCGCCACCCCGGCCCGTGTCTTCAAGGGCACCAGGATGGCCGGCCGGATGGGTGGCCAGCAGGTCACGACCTTGAACCTCGAGGTGGTCCAGGCCGATCCGGAGAAGGAGCTGATCCTGGTCAAGGGAGCCGTTCCCGGTCCCCGGGGGGCCATGGTGGTCCTCCGGGACACCGTGAAGGGCACGGCCAACGGGAGGAAAGTGTGAGCGCGGCCCAGACCATGACCGTCGAGGGCCCCACCCGCCGCCGGGAGCGTCCCGAGCCCGAGCGCCGGACCGTGGAGCGCCGGACCATGGAGGGCGAGGTCCTGGGCGAGGTCGTCCTCGAGCCCACGATCTTCGGCATCGTCCCCAACATGGCTGTCCTGCACCAGGTCGTGACGGCCCAGCTGGCGGCGGCCCGGGCCGGGACCCAGTCGACCAAGACCCGGGCCGAGGTGGCCGGCGGTGGGGCCAAGCCCTTCCGGCAGAAGGGCACCGGTCGGGGCCGCCAGGGCTCCACCCGGGCCCCCCATTGGGTCGGCGGCGGCATCGCCTTCGGGCCCAAGCCCCGAAGCTACCGTCAGCGGACCCCCAAGAAGATGATCCGCCTGGCCCTCCACTCGGCACTCTCCGACCGGGCCTCCGAGGGCAGGGTCGCTCTGATCGACTTCTGGGACTTCGAGGAGCCGAAGACCAAGCGGGCCGTGGCTGCCGTCGCCGCCCTGGGCCTGAGCGGCCGGATCCTGATCGTCATCGGGGCCGAGGACGGTCTGGCCGAGCGGTCCTTCGCCAACCTCCCCCGGATCCAGCTCCTGCAGGTCGACGAGCTGAACGCCTACGACATCCTCCGCAACGACTGGATCGTCTTCAGCGACCACACCCTCCCCGGTGAGGTCGAGGCCCTCGAGCCCGCCGTCGGGGCGACCGAGGACGATGCCGAGATCGAGGTCGAGCTCGACCACGAGGACGACGTCGAGGAGGCCGTGGCCGAGGCCACCACCGAGGCCGACGCCAGTGACGAGACCGAGACCGACGAAGGGACTGACCAGTGAGGGACGCCGAATCGGTTCTCCTCCGCCCTGTGGTGTCGGAGAAGTCGTACAGCCTGATGGAGGACGGGGTCTACATCTTCATCGTTGCCCCCGAGGCCACCAAGATCGAGGTCCGCCAGGCCGTCGAGCAGATCTTCAGCGTCCGGGTCACCAAGGTGAACATGCTCAACCGCAAGGGAAAGCGCCGCCGGAACCGGAAGTCCAACACCTTCGGGACCCGGCCGGACACCAAGCGAGCCACCGTGACCCTCCACGCCGGCGACCGCATCGACCTCTTCGAGAAGAGCTGAGAGGACCGCGACGATGGCTCTCCGCAAGCGCAAGCCCACCAGTGCCGGTCGACGGTTCCAGTCCGTCTCCGACTTCTCCGAGATCACCCGGTCGAAGCCCGAGAAGTCCCTCCTGGCCCCCAAGCCCCGGACCGGGGGGCGCAACAGCTACGGCCGCAAGACGGCCCGGCACCGTGGGGGCGGGCACAAGCAGCAGTACCGGATCATCGACTTCAAGCGGGACAAGGACGGCGTCCCGGCCAAGGTCGCCTCGATCGAGTACGACCCCAACCGCAACGCCCGGATCGCCCTTCTCCACTACTACGACGGGGAGAAGCGCTACATCCTGGCCCCCCATCTGGTGAAGGTCGGCGACGTCCTCCAGAACGGGCAGGGCGCCGAGATCCGTCCCGGCAACGCCATGCCGCTCCGGTACATCCCGGTCGGCTCGACCATCCACAACGTCGAGCTCCGTCCCGGGCAGGGCGGGAAGATGGCCCGGGGTGCGGGGATGAGTGCCCAGCTCGTGGCCAAGGAGGGCCAGTTCGCCACCCTCCGACTGCCCTCGACCGAGATGCGCCGGGTCCCCATCGACTGCCGGGGGACCCTGGGCGAGGTCGGGAACTCCGAGGCCGAGCTCATCTCCATCGGGAAGGCGGGCCGGAACCGCTGGAAGGGCGTCCGTCCCCAGACCCGGGGTGTGGCCATGAACCCGGTCGACCACCCCCTCGGTGGTGGAGAGGGCAAGACCTCCGGTGGCCGCCATCCCGTCTCGCCCTGGGGCAAGCCCGAGGGCCGGACCCGTCCCCGTCACAAGCCGTCCGACAAGCTCATCGTCCGCCGACGCCGCAAGCGCGGCGCCCGCCGGTGATCGGATCCCAGGGAGCACCGCCGCATGCCGCGTAGCCTGAAGAAGGGTCCCTTTGTGGACGACCACCTCCTCAAGAAGGTGGACGCCCTCAACGCGACCAGTGAGAAGCGTGTGATCAAGACCTGGTCACGGCGCTCGACCATCATCCCTGACATGGTGGGGCACACCATCGCCGTCCACGACGGGCGCAAGCACGTCCCCGTCTACGTGACCGAGTCGATGGTGGGCCACAAGCTGGGCGAGTTCGCCCCGACGCGGACCTTCCGGTACCACGCCGGCCAGGAACGGCAGGGGAGGCGCTGAGGTGACCGGCCCCAAGACGAACGAGCGTCCCGGCACCCGGGCCGTGCTCCGCCACTACAAGATGTCGGCCTACAAGGCCCGACAGGTCCTCGACGTCGTGCGGGGCAAGGAAGTGGGACTGGCCGAGGAGCTCCTCCGGACGACGCCCCGGGAGGCGGCCCGGGTCATCTCCAAGGTGCTGGCCTCGGCCGTGGCCAACGCCCGGAACAACGACGGGCTGGACCCCGACGACCTCTACATCGCGGCCTGCTACGCCGACGAGGGCACCACCCTGAAGCGCTGGCGCCCCCGGGCCCGGGGCCGGGCCACCAGGATCAGGAAGCGGACCTGCCACATCACCGTCATCGTGGCCCGTCTCCCCGAGGAGCGTCTGGAGCACCGCCGTACCCGGCAGGCCCTCGCCACCGTCAGCCGCTCCCGGCGGGTGGCTGCTTCCCGCCGAGCCGACGAGGACGTCGAGGAGACGACCGAGTCCGAGACCTCGGAGCGTCCCAACCGGGCCGCCCGACGGGCCCGGAACAAGGGTCACGAGGGTCACGATCACGATCACGACCACGACCACGAGGACGAGGCGGAGGGTTCGGACGCCTCCGACGAGTTCGCCGTCGAGGTCGACACCGTCGACGATGTCGCTACGGCCGAGGCCACCGACACCGGCGAGGCCGCTGCCGACGAGGCCGAGGTCGACGAGGCCGGAGACGGCGAGGAGGCCCCGACCGCCGAGGCGGACGGGGACGAAGCGAAGAGCGCTGCCGAGACGGCCGAGGCCGGCAATGCAGGGGAGAAGGACTGAGATGGGCCAGAAGGTCAATCCCTACGGGTTCCGCCTGGGCGTAACCACCGACTGGAAGTCGCGCTGGTTCGAGGAGCGGCACTACCAGGACTTCGTCATCGAGGACTGGAAGATCCGCGACTACCTGACCACGCAGCTCGAGACGGCCGCCGTCAGCCGGATCGAGATCGAACGGACCCGTGACCGGCTCCGCGTGGACATCCACACTGCCCGGCCCGGGATCGTCATCGGTCGGCGGGGCTCGGAGGCCGATCGGCTGAAGAAGCGGATCGAGGAGATCACGGGGCTCCGGAACCGGATCCAGCTCAACATCCAGGAGATCAAGCAGCCCGAGCTCGACGCCGCCCTGATCGCCCAGAGCATCGCCGACCAGCTGGTCCGACGGGTCGCATTCCGGCGGGCCATGAAGCGGGCCATGCAGACGGTCACGAAGGCCGGGGCCCTCGGGGTCAAGGTCCAGTGCTCGGGTCGCCTCGGCGGCTCGGAGATGTCCCGGAAGGAGGGCTACCGGGAGGGCCGGGTGCCGCTGCACACGCTTCGGGCCGACATTGACTACGGGTTCCGGGAGGCCAAGACCACCGCGGGACGGGTCGGGGTGAAGGTCTGGATCTACAAGGGCGACATCCTGCCCTACAAGCTCTCCACCGAGGACAAGATCACCCGGGAGGCCGCCATGGCCGTCGGGGAGACCTCGGGGCAGTCCGGTCCCCGCCGGCTGGTCACCGCCGGGGGTGGCCGCCGCCGGGCGGAGCTCGGTGAGCCGGGCAGCCTGGCCGGGGGCGAGTCCGAGGTCGACGAGTCGGTCGGCCTGGAGGAATCGGTCGCCATCGATCCGGTCGACGTGTCCGAGGTTGAGGGGGAGGCCGTCGAGACCGAGACCGACACCGATGCCGATGCCGATGCCGACGTGGCCCCCGCCCCCCTTCCCGGGACGGCGCCGGCCGGTGAGACCGACGCCCTCGACCGGCTCCTCGCCGACGAGGAGGAGATCGAGCGTCGCACCCGCAACGAGCACCACGAGACGCCCCACTTCCGCAAGGAGGCCGACTGACATGTTGATGCCTCGCAGGGTCAAGCACCGCAAGCAGCACCGGGGTCGCCTCACCGGGGCCGCCAAGGGCGGGAGCACTATCAACTTCGGGGACTTCGCCATCCAGGCCCTCGAGCCGGGTTGGATCACCCAACGCCAGATCGAGGCGGCCCGAATCGCCATGACCCGCCACATCAAGCGTGGTGGGAAGGTCTGGATCCGGGTCTTCCCGGACAAGCCGGTGACCCAGAAGCCCGCCGAGACCCGCATGGGCTCGGGCAAGGGGAACCCCGAGCACTGGGTGGCCGTCGTCCGCCCGGGTCGGATTCTCTTCGAGCTGGCCGGGGTGGATCGGGACCTGGCCAAGGCGGCCATGGACCGGGCCATCCAGAAGCTCCCGTTCAAGGCCCGCTTCGTCGTCCGCCCCGGCACCAACGGGGTGGCCGAGGTGGAGGTGTAGATGCCGACCGCGACCGAACTCCGTGAGCTGGACGAGGACGAGCTGGAGACCCGGCTGGCCGAGTACCGCCGTGAGTTGCTGAACCTCCGGTTCCAGCTGGCCACGGGTCAGCTCGACAACATCTCCAGGATCTCCGAGGTCAAGAAGGACGTGGCCCGGGTCCTGACGATCCTGCGGGACCGGGACATCGCCGAGGCGGAGGGCCGTGAGGCCGGGCCGGTCCCGGCCGTCGCCCCCCGTCCGCCCCGCCGGCGCCGGGCCGAGGTCACCGACCAGGTGGCTGAGGTCCCCGTCGGGTCCGACGAGATCGAAGACGAGGTTCCCGTGGCCGAGGAGGCCACCGGGGACGGGGCTGTCGCCGAGGCGGAGGCCGAGCCGACCGCCCCGGCGGACGCCGATGAGGAGGAAGTGTGATGGCCGAGGAACAGGCTCCCGAGAGTGTGGAGCGGGGCCGCCGGAAGGTCCGCGAGGGCAAGGTGGTCTCGGACAAGATGCAGGACACCGTGGTGGTGTCCGTCGTCGAGCGCGTCCGCCATCCCCGCTACGGGAAGATGGTGCTGCGGACCAAGCGGCTCTACGCTCACGACGCCACCTTCGAGGCCCGGGTCGGGGACACCGTCCGGGTGGCCGAGACCCGGCCGCTGTCCAAGTTGAAGCGCTGGCGGGTCACCGAGGTCCTGGAGCGGGCCCGATGATCCAGCAGGAGTCCAGGCTCAAGGTGGCGGACAATTCGGGTGCCAAGACGGTCCTCTGCATCAAGGTGCTGGGGGGGTCCCGGCGGCGCTACGCCAGCATCGGGGACATCTTCGTGGCCACCGTCAAGGACGCCATTCCCGGGGCCGCCGTCAAGAAGGGCGACGTCGTCAAGTGTGTGGTCGTCAGGACGGCCAAGGAGAAGCGGCGCCCCGACGGGAGCTACATCCGCTTCGACGAGAACGCCGCCGTGCTGATCAACGAGCAGCAGCAGCCCCGGGGCACCCGGATCTTCGGCCCGGTGGGCCGGGAGCTCCGGGACAAGAAGTTCATGCGCATCGTCTCGCTGGCGCCGGAGGTGCTCTGATGAGAATCCGCAAGGGCGACACCGTGCAGGTCCTGTCGGGCAAGCACCGGGGCAAGCAGGGCAAGGTCATGATCGCCATCCCCGAGCAGGGGAAGGTGGTCGTCGACGGTGCCAACATGGCCAAGCGGAGCTCGAAGCCCCGGGGCCAGACCATGCAGGGTGGGATCATCGACAAGGACATGCCCCTGCCCGTCTCCGCCGTCGCCATCGTCTGCCCCAACGACGGTGCGACCCGGATCGGCATGCGGATCGACGACACGGGCCGGAAGATCCGGATCTGTCGGAAGTGTGGAGCAGAACTGTGATGGCCGAGACCGCGACCCGCACCCGCCCCCGGTTGAAGGAGCGCTACGACAGCGTGATCCGGGCCCAGCTGAAGGAAGGGCTCGGGCTGGGGAACATCATGGAGGCGCCCGGCCTCGAGAAGATCGTGGTCAACATGGGCGTCGGGAAGGCCACCCAGCAGTCCTCCCTCATCGAGGGGGCCGTCCGGGACCTCGAGACGATCACGGGCCAGAAGCCCCTCATCACGAAGGCCCGGAAGTCGATCGCCAGCTTCAAGCTCCGGGAGGGGATGCCGATCGGGGCCAAGGTGACCCTCCGGGGTGACCGGGCCTGGGAGTTCTTCGACCGGCTCGTCTCCCTGGCCATCCCCCGCATCCGGGACTTCCGGGGCCTCCCGCCCCGTTCCTTCGACGGCCGGGGGAACTACACCTTCGGCGTCACCGAGCAACTGATCTTCCCAGAGGTCGACTACGACCGAATCGACACCACCCGGGGGATGGACATCACCATCTGCACCACCGCCCGCAGCGACGTGGAGGGCCGGGCCTTCCTCGATGCCTTCGGGTTCCCGTTCAGGCAGGAGAGCCTCTAACGCCATGGCCAAAAAGGCACTGATCGAGAAGCAGCAGCGCACACCGAAGTTCAAGGTCCGGGGGTACACCCGGTGCCGGCGGTGTGGACGGCCCAAGGCCGTCTTCAAGAAGTTCGGCCTCTGCCGGATCTGTCTCCGTGTGATGGTCCATGCCGGGGAGATCCCCGGCGTGACCAAGGCGAGCTGGTGAGAGGGGGAATGCGCTCATGACCATGACCGACCCCATCGCCGACATGCTCACCCGGATCCGCAACGCCAACACGGCGATGCACGACACGGTGAAGATGCCGAGCTCCAAGCTGAAGGAGTCGCTGGCCGACATCCTCAAGCGGGAGGGCTACATCGACGGCTTCGACGTCAACCCGGCCACGACCGGCCCGGGCAACGTCCTCGAGGTGAAGCTCAAGTACGCCACCGACCGGACCAGGACCATCTCGGGGCTCAAGCGCGTCTCGAAGCCGGGCCTGCGGATCTACGCCCAGGCCGACCGGATGCCCCGGGTCCTCGGCGGCCTCGGAGTGGCGGTCCTCTCGACGAGCCAGGGCCTCATGACCGACCGCGAGGCGCGCAAGCGCCGGATGGGTGGGGAGGTGCTCTGCTATGTCTGGTAGTCGCAGGGCGGCGACGAGGCGGTGGCGCTGATGTCCCGCATCGGCCGTTCTCCCATCCCCGTCCCCCAGGGTGTCACCGTGACCGTGGTGGAGAAGCTCGTCACCGTCGTCGGGCCCCAGGGAACCCTGGCCCGTCCCCTGCCCGGTGAGATCACCATGCGCCAGGAGGAGGGGACCCTCCTCGTCGAGCGTCCCAACGACGAGCGGCAGAACCGCGCCCTCCACGGCCTGACCCGGTCACTCGTCAACAACATGGTGACGGGGGTCACGGCGGGCTTCACCAAGGAGCTCGAGATCGTCGGCGTCGGCTACCGGGCCATGGCCAAGGGACCGGGCTCGCTCGAGCTGGCCCTGGGCTTCTCCCATCCGGTGATGATCGACGCCCCCGACGGTGTCACCTTCGAGGTGCCGGTCCCGACGCGGATCATCGTCAAGGGGATCGACAAGGAGAAGGTCGGNNCGAGCCCTACAAGGGCAAGGGAGTCCGGTACGCCGGTGAGCGCGTGCCGCTCAAGGCCGGAAAGGCGGCGAAGTAGCCATGACCTCAGCAGCCGGACACAAGCGGGCCCTCCGGATCCGCCGGCACTACCGGGTCCGCAAGCGGGTCAACGGGACCACCGAGCGTCCCCGCCTGGCCGTCTTCCGCTCCACCAGGCACATCACGGCCCAGGTCATCGACGACACCTCCGGCCGGACCCTGGCCGCGGCCAGCACCAACGAGTCGGCCCTGCGGACCGGGTCGGGCGGGAATGTCGCTGCGGCCGTGGTCGTGGGCACGCTGGTGGCCGAGCGGGCCAAGGCCGCCGGCATCGCCCGGGTCGTCTTCGACCGGGGTGGGAACCGATACCACGGGCGGGTGGCCGCGCTGGCCGACGCCGCCCGAGAAGCAGGACTGGAGTTCTGATGCTCGACGGACAGTTCGAGGAGCGCACCATCCGGGTCAACCGGGTGGCCAAGGTCGTGAAGGGTGGCCGCCGGTTCTCCTTCACCGCCCTCATGGTGGTCGGAGACGGTGACGGCCGGGTCGGTCTCGGCTACGGGAAGGCCAAGGAGGCGGGCCTCGCCGTCCAGAAGGGCATCGAGGAAGCCCGGAAGAACATGTTCGACGTGCCCCTGGCCGGCTCGACCATCACCCACCCCATCATCGGTGAGGCCGGGGCCGGTCGGGTCATGCTGAAGCCGGCCGCTCCCGGGACCGGGGTCATCGCCGGCGGGGCGGCCCGGGCCATCCTGGAGATGGCCGGGATCCACGACATCCTCTGCAAGTCGCTGGGCTCCTCCAACGGGATCAACGTTGCCCACGCCACCATCGCCGGCCTGAAGGGCCTGAAGCGCCCCGAGGACATCGCCCGTCTCCGGGGCAAGCCCGTCGAGGAGGTGGTCCCCCGGGGCGTCCTCCGGGCCTACCGGGAGCGCCAGCGGGCTGCCGATCTCTTCCAGGAGGTTGACGCATCATGAGTGCCGCCCAGGCCAGCACCGGGGCTGGCGGGCCGGGCCACCTCCGGGTGACCCAGGTCCGCTCGGCCATCGGCACCAAGCCCAAGCACCGGGGCACCCTCCGGGCCCTCGGGCTGCGGGGCGTCGGCAAGACCAATGTCCTCCCCGACGTCCCCGACGTCCGGGGGATGATCGCCCGGGTCCCCCACCTCGTCGAGGTGGTGGAGGCGGGCACCGAGGAGGCTGCCGAGCAGGACATCCGCCGGCAGGCCTCACGTCAGGCGCATCGCGCCGCGGAGCAGAGGGAGTCCCAGTGAAGCTCCACGACCTGAAGCCGCCGGCCGGTTCCAACCGGCCCAAGCGGCGGGTGGCCCGAGGCATCGGGGGCAAGGGCGGGAAGACCGCCGGCCGTGGCACCAAGGGCCAGGGGGCCCGCGACACCATCCCGGCCCACTTCGAGGGTGGCCAGCTGCCCCTGACCCAGCGGATCCCGAAGCTGAAGGGCTTCCGGAACCCGTTCCGGGTCGCCTACGCCGTCGTGAACCTCGACACCCTGGCCGGTTTCACCGGCGAGCGTGCCACGCCTGACACCCTCTCGGCCGTCGGGCTGGTCCGCAAGGGCGCCCTGGTCAAGGTGCTGGGCCGGGGCGAATTGACCCGGGCCCTCCACGTCGAGGCCCACGCCTTCTCGGCTTCGGCCCGGGCTGCCATCGAGTCCGCCGGTGGAACCGTCGAGATCCTGCCCCCGCCGTTCGGGAACGGTCGTCCCCCCGCGCGGGGCAACGCCCTCACCAACCGCTAGCCTCAGCGGCCTGAACCCCGCAGTCGCGGCGAGGAGGAGGGGCGGTGCTTTCGAACCTCAAGAACATCATCAAGGTTCCCGACCTCCGGAACAAGGTCGCGTTCACGGTGCTGGTCATCATGATCTACGAGGTCGGGGCCAACATCGTCTGCCCCTTCATCGACATCAACAAGGTCCAGGCCCTCGAGGCCCAGGCCAAGCAGGCCGGGATCCTCAGCTATCTGAACCTGTTCTCGGGCGGTGGCCTGCTCCGGATGGCCGTCTTCGGCCTCGGGATCATGCCGTACATCACCAGCTCGATCATCATCCAGCTGCTCTCGACGGTCATCCCCAAGCTGGAGGAGTGGCGGGACCAGGGGGCGTTGGGCCAGAAGAAGACGACCCAGGCCACCCGGTACCTGACCATCGGCCTGGCCGTCCTCCAGTCCTCGGGTCTCGTCTACGTCTTCCACACCGGGGCCAGCGGCCTCCTGGGGGGGACCACCCAGATCGACCTGGTCAAGAACTTCACCCTCTACAAGGCCGTCTTCATCGTCCTGACCCTCACCGCCGGGACAGCCTTCGTGATGTGGCT
Source organism: Acidimicrobiaceae bacterium (assembly GCA_003151955.1). GTDB lineage: Bacteria > Actinomycetota > Acidimicrobiia > Acidimicrobiales > UBA8190 > PALSA-743. The sequence continues at coordinate 11,375 of PLZB01000030.1, forward strand.
GGGTGAGCTCATCACCCAGCGGGGGATCGGCAACGGGATGTCGCTCCTGATCTTCTCGAACGTCGTGGCCGGGATCCCCGCCGGTGGGGGGGCGGTCTGGGCCGTCGGGGGGAAGGTGAAGTTCTTCACCATCCTGGCCCTGTCCGTCTTCCTGGTCATCTCCGTCGTCTTCATGGAACAGGGCCAGCGCCGGATCCCCGTCACCTTCGCCAAGCGGGTGGTGGGCCGGCGGATGTACGGGGGGACCTCGACCTACATCCCCCTGAAGGTGAACCAGTCCGGGGTCATCCCCATCATCTTCGCCAACTCCCTCCTCTACATCCCCATCCTCCTGGCCAACATCCTGCCCTGGGCCGTCTTCCGGACCTTCGTCCAGGCCCACATCCAGCCCACCAGCCTCCTCTACGTCGGCCTCTACGGAGCGCTGATCTTCGCCTTCACCTTCTTCTACGTCCACGTGGCCTTCGATCCCCATCAGCAGGCCGATGTCATCCGGAAGCAAGGCGGTTACATCCCCGGGATCCGACCGGGCCCCCCCACCGAGCGCTACCTGACCCGGATCCTCAACCGCATCACCTTCCCCGGCGGTCTCTACCTGGCCGTCGTGGCTGTGCTTCCGTCGTTGCTGATGGCGCTCTGGAACCTGCGTGCCTACCCGTTCTACGGGACCACGCTCCTGATCGCCGTCGGTGTCTCCCTGGAGACGATGAAGCAGATCGACAGCCAGCTGATGATGCGGAACTACGAGGGTTTCCTCAAGTAGCGGCGTGGTACCCGGCGTCAGGCTCGTGGTCCTCGGCAAACAGGGGGCCGGGAAGGGGACACAGTGCGAGCGACTCTCGCACCACTACGTCGTGCCCCATGTCTCGACGGGGGACATGCTCCGGGGCGCGGTCAAGTCCGGGTCGGGCCTGGGCCAGAAGGTCAAGGAGATCATGGACCGCGGTGAGCTCCTCGGGGACGACCTCATCATGGAGATGGTCACCCACCGGCTCTCGGAGCCCGACGCCCGGGCCCGGGGCTTCATCCTCGACGGCTGCCCCCGGACGACCAACCAGGCCGGGCTCCTGGCCGCCCTCCTCAGCCCCCTCGACCTGGACCTGGCCGTCGACATCGACGTTCCCACGGCCCAAGTCCTGAAGCGGCTGGCCAGCCGCCGGGTCTGTGTCGACTGCGGGCACAACTACTCGGTCCAGAAGCCCCCCCGGACCAACTGGATCTGCGACGTCTGCGGGGGTGAGGTGATCCAGCGGGAGGACGACCAGGAGGACGCCATCGCCCGGCGCCTCGAGCTCTACGAGGAGGAGACGGCTCCCCTCATCTCCTGGTACACCGAGCGGGACCAGCTGGCCAAGGTGAACGGGCTCGGGGATCCGGACGTGGTCCTCAGGCGGATCATCCGGGTCATCGAGGAGCGACGGGGCCAGGGGAGGGCCCGATGATCCGCAACGGCTCCGAGCTGGCCAAGATGCGACGGGCCGGGAAGGTCGTGGCCGAGATGCACGAGGCCACCCGGGCCGCGGCCGCTCCCGGGGTGACCACCCTCCAACTCGACGCCGTGGCCCGGGCGGTCCTCGACCGGCGGGGGGCGAAGTCGAACTTCCTCAACTACCGGGGCTTCCCCGCCGTTATCTGCACCTCCCCCAACGACATGATCGTCCACGGGATCCCCGGGGGCTACGTCCTGGCCGACGGGGACATCATCTCCATCGACTGCGGGGCCATCGTCGAGGGCTACCACGGCGACGCCGCCTTCACCATGGCCGTGGGCGATGCCGGCGAGGAGGCCCGCCGGCTGCTCGAGGTCACCGAGCGGAGCCTCTGGGCCGGGATCGACCAGCTCCGGCCGGGGAACCGGCTCAACGAGGTGGGCCGGGCCGTCCAGGCCGTGGCCGAGGGGGCCGGGTTCTCGGTGGTCCGGGAGTACGTCGGCCACGCCATCGGGACGAAGATGCACGAGGAGCCCCAGGTCCCGAACTACTGGCCCGGACACGGGGGCCCCCTCCTGAAGTCGGGAATGGTCTTCGCCGTCGAGCCGATGGTCAACGCCGGGACTCCCGAGACTGTCACCCTCGACGACAACTGGAGCGTGGTGACCGCCGACGGGCGCCTCTCGGCCCACTTCGAGCACACCATCGCCGTCACCGACGACGGGCCGGAGGTCTTCACCCTGCCCTGAACCGCCCCCCCTTGGCTCGCGGGAGAGAGACCCGCTATGCTGGTAAATCGGCTCGCCGGACGGAGCATGATCCCGCCCGCCCGGGTCCCTCCCAGGGGCCCGAACCGAGCTCCCACACTACGACAAGCCCTTCGGGGCGCGCCGGATGGTGGAACGAAGGACAACGGCGGCCGGCCAGGACGCGGCCCGCCCAACTGGAACGAGAACGAGGAGGAGTCACCTGCCCAAGCCCAAAGAGGACGCGATCGTGCTCGAGGGGACGGTCGTCGAGCCGCTCCCCAACGCCATGTTCAAGGTGGAGCTCGAGAACGGCCACAAGGTGCTGGCCCACAGCTCCGGCAAGATGCGGATGCACAGGATCCGCATCCTTCCCGGGGACCGGGTGCAGGTGGAGATCACGCCCTACGACCTGAGCCGGGGGCGGATCACCTACCGCTACAAGTAGTCCGGCCGGCCCGATACCCGGCCGGACGATACGAGACGAGCCGGGCCGCCCGGCGTCAACAAGGACTGGACGATGAAGGTTCGACCGAGCGTCAAGGCGATCTGTGAGAAGTGCAAGGTGATCCGCCGCCACGGCGTGGTCAAGGTGATCTGCGAGAACCCCCGGCACAAGCAGCGCCAGGGCTGACCGGACGAGCAGGACGAAGAAGAGGGACGGAGGCAGGGACGCAGTGGCACGAATCGCCGGAGTGGATATCCCCCGTGAGAAGCGGTTGGAGATCTCCCTCACCTACATCTACGGGATCGGTCGGACCCAGGCGCAGCTCATCTGCGCGGAGACGGAGACCAACCGGGACACCCGGGTCCGTGACCTGACCGACGAGGAGGTCGTCCGGCTCCGGGCCTACATCGACGCCAACCTCAAGGTCGAGGGGGACCTCCGCCGGGACGTGGCCCAGGACATCAAGCGCAAGATGGAGATCGGCTGCTACCAGGGGATCCGCCATCGGAAGGGCCTCCCCGTCCACGGCCAGCGCACCCACACCAATGCCCGTACCCGGAAGGGACCGAAGAAGACGGTCGCCGGCAAGAAGAAGGTCCGGAAGTAATGGCCCAAGCCAAGAAGTCGTCCACGGGCGCGGCCCGGCGTCCCCGGAAGCGGGAGCGGAAGAACGTCGCCTACGGGGTGGCCCACATCAAGAGCTCCTTCAACAACACCATCGTCAGCATCACCGACCACGAGGGGAACGTCCTCTCCTGGGCCTCGGCCGGCAACGTCGGCTTCAAGGGCTCCAGGAAGTCCACCCCCTTCGCGGCCCAGCTCGCCGCCGAGCAGGCGGCCCGTCGGGCCATGGAGCACGGCGTCCGCAAGGTCGACGTCCTGGTCCGGGGCCCCGGCTCGGGCCGGGAGACGGCCATCAGGTCGCTGGCGGCCGCCGGCATCGAGGTGGCCGGCATCAAGGACGTGACCCCCATTCCCCACAACGGCTGCCGCCCCAAGAAGCGGCGTCGGGTCTGAGCGGGAACGAAAGAGGAGCTCGAGAACCGATATGGCTCGATACACCGGACCCGTCTGCCGGCTCTGCCGGCGTGAGCGCACCAAGCTCTTCCTGAAGGGCGAGCGCTGCTATTCCATGAAGTGCCCCGTGAGTGAGGCGGTCACCGACCGTCACAGCCGGGCCTACCCTCCCGGGGAGCACGGCCGGGACCGGATGCGGCAGGGCTCGGAGTACCTGTCCCAGCTCAGGGAGAAGCAGAAGGCCCGCCGGATCTACGGGGTCCTCGAGAAGCAATTCCGGAACCTCTACGCCGAGGCCAACCGGTCCCCGGGGATCACGGGCGAGAACCTCCTCCGGTTCCTCGAGCTCCGGCTCGACAACGTCGCCTTCCGGGCCGGCTGGGGTGCCAGCCGCTCCCAGGCCCGACAGCTCGTCCGCCACGGCCACGTCCTCGTCGACGGGAAGCGGGTCACCATCCCCAGCTACCGGGTCAAGGTCGACCAGGTCATCTCGATGAAGCCGTCCTCCCAGGACCTCTACGTCGTCCGCCGGAACCTCGACACCATCGACCGGTCCCTGCCTCTCTGGCTCGCCGTCGGGGCCGAGGGCCGGACCCAGGTCCGGGTGGCCGTCCTCCCCGAGCGGGAGCACATCGACGAGCCGGTGCGCGAGTCGCTCATCGTCGAGCTCTACTCCAAGTAGTCCCCTCCCCCCACCGACCACCTGCAGGAGCGTTTCCATGCTCATTATCCAGCGCCCCACCGTCGAAGCCATCGGCGAGGAGGAGGAGAACCGTCAGCGGTTCGCCATCAGCCCCCTCGAGCCGGGATTCGGCCACACCCTCGGGAACTCGCTCCGGCGGACCCTGTTGTCGTCGATCCCGGGCGGTGCCGTCACCCAGGTCCGCTTCGACGACGCTCTCCACGAGTTCACGACCCTGCCAGGGGTGAAGGAGGATGTCACCGACCTCCTCCTCAACCTGAAGGACCTCGTCCTCCGGGTCCACAGCGACGAGCCCGTCACCCTCCGCTGCGACAAGCGGGGTCCCGGTGACGTCACCGCCGCCGACCTCCAACTGACGGCCGACGTCGAGGTCCTCAACCCCGAGCTCCACCTGGCCACCCTCAACGCCAAGGGCCGGCTGGCCCTCGACGTCACGGTGGAGCGGGGCCGGGGCTACGCCTCGGCCGACAAGAACAAGCGGTCGAGCACCATCGGGGTCATCCCGGTCGACTCGATCTTCTCGCCCGTCCGGCGGGTCTCCTTCTCGGTGGAGCCGGTCCGGGTCGAGCAGTCGACGAACTTCGACCGCCTCGTCCTCGACATCGAGACCGACGGATCCCTCACGGCCCGGGAAGCCCTGGCCTCGGCCGGGGACACGCTGAGGTCCCTGGTGGCCCTGGTGGCCAACCTGGAGGACGAGCCCCAGGGCCTGGAGCTCGGCGAGGTCGGGACCGCCACCAGCGGCTCCCCGGACCTCGACCTCCCCATCGAGGACCTCGACCTCTCGGAGCGGCCCCGGAACTGCCTCAAGCGGGCCCAGGTCAACACGATCGGGGAGCTGGTGGAGCGGACCTACGACGACCTCCTGGCCATCACGAACTTCGGCCAGAAGTCCCTCGACGAGGTCATCCAGCGGCTCGACGAGCGGGGCCTCTCGCTGCGGACCAAGGACTGAGGGGACTCCGATGCGAGGAACTCCCAAGCGGGGCCGACGGTTCGGCGGTGACGCCGCCCACCAGAAGGCGATGCAGGGCAACCTGGTCGCCTCCCTCATCGCGGCCGAGTCACTCGTCACCACCGAGGCCAAGGCCAAGATGATCCGGCCCGTGGCCGAGAAGTGCATCACCGCCGCCCGCAAGGGCGGGGTGGCCCGGCAGCGCCAGGTGGTGGCCCTGATCCGGGACAAGGACATGGCCCACAAGCTCTTCGCCGAGATCGGTCCCCGCTACGTGGACCGCCCCGGGGGCTACACCCGGATCCTGAAGCTCGGCCAGCGCCAGGGGGACGCCGCCCCCATGGCACGCATCGAACTGGTTTGACCCTTTTCGATCCCGAATCGCCGGCGGAGCTGTCCGCCGGGCCGGGGTCGGAGAAGGCCGGTCCGACCGCTCCCGAGGAGGAGGACCCCCCCGGCGAAACGGTTCGGATCCGGATGGTCGTCGCCTACGACGGGGCCGGCTTCCACGGGTTCGCGGCCCAACCCGGGCAGGAGACCGTGGCCGGGGCGCTCAGCGGGGCCCTGGCCCGGGTGGCCCGCCACCGGGTCGACCTGACCTGCGCCGGTCGGACCGACGCCGGGGTCCATGCCCGGGGCCAGGTCGTCCACGCCGACGTCCGGGCCGGGGTGGACCTCCGGCGGCTCCAGAAGAGCCTCAATTCGATGCTCGGGCCATCCATCGTGGTCCGGAGCGCCGAGATCGCCCCCGAGGGGTTCGACGCCCGGCACTCGGCCCGGGCCCGGCGCTACCGCTACCTCGTCCTCGAGTCGGCCGTCCCCGACCCCCTTCTGGCCCCGTCGGCCTGGACGGTGGCCGGACCCCTCGACCTCCGGGCCATGGTCTCGGCCGCCGACGCCCTCCTCGGGGAGCACGACTTCCGGGCCTTCTGCCGGCGGGTCCCGGGGACCTCACCGGCCGACGAGATCCCCCGGCGGGTCGTCGACGCCGGCTGGAGGGTCGTCCCGGTGGCGACGGGGGAGCTCGGCCCGGCGAGCCGGCTGCTCCGGTTCGAGATCGAGGCCCAGTCCTTCTGCCACCAGATGGTCCGGTCCATCGTGGGGATGCTCGTCGACGTCGGGAAGGGCCGCCGCCGGGCCTCCGACGTCCACTGGCTCCTGGCCTCGGGGGACCGGAGCCAGGCGGGGGACCTGGCCCCGCCCCAGGGCCTCTGCCTCCTCGAGGTCCTCTACTGAATCAGCCACCCCGGGGGCGGCTTGCCCCCCGGTGGGTCGAGGACCTATCGTGGTCCCTCGGCCCTCCGGCCGGACCCGCCCGCGGGGCCACCGGTGAGCGGCCGGGAACCCGAGCCAATCGAGCCGGACCACGGCTCTGGTCGGGGCCGACGAGACCAACAAGGACTTCTGCGTGCGTACCTACTCCCCCAAGGCGGCTGAGATCATCCGGGCCTGGCATGTCGTCGATGCCGAGGGCATGGTCCTGGGCCGGCTGTCCACCGAGGTGGCCTCCATTCTCCGGGGGAAGCACAAGCCCACGTACGCCCCCCACATCGACACCGGGGACCATGTGATCGTGGTCAACGCAGCCGGGATCGTCCTCACGGCCGGGAAGGCCACCCGGAAGATCGCCTACCGCCACAGTGGCTACCCGGGCGGGCTGAAGGCCGAGCGATACTCCGACATGCTCGACACCAAGCCCGAAGAGGTCGTCCGGCGGGCCATCCGGGGGATGCTGCCCCGGACCCGACTGGGCCGGCAGCAGCTCGCCAAATTGAAGGTCTACCCGGGCCCCGAGCATCCCCACGAGGCCCAGCAGCCCCAGCCCCTCGACCTGCCCGGCGCCCGCCGGATCCAGGCCTGAGGGTTCGGGCGGAGAACGAAGGACAGGAGCAGGACGTGTCGAAGAGGCCCAAGCTTGGAGCCCCGCTGTGCCAGACCACCGGACGCCGGAAGCGGGCCGTGGCCCGGGTCCGGGTCCGGCCAGGCCAGGGTGCCATCACGGTCAACCGGCGGCCGATCGAGGAGTACTTCACCTCGGCCACCCACCGGATGATCGTCACCGAGCCCCTCCGGACGACGAACCTGACCGAGGGCTACAACTTCGATGCCACCATCGACGGGGGCGGGATCTCCGGCCAGGCCGGGGCCATGCGGCTCGGGATCGCCCGGGCCCTCATCGAGCTGGACCCCGAGCTCCGGGGGACGCTCAAGAAGGCCGGTCTCCTGACCCGGGACTCCCGGGAGAAGGAATCCAAGAAGTACGGCCTCAAGAAGGCCCGCAAGGCTCCGCAGTACTCCAAGCGGTAGTCGGATGGGCGGCCGGTTCGGCACGGACGGCGTCCGGGGGGTCGCCAACGCCGAGCTGACGGTCGAGCTGGCCCTGGCCCTGGGTCGGGCCGCGGCCCGGGTCCTCCCGGCCGAGAGCTTCCTGGTCGGCCGGGACACCCGCCGGTCGGGGCCGATGCTCCAGGCCGCCCTGGCGGCCGGGCTGGCCAGCGAGGGGGCCGACGTCGTCGACCTCGGCGTCCTCCCCACCCCCGGGGTGGCCTGGGTCTCGGCCCAGCGGAAGGTGCCCGCCGCCGTCATCTCGGCCTCCCACAACCCCTTCGCCGACAACGGGGTCAAGCTCTTCGACAAGGGGGGGGTCAAGCTCCCCGATGCCACCGAGGAGCTCATCGAGGCCGAGCTGGACCGGATCTTGGGCGACGGGGAGCGGTCCCCCCGGCCCCCCACCGGCCACGGGGTGGGCCGGCTCCGGAGCGAGCCCGAGGCGGCCGAGGGCTATCTCGATCACCTGGTCGGGACCCTGGAGGGCCGGGACCTCAGCGGGCTCCGGATCGTCCTCGACTGTGCCCAGGGGGCCGCCTCGGAGGTGGCTCCGGCCGTCTTCGCCCGGCTCGGGGCCGAGGTCACGGCCATCGCCTGCGAGCCCGACGGCTCGAACATCAACGACGGTTGTGGCTCCACCCACCCCGAGCTCCTCGTCGCCGAGGTCCTGGCCCGGGGGGCCGACCTCGGGCTGGCCCTGGACGGGGACGCCGACCGGCTCCTGGCCGTCGACTCGGAAGGCAAGACCAGGACCGGGGACGAGCTCCTGGCCCTCTTCGCCCAGGACCTGGCGGCCCGGGGCCGGCTGGCGGGGAACACGGTGGTGGTGACGGTCATGACCAACCTCGGCTTCCACCGGGCCATGGCGGCCCGGGGGATCGAGGTCAGGGAGACCCCCGTCGGGGACCGCTACGTCCTCGAGGCCCTCGACGCCGACGGCCTCGCCCTCGGGGGGGAGCAGTCCGGCCATCTCGTCTTCCGGGAGCTCTCCACGACCGGGGACGGGGTCCTGACCGGTCTCCTCCTGGCCGATCTCCTCCGGCGGGCCGGCCGGCCCCTGGCCGAGCTGGCCGACGGGGCCATGGAGCGGCTCCCCCAGGTCCTCGTGAACGTGGCCGTCCCCGATCCGGCCGCCGCCGTCGCCTCCGAGGAGGTCAGGGCCGCCCTGGCCGAGGCCGAGGCCGAGCTCGAGGGCCGGGGCCGGGTCCTCCTCCGGCCCAGTGGGACGGAGCCCCTGGTCCGGGTCATGGTGGAGGCCGAGGAGGAGGACCTCGCCGCCGCCGTCGCCGACCGGATCCGGACGGTTGTCGTCCAGGGCCTCCTCGGGGTCGAGCCCGGCGAGGGCACTCCGGCCGCTGTCTCGTCGTAGCCTGGGGCCATGTGCGGCATCATCGGCGTGACCGGGGGCAGCGGCGTCACCGAGCTCCTCCTCGACGGGTTGGCCCGGCTCGAGTACCGGGGCTACGACTCGGCCGGGTTGGTCCTCCAGGCTGAGGGGACCCTCTGGCGGGCCCGGGACGCCACCAAGCCCAGTCCCCTCGAGGGTCTCCGGAAGGTGGCCGAGGACGCCCCGGTGGCCACGGCCGGGATCGGCCACACCCGGTGGGCCACCCACGGCCACCCCAACGAGGGGAACGCCCATCCCCACCTCGACTGCACCGGCCGGGTGGCGATCATCCACAACGGGATCATCGAGAACTGGCGGGAGCTCCGGGCCCGGCTCCTCGAGTCGGGCCACGTCCTCGCCTCGGACACCGACTCCGAGGCCATCGCCCACCTCGTCGAGGAGGAGCTCGCCACCGGGGTCGACCTGACGGCGGCGGTGCGGGCCGTGGTGGGGGAGCTCCGGGGGGCCTTCGCCCTGGGGGTCGTCTCCGCCGACGAGCCCGAGACGATCGTGGCCGCCCGGCGGGTCTCCCCCCTCCTGGTCGGTCTGGGGGACTCCGAGGCCCGGGAGGGGCTCCTGGCTTCGGACATCCCGGCCATCCTGGGCCGGACCCGGACGGTCTGGGCCCTCGAGGACGACGAGATCGCCGTCCTCCGGCCCGGGTCGGTCGAGATCACCAGCCTGGCCGGGGACCCCGTCGAGCACCCCGCCATCGAGGTGGGTTGGGACCTCGAGGCGGCCGAGCGGGGGGACTACGACGACTTCATGAGCAAGGAGATGGCGGAGCAGCCCCAGGCCGTCACCGCCACCCTCGTCGGTCGGCTCCTCCCCGAGGGGATCCTGGCCCTCGACGAGATGCACCGGCTGACCGACGGGGACCTCCAGGCCGTCGACAAGGTCTTCATCGTGGCCTGCGGCTCGAGCTACCACGCCGGGCTCATGGCCAAGTACGCCATCGAGCGGTGGCTCCACCTCCCGGCCGAGATCGACATCGCCTCGGAGTTCCGCTACCGGGACCCCGTCCTCGACGGCCGGACCCTGGTGGTCGGGGTGAGCCAGTCGGGGGAGACCGTCGACACCACCGAGGCCATGCGGCACGCCCGGTCGGAGGGAGCCAAGGTCCTCGTCATCTCGAACGTCGTCGACTCGTCCATGGCCCGGGAGGCCGATGGGGTCCTCTACACCCGGGCCGGCCCCGAGATCGGGGTGGCCGCCACCAAGACCCACCTGGCCCAGATCGCCGCCCTCGAAGTCCTGGCCCTCTACCTGGCCCAGCTCCGGGGGGCCCTCCCGGGGCCGGCCATCGCCGGGCTCCTCGACCATCTCCGGGGAGTTCCCGACCTGATCGGGGAGGCCCTGGCCCGGGACGAGGCGGTGGCCGGGGTGGCGGCCCGGTTCGTCGACACCCGGGACTTCTTCTACCTGGGACGCCACGTCGGTTTCCCGGTGGCCCTGGAGGGGGCCCTGAAGCTCAAGGAGATCGCCTACGTCCGGGCCGAGGCCTACCCGGCCGGGGAGCTCAAGCACGGGCCGATCGCCCTCATCGAGCCGGGGACGGTCGTGCTCGCCGTGGCCACCCGGAACCGGCTCTGGGACAAGCTCAAGAGCAACATCCAGGAGGTCCGGAGCCGGGGGGCCACGGTCGTCGTGGTGGCCCAGGACGGCGACGGGGACTCGGCCGCCGAGGCCAGCTCCCCCGAGCACGTCCTCTGGGTCCCCCCCACCGAGGAGCTCTTCTCCCCCCTCGTCGACGTCGTCCCCCTCCAGCAGTTCGCCTACCACCTGGCCCGGGCCCACGGCTACGACGTGGACCGGCCCCGGAACCTGGCCAAGACCGTCACCGTCGAATGACCGTCCGGGGCGTCGGGGTGGACGCCGTGGACGTGGGACGGTTCCGGGACCTCCTCGGGCGCCGTCCCGGCCTGGCCCGTCGGCTCTTCACCGAGGGGGAGCGGGCCTATGCCGAGGGGACCCCGGACCCGGGGACCCGGTTGGCGGCCCGGTTCGCGGCCAAGGAGGCCGTCCTGAAGGCCATGGGGGTGGGGATCGGGGCGGCCGACTTCCGGGAGATGGAGGTGGTCAGGGGACCGGGGGGGGAGCCGACCCTGGCCCTCTCGGGCCGGGCCGCCGCCCTGGCCGGGACCAGGGGGATCGACCGCTGGCACGTCTCTTTGACCCACACCGACCAGGTCGCCGTGGCCAGCGTCGTGGCCGAGGGATCCGGGGCCGGGGAGGCGGGGCGGTGAGGCCGGTGGTCACGGTGGGGGAGATGGGGGCCATCGACGCCGAGGCCCTCGGCCGGGTCAGCCAGGCGGTCCTGGTGGAGCGGGCCGGGACGGCGGTGGCCCGGTATGCCCTGGAGCTCCTCGGGGGGGCCTACGGCCGGCGGGTGGTGGTGGTGGCCGGGAAGGGGAACAACGGGGCCGACGGCCGGGTGGCGGCCGAGCGGCTCCGGCGGCGGGGGGCCCGGGTCAGGGTGATCGAGGCGGCCGGGGCCCCCGGGGCGATCGGCCCGGCCGGGACCGTCGACCTCGTCATCGACGCCGCCTACGGGACGGGGTTCCGGGGGAGCTACCGGGCCCCCTCGGTCCCGGCCGGGGTCCCGGTGCTCGCCGTCGACATTCCGTCGGGCCTCGACGGGGACACCGGGGAGGTCTCGGGGGAGCCGCTCCGGGCCGACCTGACGGTGACGTTCGCCGCCTTGAAGCCGGGGCTCCTCGAGGGGGCGGGGCCGGGACTGGCCGGCCGGGTCGTGGTGGCCGACATCGGCCTCGATGTCAGCCGGGCCCGGACCTGGCTGGTCGAGGACGAGGACGTGGACCGGCTCCTCCCGGAGCGACCCCGGGAGGCCCACAAGTGGCAGGCGGCGGTGGCCGTGGTGGCGGGGTCCCCGGGGATGACGGGGGCGGCGTCCCTCTGCGCCCGGGCCGCCTACCGGGCCGGGGCCGGGATGGTCCGGCTCGGGATCCCGGGGGCGTCGCTCCGGGAGGTCCCGGCCGGCGAAGCGGTCGGGACGGCGCTGCCGGCCGAGGGATGGGCGGCCGAGGCCCTCCGGATGGCGGAGCGCTGCCAGGTCCTGGTGGTGGGCCCGGGGCTGGGCCGGTCGGAGTCGGCCTCGGCCGAGGTCCGGCGGCTCCTGGCCCAGTCGGAGGTCCCCGTCCTCGTCGACGCCGACGGGCTCTTCGCCCTGGGGTGGTCCGACGAGGGGGGGGTGGCCCGGCTGATCCGGGGGGAGGGGCTGGTCGAGCCGGGCCGGCCGGTCCGGCCGGTCGTCCTGACCCCCCACGCCGGGGAGTTCGGCCGGCTGGTGGGGGGAGCCCTCGGGGGGGACCGGATGGCGGCGACGGCCCGCTATGCGGCGGCGACGGGGGCGGTCGTCCTCCTCAAGGGATCGACGACGGTGGTGGCCGACCCGGGGGGGCAGGTCCTCCTCTCCACCGCCGGGGGTCCCCAGCTGGCCACGGCGGGGACGGGGGACGTCCTCTCGGGGGTCCTCGGGGCCTTCCTGGCCCGGGGGGTTCCCCCCCTGGAGGCGGCCGGGCTGGCCGCCCATGTCCACGGCCGGGCCTCGGCCCTGGGCCCGTCCCGGGGGCTCCTGGCCGGGGACCTCCCCGAGCTCGTGTCCCGGTGGCTCTCGGGGCGACCGGACCGGACCGGCCGGGGTGAGGGCGGCGATGGCTGAGGGTCCCGGGAGGCAGCGGCTCCGGCCCGTCTGGGCCGAGATCGACCTGGGGGCGGTCCGGCACAACGTCGGCCTCCTCCGGGCCCTGGCCGGCCCGGCCGGGCTCTGCGCCGTGGTGAAGGCGGACGGCTACGGCCACGGGGCCCCGGCCGTGGCCCGGGCCGCCCTGGAGGCCGGGGCGGAGAGCCTGGCGGTGGCCCTCGTCGAGGAGGGGGTCGTCCTCCGGGAAGCCGGGATCGAGGCCCCGATCCTCCTCCTCTCGGAGCCTCCCCCGGCGGCCATGGCCGAGGCGGTGGCCCGGCGGCTGACCCCGACCGTCTACAGCCCCGAGGGGGTGGCCGCCGTGGCCGCCGCCGCCGGGGAGGATGGCCCCCCGGTCCCGGTCCACCTGAAGGTCGATACGGGGATGCACCGGGTCGGGGCCGACCCGGCCGATCTCCCGGCCCTGGCCCGGGCCGTGGAGAGCTCCCCCCGACTCCACCTGGCCGCCCTCTGGACCCACCTGGCCGTGGCCGACGGGCCGGGGGCGGAGGACCGGGCCTTCACGGCCGACCAGCTCGGTCGGCTCGAGGAGGCCCGGGCCGGCCTGGTCGCCGCCGGAATCGAGGTCCCCCTGGTCCACGCGGCCAACTCGGCCGGGGCCATCGCCCACCCGGCCGCTCGGCTGGGGCTGGTCCGGTGCGGGATCGCCCTCTACGGGGTCCTCCCCGCCCCCGGGTTCGCCCCTCTGGTGGCCGAGGCCTCGGGGGGTGGGGAGCTCCGACCGGTCCTCTCCTGGAAGGCCCGGGTCTCCCACGTCCGGCGGCTCCCGGCCGGGGCCCGGCCCTCCTACGGCCGACCCCTCCCCCTGGCCGGGGAGACCCTCGTGGCGACGGTCCCGGTGGGCTACGCCGACGGGGTCCCCCGGCAGTTCTTCACCGGGGGGGGTACCGTGCTGGTGGGAGGTCGCCGGCGGCCGCTGGCGGGGACGGTGACGATGGACCAGATCCTGGTGGACTGCGGACCGGAGGGACCGGTGGAGGTCGGTGACGAGGTGGTCCTGATCGGCCGGCAGGGGGAGGGTGTCCTGACCGCCTGGGACTGGGCCGAGTCACTGGGGACGATCGGCTACGAGGTGCTCTGCGGGATCGGGACCCGGGTGCCCCGGGTCCTGCGCGACGGAGGGAAAGAGGAGGGTTCAGGTGGCTGAGAGCGAGCAACGGCGGGGTCGGATCTGGCCGGGCCTGGTGGCCGCCGGGGCCGGGGCGGCGGCGGTGGGGGCGGCCTGGGCGGCCCAGCACCGGGTGGTGTCCCGGTCGACGGCCACCTCGGAGGAGGTCGTCGGGGAGGGGTTGGCCCTGCCGGGGGACCTCCGGCACCACTTCGTCGAGATGGACGACGGGGGGAGGATCCACGTCGTCGAGCGGGGCCAGGGCCCCCCGGTCGTCCTCCTCCACGGCTTCAGCCTCTCGGTGGCCACCTGGACCCACCAGCTCCGGGACCTGGCCCCCCGCTACCGGGTCATCGCCCTCGACCTCCGGGGCCACGGCCAGTCCCTCCCCGGCCGTGCGGGGCTCGGCGGCGGGGTCGGGAGGCTGGCCGAGGACCTCCTCACCGTCCTCGACGCCCTCGAGGTCGGTCCGGCCCTTCTCGTGGGGCACTCGATGGGTGGGATGATCTCCCTCGAGGCCCTCCTCCGGGTGTCGGCTGCCGACCGGGAGGGGCTCGTCAGCGGTCTCGCCCTCGTCTCGACCACGGGGGGCCCGATCTTCGGCTTCCCCGGCTACCGGATCCTGGCCCGGCTGGGGGGCCCGGTGGCGGCCCGGGGGCTCTCCCTGGCGGCCCGGTCCGGGATCGAGGGGCTCCCCTCGGGGGACCTCCGGTGGTGGGCCAGCCGGATGGGCTTCGGGCCCGAGGCCCCCCCGGCCCAGGTCCGGTTCGTGGAGGCCATGTCCTCGACCACCCCCCTGGCCACCGTGGCCGCCCTGGCCGGGGTCCTGGGATCCTTCGACGTCTCGGGCCGGCTCGGGGAGCTCGAGGTCCCGACCCTGGTGGTGGTGGGCTCGAAGGACCGGATGCTCCCCCCCCGCCACGCCCGGGCCCTGGCCGCCGGCCTCCCCCAGGCCGAGCTCGTCGAGCTCCCCCGCTGTGGCCACATGCCCATGCTGGAGCGCCGGTTCGAGTTCTCCCGGCTCCTCGGGGAGTTCGACGAGAAGGTGGCGGTCGGGCACTGAGGGCTACCATGCGGCCGTGTTGACGTTGGCCGAGCTCCGGGACGAGGCGCTCGGCTGCACCCGGTGCGCCCTGGCCGGGACCCGGACCCAGGTCGTCTTCGACGTCGGTCCCCCCGACGCCGACCTCCTCTTCGTGGGGGAGGCCCCCGGCCAGGAGGAGGACCTCCAGGGGGAGCCCTTCGTGGGCCGGTCGGGGAAGCTCCTCGACAAGCTGGTCCTCCAGGAGATGGGCCTCGACCGGTCGGCCTTCGCCATCACCAACGTCGTGAAGTGCCGGCCCCCCGGGAACCGGGACCCCCTCCCGGCCGAGATCGAGGCCTGCCGGCCCTGGCTCGAGGCCCAGCTCGAGCTGGTCGCCCCCCGGGTCGTCGTCACCCTGGGGAACTTCGCGGCCCAACTCCTCCTCGGGACCACCCTGGGGGTCACGAAGCTCCGGGGCCAGGCCTACCCCTTCGGCCGGGGCCGGCTCGTCCCGACCTTCCACCCCGCCTACGCCCTCCGGGGGGGAGCCGAGATCGTGGCCGCAGTGCGGGCCGACCTCGTCCGGGCCAAGCTCCTCCTGGCCGGCCCGTGACGGACCTCCGGGCCCGGACCGACTCCCCCGAGGCCACCCGGGCCCTGGCCGGGGCCCTGGCCGGCGTGGCCCGGCCCGGGGACCTCGTCCTCCTGGTCGGGGACCTCGGGGCCGGGAAGACCACCTTCGCCCAGGGCTTCGCGGCCGGGCTCGGGGTCGGGGATACCGTCACCAGCCCGACCTTCACCCTGGTCCGCCCCCACCCCTGCCGGCACCCCACCATCCGGACCCTCCACCACGCCGACCTCTACCGGCTCGACCACCTCCGGGACGTCGTCGAGCTCGGGCTGGGGGAGCTCGTCGAGGAGGAGGCGGTGGCCCTGGTGGAGTGGGGGGATATGGCCGGCCCGGTCCTCGCCCCGGGGGCCCTCCGGGTCAGCCTGGCCCCGGGACCCGGAGGGGACGAGGAGCGGGCCCTGACCGTCACCGCCGAGGGACCGGCCTGGGAGGACCGGCTCGGGGCGCTGGCCGGAGCCCTCCGTCCTTGGGCCGGCGGGGAGGGCTAGGCCGGTGCTCCTCCTCGCCATCGAGTCCGCCACCGAGTCCGTCGGGGTCTCCGTCGCCACCGAGGCCGGCCTCCTGGCCACGGTCACCGTCGAGCGGGGCCGGCGCCACGCCGAGAGCCTGACCCCGGCCATCGAGTTCGCCTGCCGGCAGGCCGGGGTGGCCCCCCGGGAGCTCGACGTCGTGGCCGTCGACGTCGGGCCGGGGCTCTTCACCGGTCTCCGGGTCGGGGTGGGGACGGCCAAGGCCCTGGCCTTCGCCGTCGGGATCCCCGTCGTGACCGCCACCAGCCTCGAGATCCTGGCCGGGGCCGTCCTCGGGACCGGGACCGCCGCCGGCCGGGACGTCGTCGCCGTCGTCGACGCCCGGCGGGGGGAGGTCTTCTGGGCCCGGTTCCGGGCCGGCCCCGGGGAGGTCCGCCGGGTGGGGGAGGAGCGGCTCGGGCCTCCCCCGGAGCTGGTCGCCGACCTGGCCGGGGGGGACCCCGCCCTCCTCGTCGGGGACGGGGCCCGCCGCTACCGGGACGACCTCTCCGGGACCGGGGAGCTCCTCGGGGGTCCTCTCCTGGCCCACCCCCCCGTGGCCGTCCTGGCCGGCCTGGGGCTCGACCGGATGGCCCGGGACCTCGGGCAGCCGGCCGCCGCCGTCGTCCCCCACTACCTGAGGGACGCCGACGCCAGGATCAACTGGGAGCAGCGGATCGCCCCCCGGCCGGTCGAGGCCCCCTCGTGACGAGCCTGGCCGATGCCGTCCGGGTCGTCCCCCTCCGGCGACGGCAGCTCCGGTCGGTGCTCCGGATCGAGGAGGAGTGCTACCCCCGGCCCTGGTCGGCCTCCCTCTTCCTGACCGAGCTCTCCCAGCGGTCCGTCCGGCGCTACACGGCGGCCACCCTCGGCCCCCTGGTGGTGGGCTACGCCGGGCTGATGGTCGTCCTCGAGGAGGGACATGTCACCACCCTCACCGTGGACCCGGTCTGGCAGGGCCGCCAGGTCGGGACCCTCCTCCTCCTCGACATGGCCCGGGCCGCCCCACCCCTCGGGATCCGGCACCTGACCCTCGAGGTCCGGGTCGGCAACGAGCCGGCCCTGGCCCTCTACCGCCGGTTCGGCTTCGCCCCGGTCGGGATCCGGAAGAACTACTACGCCGAGACCGGGGAGGACGCCATCGTCATGTGGGTCCACGACGTCGACTCCGACGCCTACGGGGCCCGCCTCGGGTCCATCGAGGCCAGCCTGGTCCCCCAGCCGTGACCGGGCCCGTCCTCGGAATCGAGACCTCCTGCGACGAGACCGCCGCCGCCGTCGTCGGGGAGGACGGGGCCGTCCTCTCCTCGGTCGTCTCCAGCCAGGTCGACCTCCACGCCGCCTACGGGGGGGTCGTCCCCGAGCTGGCCGGCCGGGCCCACCTCGAGCTCCTCACCCCGGTCGTGGCCGAGGCCCTGGAACGGGCCGGCCTCGCCGCCGGGGGGCTCCGGGCCGGGGGGACCGCCCCGGTGGGAGCCGTCGCCGCCACCGTCGGCCCCGGTCTCATCGGGGCCCTCCTCGTCGGGGTGGCCGAGGCCAAGGCCCTGGCCTTGGCCTGGGAGGTCCCCTTCGTCGGGGTCAACCACCTCGAGGGCCACTGCTTCGCCTCCCTCCTCGACCACCCCGGGATCGACTGGCCCGTCACCGTCCTCCTCGTCTCGGGGGGCCACACCCTCCTCATCGCCATGGAGGGCCCCGGCCGCTACCGGCTTCTCGGCCAGACCCTCGACGACGCGGCGGGGGAGGCCTTCGACAAGGTGGCCCGGTTCCTCGGCCTCGGCTACCCCGGGGGGCCCGCCATCGAGCAGGCCGCCTCCGGGGGGGACCCCCGGGCCTTCGCCTTCCCCCGGGCCCTCCTCGACGACGGCCTCGACCTCTCCTTCTCCGGCCTCAAGACCTCTGTCGTGACCGCCGTCCGGAAGCACCCCGGGGCCTCGAACGAGGACGTCGCCGCCTCATTCCAGCAGGCCGTCGTCGACGTCCTCGTGGCCAAGACCCTCCGGGCCGCCGCCAGCGGGGGGTCCCGGGGGATCTGCCTGGCCGGGGGGGTGGCCGCCAACGGCCCCCTCCGGGCCGCCGTCCGGGCCGGGGCCGAGGCCATGGGGCTCCCCGCCCACCTTCCCAGCCGGGCCATGTGCACCGACAACGCCGCCATGGTCGCCGCCGCCGGCCGCTGGCAGCTCGAGCAGCTCGGACCCAGCCCCCTCGACCTCCCCGCCGACCCCAACCTCGGGCTCCCCCTCCTGGTCTGACCAGGGTCTCCGACCCCCGGTGTTGCCTCCTGCCCGGCGGCCCGCTATCGTTAGCACTCGCACGGTTAGAGTGCTAACAGCGCCTACAGGAGGCTCCCCAGCTATGAATCTCCACCCCCTCGAGGACCGGATCGTCGTTCGCCCGAACGAGTCGGAAGAGACCACCGCCTCCGGGCTCGTCATCCCGGAGACCGCCAAGGAGAAGCCCCAGCAGGGCGAGGTCCTGGCTGTCGGCCCCGGCCGCCGCTCCGACACGAGTGGCGATCTCATCGCCCTCGACGTCGCCACCGGCGACACCGTCGTCTACTCGAAGTACGGCGGGACCGAGATCACCGTCGACGGCGAGGACCTTCTCATCCTCTCGGCCCGGGACGTCCTGGCCAAGATCGCCAAGTAGTCGGGAGCCGACCACATGTCCAAGATCCTGAAGTTCGACGAGGCCGCCCGCCGGGGCCTCGAGGCCGGCGTCGACAAGCTGGCCAACACCGTCAAGGTCACCCTCGGCCCCAAGGGCCGGAACGTCGTCATCGACAAGAAGTTCGGTGCCCCCACCATCACCAACGACGGGGTCACCATCGCCCGTGAGGTGGAGCTCGAGGACCCCTTCGAGAACATGGGGGCCCAGCTGGTGAAGGAGGTGGCGACGAAGACCAACGACGTCGCCGGCGACGGCACCACCACCGCCACCGTCCTGGCCCAGGCCCTCATCCACGAGGGACTCCGCAACGTCGCTGCCGGGGCCAGCCCCATGTCCCTCAAGAAGGGCATGGAGAAGGGCGTGGCCGCGGCCGTGGCCAACATCAAGAAGCAGGCCAAGGAGGTCGACTCCAAGACGGAGATCGCCCAGGTGGCCGCCATCTCGGCTGCCGACGCCGGCATCGGGGAGATCCTGGCCGAGGCCATCGACAAGGTGGGCAAGGACGGGACCGTCACGGTCGAGGAGTCGAACACCTTCGGGCTCGAGCTCGAGTTCACCGAGGGGATGCAGTTCGACAAGGGCTACCT
>PLZB01000050.1 GCA_003151955.1 Acidimicrobiaceae bacterium
GGAGGGGGTTCGGGGGCCGGGCCGGGCCGGGCCCGGACCGGGGGGATCATGAGGCCGGCGGCCCGGAGGAGCGCCACGAGGGCGATGTGGCCGGCCCCGGCCCCGACGGCGGCGGCGGCGAGGGTCCAGTCCAGGGCCACCCCGTTCCGGCCGTCGGCGGCCAGGAAGCCGCAGAGGCCGAATCCGAAGAAGGCGGCTCCGACGAGCCAATGCCGACGGACGGCGGCCACCCCGAGGAGGAACCCGAGGACGGCCATGACGAGGAGGGTGGTCAGGGTGAGGACGAGCTTGTCCCGGGTCCCGAACGTGTCCGTCCCGAACCGGGACAGCGGGCCGGGGAGCCGGTTGACGACCCACTGCTCGACCGAGAGGACCAGGGAGGGGACGTTCTTGACCAGCCCGGCGAAGCCCTGGGTGACGGCGACGGCGACAGCGGTGGCCACCAGGCCGGCGGTCCCCGCCGTCAGCCGGGGCCGGTGGAGACCGGGATCGGCCGGGGCCATCAGCCGGAGGCCTGCCGGTCCTTCACGTAGCGGGCCGCACCGGCCAGGAATCCGGCCACGTTGGCGGCCTTCCCCGAGGCCAGCTCGGCGAACCACTCGGGGACGTAGACCTCGACGGCGTCCCGGTCGAGGGCCCCGAGGACGGCGCCGACGACGTCGGAGACCGGGACGGCCTCCACCCCGGCCAGGAGGGGGTCGTTGTCGGGGACCTGGTAGAGCTCGGTGTCGACGACCCCGGGGTAGACGATGAGGACCTTGACGCCGGTGTCCCAGAGGTCGATGGCCATGGCCTCGGAGAAGGACGAGAGGGCGGCCTTGGAGGCGTCGTAGGCGGCCTCCCCGGGGGAGCTCAGGGGGGCGGCCACCGAGGAGACGGTGACGATCCGGCCCTCACCCCGCTCGAGCATCTGGGGGAGGAGGGCCAGGGTGAGCCGGACCGGGCTCGAGTAGTTGATGGCCATGACGGCGTCGACGGTGGCGGCGTCGAGCCGGGTGACATGGCGGCGCTTGGGTATCCCGGCGTTGTTGACGAGGACGTCGACCCCCCCGAGCTCCTCGAGGGCCGAGGCGGCCAGGGCGTCGACGGCGGCCGGGTCGGCCAGGTCGGCCACCCACATCCGGGAGTCCGGGCTGTGACGGCGGCAGCGGTCGAGGACCTCGGCCAGGCGGTCCTCCCGGCGGGCGGCGATCCCGACGACCGCCCCGGCCCCGGCCAGGGCCTCGGCCAGGGCGGCCCCGATCCCCGAGGAGGCTCCCGTGACGAGGGCCCGCTTCCCGGCTGCGTCGAACGGCATCGGGCCAACGGTAACCGGCCCGGCCCGGGAATTCGGGGCAAGGGCCCTCAGGGGGTGGCCGTCCAGGCCCGGAACATGGCCTCCATCCCGTCGGTGGCCCGGGCCACGAACTCCCCGTCCCGGTCGCGGTCCCCGGCGTCGAGCCAGGCCAGGACGGTGTCGACCAGGGTGGCCACCAGGGTCCGGGTGGCCCAGGCCGAGAGGCCGGGGTCCCCGATGGTCTCCCCCACCATCAGGTCGGCGACCCCCAGGGCCAGGCTCCACCACTCGTCGTGGTGGGCGGCGAAGCGGGGCTCCCGGGCGGCGTGGACCATGAGGAGCCGGAAGGCGTCGGGATCCTCCCGGGCCGCGGCCAGGAGGGAGCCAACGACGAACCCCCGCCGGGCCTCGGGGGCCCGGGCCATCCCGGCCAGGAACTCGTCCCGGATCCGCTCCGTCACCCCGGCCAGGACGGCCCGGTAGAGCTCCTCCTTGGACTCGAAGTGCCGGTAGACGATGAGCCGGGTGATCCCGGCCTCGGCCGCCACGTCGTCCATGGAGGTGGCGGCGAAGCCGCCCCGGGCGAAGGCCACGGCGGCGGCGGCGAGGACCTGAGCCTGGCGCTCGTCCTGTCGCATCAACCGCCGGGCCGTCCCCATCCCTTGCAACTGTATACGCATCTGTATACAGTTCGGAAGGGGGGCGGCTCTGACCGTCGACCGCCACCGGGAGGGAAGCCGTGGGTACCAGCCAGGTCCTGTTCACCGAGGAGGAGCTCCTCGCAGGCCACCCCGTGGCCGAGCCCCTCCTGGCCGGCGGGGTCCGCTGCCACGGCGGCTTCGACGGTGAGGGCCGCTACGTCTCGCCGAGGACCCTCAACCGGGGTCCCGCCATCGAGGCCTGGGAGGCCCAGCGCCGGGCCCAATTCGGGACCCCCATCCTCGACATCCCCCTCGAGACCTGGCCCGAGGCCTTCCCCAACGTGGCCCAGACCAAGCTCCTCCTCCGCCACGGGGTCACCGGTCCCACCATCGCCTCGCTGACCCGGATCGGAACGGTCGAGGGCTTCGGGGGGATTCTCCGGCTCCTCCCCCTCCCCGACTTCCAGGCCTCCTTCGCGCAGGAGATCACCGGGACAGCCGTCGACCACATCGGCCGTGGGCTCTTCGAGGCCCACGCCCGGGACGAGGCGGGCCACGGGGAGGAGGCCGGCCACAACCTGATGTGGTTCGCGGCCCGGGACATCGCCTTCGAGGCACCGGTCACCGAGGACCAGACCCTGGCCATGCTGACCCGGATGGGCCTCCCGACCGGGCCCCGGGCCGAGAGCGACCTGGCCCGGATGCGGCAGTCGGCCGAGGCGGCCCGGGTCCTCCCCGGCGACATCGACTTCACCCTGGAGCTGGTGGTGGGCCGGATGATCGGTCTCCTCCTCATCGAGATCTCGGCCTTCCACGGCTTCAGCTGGGCCGAGGCCGTCCTCTCCGACGGCGACCTCGTGGCCGGAGAGGGGGAGGCGGCCCGGATCGTCTCCTACATCCGGGCCGACGAGACCCCCCATGTGGCCTACCTCCGGACGGCCCTCTCCGAGATGCGGGACCGCCGCTGGGTCGGCACCGGGGGTGCCTCCTACGACGGGGCCGAGATGCTCGGGCTCCTCTGGGACCGGGCCCTCGGGGACTCCGTCCTCCTCCGGCGTCGGGACAACCTGGCCTTCGTGATGAGCGAGATCGACCTGGCCGTGGCCGACCGGCCCGACGGGGGGGACCTGGTCGAGGAGATGCTCAGCCTCGGGCCGGTCCAACGGCTCCCCGACGGCACCCTGGTCGACACCACCGGCGACCATCTCGTGGGCTGAGGGGGCAGGGCCGTGCAGTTCGGGATCTTCTACGAGCATCAGCTCCCCCGGCCCTGGGAGGAGTCGAGCGAGCTCCAGCTCGTCACCGACGCCCTCGATCAGGTCGAGCTGGCCGACCGGCTCGGGATCCAGTACCTCTGGGAGGTCGAGCACCACTTCCTGGAGGAGTACTCCCACTCGAGCGCCCCCGAGGTCTTCCTGGCCGCGGCCAGCCAGCGGACGCAGCGGATGCGGATCGGCCACGGCATCGTCCAGACCGCCCCCGGCTACAACCACCCGGCCCGGACGGCCGAGCGCATCGCCATGCTCGACCTGGTCTCGGGGGGTCGGGTCGAGTTCGGCTCGGGGGAGTCCTCCTCCGAGGCCGAGCTGGGGGGATTCGGGATCGACCCGGCCGAGAAGCGGGCCGCCTGGCTCGAGGGGCTCGAGGTGGCCATCCGGTGCATGACGGAGACCCCCTTAGGGGGAGTCGAGGGCAGGTTCGTCACCATGCCCCCCCGCAACGTCGTCCCCAAGCCGGTCCAGAAGCCCCATCCCCCCCTCTGGGTGGCCTGCAGCCGGAGGGACACCATCCTCCTGGCCGCCGAGAAGGGGATCGGGGCCCTGAGCTTCGCCTTCATCGAGCCCGAGGACGCCCGGCAGTGGGTGGCCGACTACGAGAGGACCCTCCGGGAGAAGTGCGTCCCGGTGGGCCTGGCCGTCAACCCCCAGGTGGCCTGCGTCAGCCCCATGATGTGCGCCCGGGACGAGGAGGTCGCCATCGCCCGGGGCCTCGAGGGGGCCAACTTCTTCGGCTACTCCCTGGCCCACTTCTACGTCTTCGGGGAGCACGTCCCGGCCCGGACGAACGTCTGGGAGGAGTTCGTCGAGCGCCGGGGGAAGATGGGCTACTCCCCCGAGGCGGCCCTGGCGGCCAAGAGCGAGACCCTGGGGGCCAAGGCGGCGGCCGGGGACGAGACGGGGCTCCGGGGGGCGGTGGGGACCCCGGCCCAGCTCCGGGAGTTCCTCCGGCGCTACGAGGAGGCCGGGGTGGACCAGCTCATCTTCGTCATGCAGGCCGGCCGGAACCGCCACGGGGACATCATGGAGTCCATCGAGCTCTTCGGGACGGAGGTCCTCCCCGAGTTCGTGGAGCGGGACGAGGCCGGTCGGGCCGCCAAGGCGGCCCGCTGGGAGCCGGTCGTCGAGGCCGCCTTGGCCCGCCGGGTCGAGACCGCCCCGACCATGCCCGAGGACTACGTCATGAAGGCCATCCCCAAGCAGATGGTCGACGCCATGGCCTCCGAGCCGGCCCAGGCCTGGCTGGAGCAGCTGGCCGACAAGCAGGCTGCCGGGGTCCTCGACAAGGAGTTCCAGAAGCTCGTCGACGGGTAGCCGCTCGCTGTGGCGATCCAACCGCTAATCTCCCTCCGCCACGGCAGCGCCGGCGGACCCCGTCGGTCACCGAGAGGAAGGAACCAGCATGCCCTTCGAGAAGCCCGAGGAGTGGGAGAGCGAGCTCTCCCAGTTCATGGACACCGTGAAGAACAGCGATCCCCCGGGGAGCATCGCCGACTGCGTCCGGGACGACACCTGGCGGCAGATCCTCGCCTACTACGCCAACGAGAACTACGTGATGGAGAACGTCGCCTTCGTGTCCGCCCTCCAGCCCTACATCGGCTCGGGCTCGTTCGACATGAACGTCGGCAAGGAGCTCTACGGGCGCTTCATCACGGACAGCGCCAGGGAGCAGGTCAACCTGCCCGGTGGGGTCCGCCGGGAGCTCGACGAGATCTACGCCGAGGACGAGCCCATCGCCCCGCCGGACCACTTCGAGAAGGCCTACCGGGAGATCGTCAACATGTGCGACGCCGACACCTACTCCCGCTTCAAGCTGACCGCCAAGGAGGTCCAGGAGCACCTGAAGAGCCAGGGCTGACCGGGGTCGGCCGGCCTCAGTCGAGGAACGGCTACTCCTGGGCCCAGGTGAAGACGTAGGGGACGGGGACCGTCGACTCGACGAGAACCTCGGCGAAGGAGAGGGACTGGCCGGCCACGGTGCACTCGGTGTTGCTGGATCCGACCCCGTCGTCGTAGAGCCACTCGTAGAGGGCCTCGAGGGGGCTTCCGTAGCCCTGGATCCAGTTGGCCGCCACGGTGGTGAGGGCCGCTCCCCGGGCGGCCCGCTCGATGTCGGTGACGACGAAGAGCTGCTCCCCGGCGGTGAGCCGGCTCCAGTTGGTCGGGAGGCCGAGGGGGCACACCGTCCCGGGCGTCGGCGTTCCCGATGGCCAGGACCGCTTCGGTGACGCAGCGGGTCGAGTCGTCGAAGGCGGTGGCCGAGCAGGCCGGGAGGAAGTCGGGGGCGGGGAGGATGTTCGTCCGGAGCCCGGGGACCACCACCGCCGTGCCCGGGGACGGGGCCCTGTGGTGGGGGGGCCAGCCGGTGGGCCGGGAGGTGGGACGACGGCCCCGCCCGGGACGTCGCTCAAGCGGCCCCGTCCCCGTCGGCCCGGAGCAGCTCGGGGTGCCGGGCCTCCACCATCCGCCGGAGGCCGGCCCGCCAGTCGACCGTCGTCCCCCCTACCAGCTCGTGCATCTTCGTCAGGTCGATCTGGACGCTGTCGATGGTCTGGTCGGTGGGCTCGAACCTGGCCTCGAGGCCGGTGAGGGCGGCCAGCTCCCCGCACCAGTCCTCGATGCTGACGGCCTCGTCCCCGCCCCAGTTGACGACGGTGGCGGGGACGGCGGCGACGGCCAGCAGCCGGGGGACCATGGCCACGATGTCGTCCTCGTGGATGGGGTGGTAGACGCTGGGGGCGTCGCTGTGGACGGGGATGGCACTCCCGTTGCGCAGCATCTCGAGGTGGACGGCGGGCCAGCCCCCCCGGTTCCCGTAGGGGACGGAGAGCCGGGCGATGACGGTGGGGAGCCCGAACCGGCGGGCCGCCCAACGGGCCGTCGCCTCGGCCGCGATCTTCCCGATGCTGTAGGTCCGGAGGAAGGGCCAGACGGCGTGGTTGTCCCCCAGGGGGTCCCCCTCGGCGAAGACATGGTGGCCCATCGGCTTGTAGACGGCCGTGGTCGAGCAGTGGAGGAAGCCCCGGGCGGCCCGGTGGTGCTCGGCCAGGAGGGCCAGCCCCCCCACGTTGGCGTCGAGGTCGGCCTCCCAGTCGTTCGACTTGGCCACGGCGAAGTTGAGGACGTACTCGGCATCGGCCGGGAGCCCCCCGACGTCCCCGGCGACGAGGTCGATGGGGACGCAGCGGACCCCCCCGGCCTCGAGCCGGTCCCGGGCCGCCTGGTCCCGGAACCGGGCCGCCCCCACCACGTGGTTGGCCCGGGCCAGGGCCAGGGCCACCGGCTCGGCCACTTGGCCGGTGACCCCGGTGACGACGATCGTGGCTCCCTCGAGGGTGTCGAGCATCATGGGAGGAGAATAGGGCGACCTGCTCCCCCCTCCCCCACCGGACCCTCAGACTCCGTCCTCACCCACCCAGGCGCAGTCGACCCCGAGGTCCCGGTAGACCCCGACGGTGGCGGCCGCCGTGGCGGCCCAGCTGAGCCGGCCCACCCGGGCCCGTCCCAGCACGGCCAAGGCGGCCCGGGCCTCCCCGTCTGAGCAGACCGTCCGGATCGAACCGGCCAGGGCCCCGACGTCACCGACCGGGGTCAGGAGGGCCCCCTCGCCCAGAACGTCGACGAGGGGGGGGATCCGGTAGCCGACGACGGGGGTCCCGCAGGCCAGGGCCTCGACGGGGGGGAGCCCGAACCCCTCGTAGCGCGACGGGTAGGCCACCACCGTGGCCGCCCCGTAGAGGGCGGGGAGATCCTCCTGCGCCACGTAGCCGAGAGCCCGGACCGCCGGCGGGAGCGTCCCGCCCCCCCGGACGGCGCCGGCCACCACGAGGGGGACACCGGCCCGGAGGCAGGCCTCCACCAGGGTCCCCAGATCCTTCCGGGGCTCGACCGTCCCCACGTAGAGGGCGAAGGGGTCGGGGAGGCGGTGGAGCTCCCGGACCCGGTCGAGCTCGGCGGCCCCGGCCGGGACCATGTCGGGGGCGGGGGCCAGGGGGGTGACGGTGGCCGTCCTCCCGAAGTGGTGGGCGATCCGCCCGGCGGTGAAGTCGGAGACGGCGATGAGGGCGTCGGCCCGGGCCATGGCGTGGCGGAGGGCGGCCGTCTCCCCGGCGGCCCGGGCCCGGCCCATCGATCCGGGGAGGTCGAGGACGCTCAGGTCGTGGACGGTGACGACGGTGGGGCCGACGGTCCGGAGGGGGAGGTGGACGTCGAGCCCGTGGACCAGGTCGGCCCGGCCCAGGCTCCGGGCCCCGGCGCCGAAGCGGAGGAGTCCCTGTCGGGGGGACCGGCTCCGGACGGTGGCCCGGGCCGGGACCTCCCCGAGGGCGTCCCGTCGGGCGGTGACGACGAGGTCGGCCCCGGTCCCGGCGGCCAGGGCCCGGAGGAGCTCCCGCTCGTAGGTCTGGACCCCGCTCCCCCCCGGTCGGAGGGCGAGGGCGTTGAAGGCGAGCCGGGGCCGGGCCAGCCCCGTCTCAGTAGGCACCGCGACCGGCGGTCACGGCCCGGAGGGTCCGGACCAGGATCCGGAGGTCGAGGCCGACCGACCAGCAGCTCACGTAGAGGTGGTCGAGCCGGCACATCTCCTCGAAGGTGAGGTCGTTGCGGCCCGAGACCTGCCAGAGCCCGGTGATCCCCGGCCGCACCGCGTAGCGCCGCAGCGCCCAGCCCCCGATGAAGGCGGCGTCGTCGGGCATGAAGGGCCGGGGCCCGACCAGGGACATGTCCCCCTTCAGGACGTTCAGGAGCTGGGGGAGCTCGTCGATGCTGGTCCGGCGAATGACCCGCCCCACCGGGGTGACCCGGGGGTCCTGCTTCAGCTTCGGAAAGGGTCCGGTGGCCGCCTCCCCGTGGAGCCGGACCAGCTCGCTGTTCAGGGCGTGCTCGTCCCTCCCCGCACCCGGGTCCGCCGCCACCAGGGGGCCGGTGACCATCGACCGGAATTTGACCATGGAGAACTCCTCCCCGCTCCGGCCGACCCGGGTCTGGCGGAGGAGGACCGGGCCCGGGGAGGTCAGCCGGACGGCCAGGGCCACCACCAGGAGGACGGGGGAGAGGAGGAGGAGCCCGATCCCGGCTCCGGTCACGTCGAGGGCCCGCTTCAGGAATCTCGGCATCCAGCCCAGGTGGGCCGAGGGGAGGCTGACGGCGGGGATCCCGGACCCGAGGGAGTGGACCCCGGCGTTGGCGGGGACGACGTCGAAGAGCCGGGGGACCACCGTGATGGGTATCCGGCCCTGGAGAGGACGGAGGACCTCGATGAACTCCTCGGAGGGGGCCCGGCTGAAGGCCACCACCAGGTGGTCGACCTCCTGCTGCTCGCAGACGAGCCGGAGGTCCCGGAGGGGCCCGAGGCAGCCGGCCCGGTCCTTGGGGTCGTCGTCGACGAACCCGACGATCTCGATCCCGCCTCCGGCCGCCAGCTGGCCGGAGAGCCGCTCGGCCACGACCCCGCTCCCGAGGATGAGGACCCGGCTGACCCGGCGGCCGTCCCGGCGGGGAGGGGCCTGGTAGGCGAGCCGGGCCGCCGCCACCGAGAGGATCCCGATGGCGCAGGTGAGGAGGACGGCGTCGAGGGAGGGTTCGGTGATCCCGGCGGCGTGGACGAGCCGCCAGATGGCGAGACAGACGAGTCCACCGGCCGCCAGGGGGAGGAGGACCTCGTGGGCCTGCTGGCCCAGGGATGTCTCGAGCCGGGACCGGGGCGGGTGGCGACTCCCGGAGAGCGCCACCACCAGGACGGGGAGGCAGAGGGCCAGGTGGACGATGGTGGCGAGGAAGGCCCGCTCGACGGGGATCCCGGCGTGGCGGGCGTGGACGACGGCCTGGACGGAGGCGGCCGTGAGGGCGGCCAGGGAGAGCCCGATGCTGTCAACGGCGATCCCGCTCGGTCCGGCCCGGCGGCGGACCGCCACGGGACCGACCCGTTCGATGCCGGCCGGGTCGTCGACGAGGAGGAGCTCATTGGAGACCCGGTCCTGGGCGGGACCGACGAGGACGCCGCCCTCCCCCAGCCCGACCGGGCCGAAGCCGTCGGCACCCGGGCCTTCTTCGAGGCTGCTCACCATGCCCGGTCGACCTCCTCTTCCGGCGCCTCCGGCCCGCGGGAACCCTTGACGGGCCCGGAGCCTGGCGCATCGACGTCCGCCCCCTCCGATGTCCTTTCCCTCTGCCCGGGAACGGCCTCAGGCCGATCACCTTGCGGGCCGGGGCGTGGTCAGAGGACCACGGTCCGGTGGCGGACGCTCCCCGCCGCCAGCCAGGCCTGGCCGACGAGGTCGCCCAGGGCGAGCTGGGCCAACCGGACCGGCAGTCGTCGTCCCGTCCGGCCCCGGGCCTCGGGGAGGGCCAGGACCAGCCAGGGGAGGAGGGCCAGGAGCCAGACCCGGCGACCCCGTCGACCCCGCCGGAGACCGAGGGTCAACCCGACCAGGGCCAGGTCGGTGGCGGCGGTCCGGGGGGCCAGGAAGAAGCGGTGCCAGAGGGCCCGGCGTCCGAAGGGGCTCCGGCCCACCAGGGCAGGGAAGCCACCCCGGCCCCGGAGCTCCCCCAGCCACTGGGGGTAGGAGGCGGGGAGATGGCGGTGGTGGACGAGGGCTCCCGGCTGGAACACGAGGGTCGCCCCCGCCCCGACGACGGCCCAGCCCAGGAGGGCGTCCTCCCCGAAGGCCCGGCCGGTCGCCCCCCGGGGGGCCTCGCCGGCCCCGGCGAAGCCTCCGGCTCCGAGGAGGTCGGCCCGGCGGTAGGCGATGTTGCAGGTCTCGAAGAGCCAGGTCGGCTCCTCCACCCAGACGGTCCGGGCCCAGGGGCCGCAGGCCGGGCCGTCCTCGGGCCAGGGGAGGGTCCGGCCCTGGACGACCGTCGGGGCCTGGTCCGGCCCCAGGAGGGGTCCGGTCAGGGCCGCCAGCCAGCCCGGGGCGGGGAGGCAGTCGTCGTCGGTGAAGGCCACCACCGTCCCCCGGGCCAGCTCCAGGCCGGCGTCCCGGCCGCCCCCGGCCCCGGCGTTCCGGTCGAGTCGGACGGCCAGGAGCCGGATCCCCGTCCGGGACAGCGCGCCCTGGAGGGCGGCCCAGGTCCCGTCGGGGGAGCCGTTGTCGACGAGGACGACCTCGAACTTCTCGACCCCCAGCTCCTGGGCCTCGAGAGCCTCGAGGAGCCCGGCCAGGAAGCCGGCCCGGCCGTAGCTGGAGACGACCACGGAGACCTCCGGGGGCGCCCCCTTCCCCCAGCCGGCGCTCACCACCCGGGCCGCCCCGACCCCGCAAGGTCCCTCCAGGGTGGTCGTTTCCCCGGCGTGACCCCACCCCAGGCCGACGCCGACCCCGAGGTGAGCCTCGTCGTCGTCACCCACGAGTCGGCCGGGGTCGTCGGGGCCTGCCTCTCGAGCATCCGGGCCCATCCGGGCCGAAGGAGCCAGGAGGTCATCCTGGTCGACAACTCCTCCTCGGACGGGACGGCCGATCTCGTGGCCGCCGGCTTCCCCGAGGTCCGGCTGGTGCGGAGCAGGGTCCGCCGGGGGTTCGCCGCCAACTGCAACACCGGGGCCGACCGGGCCCGGGGCCGGGTCCTCGTCTTCCTGAACCCGGACGCCCGGCTCTCCGCCGGTGCCGTCGACGGACTCGTCGACCACCTCGGGACCGACCCCCGGGTGGGACTGGCCGGAGCCCGGCTCGTCTACCCCGACGGTCGGCACCAACCCTCGGCCCGACGGTTCCCGACGCTGGGGACGACCCTGATCCGCCGGACCCCGCTCCGCTGGCTCCTCCCCGACACGGCCGGGGAGCGCCGCCACCTCATGGCCGACCTCGACCCCGACCGACTGGCCGACCCGGTGCCCGTCGACTGGGTCCTCGGGGCCGCCATGGCCCTCCCGGCCGAGCTCTACCGGCGGCTCGGGGGGATGGACGAGGGATTCCGGCTCTACTGCGAGGACATCGACCTCTGCTGGCGGGTCTGGGAGGCCGGCCTCGAGGTGGCCTACGTCCCGGCCGCCGTTATCGAGCACGACCTCTCCGAGCTGACCCGCCGTCGGTTCCTGACCCGGGCCACCCTCTGGCATGTCGGGGGGATGGCCCGCTTCGCCCGGCTCCACGGCCTGGGCCGACCGCTGCATCAGGTGTAGCCCCGGACGACGCCCCGGCGGCCCTTCCAGTTCCCGCCCCCGGTGGCCCGGACGTCGAAGGGCCGGCCCCGCTCCACCCGGGCGAACCCGGCCGAGAGGACCAGTCGTTCCAGGCCGGCCAGGTTGGTGACCCACCACTGGAACTCGTCGATCCCGTCGAGCTGGGCCAGGGGTCGGCGACGGTAGGGGAAGTGCTCCTTCACCGGGTTGCAGACGACGGCCGATCCCCGGCAGACCCGGCGGATCCGCTCGAGGGCGGTGGCGGGGTCCTTCAGGTGGAGGAGGAGGTCCCCGCAGAAGACCAGGTCGAACTGGCCCAGGTCGGTGTCGAGGTCGTAGACGGAGCGGATCTCCCGCACGACGGAGGACCCGAGGGCGTCGCGGGCCAGGGAGAACCGGGCCGCCTTGGTCTCGTCCATGGTCTTCACGATCCGGGACCGGAGGCTCGCCGGCCAGTCCAGGGTCTCGGGGTCCTCCACGTCGACGGCCACCACCTCGGCCGCCCCCCGGCGCTCCATGGCGAAGGCCCAGTAGCCGTCCATGGTCCCGACGTCGAGGCAGCGGAGGCCGGAGAGGTCGGCGGGGAGGAGGTGGCGGTCCTCACTTCCCCGGTGGTCGAACATCCCCTCGGTGACGACCCCCTGGCCGAGGTCGATGGAGTGGTACCAGGGGTACCGTCCGACCTCGTCCTGCAGTTCCGTTGTCGATCTCATCGGTCCGCCTCCTGGGCTCTCCGGTCGGGGGCCGAACGGGCCCGTCCTCTGGCCGGCAGAACGGCCGATGCCGGCCCAGCTTGCGGGGACCGCCAGGATCGGGACCCCCCGCCGTTCAACCCGGGTGAAGCTGGACGAGCTCCCCACCGACGCCCCGACCGGTCCCGGCCACCGGAATCCGACCGGACCACGGGTCGGCTTCACGGGGGCCTGGTTCGACCCCACCGACCCGCGGGTCTGGTCGGGAATCCCGACCAACCTCATCAGCGAGCTCGGGGCCCTCGGGGTCTACGGGGGCTACCGGGACGCCACCCCCTGGGCCCCGGCGGCCGGCGCCGTCCGGCGCTGGCTCGAGCTCACCGGCCGTCGGACGGAGACCTGGCCCCTGAAGGTCGAGATGCGGCTCCTGGCCTCCCTGACGAACGCCGCCGGCCGGCTCAGCACCCCTTCGGAGATCGGGGCCTGGGTGGTCCCGGCCGGGGCCTTCGGCCGGCCGGTCCGGGGCCGGATCGTCTCGCTCAGCGAGATCGCCCCCTCCCAGCTGGCCGCCCTGGGACCTGCCGGGGCGGCGGCCTTCGGGATGGCGGAGCTGAGCGAGCGGGGCCTCGGGTCGGTGGTCCGCCAGCAGCGCCGGCTCCACCGGAGAGCCCGGGCCTGCTGCGTGGCCAGCAGCTGGGCCGCCGAGGCCCTCCTGTCCGAGGGGATCGACCCGGCCCGGGTCCAGGTCGTCGGCTACGGCCGGAACATCGACATCCCCCCGCCCCCGGGGCGGGACTGGAGCACCCCCCGGTTCCTCTTCGTCGGGAACGACTGGGAGCGCAAGAACGGGGAGGCCGTGGTGGAGGCCTTCCGGCGGCTCCGGGCCGAGCACCCCGCCGCCACCCTCGACCTGGTCGGGCTCCACCCCCGGATCGACGAGCCCGGGGTCAGCGGCCAGGGCCGGCTGGCCTTCGACGAGGCCGAGGGCCGGGCCCGGCTCGAGGCCCTCTTCGCCCGGGCCACCTGCTTCGTCATGCCCAGCCGGCTCGAGCCCTTCGGGATCGTCTACCTGGAGGCGGCCGGGGCCGGCCTCCCCAGCATCGGGACCACCCGGGGGGGGACGGCCAGCTCGATCGGGTCGGGGGGGATCCTCGTCGACCCCGACGACCCGGCCGGGCTCCTCGGGGCCATGGGACGGCTCGCCGACCCGGCCAGGGCCCAGGAGCTCGGGGCCCGGGCCCGGGCCAGGTCCCATTCCTTCAGCTGGCGGCTCACGGCCGAGCGGGTCCTCCGGGCCACCGGTCTCGTCGACGCCGACCGGCTCGGACTGGCACCCTTCCTCACCGGGGACCTCCCCGGGAACCTCGCCGGGGACCTCCCGTGATCGAGACGCGGGCGGCGCCGGACACCGAGGAGGGGGCCGGGCCCGACCCGGCGGGGAGCCTGGCCCCGATCTGGTGGGAGCGCTTCCTCGGGGCCACGGAGCGGTTCCTCTTCGACCGGCCGGCCTGGCTCCTCCTGGCCGTCCTGGCTCTCGCCGACCTGGTCAAGAACGGGGCGGCGGAGGATCCGAACGTGGGGATCTGGCTCCGGATCGCCCGGGCCTTCCCCGGGAACCCCCATCTCCCGGCCGGGGTTCAGTACCAGCAGGCCTCCCCCATCGGCCCGGCCCTGGCCCACCTCCTCGGGATCAGGGGTCCCGGGGGCTACGTGACCCTCCACGTGGCCGTCATCGTCACGGCCCTCGGCGTCCTCGTCGTCGGCCTGGGGCGGGTCGGGGGACGGCCGGCGGTGACGGCGGGGTTGGTGGCCTTCCTCGCCACCCCCCTCTCCAACATCCTCCTCTCGGTAGGGGCCCAGGACCCCTTCACCTTCCTCTTCGCCTCGATGGCGGTCCTCTTCGAGTCACCCCTCCTGGCCGTGGTGGCCGGGGCGGGGCTGGCCGCCAGCCATCTCGAGGTCGGGATCTTCACGGTCGTCGCCGTCACGGTCCTCCGGGTCCTCGACGACCGGCCCCTCCGGCCGGCCACGGCGATGGGGCTGGTCGGGGGACTCCTGGCCACGGCCGGGGCCGTCGTCGGCTACGAGCACCATGCCGGGGTGGGGCTGTCGGCCCGGGCCTCCTTCATCCACCGGACCGGCCTCCGGGTCCTCCTGGGGGACTTCCTCGACGAGCTCCCCACCTGGCTCTTCTCCACCTTCGGCGCCTTCTGGCTCTTCGCCGTGGTGACCTGCTCCCGGTGGTGGGCCCTGCGGACCGTCCGGGCCCTGGCCGTCCTGGCCACAGGGGCCGGGCTCGTCACGGTGGTCACCTTGGACGAGACCCGGGTCTTCGCCCTCCTCACCTGGCCCCTCGTCCTCTGGCTCACCCTCCTCGCCGTCCGCCGGCTCGAGCCCGGGACGCTCCGCCGGCTCACCGCCCTCACCTTCCTGGCCGCCCTGGTCCTCCCCCGGATCATCGTCTTCGAGGGTCGACCCGCCGTCTCCTACGCCTCCGACCTCATCGGCCCCCTCCTCCGCCACCTCTGACCTGGATCGGCGCGTAAGGGACGCGAACAGGGGTTCGATACGCGACAGGGTGCCTTCCACCTGGGAAAATGGTGCTTGCGATAGCCCAAGATCCCGAACGGAAAGGCACCTGTCTGGTGGCCAGGATAGCGAAGGCGAAACGGCGGGTGGTGCTTGGCGCGCCTGACGGCCGGATCACTCCTCGAGGTGGGCTCCATCTCGTGGCGAAACTCGACAAGCTCGTCGGGATCTCGGCGGCGATCGACGATGGCAGCCCCGGGTTCAAGGCCCGCCGGCGGGGGTTGACGCTGGGGCGGCTGATGCTGTCGCTGGCGGAGACGATGCTGTCGGGCGGCGACTTCTTCTGCGATTTGGACCATCAACGCGGCGATGGGGCCGGCGTCAGGCTGCGGGCCGTGCCGGCCATCCCGGCGCCGACGACAGCGATCGGTCTGGGCCGGCGGTTCACGGCCGCGGTCGCCGGCCAGGTCGAGGAAGCGAATGGCCGGCTCGTCCGGGACGTGTTCGCCAGGCTGCCCGCCGGTCGGCGGGAGAAGCTGGCCTCGACCCGACCGACGATCGATCTCGACCCGACCGACATCGAGGTCTACGGCCGGGAGAAAGAAGGATCGGACTTCAACTACCAGGGCCAGAAGGTCTACCGGCCTCATCCCGCGGTGTGGGCCGAGACAGGCTGGGTTCTCGCCGCGGACTTCGGGTCGGGACGGTCCGATCCCCGGACCCAAGCCGCCAGTCTCCTGACCCGGGCTGTCGCCGCTCTGCCCGACGGGTTGGGCCGGCCGATCATCCGGGGCGACTCCGCGTTCTTCGACCACAAGATCGCCGTCGCCGCCCTCGGTGTCGGAGCGGACTACGCCATCGCCGTGAAACGGACCGGCCCGGTGTGGCGCTCGGAGCGGAAACTCCCTGTCAGCAGCTGGGAGAAAGCCCAAGGCATGAGCGCCGAGGTGGCCGAATGCGACTACATCCCGGGCCGCTGGCCGCCCGGAGCCCGGACCATCTGCCGGCGGGTCATGGTCACCGCCGACGACCTGTCCGCCGACTCCAGAAGCCGCCGGCGCCGGACCATCGACCCGAACCAGCTCGCCCTTCTCGAAGCCGGCGTCGGAGCCCACGCCTGGGCCTACTCGTTCATCATCACGAACCTCGCCGGCTCCCCGGTCGAGATCGAAGCCTGGTTCCGGAAACGGGCCCTGATCGAGGAGACCATCAAAGACTCGAAGCTCGGCCTGGCCCTGCGGCACATGCCGTCGGGCTCCCAAGACGTCAACACCATGTGGATGTGGGCCGCGCTCCTCGCCGTCAACATCTCCTCCTGGCTCCAAGCCCTCACCGGCCACGACACCGCCATCGACCCGCTGTCCCGCCGGAAACGTCGCCGGGGCCGAGTCCACGGCAAACGACTCCGCCGGGAACTCATCTGCGTCGCCGCCCGCGTCACCACCCACGCCGGCCGGATCGAAGTCCACTGCTCGCCCGAAGACCACCACGGCGCCTTCGGTGAAGCCTGGCGCACCCTCGACCAGCTCCTCGCCGACCCCAGCCCATAGCCACCCCGGCATCAACCGGCCGCCCACCCGAACCGCCGCCGGCAACACCACCAGCCACAACCCCCCAGCCTGGACCGACACGCCCCCACACCCGACGACAGCCCCCACCACCCCTCAACCCCCCCAGCCCACCCCACCGACACCTACCACCAAGAACCCCGACGCCCTACACGCCGATCCAGGTCTGACCCCTTGTCGGGGTGGGACGGGACCGGGTCAGGCCGGTTCCCCGGGCCTCGGCCGGCAGGCGAAGTAGACCCGGTCGGAGTCGTCGTCGGGGAGGTCCCCGTCGGGGTCGACCTGCTCGAGGACCTCGAAATAGGGGGCCAGGGCGGCGGCGACCCGGTCCAGGGCGACACCGAGCTCGACGACGGTGGAGTGTTGCTGGATCCGGCCCGAGCCGTCGGGGACCTCGACGGCGATGTCCCAGACCGAGCGGCCCTCGGGGCTGCAGGTCACGTCGACGGTCACGGTCCGGCCCCCGAATTCCCGGGTCCAGGGAGTCTCGGCCGCCACGGCCCGGAAGGGGCCGGGGGGGATGACGTCGAAGAGGAAGAGGCCACCGTCGACGAGGTGGTCCCGGACCCGGGCGAAGACCTGGGACCAGCGGGGGAAGTCGTCGAGATGGTTCAGGGTGTCGAGGACGCAGATGACGACCTCGAAGCGCTCCCCGAGGTCGAAGTCGGCCATGTCCCCCTCGAGGAGCCGGACACCGGGGAGCTTGGCCCGGGCCAGGGCCAGCATCTCGGCCGAGCAGTCCAGCCCGGCCCGCTCCCCCACAGAGGCCAGGCCGACCAGGACCGACCCCGTGCCGCAGCCCAGCTCCAGCAGCGAGCGGGCCCCGGGCCGGAACCGGCCGATCTGGTCGAGGACCCGGGCCACCGACCAGGTCCGGTCCCCGAGGATCAGGTCGTAGTAGGGAGCCAGCCCGTCGTAGACCGCCACGGGCCCATCATGGCCCAGCTGCCCCTCTCCGGAGCCGGCGGGCCCCCTCCAGGAGAGCCACGGCGGCCAGGGGGAGGAGGAAGGGGTCGATGACGGCCCGGAAGCGGGGGACGGCCTGGAGGACGACGGTGGCGGCCCAGAGGAGGACGGGAGCCGCCCACCAGGCCAGGGGGACCCCCCGGCGGCCCCGGGGGGTGGCCAGGCCGGCCAGGGCCAGGGCCAGGAGGAGGAGGCCGCCGGCCGCCTCGGCGTCCCCCCAGGCCGCCGGGACGCCGTACTCGGAGGTGGTGGCGGACCTTGTGAAGCTCAGGGGGGCGAGGTCGAGGAGCCGACGGCTGTTCTCGTAGGCCACCTCGAAGGGGTAGGCGGGATGGCCGGCGAGGTAGCGGAGGGCGGAGCTCTCGAGGAGGGCGTTGGTGGCGGGCTCGCCGGCCCGGGGGTGCTGGGCCAGGAGGCGGGCCACGGCCGGGTCGAGGGTGGCGGGCCGCCAGGCGGCCGGGTTCCGGGGGTCGGTGGCGGAGCTGGCGTTGTAGGTCCCGGCCAGGACGTAGCCCCCCTGGGTGGTGAGGGGGATCCAGTGGCCGGTCACGACCCGGTCCCGGAGCTCCCAGGGGGTCACGACCACCAGGGCCAGGGCCAGGAGGAGGGCGGGGCGGGCCAGCCGGCGGAGGCCGGGGCCGGGGCCGGCGGCGAGGAGAGCGACGGGGAGGCCGAGGACGGCCAGGCTGGGCCGGGTCAGGACGAGGAGGCCGAAGAGGACCCCGGCGGCGGCGAGGGCCGGTACCCGGAGGGGGGGGTGGTGGCGGGAGCGGAGGAGGGCGGCGAAGGCGGCCAGCTCGAGGGGAACGGCCAGGGCCTCGCTCATGAGGGAGGTGGAGGCCAGGACGAGGGGGGGGAGGACGGCGGCCAGGACCCCGGACAGGAGGGCCGCGGTCCGGCCCCAGACGGGCTCGACGGCGGCCATGAGGAGGAGGACGGCCAGGGCCCCCAGGGTGGCCCCGGCCAGCCGGGCGGCCAGGAGGTGGACCCCGACCAGCTTGTAGATCGTGGCCAGGAAGAGGGGGTAGAGGGGGGGCCGGAGGGCGGTGGGGCCGCCCCCGGCGGCGAAGTGGGAGGGCCCCCAGCCGTGGCCGGTGGCCAGGGAGACGGCCAGCCGCTGGTAGTCGGCCGAGTCGTTCAGGAGGACGACGGGCTGGAGGAGGACCACGACCAGCCGGGCCGCCAGGGCGGCCAGGACCACCAGGGCCGGGGCCAGGAGCCACCGGCGACCGGGTACGGCCCGGGGGGTGGCGGCCCCGGGGTCCTGGTCGGCCCCGTCGGCCCGGGGGACGGCCGGGGGGGAGAGGACGGTCACGGGAGGGGAACGCACCGGAGGGCCCTCTCCGGCGGGAGCTCCCCGCGCCAGTTCCCCCCGGCCGGGCCGTTCCCCGGTCATGGCCGAGACCGCAGCCCAGGACCGGTCCCGCCTCGAGTCCCTCACCGGTCTCCGGTTCGTGGCCGCCCTGGTCGTCTTCGGGCTCCACCTCGAGGGGGTCTTCTACTTCCGGGCCCCCTACTCGGGGCTCACCCACCTGGTGGGCCAGGGGGCGGTGGGGGTGTCCTTCTTCTTCGTCCTGAGCGGCTTCGTCCTGACCTGGTCCCAGCGACCCGGGGACCGGGCCCGGGCCTTCTACCGACGCCGGCTGGCCCGGATCGGCCCCCTCCAGGTCGTCACCTGGGCCCTCACCGGGGCCATCATCCTGGCCACCGGCTTCCACCTGGTGGCCGGCCCGACCCTCGCCTCCCTCTTCCTCCTCTCACCCTGGATCCCCTCGGAGCGGTACTTCGAGGCCATGAACGTCCCCTGCTGGTCCCTCGGTTGCGAGCTCTTCTTCTACGCCCTCTTCCCCCTCCTCCTCCCCGTCCTCCGCAAGATGACGTCCACCGGCCGGCGGCTCCTGATGGCGGGCTGCCTCCTCGCCCCCGTCGTCATCGCCGCCGTCTGCGCCCCCGGGCTCTTCCCCACCCGGCGCTACTGGGCCTGCTACTTCTTCCCCCCCAGCCGGCTCCCGGAGTTCGTCCTCGGGATCCTCCTGGCCCTGGAGATGGCCGAGGGCCGGCTTCCCCGGATCCGGCTGGGCCCGGCGTCGGCCCTGGCCCTGGTCGCGTACGGGGCGGCGAGCTGGACCCCCAGCCCCTTCGGGCTGGTCACGGTCACCCTGGTCCCCTTCGCCCTCCTCATCGTGGCCGGGGCCCAGCAGGACGAGGCCGGACTCCCCTCGGTCTGGCGGTCCCGGCCCATGATCCTCCTGGGGACCTGGTCCTTCGCCTTCTACCTGGTCCACGCCCAGGTCCTGGCCGTCCTCAGCCGACTCGACCCGGCCCGGCTGAACCTGGCCGGGGCCACCGGGAACGCCCTGGCCGCCGTGGGCCTCTCGGTGGGGGCGGCTGCCCTCCTCCACCACTTCGTGGAGGGGCCGGCCGAGCAGGCCCTGCGCTCCCCCCGCCGGCGGGTCCGGTCCGGGAAGGGTGAGGCCGCCGTTCAGCCGGCCCGGCCGTAGAGGTCGACGAGGAGGGGGCCGACCACCGACCAGTCGTAGCGGGCGGCCCGACCCCGGCAGGCCTCGGCCCGGGACGGGTCGTGACCGTCACCCAGGACGGTGACGAGGGCCCGGGCGCAGGAGACGGGGTCGTCGGCAGTGAAGGCGGCCCCGAGCGGGGAGGGAGCCCGGACCCGACCCGTCGGATCGTCCCCGTCGGCGAGGAGCTCGGGAACAGCCCCGTCGTCGGCACCCACGATCGGGGTTCCGGCGGCCAGGGACTCGGCCAGGGGCCGGCCGAAGGCGACCCGGACGGCGGGGAGGCAGGTGACGGAGGCCCGGGCGTACCAGACCGCCGTCCGGATCCGGTCGAGGGGCCCGGTCAGGACGACCCGGGACCGCAGCGCCTCGGGGAGCCGGTCGAGGAGGGCCCGGCGGCGGACTTCTCCGGTCGGACCGAGCAGGGCCAGCTCCGCTCCGGGAACGGCCTGGGCCACCGCCGGAAAGGAGTCGACGAGGAGCTCGGCCCGGGCCCGGTGGTCGTCACCGGCCAGCTGGCCCACGACCAGGCCCGCCTGCCGCTCGACCCGGAGACCGTCGAACCTGGAGGTCTCGACCCCGTCGGGGACGACCTCGACATCGAAGCCGAACATCTCGGCCAGCTCCCGGGCCGCGGCCCGGCTGGGGCAGACGATGCCCCGGGCCCCCTCGGCGGCCAGGACGAAGAGCTGCCAGAGGCCGGGGCGCCCGGTGAAGGTGTCGGGGGAGACGATCCCACCGATGCCGAGGACGTAGGGGAGGTCGGCCATCCTGGCCGCGGCGGCATCGGCCGAGAGGAAGGCATGGACCAGGTCGGGACGGAGCCGCCGGAGCCGGAAGGCCAGGCCGGCCACCAGGGAGGAGGCCTCGTCCAGGCCGACCGGCCGTCGCTTCTCCTCCCAGGCCTGGAGGAGGGCCGCGGGGACGTCGTCGGTGACGTCCCGGCCGGCCCGGCGGCCCCCGGCCACGATCTCGACGGGCCGGCCCTCCTGGTGGAGCCAGCCGGCCAGCTCGTTCACGTCGGTCTCCGAGCCGTGCTCGGCGTTGGCCGGCGTCCGGGAGGCGGTCAGGCACACGAGCCCGGCCCCGGCGGACTCCCCGTCCTTGTCCACGAGCGCGACCTCCCCCTCGGACCACGGCGGTCCTCATGGGGAAAACGGGCCGGGCCGGGGCTCCTTGCGCCCCGATCCCCCCAGCCGTCAGTGCCGGAAGGGAGCGGACGACTCCGGGACGAATCGGACGGCCCGGATCTGGTGGGGGCAGCGGCGCTGGGTCCGGGCGAAACCACCGATCCGGACGGCGTGACGCCAGTCCCGGTCGTCCCAGGCGTCGGGGAGGCAGTACTCGCAGCCCCCGGGGCCGAGGACGTCCTCACAGGTCTCGTCCCCCAGGTGGGGGGCGTCGGATCCGGCGCAGCACCGGCCCTCCAGCTCCTCGGAGCAGGCCGCCGACGTGCCGTCGCCGTGGCGGACCATGGTCCCCCCGCACATCGCCGGCACCGCCACCTCCCCGAGGATCATCACAGAGTTCATCGGCCGCCCCGGCACAGGAGTGAAGCCTTGATTCCCCCGACCGGACCCGTTGACCGTCTGTTGTTCAAGTTTAGCCCCGATCCACCGATGGGTCCGGGT
>PLZB01000110.1 GCA_003151955.1 Acidimicrobiaceae bacterium
GCACGCGCGTTCCGCCGGTGACCGCGGAGCGATCGCCACCCGACTCGCGGATGACCGGGGACGACTCGCCGGTGATGGCCGACTCGTCCACGGTGGCGATGCCCTCGACGATCTCCCCGTCGCCGGGGATGACCTCACCGGCCGTTACCACGCAGAGGTCGCCGACCCGGAGCTCGGCCGAGGCCGCCTCGACCACGCCGTTGTCCCGGCGGACCCGGGCCATGGTGTCGGAGCGGGTCTTGCGAAGAGTGTCGGCCTGGGCCTTGCCCCGGCCCTCGGCCACCGCCTCGGCGAAGTTGGCGAAGAGGACGGTGACCCAGAGCCAGGCCACCACCAGGCCGGTGAAGACGTCGGTGGCGGCCCCGGTGGGCCGGAAGAGGTTGCGGACGAAGAAGTAGGTGGAGAGGGCACTGGTGATCTCGACCACGAACATGACCGGGTTGGAGATCATGTGGCCGGGGTGGAGCTTGGTGACGGACTCCCAGGCCGCCCGGCGCAGCAGGGCCGGGTCGAAGGCCTGGGCGCCACCGGGACGGCGGCGGACCTTGGGCTCCCGGAGCTCGGGGCCGGGGGCGTCGGGGGCCGGGGGGGCGGTGTCGGTGATGACGGTCACGGCTGGGCTCCTTCTCAGAACTTGCCGATGAAGTGCTCGACGATGGGTCCGAGCGCCAGCACCGGGAAGTAGGTGAGACCGACGACGATGACGACCACGCCGACGAGCAGCGAGGTGAAGAGGGGGGTTCCGGTGGGGAGGGTGCCGGCCCCGGCGGGGACGATCTGCTTGCGACCCAGCGATCCGGCGATGGCCAGGGCCGGGATCATGAGGACGAACCGGCCGACGAGCATGCAGAGCCCGAGGGTCGTGTTGTACCAGTCGGTGTTCCCGGACAGGCCGGGGAAGGCCGAGCCGTTGTTGTTCGAGGCCGAGACGTAGGCGTACACGATCTCGCTCATGCCGTGGGGCCCGGGATTGCCCTGGGAGGCCAGGGTGGTCTTCACCAGGACGGCCACTGCCGCGAAGCCCAGGGCCACCAGGGGCACGGCCAGGATGTAGATCACCACCAGCTTCATCTCGGGGGCCTGGATCTTCTTCCCGATGTACTCCGGTGTCCTCCCCACCATGAGCCCGGCGATGAAGACGGCCATGATGGCGAAGATGAGCATCCCGTAGAGCCCGGCCCCCACCCCCCCGGGGCTGACCTCGCCGAGCATCATGTTGACGAGGGGGACGGCCCCGCCGATGGGGGTGAGGCTGTCGTGGGAGGCGTCGACCGCCCCGGTCGAGGTCCCGGTGGCGCTGTCGGCGAAGAGGGCGCTGGCCGGGGCCCCGTTGCGGACCTCTTTGCCCTCCAGGTTGCCGCCGCCGGCGTTGGCGGTCGTGGTGACCTGGGAGACCCCCGTCTTGGTGAAGCTGGGGTTGCCGTGGGCCTCGGCCGGCATGGCGATGAGGGCGCCGGCCAGCCACAGGACGAACATGGCCGACATGACGGCGACGCCCTGCCGTCGGTCCCGGGCCATCTTCCCGAACATCCAGGCCAGGGCGAATCCGATGAGGAGGAGGAGCCAGATCTCGAGGAGATTGGTGAAGGAGCTCGGGCTCTCGAAGGGGTGGGCGGAGTTGGCGTTGAAGTAGCCGCCGCCGTTGGTGCCGAGGTCCTTGATCGACTCCTGGCTGGCCACGGCGCCGCCCACGATGGTCTGGTGCTGGCCGGCCACGGTCGTGACGACCCGGGCGGCGTGGAGGTTCTGCTCCGCTCCGGTGGCGAGGAGGACGATGGCGAAGACGAAGGCGATGGGGAGGAGGACCCTGGTCATCGACCGGACCAGGTCGACCCAGAAGTTGCCCAGGGTCCGGGACTTCCGGCGGGTGAGTCCCCGGCAGAGGGCCACGGCCACGCAGAGCCCGGCGGCGGGGGAGGCGAAG
This sequence comes from Acidimicrobiaceae bacterium, assembly GCA_003151955.1. Classification (GTDB taxonomy): domain Bacteria; phylum Actinomycetota; class Acidimicrobiia; order Acidimicrobiales; family UBA8190; genus PALSA-743. The sequence goes on from PLZB01000110.1 coordinate 1,925, forward strand.
TTCTGGACCAGGAGTCCGGCGAATTGGGTGACCTGGGCCGCGGCCGACTCCCCCGAGTAGTTCTGCCAGTTGGTGTTGGTGACGAAGCTGACGGCGGTGTTGAAGGCCAGGAAGGGGTTCATGGCCGCGATGCCGTCCGGGTTGCCCGGCAGGTGGTGCTGGAGCCGGAGGATGCCGTAGAGGACCACGACCGAGACCAGGCTGAAGGCCAGCAGGGAGTAGGCGTAGGTGGTCCAACGCTGCTCCGACTCGGGGTCGACCCCGAGGATCCGGTAGACGAACCGCTCCACCGGGAGGAAGACCCGGTCGCCCGGGGCCTTCTTCTCGCCGTAGACCTTGGCCATGTAGCTCCCCAGCAGGGGGACGGCCACGGCCAGCGAGGCCACCAGGGCCAGGAGTTGCAACCAGGCGGTAGCGGTCATCTCAGAGCTTCTCCGGGACGATGAGGGCGTAGACGAGGTAGATCGTGATGAGGACGGCCACGATCAGGCCGAGGATGTTGTCGCCACTCACGCCGCCACCTCCACGGGCTGCTCGGCCGGCTCCAGCCCGCCGTCGACGGCGTCCCCGTCGTCACTCCCGACGATCCGCTCGCACATGCGCACGAAGAGGACCATGAGGGCGAAGAAGGCCACGACGACGATGAAGAAGATGACGTCTTGCCACCACATGGCAGGTTCCTTTCAGCAGTGGGTACGGCGGGCGGTGAGGAGGGTGCCGAGCTGGTCGCTCAGGGCGACCGCCACCAGGAGGCGGTCGGGAGAGACGGGCTCGGCCGGGGTGGGGGTCAGGAGAAAGGTGCCCAGGGTCCGGCCCCCGCCCCGGACAGCCAGCTCGACCTGCTTCGTCGGGAGGCCCATGGAGGGGTCCCAGCGCTCAGCCCCGAGATGGAGGGACCCGTCGGTGTCGATCCAGGCGCCTTTGTGGGCGGGGGGCCGGGCGGCGTAGCGGCAGTCCCGGAGCCGGAGGAGGTCCCGGAGCTCGGCGGCGACGGACATGACCACGAAGTCGGGCTCCTCGCCGCCGGCGATCTGCTCGGCCAGGTTGTGGATCCGGGCCAGCTCGTCGTGGCCCTCGTCGGCCGCCTCCCGGTGCCGGCGGCTCCGCACCGCGAGCTCCCCGACGATGAGACCGACGACCAGGAGGAGCACCTCGGTGGTGAGGTCGTTGCGGGAGGTGATCCGGAAGGACTGGTAGGGACGGGTCAGGAGGAAGTCGAAGGAGGCGGCCGAGACCAGAGCGGCGAGGAAGGTCGGGCCCCGTCGGCCGGCCGTGGAGACGGCCACGGTGACGACGACGAGCAGGAGGGCGTCGTTGGCGGGAGCGAGGTGGTCCCTCCAGGGGACGAGCACCAGGGTGCAGACGACGGGGGCGACCACCGAGGCCAGGAGGAGTAGCCGGCGGCGGATGGTGGGTGTCACAGATGGACGGTGACACGCCCGAGCCCCGGAGACCAAGGGCTTTGGTCCTTTTGTAACGCTCTGACCTGGGTTCTTTACGGGGTCTTGACGGCGGCTGGTCGGAACAGTCGGTCAGGGGCGGCCGGGTCGGGCGGCTACCAGGAGGCCAGCCGGAGGGTCTCGCCGGTTCGTCCGTCTGTGGCGGTGAGGACGGTGCCCGGCACGATCCGGAGACGTTGGTAAGAGCTCATGGACTTTTCGAGGCGGCCCAGCCAGTCACGGGGGATGGCGAAAGTCGACACTTCAGGGAGGTCGTGAAGCAACTCGAACCGGAGGGCGGTGCCACGCCTGTCAGTCGTTCCCATTCGCTCGACGGGTCCATCGAGCCCATCCCAGCTGGCCCGCTGGCGGGAATGGGTCCCTTGCCACCATGTATCGGCCACAAGGGACTCCGACCATGCCGTGGCGACGCCGATCATGCCGAAGCGCCAGCCGCCCACGGCGGTTGACACCAACATCTGCTGGACGGGCGACCGGGGACCCTTGGTGTCCAACGGTTGGAAGTCGAGACCCCGTCCGTTGTCTTCCACTGTGAACGTCCAGTCGTCCTCGACCCGGATCTGGACCAGGAGAGGCTCGCCGGCCGGGAACTCGTGGAGCACGTCGACGGCCACCCCCGCCAGCAGCGGCTCGGGGATGGCTGAGTTGACGTGGGTGCCGAACCACAGGTGAGGGCGCAGCCGGTACGGCACACCGCTGTGCAGGACCACTTCGATCTCGTCGTAGTGGGTCCGAGCAGGCTCGGTGGCTCGGCGTTCACGTACCTCTGCGCAGTGGGCGCATCGGTTCCCGGAGACAGCCGAGCAGGGTGTGCGCCGTCGAGGTCGGCCCGAGTTGTCGCATTCGAGGCTGCCGCCGCCGAGGCAGGTGAGTGAGTCGTCCCACTCATGCTGGAGATGGAGACTGGGGCACTCGTCGGTCAAAATGCCTTCTCACTGCCGATTGCCGTATACAAGAGTAACTATACGGAAGTCCTATACAGGTCCTGGCGACCGGGATGGGTGGTGGGCCAGGCCGGGATACGCAGGGATGTGGAGTCAGCGGGGCATCGTCAGCTGGTCGGTCCACGTCGGACGGCCGTCCGACGCCTATCCTCGGGCCATGTCCCACGCCGATCTGATCCTCCTGGGCCACGTGGCTGTCGGGTTCGGCATCTGCTACGTCATCGGGTTCGAGCGGCACATGCGGGGCTCTCCGGCCGGTGACCGGACCTTCGCCCTGGTCGGCACGGCCGCCACCGCCGTCACCGCCGTTGCGGCCAAGTCGTCGCCCCAGGCCATCGCCGGGGTGGTCACCGGGATCGGCTTCATCGGGGCCGGGTTGGTGTTCCAGCGGGAGGGGGACATGGTCCACGGTCTGACCACGGCGGCCACCATCTTCACGTCCGCCGCCATCGGGGTGGTCGTCGGCTACGGCCACCTCTTCCTCGCGCTCGTCACGGCGGCGATGCTTCTCCTGACACTGGAGCTCCGGCACATCAAGGGCCTGCGGATCCTCGAGTCGAGCTACCTCCTGGAGCGGCGACGGCAACGGGCCGAGGCTCGGGGGGACCCGGAGGCGATCCTCGGGGGCGGGGGCGGAGGACACCCCCGGGGCTGAGGTCTAGCGGGAGTTTCCTGGCTAGTTCGTGGTGTGTCGGTGTAAGTGCTGGTCAGGTGGGGTGTTTGGTGTGGTGGGGTGTATTACCTAACTCAGCGGGTGGGGCCGTAGGCGTCGAGGTTGAAGAGGTC
>PLZB01000083.1 GCA_003151955.1 Acidimicrobiaceae bacterium
GGGGACGTCGAGGAATGGGACGAGCTCGACGACGACGGGGTCGACGGGGCCGAGACCACGGCCCGGGCGGCCAAGGCCTCCCCGGGCCCGGCCCGTCCCCGGCCGCAGGGCTCGGGCCCCCGCCGGCCCCCGCCCCGCAAGAAGGGCGGGAAGAAGGGCGGACGGCGGCGCTGACCGCCGTGGCGGCCCCGGCCGCTCCCGGCGGGTCACTCCACCCTCCGCCGGAGGTACCCTCAGAGTCATGGTGACCGTCGAGCGCCTCGCCGCCCCCTTCCGCCGCCCGGCGGTCCTCGACGACCTGCTGTCCCCGGTGCTGGCCGCCTACGACGGCCGCCGGCCCGGTCCTCCCGACGAGGGACGGGACCTCATCGTCCGGGCCGGCCAGGCCGCCGAGGAGGCCCACCGGGGTCAGACCCGCCACAGCGGGGAGCCCTACATCACCCATCCCGTCTCGGTGGCCGTGGCTGTGGCCGAGCTCGGGCTCGACGCCGCCTCGGTGGCGGCCGCCCTCCTCCACGACTCCGTCGAGGACACCGGGCTCACCGTCGAGGACGTGGCCGAGCGGTTCACCCCCGAGGTGGCCACCATCGTCGACGGGGTGACCAAGCTCGACCGGCTCCAGTTCGACTCGAAGGAGGCCCAGCAGGCCGCCACCGTCCGCAAGATGCTGGTGGCGATGGCCAACGACTGGCGGGTCCTCGTCATCAAGCTGGCCGACCGCCTCCACAACATGCGGACCCTGGCCGTGATGCCGGACTGGAAGCAGCGCCGGACGGCCCAGGAGACCCTGGACATCTACGCCCCTCTGGCCCACCGGCTCGGGATCCAGGAGCTCAAGTGGCAGCTCGAGGACCTGGCCTTCGCCACCCTCCACCCCAAGCGCTACGCCGAGATCGAGCAGATGGTGGCCACCCGGGCCCCCGAGCGCGACGACTACCTGGCCCGGGTCCTCGTCGCCGTCCGGGAGCGCCTGGTCGCCTCCGGGGTGGTGGCCGAGATCACCGGTCGGCCCAAGCACCTCTGGAGCATCTACGAGAAGATGGTGGTCCGGGGCAAGGAGTTCGCTGAGATCCACGACCTGGTCGGTCTCCGGGTCGTTGTCGACTCGGAGAAGGACTGCTGGGCCGCCCTCGGCTCCATCCACGCCATCTGGAGCCCGGTCCAGGGCCGGTTCAAGGACTACATCAACAGCCCCAAGTTCAACCTCTACCAGTCGCTCCACACCACCGTGGTCGGCCTGGAGGGCAAGCCCATCGAGGTTCAGATCCGGACCCAGGAGATGCACCGCCGGGCCGAGTACGGCATCGCGGCGCACTGGGGCTACAAGGAGCAGGGGAAGGGGTCGGGGGCGGGCACCACGGCCGAGATGGCCTGGCTCCAACGGATCGTCGACTGGCAGCAGGACACCATCGACCCCCTGGAGTTCCTCGAGACCCTGAAGCTCGACCTGGAGCAGGACGAGGTCTACGTCTTCACCCCCAAGGGCAAGGTCATCGCCCTGGCCTCGAACGCCACCCCCATCGACTTCGCCTACGCCATCCACACCGAGGTCGGCCACCGCTGCATCGGAGCCAAGGTCAACGGCCGGCTCGTCCCGCTCGACACCAAGCTCCAGTCGGCCGACGCCGTCGAGATCATCACCTCCAAGGTCCCCGCCGCCAGCCCGTCGCGGGACTGGCTCCAGATCGTCGCCTCCCCCCGGGCCCGGAACAAGATCCGGCAGTGGTTCAGCCGGGAGCGTCGGGAGGACGCCATCGACGCCGGCCGGGAGGAGCTGGCCAAGGCCATCCGCCGGGAAGGGCTCCCCCTCCAGAAGCTGGCCGCCTCGAACGCCCTCGAGCATCTCGCCGGCGAGATGAACTACGCCGACCTCGACGCCCTCCACGCCGCCATCGGCGACAGCCACGTCTCGGCCCGGTCGGTGGCCCAGCGCCTGGCCCGGGAGCTCCGGGGCGGGGGTCACGAGGACCAGCTGCCCACCACCGTCAGCCCGGGGCTCCGGACGGCCCGGACCCGGCGGGGGCCGGTGGGCGGGGTCTACGTCGAGGGTCTCGACGACATGATGGTCAGGCTGTCGCGCTGCTGCACCCCGGTCCCCGGCGACCAGATCGTCGGCTTCGTGACCCGGGGCCGGGGCGTGAGCGTCCACCGGACCGACTGTGCCAACGCCACCGCCCTGGGGGAGGGGGAGGGGGAGCGGCTCATCGAGGTGGAGTGGGACCGGGAGGGGACCACCGTCTTCATCGCCTCGGTCGAGGTCCTGGCCTTCGACCGGTCCCGGCTCCTCGCCGACGTCACTCGGGTGGTCTCCGAGCACCACCTCAACATCGTGGCCTCCTCGAGTGCGACCACCCCCGACCGGGTCAGCCGGATGCGCTTCGACGTCGAGCTGGCCGACCCCGGCCACCTCGACTCCCTGCTCAGCTCCCTGAAGCACCTCGACGGCGTCTTCGACGCCTACCGGATGCTTCCCGGCCGGAAGAGCTGACCGTGGCCGAGGGAAGCGACCGGGGGCCGCTGCGGGCCCCCCGGGGAACCCACGACGTCCTGTGGCCCCAGTCGTCGCGGTGGGAGGCCGTCGTAGCCGGCTTCGCCGAGCTGGCCCGGCGGTGGGACTTCGGGCTCGTTCTCAACCCCATGTTCGAGGAGTCCCGGCTCTTCCGGCGGGGGATCGGCGACGAGAGCGAGGTGGTGGGCAAGGAGATGTACGAGTTCGAGGACCGGGGCGGCCGGATGCTGGCCCTGCGGCCCGAGGGGACGGCCTCGGTGGTCCGGTCCTTCGTCGAGCACCGCCCCCCCGTCCCCTGGAAGGCCTGGTACGTCACCCCGGCCTTCCGCTACGAGCGGGCCGCGGCGGGTCGCTACCGCCAGCACCACCAGCTCGGGGTGGAGGCCCTCGGCACCGACGACCCCGATCTCGACGTCGAGGTCATCGCCCTGGCCGCCGCCTTCTACGCCTGGCTGGGGCTGACCCGGGTGGAGCTCATCGTGAACTCGATGGGCTGCCCCGACTGCCGGCCCGCCTACGTCGAGGCCCTCCGGGCCCACCTCGACGCCCACGCCGGGGAGCTCTGCGACGAGCACCGGGACCGCTACGTCCAGAATCCCCTCCGGGTCCTCGACTGCAAGAAGCCGGAGTGTCGGGCCGCCACGGCCGAAGCCCCCCGGCTCCTCGACTCCCTCGACGAGGCCTGTGCCGCCCACTTGGCCCGGGTCCGGGCCGGCCTCGACGCCGTCGGAGTGGCCCATCGGATCGAGACCCGGCTGGTCCGGGGCTTCGACTACTACAGCCGGACCACCTTCGAGTTCACCGGCCTGGCCCTGGAGGGGGCCCAGAACGCCGTGGGCGGCGGAGGCCGCTACAACGGCCTGGTCGAGCAGATCGGCGGTCCTCCCACCCCTGGGATCGGCTTCGGCATCGGCATCGAGCGGGTGCTGCTGGCCTGCGACGCCGAGGGGGTCTTCCCGGCCGCCCCCCGGCCGCCCGACGCCTTCGTCGTCGACCTGACCGGGGGGGAGGCGGCCCGGGACCTGGTGGCCGAGCTCCGCCGGGCCGGCCTGGGGGCGGCACGCGCCTACGATGGCCGTTCCCTCAAGAGCCAGATGAAGCAGGCCGGCCGGTCGGGAGCGGCGGTGGCCCTGATCGTCGGAGCCGACGAGCTGGCGGCCGGAACGGTCACCCTCCGGGACCTCCGCCACGGCACCGACCAGGAGACGGTCCCCCGGGCCGCCGTCCTCGACCGCCTCCGACCGCAGACCGAGCCCCCCGAGAAGGACCCGACCCCGTGACCTCCACCGCCATGCGCACCCACCTCTGCGGCCAGCTCCGCCCCACCGACGTCGGGGAGCGGGTCCGGCTGTGCGGCTGGGTGGCGTCGAGGCGGGAGCACGGCGAGCACCTGGCCTTCGTCGACCTCCGGGACCACTCCGGGGTGACCCAGTGCGTCGTCGACGGATCGGTCGACGTCCGCAACGAGTGGGTCCTGCGCATCGAGGGGACCGTCCGGACCCGGCCCGCCGACAAGGAGAACGCCGAGATCCCCACCGGCGCCGTCGAGCTGGCCGACTGCACCGTCGAGGTCCTCAACCGGGCCGACCCCCCGCCCTTCGCCGTCGACGACCGGACCGACAGCGACGAGGCCGTCCGTCTGAAGTACCGCTACGTCGACATGCGCCGCCCCCGGATGCAGGCCAACCTCCGCCTCCGGGCCCGGGTCCTCGGGGCCATGCGACGGGCCATGGACCGCCAGGGCTTCGCCGAGATCGAGACCCCCCTGCTGTGGACCCCCACCCCGGAGGGGGCCCGGGAGTTCGTGGTGCCCTCCCGGCTCCACCGGGGCGAGTGCTACGTCCTGCCCCAGAGCCCCCAGATCGCCAAGCAGCTCCTCATGGTCTCCGGGTTCGACCGGTACTTCCAGATCGCCCGGTGCCTCCGCGACGAGGACCTCCGGGCCGACCGCCAGTTCGAGTTCACCCAGCTCGACGTGGAGATGTCCTTCGCCTCCGACGTCGACGTCCAGGCCGCCGTCACCGAGGCCGTCGTCGACGCCACCGAGGCCGCCGTGGGCGACCGGCCCGGTACCGTCGGGCGGATCACCTGGCACGAGGCCATGGACCGCTACGGGACCGACAAGCCCGACCTCCGCTTCGGCCTCGACCTCGTCGATCTCGGACCCGTCTTCGCCGGGACCGAGGTGAAGGCCTTCCAGGCCGGCTGCGTCAAGGGCTTCGGCGTGCCCGGGGGGGCCGCCCTGGGGAGGAACCGGCTCGACGCCCTCGTCGACCGGGCCAAGGCCCTCGGGGCCAAGGGACTGGCCTGGTTCAAGGTGGCCGGAGCCGACGGGGCCGTCGTCCTCGAGTCCCCCCTCGACAAGTTCCTGAGCGACGACGAGCGGGCCGGCCTGGTGGCCGGGACCGGCACCGGACCGGGGGACCTGATCCTGGTCGTGGCCGACGAGTGGCGGACGGTCTGTACCGTCCTCGGGGCCGTCCGCCTCGAGCTGGGACGGATCCCGGTGGGGGAGGGGGAGCGCCGGTTCTGCTGGGTCACCGAATTCCCCATGTTCGACGGGCTGGACGAGGCCGGGAACCCCGTCGCCGCCCACCATCCGTTCACCATGCCCCACCCCGACGACCTGGCCCTCATGGCCTCGGACCCCCTCCAGGTCCGTTCCCAGGCCTACGACCTGGTCCTCAACGGCTGGGAGCTCGGCTCGGGATCGGTCCGGATCCACCGGGAGGACATCCAGCGCCAGGTCTTCGACGCCCTCGGGATCACCCCCGAGGAGGCCGAGCTCCGGTTCGGCTTCCTCCTCGGGGCCTTCCGCTACGGGGCGCCCCCCCATGCCGGCTTCGCCGTCGGGGTCGACCGGCTGGTGGCCATCCTGTGCGGCGAGGAGAACATCCGGGAGGTCATCGCCTTCCCGAAGACCCAGTCCGGCACCGACCCCATGACGGGCGCTCCCAAGGCCGTCGCCCCCCACGCTCTGCGGGACCTCGGCCTCCAGCTGATCCCCCGGACCGACTGAGCGGCGGCCCGCGGCCATGGCCGGACGGGGACCCCGGACAGGCCCGGACCTCTTCGCGGCCTCGGCCCAGGCCAGGCTGGCCCAGCGGGGACCCCTGGCCGCCCGGCTCCGGCCCCGGAGCCTGGACGAGATCGCCGGCCAGCAGCACCTGGTGGCCCCCGGCGCCCCCCTCCGGGTCCTGATCGAGCGGGACCGGCTGACCTCGGCCATCCTCTGGGGCCCGCCGGGCACCGGGAAGACAACCCTGGCCCTGGTGGTGGCGGCCACCACGGCCAAGGCCTTCGTCCCTCTCTCCGCCGTGACGGCCGGCGTGGCCGACGTCCGCCGGGCCATCGAGGAGGCCCGCCAGCGCCTGGGGGAGCAGGGCCAGGGCACCATCCTCTTCGTCGACGAGGTCCACCGGTTCAACCGCTCCCAGCAGGACGCCCTCCTCCCCGCCGTGGAGGACGGCCTGGTCGTCCTGGTCGGGGCCACCACCGAGAACCCCTACTTCTCGGTCAACTCCCCCCTCCTCAGCCGGTCCACCCTCTGGCGTCTCGAGCCCCTGGCCGACGACGACATCCGCCGGGTTCTCCACCACGGCCTGCAGGTGGAGGGGGCGCGTGCCGATGAGGATGCCGTGGAGGCTCTCCTCCTGGTGGCCGACGGTGACGCCCGGGCCGCCCTCGGAACCCTCGAGGTGGCCCTGGCCCTGGCCGCCGATGACCACGTCACCGTGGCCGACGTGGAGCGGGCCCGGGCCGGCCGGCTCCTCCATCAGGGCCCCGACGCCCACTACGACCAGGTGAGCGCCCTGATCAAGTCCATCCGGGGATCGGACCCCGACGCCGGCCTCTACTGGCTGGCCCGTATGCTCGACGGCGGTGAGGACGCCCGCTTCATTGCCCGACGGCTCGTGATCCTGGCCAGCGAGGACGTCGGCCTGGCCGACCCGCTAGCCCTGGTGGTGGCCGACGCCGCGGCCCGAGCCGTCGAATTCGTCGGACTCCCCGAGGCCCAGCTCAACCTGGCCCAGGCCGTGATCCACCTGGCCTGCGCCCCCAAGTCGAACCGGGTCACCCTGGCCCTCCAGCGGGCCCAGGACGACGTCCGGACCGGACCCAGAGGCGAGGTCCCCCTCCACCTCCGCGACGGCCACTACCCGGGGGCCGGCCTCCTCGGCCACGGCCAGGGCTACCAGTACCCCCACGACGACCCCCGGGGCCATGTCGAGCAGGCCTACCGGCCCGCCGAGGTCGTCCGCCGTTACTACGAGCCCACCACCCACGGGGCCGAGGCCAGGCTGGCCGAGAGGCTGGCCGCCCTCCGGGCCCCCAACCCCGGTTCCGACCCCGATCGGGGCCCGTCGTGACCCGGCCCTCCCTCCGGCGGACCCTTCCCCTCACCGCGCTGGCCGTCTGCCTGGTCGGTGGCGTCCTGGCCACCCCGGCCCGGGCCGCCGGGCCCCCCCCCACCTCGCCGGCCGACAGTCCGCTGGTGCGGTCGGCCGGGGCCATCCCCATCCCCTCCGGATCCCGCGTCGTCGGTACCGTCCCCGCCGACAGCACCGTCACCGTGTCGGTCACCCTGGCCCCGCGGGATCCGGCCCAGCTCCAGGCCGACGCCACCGCCGTCTCCACCCCCGGGTCGCCCCGCTACCGGCAGTTCCTGGCCCCGGGCCGGTTCGGGGCCCGCTACGGGGCCACCCCGGCCACCATCGCCGCCGTCGGGTCCTGGCTGAAGAAGCGGGGCCTCAGCCCCGGCCCGGTCGCCCCCGACGGGCTCTCCATCGCGGTCCGGGCCTCGGCCGCCGCCCTCTCGGCCGCCTTCGGGGTGAGCCTCGAACGGGTCCGGCTCCCCTCCGGACGGCTGGTCACGGCCCCCTCGGCCGACCCCCTCGTCCCGAAGAGCCTCCTCCCCGAGGTGGTCGGCGTGTCCGGGCTCGACACGGTGGCCACTCCCGTCGGCCACGCCCGAACCGCCGCCTCGTCATCGGCCGCCCCCTCGCCGGCCGCCCTCCAGCCTCACGGCGCCCCCGGCACCTGCCCCAACGCGGTGGCCCAGTCCAGCTCCAACGGCCCCTACACGGTCCAGCAGCTCGCCACCGCCTACTCGGTGGGGCCGTTCTGGGCCGAGGGCCGGTTCGGTCAGGGCACCTCGGTCGGGATCTACGAGCTCGAGCCCTTCGCCGCTTCCGACATCAACGCCTTCGAGTCCTGCTACGGCATCGGGGCGGCCGTCAGCAACGTGAACGTGGACGGGGGGGCCGGCGCCGGATCGGGCTCGGGGGAGTCCGCCCTCGACATCGAGGCCGTCGTCGGCTTCGCCCCGTCCACCTCCGTCATCGTCTACACGGGGCCCAACGGCGGCTCCGGCCCCAACGACACCTACGCGGCCGCCATCAACGCCGACGCGGTCCAGGTCATCTCGACCAGCTGGGGCGAATGCGAAGCCCTGATGCTGGCCTCCGACGTGAGCGCCGAGACCAACCTCTTCATGCAGGCCGCCCTCCAAGGCCAGAGCATCTTCGCCGCCGCCGGCGACAACGGCTCCAAGGATTGCGCCGACTTCAACGGGAACGGTAACCAGAGCCTGGCCGTCGACGACCCTGCCGACAACCCCTGGGTCACCGGGGTGGGCGGCACCCACCTGATCGCCCCCGGGCCGGCCCCCACCGAGGCCGTCTGGAACAACAGCCAGGGTGCCGGCGGGGGCGGGGTCTCCTCGGTCTGGACCATGCCGGCCTGGCAGACCGGCTCCGGTGTCCAGAACCACTTCACGTCGGCCACGGCCTGCGGTCGTAGTGCCGGGGTGGGGACGACCTCGTGCCGGGAGGTTCCCGACGTCTCCATCGACGCCCAACCCTCCACCGGCTACATCATCTACATCCAGGGCTGGACCGTCGAAGGCGGCACCAGCGACGGGTCTCCCATGTGGGCCGGGATCACCGCCCTCATCGACGGGGCTTCGGGCACCCTGGCCGCTCACGGCGGTTTCGGGCTCCTGAACCCCACCCTCTACCAGCTGGGTGCCACCACCACCCACAGCGCCTACTTCAACGACGTCACCTTCGGGAACAACGACTGGCAGGCCTCGAACGGCGGCAAGTACCCGGCCACCACCTACGGCCTCCTCGACAGCTTCAGCTTCCCCGGCGGCTACGACATGGCCAGCGGACTCGGCTCCCCGGTGGCGGCCAACATCGTCTGCGGCTTCGAGGTCGACACCGGCTGTCCCTCGGTCACGAACGTGTCCCCGCCGGTGGGGACCCGGTTCGGGGGCACGGTCGTCACCATCTCCGGCACCTCCCTCTCCACCGTCACCGGCGTCGAGTTCGGGACTACCGCCGCCACCGGGGTCAGCTACAACGCCGGTCCCGGGACGGTCACGGCCACTGCTCCGGCCGGGGTTCCGGGCGCCGTCGTGGACGTGACCGTGGTCACCGGCCGGGGGACGACATCCACGGTGACGGCCGACCACTTCACCTACCAGGGTCCCGCCGTGACCGGCCTGTCCGTGTCGGCCGGTCCGCTGTCCGGGGGGACGGCGGTGACCGTCACCGGCTCAGGCTTCACCGGCGCCACCGTCGTCAGCTTCGGGGCTACCCCGGCCGCCTTCACCGTCGACTCGGACACCTCCATCTCGGCCACCTCCCCGGCCCAGGGGGCCGGGACCGTCCACGTCACCGTGACCGCCCCCCCCAACGGGACGAGCCCCGCCGGTCCGGCCGACCAGTTCGGCTACGACCCCCGGCCGGTCGTCACCGGGCTCAGCGTCGCCTCCGGGACCGTCCGGGGCGGGACGCCGGTGACCGTCACCGGCTCGGGCCTCACCGCCACCACCACGGTTCGGTTCGGGACGACCCCGGTCGCCTTCGTGGTCGTGTCGGACTCCCAGATGCGGGTCACCGCCCCGGCCCACCCGGCCGGGCCGGCCACCGTCGACGTGGTGGTGACCTCTCCAGGGGGGTCCTCGCCGACCGGGGTCGCCGACCACTGGACCTGGACCCTGCCGCCACCCGGCTACTGGATGGTGGCCTCCGACGGCGGGATCTTCGCCTTCGCCGGGGCCGGCTTCCACGGCTCGATGGGGGGCCAGCCCCTCAACCAGCCCATCGCCGGGATGGCGGCCACCGCCGATGACGCTGGCTACTGGCTGGTGGCCTCCGACGGGGGGATCTTCGCCTTCGGTGACGCCGGCTTCCACGGCTCGATGGGGGGCCACCCCCTGTCGAAGCCGATCGTGGGGATGGCGGCCACCGCCGACGGGGCCGGCTACTGGCTGGTGGCCTCGGACGGCGGGATGTTCGCCTTCGGTGACGCCGGCTTCCACGGCTCGATGGGGGGCCAGCCCCTGTCGAAGCCGATCGTGGCCATGGCGGCCACGGCCAGCGGGGCGGGCTACTGGCTGGTGGCATCGGACGGGGGGATCTTCGCCTTCGGTGACGCCGGCTTCCACGGCTCGATGGGCGGCCAGCCCCTGTCCAAGCCGATCGTGGCCATGGCGGCCACCGCCCTCGGGACGGGCTACTGGCTGGTGGCCTCCGACGGCGGGATCTTCGCGTTCAACGCCCCGTTCGAAGGGTCCATGGGGGGACAGCCCCTGAACCGGCCCATCGAGGCCATGGCCCCCACCTGAGCCGGCTCGGAGGCGGCTGTGGCCCCCGGGTAGGATGACCCCGCCATGCCCGCCGCCCAGGTCGTCTCCCTCGTCGCCGCCGTCTTCTCCCTGGTGGCCGTGGTCTCCCTGGTGGCCGTGGTCGTCTCGCTCCGGCGGCGGACCACCGAGCTGACGGCCCTGGTGGCCCAGCTCCAGGCCGAGACCGTCCCCATGCTCCGCCACGCCCGCCAGGTGGCCGACCAGGCCGCCACCGAGATGGTCCGGGTCGGCGACGTCCTGGGCTCGGCCGAGGCCGTCTCCGCCACCGTCGACTCCGCCTCCCGGCTCGCCTACCGGGCCTTCTCCAACCCGGTGGTCAAGGTCGTCGCCTACGGCACCGGGGTCACCGGAGCCCTCCGCCGCCTCTTCGGCCGGCCCCTCACCGTCGAGGCCCAGCAGGACCGGTCCCGGTGACCCGACGGCTCTTCTGGCTCGGCGCCGGCGTGGTCCTCGGCGCCGCTGGCACCGTCTGGCTCCGCCGCCGTCTCGAGGGCCTGGCCGAGCGGTTCCGGCCGGCCCGGGTGGCCGGCGACGTCGCCTCCGGGGTCGAGAGCCGGGTCCGGGGGGCGGCCGGCCACGTCCGCAGCGCCGTGGCCGGCGGCCGGGACGACGCCCAGGCCCGCGAAGCCCAGCTCCGCCGCCAGCTCGAACCGGACTGAGGACTCGCACCCAAGGACCGGGTCACCGGTCGGAGCAGGGCGGGCGACATGGTCGAGGGCACCTTCACCGGGCCCGCTGGACCACGGCGGCGGCGGCCCTCACGGCGGGGTCCCCCGTCCCCGGGGACATGGCCGGGGTCCCGCCGCCCTCCTCTCCCTCCCCTCCTTCGCCCGGGACCAGCTCGTGGGGACGGTGAGCAACGGGGACCTGGCCGTCCAGGCCTGCGCCGAGGCCCCGCCGTGGCCTTCCACGCCGCCAATGCCCTGGGCCGTCTCGGGGCCGAGGTGACGGGCGCCAGGGACGGCTCCTCCGACATCGCGGCGGGGACCGGATCCTGCACCGGGGCTATGACATCGTCCTCGGGGCCGACCGGGCCGGGGGCCAGCTGCAGAGCGGCCTCCTGTTCCTCTCCTACCAGCGCCACCCCGCCCAATTCGTGACCATCGCCCGGCGCCTGGCTGCTGCCGCCAGCCCGAACCGGCTCGTCACCCACACCTCGGGCGCCGTCTTCGCCTGCCCCGGCGGCCTGTCCCGGGGGGATCGTGGGGGGAAGGACTCTTCGCCTGAACGCTCCCGCCGTCACCGCCGGCCGGCTCGACCGGGACCCTGACCGGGGCCGATAGGCTGACCCGCTGTTATGGACGCCAACCAGCTCCGGAGGGCCTTCACCGACTTCTTCGCGGCCCGGGGCCACCAGCTCGTCCCCTCGGCCCCTCTCATCCCCCACGACCCGACCGTCTTGTTCACCATCGCCGGGATGGTCCCCTTCAAGCCCTACTTCCTGGGGGACGAGCCCGCCCCCTGGCCCCGGGCCACCAGCGTCCAGAAGTGCTTCCGGACCGTCGACATCGACATCGTCGGCACGACGCTCCGCCACTTCACCTTCTTCGAGATGCTCGGCAACTTCAGCTTCGGGGACTACTTCAAGGCCGAGGCCATCCCCTACGCCTGGGAGCTCGTCACCGAGGTCCTCGGCATCGAGGTGGACCGGCTCTGGGTCACCGTCCACGACTCCGACGACGAGGCCGAGGAGATCTGGCGGGACGCCGTCGGGGTCCCGGCCGACCGGATCCAGCGGCTCGGGGAGGACAACTTCTGGAAGATGGGCGAGACCGGTCCCTGCGGTCCCTCCTCGGAGATCTTCTACGACCGGGGCGAGGCTCACGGCGACCCCGGGGGGCCGGCCCTGGGCGGCGAGGAGCGGTTCGTCGAGATCTGGAACCTCGTCTTCATGCAGTTCGACCGCCAGAAGGACGGCTCCGTCCTCGACCTCCCCCACCGGAACATCGACACCGGGGCCGGCCTGGAGCGGATCCTCCCCGTCGTCCAACAGGTGGCCTCCCCCTACGAGACCGACCTCCTCGTCCCCGTCCTGGCCGCGGCCCAGGACGTGACCGGCACCGCCTACGGGGCCGGGGCCGACAGCGACGTCTCCCTGCGGATCCTGGCCGACCACGCCCGGGCCATGGCCGTGCTCGTCGGCGACGGGGTCCTCCCGGCCAACGAGGGCCGGGGCTACGTCCTGCGCCGGGTCATCCGCCGGGCCGTCCGCCGGGCCCACCAGCTCGGGGCCACCGGGACCGTCACCCCCACCCTGGTCGGGGCGGCCGTCTCGGTCCTCGGCCCCGCCTACCCGGCCCTGGCCGACCAGCTCGACCTGGTCCAGGCCGTCGTCGAGCGGGAGGAGGGCCACTTCCGTCGGACCCTCGAGTCGGGCTCGGCCATCCTCGAGTCCGAGCTGGCCCAGGCCGGGGCCGTCTCCGGGGCGGCCGCCTTCCGGCTCCACGACACCCACGGCTTCCCCATCGAGCTCACGGCCGAGATCGCCGCCGAGGCCGGGGCCGCGGTCGACCGGGAGGGCTTCGACCGGGAGATGGCGGCCCAGCGGGCCCGGGCCCGGGACGACGCCCGGGCCAAGCGGGGCGTGGCCGGCGACGAGTCCACCTACCGTGAGCTCCTCGACGGGGCCGGCCCCACCCGGTTCACCGGCTACGACCATCTCGAGGAGCCCACCCGGGTGGTGGCCGTCCTGGCCGGCCCCGAGCTCGGCACCGTCGACATCGTCCTCGACCGGACCCCCTTCTACGCCGAGTCCGGCGGCCAGGTCGGCGACACCGGGGCCATCACCACCGAGACGGGCCGGGCCACCGTCCTCGACACCCAGAGCGTCCTCCCCGGCCTTGTCGTCCACCGGGCCCGTCTCGAGGGGGAGCTCTTCGCCGACCAGGACGCCCTGGCCGTCGTGGACGGATCGCGCCGGGAGCGGATCCGCCGGAACCACACCGGCACCCACCTCCTCCACGCCGCCCTCCGGGAGGTCCTCGGCGACCACGTCCGCCAGCAGGGATCGCACGTCGCCCCCGACCGGCTCCGGTTCGACTTCTCCCACCACGGCGGCCTGGCCCGGGAGGAGCTCAACGAGGTGGCCTCCCTGGCCAACCTCGACGTCCTCTCCGACGACCCCGTCGAGGTCGCCGAGACCTCCAAGGCCGAGGCCGAGGCCATGGGGGCCCTGGCCTTCTTCGGCGACAAGTACGGGGAGCGGGTCCGGGTCGTCCGGGCCGGCCGGCACTCCACCGAGCTCTGCGGCGGGACCCACGTCCACGCCCTGGGCCAGATCGGGCCCGTCACCATCGTCTCCGAGGGCTCGATCGGCTCGAACACCCGCCGGATCGAGGCCACCACCGGCCTCGGCTCCCTGGCCGTCGTCCAGGAGCGGCAGCGGACCCTCGAGGACGTGGCCGGACTCCTCCGGGTCGAGCCCGACGGGGTGGTCGAGGCCCTCGAGCGCCTCATCGACCGCCAACGCCAGGCCGACAAGGAGCTCCAGCGCCTCCGGGCCGGTTCCCTCGAGACCGAGGCCGCCGACCTGGCCGGCACGGCCGACGGGCTGGTCGTGGCCCGCCGGGACGGCCTCGAGCCCGACCAGCTCCGGGACCTGGCCCAGCTCGTCCAGCGCCGGGCCCGGGTCCCCGTCATCCTGGCCGGTTCCCCCGACGGGGCCAAGGTCACCGTGGTGGCCGCCACCGGCGGGGAACCCCCGGCGGGGTCCCTCGTGAAGGAGCTGGCCCAGATCGTCGGCGGAGGCGGAGGCGGAACTCCCGAGCTGGCCGTGGCCGGCGGCCGCCAGCTCGACCGGATCGACGACCTCCTGGCCGAGGCCACCCGCCGGCTGCGCGGCGGCTGACCGGGGTGCGGGCCGTCGGGGTCGACCTCGGAGCGCGCCGGATCGGGGTCGCCGTCTCCGACTCCTCCGGCCTCCTGGCCTCCCCCCGGACCACCATCGTCCGGGGCCTGGACCCTGCTGCCGACCGGGCCGCCCTGGTGGCCCTGGTGGCCGAGGAGGGGGCCGGCACCGTCGTCGTCGGCCTCCCCCGGGAGCTCTCGGGCCGGGAGGGCACGGCGGCCCGGGCCGCCCGGGCCGAGATCGAGGCCCTCCGGGCCCTCCTCGAGCCCGACGGTGTGACCGTCGAGGCCTTCGACGAGCGCCTCACCACCGTTACCGCCGAGCGGGCCCTGGCCCAGGCCGGCCACGACGGCCGGTCCCGGCGCCGGGTCGTCGACCAGGCCGCCGCCGCCGTCCTCCTCCAGGCCTGGCTCGACAGCCGGCCCCGCGACGCCTCCGAGGCCCGGCCGTGAGCGCAACCGGCCCCCCCACCGACCCCGGAGGAGTCCCCGTCTACCAGCCCGAGCCTGGCGCCGATCCCCCCGACGGGGGCCCCGCCGGCTCCGACCCGTCCGGCCCCGTCCCCCCCGCCCAATCCGGGGCCCTGGCCGGCTTGGCCGACCTGGGCACGATGGCCCCGGACCCGGCCCCCGGGCCGCGCCGGACCCGGCCCCCGAAGCGTCGCCGGGGCCCGCTGGGCCGGCACCCGTTCCGGCTCCTCACCGCCCTGTTCGTCGTCGTCCTGGTCCTGGCCGGTCTGACCGCCGTCTCCTGGTACGACGGGGCCAAGGCCCCCCAGGCCGGTGGGGCCGGCGTCGTCGTCACCGTCCCGGCCGGGGCCTCCCTCCGGTCGATGCTGCCCACCCTGGTGAAGGACCGGATCTTGGGGAGCACCCTGGCCTTCAAGGTCTACCTGGACTGGCACGGGAACCCCACCCTCCGCACCGGCGCCCACTACCTCCACCAGAACGCCGGCTTCGACCAGACCCGCCTCATCCTCCAGCAGGCCCCCGACGTCTTCGAGGTGAACGTCCACGTCGGGACCACCGTCTCCGAGGTGGCTGCCCAGGTGGGGGACATCCCCGGCCACAGCGCCGCCGCCTTCCAGAGTGCGGCGACCTCGGGGGCGGTGACCTCCCAGTGGCAGCCCAAGGGATCGACCAACCTCGACGGCCTCCTCGGCCCCGGTTCCTACCAGGTCATCCCGGGCGAGGCCGACCAGCAGCTCCTCGTCGATATGGTGACCGCCTTCGACACCGAGGCTGCCTCCGTCGGCCTGACCGCCGGGGCGGCCAAGCTCCAGATGACCCCGGCCCAGGTCATCATCGTGGCCTCCATCGTCCAGAAGGAGGCCATGTCCCCCGGGGACAGCACGGCGGCGGGCGCCTTCAACGCCCCCCGGGTGGCCCGGGTCGTCTACAACCGGCTGGCCCAGGGAATCCGACTCCAGATGGACTCCACCGTCCTCTACGCCCTGGGCCAGGACGGCGGCACCGTCACCCCCGCCGACCTCAAGGTGGCCAGCCCCTACAACACCTATCTCCACACCGGCCTCCCCCCCACCCCGACCTGCTTCCCCTCGGTGGCCGCCCTCCAGGCCGCCCTGAACCCCGAGCTTGGGACCTGGATCTACTTCGTCCTGACCGCCTCCGACGGGACCGAGACCTTCTCGGTCACCTCCGCGGAGCAGATCGCCGCCGAGAAGCTGGCCCAGAGCCGGGGCCTGCCGTGACGGCCGGCCCCGACCGCCGCTCCCCCCGGTGGCCCTCGGCGGCCTCCACCGTGGTCGGGGTGGTCGGGGACCCGATCCGCCACTCGTTCTCCCCCCGGCTCCACAACGCCGCCTTCGACGCCCTCGGCCTCGACTGGGTCTCGGTCGCCTTCCCGGTCCCGGCCGGCTCCCTCCCCGACGCCCTGGTCGGGATGCGGGCCCTGGGCCTGGCCGGCCTCTCGATCACCATGCCCCACAAGGACGCCGCCGCCGCCGTCGTCGACGAGCTCACCCCCGTGGCCGACCGCCTCGGTGCCGTCAACTGCGTCACCAACCGCAACGGCCGCCTGGTGGGGGACTCCACCGACGGGGCCGGCTTCCTGGCCGCCCTCGACCGCCAGGCCGGCTTCGACCCGCCCGGGCGGTCCTGCCTCGTCCTCGGTGCGGGCGGGGCGGCCCGGGCCGTCATCCTGGCCCTGGCCGGAGCCGGGGCCGCCGAGATCCTGGTCGTCAACCGCAGCCCCGATCGGGCCGAGGCCGCCGCCGCCCTGGCCGGCCCGGCCGGCCGGGTGGGGAGCGCCGCCGAGGCGGGAGCCGTCGACCTCGTCGTCCAGGCCACCCCCCTCGGGATGCTGGGCCGCGACGCCGACCCGCCACTGCTGATCGATCCCGCCGACCTTCACCCCGGCCAGCTCGTGGCCGAGCTCCTCTACCTCCCCCCCGTCACCCCCCTCCTGGCCGCCGCGGCCGAGCGGGGGGCCCGGACCGTCAACGGGCTGGGGATGCTCGTCCACCAGGCCGCCCTGGCCGTGGAGATCTGGACGGGGGAGCCGGCCCCGGTGGAGGCCATGTGGGCGGCGGTGTCGCCGGCGGACGGGTCCTGAGGGCGCCGCCGACCGTGGACCGGGCCTGTTCGCGCCTAGGCTCGACCCCCGGAGCCCCGTGGTGAGCCTCTCCTACGACCACCGTCCGTCGACCGGTCGGCCCCTCATCCTCCGCGTCGACTTGGCCCTCCTGGCCAGCGCCGTCATCGTCTCGGTCATCGGGGTGGTGATGGTCTACTCGGCCACCCGGGACAAGCTGGCCATCGCCGGGAGCTCCCCCCACTACTACCTGGACCGCCAGGCCGGCTTCGTCGTCCTCGGGATCGGGGCCATGGTCCTGGTGGCCCTGATCGACTACCGGTGGCTCGAGCACGCCAGCATCCTCTTCTACGTCCTCATCGTCATGGCCCTGCTGTCGATGTTCGCCGTGGGCCACAGCCAGCTGGGGGCGACCCGGTGGATCAACGTCGGTCCCCTGGCCCTCCAGCCCTCGGCCTTCGCCACCCTGATCGAGATCGTGGTGGTGGCCGCCTTCTGCTCGAGACGACCCGACGGGCTCCAACAGGGGGACCTCCTGAAGGTGCTCGGGCTCATGGCGGTCCCCATCCTCCTCGTCATCAAGCAGCCCGACCTGGGGTCGGGGATCATCATGTGCACCGTCCTCCTGGTCATGCTGATCGTGGCCGGGATCCCCACCCGCTACCTGATCCTCCTGCTGGCGGCGGCGGCCTTCGGGGCCTTCTGCATGATCCATTTCGGGGTCCTCAAGCAGTACCAGCTCCAGCGGCTCACCAGCTTCCTGAACCAGTCGAAGACGGGCCAGGGCACCTACAACCTGGCCCAGTCCAAGGCGGCCATCGGCGACGGGGGGTTCTGGGGCCAGGGGCTCTTCCACGGGACCCAGACCAACAACGCCTACGTCCCCGAGCAGTACACCGACTTCATCTTCTCGGCTGTGGCCGAGCAGCTCGGCTTCGTGGGGGCCACCACCCTCATCGCCCTCCTCGGGGTCATCGTCTGGCGGGTCGTCCAGGTGGCCCAGACCGCCCGGGACCCCTTCGGCCGGCTCATCGCCACCGGCTCCTTCACCCTCATCGCCTTCAGCGCCTTCGAGAACGCCGGGATGACCATGGGGATCATGCCCATCGCCGGGATCCCCCTCCCGTTCGTGAGCTACGGCGGGTCGAGCACCCTGTCCTTCTTCGTCGCGGTCGGGATGGCGCTGTCGGTCCAGCTCCACTCCCAGCGATGACCGTGGCGGGAGCACCCGACGCCGAGGGGAACGAGGACGTGGTCGGACCGGCCCACGAGGTGGCGGCTGGGGCCGAGCCGGCTGTCGCCCCCCTGGAGGAGGAACCCGCAGCTCGGGCCGGGCCCGACGAGCCGGGGGAGCATGACGGGGAGACGGCCCAGGTGGTGGGGGAGGGGCCCGGGCTCCGCCCGGTCGAGGCCGACATGTGGCGGCTGGTGGTGGTGGCCGGGGTCCGCCTCGAGCTCCCCAGCCAGTTCCCCGAGATCCTCCTCCACGAGCAGGCCGCCCCCTGGCGGGAGCTCAAGATCCCGGTCGGCCTGGCCGAGGGGACGGCCATCGCCCATGCCTGGCGGGGGGAGCCCAGCCCGAGGCCGCTCACCCACGAGCTCGTCACCGAGATCCTCGACCGCCACAACGTGAAGATCGAGTGCGTCCGGATCACCACCCGCCAGGGCGGGGTCTTCTTCGCCGAGCTCGACACCCGGGGGGCGAAGGGGCGGGCCGTCGTCCCGGCCCGGCCCTCCGACGCCATCGCCCTGGTGCTCCGGGCCACCCTGGCCACCCCCATCCTGGTGGCCGACTGGGTCTTCGCGGAGCCGACCGACAGCTGAAGCAATCACGATTCGGCCGGCCACCACGCCGGAACTGTGGGAGCCATGGATCTGTCGGTGGTCGAGGAAGTCAGGCTGACCTCGTTCAAGAGCCTGGCCGGCGCGGTCCTCTCCCCCGACGACCTCACCCTCGTCGTCGGCCGCCTCGACGGCGAGTGGCTCCTGGTGACGCATTCGATCCCCTACGACTCCCTTCCGTCCTACCTCGTAGCCCTGGACCTCTGGTCGGCCGAGGCAGGCTTCGCCGGAGTCGACCAGCGAAACGAGCTCGGCGCGGAATCCGGTCTTTGCACCCCGCCTGAGGTGTGGCGTGGTGTGGCCCACTCGGTCGACGAGCTCGAGGCTCGCTGTGGGAGGGCGGCTTGGTCCCAGGAGTTGATGGAGGGTGTCGTCCTTCGTCGGCTGGGCTCCGGTGCCCCGCCGGTGGGCAAGCTGCTCCGACCTGGGTTCACCCGGGTAGACGACGATCTGTGGCGACAAGGTCGTCCTCGCAACCGCCTGGCCACAGGTCGCGGCACCTGGAGCTGACAGCCTGGGACCGGTCAGACCTCGGTGGCGGTGGCGGCCCGGGCGATCCGGGGCCGGGACCCCTCGTCGGAGATCCGCATGAGGAGGGCGATGAGGATGTAGTTGGCCACCAGGGAGGACCCCCCGTAGGCCATGAAGGGGAGGGTGATCCCGGTCAGGGGGAGGATCCGGACGATGCCGGCCATGATGAAGAAGGCCTGCATCCCGATGGCGACGGTGAGTCCGGCGGCGGCCAGCTTGGCGAATTCGGACCGGGCCGTCTGGGCGATCCGGAGGCCGGATCCGACGATGAGGAGGTAGGCCATCACGATGAGGCTGGTGCCGAGCAGGCCCCATTCGGTCCCGATGGCGGCGAAGATGTAGTCGCTTCCGACGGTCGGGATCTTGGAGAGCAGGCCGAAGCCCAACCCGGTGCCGGTCAGGCCCCCGCTTCCCAGGCCGAAGAGGCCGGAGAAGAGCTGTCCGGTGTGGTCGGGATGGAGCCATCCGGCCACCCGCTGGTTGACCTGGCTGAAGAGCTTGCTGGCGATGACGGCCCCGCCGGCGAAGAGGGCCATCCCGAAGATGATGTAGCGCCACCGGCCGGTGGCGAGCCAGAGCATGGCGATGAAGAGCACGAAGATCAACAGGGCGAATCCGATGTCCCGCTCGGCCCCGAGGACGACCATGCAGAAGCCCCACGCCATGAAGATGGGGCCGAGCGGCCGGGGGTCGACGACGAGCCGGTTGCCGATCCGGGCCGTCGGGATGGACAGGAGCTCCCGCTTCTCGGAGAAGTAGGAGGCGAAGAAGACCACCAGGGCCAGCTTGGCGAGTTCGACGGGCTGACCGGAGACCGGCCCGATCTTGATGAAGAGCTTGACGAGGCTGCCGTCTTTGAGGGTCAGCGGGTCCTTCAAACCGGGGATCAGGGGGGAGAGCATCAGAAAGGCCGCCCCGAGGAGGAGGAGGTAGCGGTAGCGGTCGAGGTCCCGGGAGCGCTTGATGAACAGCAGGGTGGTCAGGTAGGCGGCCACCCCGATGGCCGACCAGATGGCCTGGAGCCTCGGTGGGTAGCTCTTGTTCTGGCCGATGTCGACCAGCATCACGTAGCCGAGCCCGTTCAGGAGGGAGGCGATGGGTAGGAGGACGGGGTTGGCGTCGGGGGCGAGGACCCGGGTTCCGACGTGGGCGATGGCCGAGAGCCCCAGGATGACGACCAGGACGGTGCTGGTATTGGGTGGGACCTTGGCGGTGTTTCCGAGCACGGTCAGGACGTAGGCGCCGACGACGATGACGGAGCTCATGGCCAGGAGGCCCATCTCGGCCCGACGGGACGTGTTGGCGCCGCGGGGCCGTTGGGCACGCTCGGCTTCGGGACGGCGGAGGAGGAAGGGCACCGGCGGGGAGCCTACTTCGGGCTTCCCGCCCCCCGGGTCATGGCCCCGGTCCGTTTCGGGGGCGCCCGCGGCAGTAGCCTGGCTGACCGTGGAGACCACCGCCAGCGACCGTCCGGCCCGGGACGGGGAGTCGGCCTCCGGTCCGGTCGACCCGGCCGAGTTCGGGGCGGAGCGGTTCTCGAACCGGGAGCTCTCCTGGCTCGAATTCGGCGACCGGCTCCTCGACCTGGCCGGCGACGACTCCCTCCCCCTGCTCGAGCGGGTCAAGTTCCTGGCCATCTTCTCGGAGGGCCTCGACGAGTTCTTCCAGGTCAGGGTGGCCGGGCTCAAGGACCAGGTCGATGCCGGCCTCCGGGCCCGGTCCATCGACGGGCTCCGGCCCAGCGAGGCCCTCCGGGCCATCCGGGACCTGGTCGAGCGGTTGGAGGCCCGCCAGGCGCAGATCTTCCTCGACGGGATCGTCCCGGGGCTGGCCGACGCCGGGATCCGGCTGTCGGACTGGACGACCCTCGACGACGACGACCGGGACTACCTGGTCGACGTCTTCCACCGCCAGATCTTCCCGGTCCTCACCCCCCTCTCCGTGGACCCGGGCCACCCCTTCCCCTACATCTCGAACCTCTCGCTGAACCTGATCGTCCGGGTCGGCGATCCCCTGACCGGGGTGGAGCGGGTGGCCAGGGTCAAGGTGCCGCCGCTGCTGTCCCGGTTCGTGGTCATGCCCGACGGGGAGCGGTTCGTCCCCCTCGAGCAGGTCATCGCCGCCCACCTGGGGACCCTCTTCCCCGACATGGTCATCGGGGAGCACTTCGCCTTCCGGGTGACCCGGAACGCCGATCTGGCCCTGGAGGAGGACGAGGCCGACGACCTCCTCCTCGCCATCGAGATGGAGCTCCGCCGCCGGCGCTTCGGCCGGGCCGTCCGCCTCGAGATCGGCTCGGACATGTCCCAGGACATGAGCGACATGCTGGTCCACGAGCTCGACGTCACCGTCGAGGACCTCTACGCCACCCCGGCCCCTCTCGATCTCGGGGGCCTCTGGGCCGTCTACGCCCTGGACCGGCCCGACCTCCACATGGAGGCCTGGGCCCCGATGACCCCGCCCCGGCTGGCCACGGCCGGCAACGAGGCGGCCGAGCTCTTCTCGGTGCTCCGGGAGCGCGACGTCCTCGTCCACCACCCCTACGACTCCTTCACCACCTCCGTGGACGCCTTCGTGGCCCAGGCCGCCGTCGACCCCGACGTCCTCGCCATCAAGCAGACCCTCTACCGGACCTCGGGGGACAGCCCCATCGTGGCCTCGCTCATCCGGGCCGCCGAGCTCGGGAAGCAGGTGGCCGCCGTCGTCGAGCTGAAGGCCCGGTTCGACGAGCAGAACAACATCGTCTGGGCCCGGGCGCTGGAAGAGGCCGGAGTCCATGTCGTCTACGGCCTCGTCGGCCTGAAGACCCACTCCAAGACGGCCCTGGTCGTTCGCCGGGAGGAGGACGGGATCCGGCGCTACTGCCACCTCGGGACGGGGAACTACAACTCGAAGACGGCCCGGCAGTACGAGGACCTCGGGCTCCTGTCGGCCGACCCCGAGGTGGGGGCCGACGTCGGGGACCTCTTCAACTTCCTGACCGGCTACAGCCGCTACGACCACTACCGGAAGCTGCTCGTGGCCCCGGTGGGGCTGAAGAACCGGGTCATCGACCTGATCGAGCGGGAGGCGGCGGCGGGGCCGGCCGGCCGGATCGTGATCAAGGTCAACGGCCTCACCCACCCCGAGGTCATCGACGCCCTCTACCGGGCCTCCCAGCGCCAGGTCCCCATCGACCTGGTGGTCCGGGGTGTCTGCTGCGTCCGGCCCGGGGTCGAGGGGCTCTCGGAGACGATCAGGGTCCGCTCCATCGTGGGCCGGTTCCTGGAGCACTCCCGCATCTACCGGTTCGGCGGGGGGGTCCGGGCCCTCACCCTCCTCATGGGCTCGGCCGACCTCATGGAGCGGAACCTCGACCGTCGGATCGAGGTCCTCGTCCCCGTCGAGGACGAGGAGCTCCAGGCCCGGTTGATCGAGGTACTCGAGCTGAACCTGGCCGACGACACCAACGCCTGGTCGCTCGGTCCTGAGGGGACCTGGACCCGGGTGCCCCGGGTGGAGGGGATCAGTGTCCAGGCCCGGCTCCAGGAGCTGGCCCTGGGCCGGGCCCGGCGCCGCCGGGAGGAGCCGATGGCGGGGTCGTCAGCCTGAGGGGGGACGGCCCTCCAGGTCGGTGACCGCCCCGATCTCGGGGTCGTCGGGACCGGGGTCCTCCTCGGGAGCCCAGTCCGGGGCGGGAGCCGTTGTGTCGGTCGAGGTGCCCTCGGCGGCCGGGTCGCGAGCCTCCGGGTCGCGGGCCTCCGGGTCGTCAGCCTCCGGGTCGCGAGCCTCCGGTCCGGTCGGATCGGTGGTCCCGTCGGGGCGGACGACGACTTCCTCGCGCACGGCGGCGAAGCGCTGGCGCCAGCCCTCGCCGGTGAAGCGGAGGGACATGTAGGCCAGGCCGCCGACGGGAATGGGGAGCCAGAAGTTCACGAGCCGGTAGCCGAGGATGGCGGGGCCGGCGATGGCGGCGGGGACGTGGAAGCCGATCAGGGTGGGGGCGAGGACACCCTCCACGAAGCCGAGGCCCCCGGGGGTGATGGGGATGACGGCCACGATCTGGGCCAGGCCGTAGGCGACGAGGAGGTCGATGGGGGACAGGTAGTGGTGGAAGGCGGCGATGAAGACCCAGAGGGAAGCGGCGTCGAAGAGCCAGTTGGCCGCGGCCCACGCCACGGCCCGGCCCAGGAGGCGGCGGTCCTGGGCCAGGGTCCGGAGCCGGTCGGCGACCCGCTGGACTCCCTCGGCCAGGCGGTCCCCGTCGAGGAAGGGGAGCCAGTCGGCCAGGCGGCGGGCGGCGTCGATGGTCCGGTGACGGCCCCGGGTCAGGGCCACGACGGCGGCGGCCACCACCGCCATCATGAGGACGCCGGCCCCGCCCGCCAGGGTGTAGAGGGGGGAGTAGGGATGGAGGAAGAGGGAGACGACCAGTGACCCCCAGAACAGGGCGTTCAGGACCAGGGCCGAGCCCACCCCCTGCATGGCCAGGGCGAAGCCGACGTCGGCGGGCCGGACGTTCGACTGGGTGAGGAGCCGGTAGGCCAGGACCGATCCGGGGGCGGTCCCGCCGGGGACGACGTGGGTCAGGGCCAGGCTGGAGAGGTCGATCCGCAGCAGCCGCCACCGGTTGGGCCCGTTCGGGGGGAGGACGGTCCTGGTCAGCTCGGCGTACGCCATGAGAGCGGCCGCCTCGAGGAGGATCCCGGCCGCCACGAAGGCCAGGTTCAGATGGCCGACCTGGCGGAGGGCGTTGCCGAAGCCGCCCAGGCGGGGGAGGACGACGAATTCCAGGGCCAGGAGGAGGACGAAGACGTAGACCGCCCACTTGATCTCCCGCCGGAGCCGCCGCCGGGGCATCTTGACCCGCTCACCTGAGTCCTCCACGGCGGCCAATGCTTCCACGACTCCGTGGGGTCCAGCTGCCATGCTGGGGCGATGGAGTCCAGCGGGAGCGAGCACGGGAGCCCGACGGGCAGCCGTCGGCGCCGGATCTTCGCCGCCGCCGATGCCAACCGGGTCCCTCTCCGGACCATCCTGACCATCTGGGCCCTGTGCATCGCCACCTTCATCGGCTACAAGCTGATTCTCCACCTCCACGCGATCCTCCTCGTGGTGGTGGTCTCCGCCCTCCTGGCCGCCATCCTCAACCCCTTCGTGGGGGCGGTCCAGAGGCTCCAGATCAAGGGGTGGCAGCCGCATCGGGGTCAGGCCGTGGCTGTGGTCTTCACCTTCTTCCTCCTGGTCTTCGCCGGGGTGGCCACGGCCTTCGGCTACCCCCTGGTGAACGCCGTCGTCCACTTCGCCAACCGGGCCCCCGACCTCGTCAAGCAGGCCGAGCACGGCAAGGGCTGGATCGGCCACCTGGTCCAGAAGTTCCAGATCCAGTCGAAGGTTCAGCAGTACGCCCCGAAGCTCGCCACCGCGGCCCAGAACCTGGCCAAGCCGGCCCTCTCCTTCGGCAAGGCCACCGTGACCGCCGTCCTCGGCTTCGTCACCATCGTCATGCTGACCCTCTTCACCCTCCTCGAGCTGCCCCGGATGGGCGCCCGGATGGCCCGCACCATGTCCGAGGAGCGGGTGGCCGAGGGCCGCCGCATCGCCGTCGCCGTCAGCGAGTCCGTCACCCGCTACGTCCTGGGGCGGGTGGTGATGTCCCTGATCGCCTTCATCGCCTCCTTCATCCTCCTCTTCTTCACCCACTGCCCCTTCGTCCTGCTCCTGGCCCTCTGGGTGGCCATCGTCGACGTTCTCCCCATCGTGGGGGGCTTCCTCCAATTCGTCGTCATCACCCCGGTGGCCCTGTCCCACTCGGTCTCGACCGGGATCGTGGTGGGAGTGGTCTGGCTCGTCTACATGCAGGTGGAGAACCACATCCTGAACCCGGTCATCATGAGCAAGGCCGTCAAGCTGAGCCCGCTCGTCGTCCTCCTGGCCGTCCTCACCGGAGCCAGCGTCGGGGGGGTGGTGGGCTCGCTCTTCGGGGGCCTCGTGGGGGCGTTCTTCGCCATCCCGGTGGCCGGTGCCATCCAGGTGGTCTTCCGGGAGCTCTGGGACCAGACGGCCGGACCTGAGCCCCTCAGTGACCTGCCCATGGCTCCCGGGTCGACCGGGGACCCGGTCCCGGCGGGGTCCGGGACCCCGGGTGTCGAGGGGGACGGGGCCTGATCCCGTAGGCTGCCGCAGATGCGCGTCCTGGTCGTGCTCCCGACCTACAACGAGTCCGAGAACATCGACCGGGTCCTCCGGCGGGTCCGCCTGGCTCTACCCGAGGCCGGGGTCCTCGTCGTCGACGACGGCAGCCCGGACGGGACCGCCGACATGGCCGAGCTGCTGGGGAAGGAGCTGGGCCGGATCGAGGTGCTCCGGCGGACGGCCAAGTCGGGGCTCGGGAGCGCCTACCGGGCCGGGTTCGCCTGGGGCCTGGAGCGGAACTGGGAGGCCCTGGTCGAGATGGACTCCGACCTGTCCCACGACCCCGACGCCCTCCCGGGGCTGGTGGCCCCCCTCGACGAGGGGTTCGACCTGGTCGTCGGCTCCCGCTACGTGCCCGGGGGGTCGATCCCGAACTGGAAGTGGCACCGGCGGCTGCTCTCCCGGGGCGGGAACGTCTACGCCGCCACCCTCCTCGGCCTCCACATCACCGACTCGACCTCGGGGTTCCGGGCCTACTCGGCCGGGATCCTCCGGAAGCTCGACCTCGGGGCCATCCACGCCGAGGGCTACGGGTTCCAGATCGAGATGGTCTACGAAGTCCTCGGGGCCCAGGGGAAGGTCACCGAGGTCCCCATCCGGTTCGTGGACCGGGTCGACGGGAAGTCCAAGATGTCGATGCACATCGTGGTCGAGGCCCTGGCCCTCGTGACCCTCTGGGGGGTCAAGCGGCTCTTCGGGGCGGGACGACGGAAGGCGGGCGGGAGGGCCTGACCGGCCCGGCCCCGGCCCGGCCCCGTCCCGGGCGCTGCGAACGTCCGGCATCTGGGAACATGGAGCCGTGAGCAGCCCGGGCCGGATCCTGGTCGTCGACGACGAGCCCTACATCACCGATCTCCTGGCCGCCGCCCTGAGGTTCGAGGGGTTCGATGTCGACGTGGCCGCCAGTGGGGGAGAGGCTCTCCTCCAGGCGGGCAAGGGCCGGCACGACCTGATCCTGCTGGACGTGACGCTCCCCGACTTCGACGGGACCGAGGTCTGCCGCCGCCTCCGGGCCGAGGGGCAGTCCACGCCGGTGCTCTTCCTGACGGCGCGCGATGCCACCGAGGACAAGGTGGCCGGCCTGGGGGTCGGGGGGGACGACTACGTCACCAAGCCCTTCAGCCTCGACGAGCTGGTGGCCAGGATCCAGGCCATCCTCCGACGCACGTCCCGGTTCGGGGGGGCGGTCGACGCCCGGCTGGTTCTGGGCGACCTGGTCATGGACGAGGACAGCCACGAGGTCTGGCGGGCCGGGCAGCTCATCGAGCTCACGGCCACCGAGTTCAGCCTCCTGCGGTGCCTCCTCAGCCACGGTCGGCGGGTCCTGTCGAAGTCGGAGATCCTCGACGAGGTCTGGGACTACGACTTCGGGGGCGATCCCAACATCGTCGAGACCTACATCAGCTATCTCCGGAAGAAGGTCGACTGCTTCGAGCCCCCCCTGATCCAGACGATCCGGGGTGTGGGGTACACCCTCCGGCTGCCCCGGTGACAGGAGCGGAGGTCCGGCCGTGTCCCTGAGGCGACGGCTGGTGGTCGGGATGCTGGGGCTCCTCGTGGCGGCCGTCGTCGCCACCGACGTCGTCACCTACTCGTCGCTCAAGTCCTTCCTGGTGGGCCGGCTCGACGAGCAGATCGACCTGGCCCAGTCCCAGGCCTACCGCTACATCGACCGGGCCTACGTCCTCGACGTCCAGGCCGGGGTGCCCCTCAGCCGCCCCGACCAGCAGCAGGCCTGGTTGGACCAGCTGGCCGGCCAGAGCATCGGGAGTTGTTCGGGGCCCTCCGGGCCGGCTCCCACCGGCCCCACGACGACCCCGCCCACGACCACCCCGACCGGTGCCACGGCCCGCCGGCCGTTGAGCGCCGTCGTGCTGGCCGACCGACTGAACCCGGACGTCTACGCCGAGGTCATCGACGCCCGCGGTCAGGTGGTCTTCCGGGACCCGTCGGGATCCTGCGCCCCGCCCGATCCGGCCCCCCGGCTCCCGGCTCAGCTCCCCGTCCAGGCCCATCCCAGCCTCCGTCAGTTCGGGGGGACCGGTGGCCCGTTCGTCCCCGACCGCCCCTCCTTCGACACCGGGTCGTCCCCGGGGGGGACGAACTACCGGGCCCAGGCCATCGCCCTGCCCGGGGGCACACTGGTGACGGCCATCGCCCTCACCCCCACCAACCAGACCCTGGCCAACCTCATCCACGTCGAGCTGGTGGTGACCGCGGCAGTCCTCCTCGGGGCCACGGTCCTGGGGCTGATCGTGGTCAGGTTCGGATTGCGGCCCCTCGGGGACATGACGGTGACGGCCGGGGCCATCGCGGCCGGGGACCTGACCCGGCGGGTCAGGCGGGCCGACGAGAAGACGGAGGTGGGCCGCCTGGGCCGGGCCCTGAACGGGATGTTGAGCCAGATCGAGGCGGCCTTCCGGGAGCGGACCGAGTCCGAGCTCCGGCTCCGGCGGTTCGTGGCCGACGCCTCCCACGAGCTCCGGACCCCACTGACCTCGATCCGGGGCTACGCCGAGCTGCTCCGGAAGGGGGCGGTGGCCGACGAAGAGGGCCGGCAGCGGGCCGCCGAGCGGATCGAGGGGGAGGCGGCCCGGATGGGGCGGTTGGTCGACGACCTTCTCCTGCTGGCCCGGCTCGACCAGGGCCGCCCCATCCAGATGGCCCCGGTCGACCTGGGGCGGCTGGTAGAGGTGGCGGTGGAGGACAGCCGGGCGGCCTACCCCGAGCGGGAGATCACGGCCGACTGCGCTCCCGGGGTGGTCGTCGACGGCGACGCCGACCGGCTCCGCCAGGTCGTCGACAACCTGGTCGGCAACGCGGCGGTCCACACCCCGGCCGGGACGTCGATCGGGGTGTCGGTCTCGGGCCACGGCGGATGGGCCGTGCTCAGGGTCAGCGACCAGGGACCCGGTCTCGACGCCGAGCAGCGGGGGCGGGTCTTCGACCGGTTCTACCGGGGGTCGGCGGCCCGGAGCGGGGCCGGGGCCGGCCTGGGACTGTCCATCGTGGCCGCCCTGGCCCAGGCCCACGGGGGGACGGCCTCGGTGGAGTCGGCTCCGGGTCGGGGGACCACCTTCCTGGTCGAGGTGCCGAGCGTGGGCACCGGCCACCCGGTGGGAGCGGCCACGGCAGCTCCGACCCCCGAGGACCATGCCCCGGCTCCCGTCCCTCGTTGAGGTCGGCGCCGGGCCGCCGGTCCTCGCCATCCACGGCCAGCCCGGGCTCGGGGCCGACTGGGCCGCCGTGGCGGCCCGGCTGGCCCGGGACCATCTGGTGCTGGCCCCGGACCGTCCCGGCTACGGGAACAGCGGCGAGGACGCCGACAGCCTGGCCGGGAACGTCGAGGCCCTGGCCGGGCTCCTCCGGCGGCGGGGGCTGGCCCCGGCCACGGTGGTGGCCCACAGCTACGGGGGCGCCGTGGCCGTCCTCCTGGCCGAGCGCCATCCCGAGCTCGTCTCCGGGCTGGTGCTGGTGGCCTCGGTGGGCCAGGCCGGCTCCCTCAACCGGTTCGACCGGTTCCTGGCCCTCCCCCTGGTGGGGGAGATCCTCTCGGTCGGGGGCCTCTACGCCGTCGGCCAGGTCCTCCCCCTGGTCCGCCGGCGGATCCTCCGGGCCCCGGAGCGGTCCTGGCACTGGCTGGCCACCAGCCTCCCCGACGACCACTACCGCCAGGTGGCGTCGGCCCGGCGGGAGCAGGTCTGGCGGAGCTTCATCAGCGAGCAACGGATCCTCCTGGCCGAGATCGGATCGGTCGAGACGGCCCTGGCCGGGATCCGGGTCCCGACCGTGGTTGTGACCGGGACCTGGGACGTGGTCGTCCCCCCTTCGGTGGCGTCGAGCCTGGCGGCCACCATCCCCGGGGCCGAGCTCCTGCTCGTGGCCAGGACAGGGCACTTCCTTCCCCGTGACCGTCCGGGGGTGGTGGCCGGCGCCGTCCGCCGGGTGGCGGTCCGCACCGGCGACCCTGTCAGCCCTCGAGAGCCCCCAGGGCCGTCCGGAGCTTGAGGGCCGTCTCGGCCAACTCCTCCTTCGGGTCGGAGCCGGCCACGATCCCGGCCCCGGCATGGACCGAGGCCCGGTCCCCCTCGACCGTGGCCGAGCGGATCCCGACCACGAACTCCCCGTCGCCCCGGCTGTCGACCCAGCCGACGGGTCCGGCGTAGCGCCCCCGGCCGCCCTCCTCGAGCCGTTCCAGGAGGGCCAGGGCGGCGGCGGTGGGGGAGCCGGCCACGGCCGGGGTGGGGTGGAGGGCGGCCACCAGGTCGAGGACGTCGGGACGGTTCGGCCCGGGTGCCAGGCGGCCGACCAGCCGGGTGCCGAGGTGGGCCACGGTGGCGAGGCGGACCACCTCGGGCGACAAGGGGACCTCGAGGCGGTCGCAGAGGGGGGCCAGGATCCCGGCGATGGCATCGACCACCAGACGGTGCTCCTCGGTCTCCTTGGCCGAGCCGACCAGGTGGTCGAGGGCGGAGCGCGACGCCGGGTCCTCGGCCGGGCCCGGGGGGGCCAGGCCGGCCGTCCCGGCCAGGGGGTGGGAGACGATCCGGTCCCCCCGGCGGGAGACGAGGAGCTCGGGGCTGGCCCCGATGAAGGATCTGTCGGCGTCCAAGATCCCGAAGACGGTGCAGGCCGGTTCGAGGGCCCGGAAGCGGGCCAGCACGGTGTGGACGTCGACGGGCCGGTCGAACCGGGCGTCGACCCGGCGGGCCAGGACCACCTTGGAGACCTCCCCGGCGGTAATGGCGTCGAGGGCGGCTTCGCAGGCCCGGACGAAGTCCTCCTCGGAGGGGACCGGGACGAGGAGCTCCCCCGGGCCCCGCTGGGCGGGCCGGGCCGGTGGGGGTCCAGCCAGGGCGGCCAGAGCCCGGTCGACGACCTCGGCGGACGCGGGGTCGGGCCCGACGTCGGCCTCGACGACGGTGGCCCAGACCTCGTCACCGGTCCGGGCGACGGTCAGGGCCGGGACGACCAACCGGGCCGGCTCCCCGGCCCCGAAGGGGAGGGCCCCGAAGGCGACGGGACCCGATCCGGCCCGTTCCAGGGGGTCGACGGCCCGGATGGCCCCCAGCCAGGTGGTGACGGCGGCGGGGTCACCGGCGAGGAGTCCCCGGGGGTAGTCGAGGGAGGCGGCCCGCCCTCGGCCGGCCATGGTCCGGTGACTGCGGTCGAGGACGGCCCCGTCGCCGGCCCCGGCTCCGGCGGCGAAAGCCAGCCCGTCGACGACGGTCCCAGCCGGGAGGGGCACCGTGCATGACCGCAGCGAGCCGGGGTCGGGGAAGGTCACCGGCCCACCCGGGTGGCCGTGACGAGCTGGACGATCCCCCCCATGAGGAGGTGGCGGTTGACCCCGGAGAAGCCTCCCCGGGCCACCATGGCCCGGAGCTCCTCGCCGGGGGGGAGGTAGGCCACCGACCTGGGGAGGTACCGGTAGGCCGGGGCATCGGAGAGGAGGCCCCCGATGAGGGGGGCACCCCGGGTGAACCAGACGCGGTGGCCCCAGCGGAGGACGGAGTTGGAGGGCTCGGCCACGTCGAGGAGGGCGATCCGGCCCCCGGGGCGGACGACCCGGCCCAGCTCGGCCAGGACGGTGGGGAGGTCGGCGAAGTTCCGGAGGGCAAAGCCGCAGGTGGCCCCGTCGACCGAGGCCACCCCCAGGGGGAGGGCGGACCCGTCGCCCTGGGCCAGTGGGACCCCGGCCCGGCCGGTGGCGAGCATCCCGGCCGAGAGGTCGATCCCGAGGGGACGCAGTCCCCGGCGGGAGAGGAGCCGGCAGAGGTCGCCGGTGCCGCAGGCCAGGTCGAGGACGACCGATCCAGGGGGGAGGGCCAGGGCGGAGACGGTCCGCCGCCGCCAGATCCCGTCCAGGCCGAACGTCATCAGCCGGTTGACGAGGTCGTAGCGGGGGGCGATGGTGTCGAACATCCCCCGGACCATGGCCACCTTCTCGTCCCCGGTGGGGAGGTCCCCGAGGTCCGGGCCGGCCCCGCCCCGGGCCGTCACCGGCCGGACTCGGCCCGGACGGCCAGGAGCTCGTCCTCGGTCCCGACCTGCTCGATGTGGTCGAGGGCGGCCTGGAGGAGGACCCGGGTGAAGTGGTGGGCGACCAGGGTGCTGGTGGCGGGGAGGATGGCGTGGAAGGCCTCCACCAGCCGGTCGGTGGAGGGCTCCCCGTCCCCCTGGCGCTGGGGCCGGCGGACATGGGCGTCGAAGAGGTCCACGGCCCGGCGGGCCACGGCCTGCATCCCCTGGTGGTGCTGGCGGGCCAGGTCGAGGAGATCGGGGAGGGGGATCCCCCACTCGAGGAGGGTCAGCCCGGCCCGGGCCACCTCGATGTCGCCCTCGGTGTAGCCCTCGACGGTCCCGATCCGGTGGGCCACGAGGAGGCCCTCCCGGGCCACGGCCTGGAGCAGGGGGGTCGGGATCCCGGTCCGCCCGGCCAGCTCCTCCAGGGTGAGGAGGTGGTCGTCGTCATGGAGGACCTCGTCGGCGAGCGCCCCCACCAGGGCCTCGTCGGCGGCGTCGAGCTCCCCGGAGATGACCCGGGCGATGGTGGCCAGGGTGAAGCCCTTGGCCTGGAGGGCCCGGATCCGCTCCAGCCGGGCCCGGTGCCCGTCGTCGTACCAGGCCACCCGCCCCTCCCGGCGGGGGGGAGGGAGGAGGCCCTTGGCCTGGTAGTAGCGGACGGTGTCGACGGTGACCCCCGCCTCCTCGGCCAGTTGCTCCACCCGTCGCTCCACGGCCCCATTCTATGAGTGATCGCTCGCACTGTTGGAGTCGGCGGTCGGATCGGGTCGGCGGGGCATGCGCCGGTCAGGTCCGCACGGTCATCGATCCGGAGCCTCAAGTGAGATTCTCGCTACGCTGAGCGCACGACGGGAGGCGGGAATGGGAAACCGGTGAGCGAAACGGGAGCGGGTCCGGGCGAGGTCTGGGACGAGCCCGCGGCGCCGGGGGCAGCCCCCCAGCCGCCGCCGGGATACCCGCCACCACTGTCCGGCCCGCCTGCCTACGGCTACGGGCCCCCCGCCTACGGCCCCCCCGCCTACGGCTACGGGCCGACGGCCTACGGCTACGGGCCGACGGCCTACGGCTACGGCCCTGCCGTCCGGCCCACCAACGGCCTGGCCGTCGCCGCCTTCGTCACCGGCCTCTGCGGCCTCATCCCCTACTTCGGGATCCTCTCCGCGCTGGTCGCCATCGGGCTCGGTATCGGGGCCCGGCACCAGATCAAGGCCTCCGGAGACAGCCAGGGGGGTGCCGGTCTGGCCCTGGCCGGTCTCATCGTCGGCTCCGTCATCGCCGCCCTCTATGCCCTCGTCATCGTCCTCCTGATCGTGGCCATCCACAGCCAGTCCTGTGGGGGAAGCAGCGTGACGTGCGGATCATGAGGTACCAGGGATGACCGAATCCGACCAACCCCAGGCCCAACCGGCTCCGGGATCCCAACCGACGTCGGGTCCTCCCGCCGCCTGGATACCTCCCGGCTACGGCCCCCCTCCGGGCTACGGCCCGCCTCCGGGCTACGGCCCCCCTCCTGGCTACGGCCCCCCTCCTGGCTACGGCCCGCCTCCCGGCTACGGCCCGATGGCGTGGTATCCGCCCAAACGGACCAACGGTCTCGCCATCGCCGCCCTGGTCTGCGGGGCAGCCGGGATCATGTTCTACGGGATCCCCTCCATCGTCGGGCTCTTCCTCGGCATCGCGGCCCGCAGGCAGATCCGGGCCGGGGGCGGGGTGGAGGACGGCGACGGCATGGCCCTGGCCGGGATCATCATCGGCTGGGTCTTCGTGGGGCTCTGGGTCATCGCCGCCGTGGTGATCACCGTGGTGGTGGTGGTGGCCAACCACCACCACTCCACCGGCGGGGGGCCCTTCACCCAGTGACGGCTCCCGGCGGGCCGGGCGTCGGCTCGGCTCAGCGGTAGTAGCGGTAGACGACCTGGGCCACGCAGGAGGGCTTGGTCGATCCCTCGGTCTCGAAGGTCAGGTCCAGGTTCACCTGGACCCCGCCCTCGACGTCCTCGACCGAGGCGATGGCCACGCCGCACCGGAGCTTCGACCCCACCTTGACCGGGGCCGGGAACCGGACCTTGTTGCAGCCGTAGTTGACCCCGAAGGTCATCCCTTCGACGACGAGGACCTCGCCCAGGAGGACCGGAGCCAGGGCCAGGGTCAGGTATCCATGGGCGATGGCGGCCCCGAAGGGCCCCCCGGCGGCCCGCTCGGGGTCGACGTGGATCCACTGGTGGTCCCCGGTGGCGTCGGCGAAGAGGTTGACCTGGTCCTGGGTGATGGTCCGCCAGTCGGACCAGCCCAGATGCTGGCCCACGATGCCGTGGAACTGGTCGATGCCGTTGACGGTGGTGGTCATGGCCGAGAACCCTACGCGGGTTGGCGTCAGCGGAACCAGATCTTGCCGTACTCCCTGCTCCGGGGGTGGAGGAGGGCGACGAGGAGGGCCACGGCGAAGAGGATGGAGAAGAGGAGGCTGAGGCTGACGATCCCCAGGCTGAGGATCCAGGCGTAGACGAGGAGGCTGATCGAGACGGCGACGATGTCGAGGATGTAGCCCCACTTCTTCTCGTTGGCGATCCCGAAGCCGGCCACCCCCTCGGCCAGGGAGGCCAGGAAGAGGTAGAGGAAGCCGGTCCTCCCGAAGGCCAGGGCGGCGAAGACGGTGAAGGCGGCGTTCAGGTAGGAGAGGATGACCGCGCTCTGGAGGGTCTGGGGCTGCGACGGGTCGAACCACCGCTTCTCCATGGGTCCATTCTGCCAGCTGGGCCGGCCGACGGGCATCGGGCCGGCCCGGGTAGCATCCCAGGGGTGACCACCCCCGGGGACCACCACCGGGACGAGCACGTCCACCGCGACGTTCAGGGCGGCTTCGCCCGGGCCGCCGTCTTCGGGGCCTCCGACGGGCTCGTCACCAACCTCTCCCTCATCCTGGGGATGGCCGGGGCCCACCCCGCCGCCGGGGTGGTCCGCCTGGCCGGCCTGGCCGGCCTGGTGGCCGGGGCCTTCTCCATGGCGGCCGGGGAGTACGTCTCCATGCGGGCCCAGACCGAGCTCTTCGAGCGGGAGCTGGCCCTCGAGCGGAAGTCGATCTCGGACCGTCCCGAGGTCGAGCGGCGGGAGCTGGTGAAGCTCTACGAGGGCCGGGGCATCGACCCCGAGCTGGCCCGGGCCCTGGCCGGGGAGATGATGCGGACCCCGGAGCTGGCCCTCGAGACCCACGCCCGGGAGGAGCTCGGCATCGACCCGGGGGCCTTGGGGTCGCCCAACAAGGCATCCCTCTCCTCCTTCGCCATGTTCGGCATGGGAGCCCTCCTCCCCCTCCTGCCCTGGCTCCTGGCCGGCGGGACGGGGGCCATCGTGGCCTCGGTGATCCTCGGCACCCTGGGATCGCTCGGGATCGGGGCCGCCCTGGCCTACTTCACCAAGAAGACCTGGTGGCGCTCGGCGCTCCGCCAGCTCCTCATCTCCACCGTCGCCGCCGGGGTCACGTTCGGGGTCGGGGCGCTGGTGGGGACCACCGTCCACCACTGACCAACCCGGTGTAGGCCCGGTCGACGTGGTGCCGGGTGAAGCCGAGGTCGAGGTAGAGGGCCACGGCGGCCCGGTTGGCGGCGTCGACGTAGAGCATCCCCACCCCGATCCCCCGGCCGGCCAGATGGTCGAGGCCAGCCACCGTCAGGGCCCGACCCAGCCCCAGGCCCTGGAAGTCCGGGTCGACGGAGATGACGTAGATCTCGCCCAGGGGCGGGTCCGCCTGGTCGTGGATCTTGGTCCAGCAGGATCCGGCCAGCCGGCCGTGGCGCTCGTGGAGGAGGAACCCCCCGGCATCGAACCAGGGCTCCGCCTCCCGGGCCAGGAGGGTCCCGAGCTCCCAGGCCCCCTGCTCGGGGTGGCCGGCGAAGGCCCGGTTGTTGGCGGCCAGCCAGGCCTCCTCGTCCCGGCCCGGCCGGAAGGCCCGGACCGGGAGCGGGGGTGCGGACCGTTCCAGGGGGAGACGGCAGCGCATCTGGTGGAGGTCCCGCTCGGCGCCCAGCCCGGCCCAGCCGGCCAGGGCGTCGGTGGTGGCGTCGGCCTCCGGAGCCCAGAGGGTGACCGGCCCTCCCCCCTGGGCGGCCACCGCCTCCAGGGCGGCCCCGAGGAGGGCTTCCCCCCGGGGGAGGGCCCGGGTCCGGTCGTCCCCACCCACCACCACCTCGACCGCGAAGCGGTCCCCGGTCCGGCCCACCTGGGCGTAGCCGACCAGCTCACCGGTCCCGCTCCGGGCCAGGACGGCTTCGAACCCCGGGCCCCCGCCCTGTTCGAGGGCGGCCCGGGCCGGTCCCCCCAGGGCCGGTCGTCCCGCCGCCTGGGTCCGGTCGAGGAAGGCGACGACGACGGCCCGCTCCCCGGCGTCCGGGGTCCCCGTCCGGGTCAGGGCGAGCTCGGGGCCGGTCACGGCGGTGAGGTTACCGGTCCCTCCGGGTCGATACGCTGAGCGGACCATGGCCCGTCCCCGCAGCCCCCGAGGTCGGGCCACCGCCGTCCTCGGCCGCCTGGCCGACGAGTACCCGGGCACCGCCGCTGAGCTCTGCGCCCTCCGCCACCGCAACCCCTTCGAGCTCCTGGCCGCCACCATCCTCTCGGCCCAGTGCACCGACGAGCGGGTCAACCTCGTCACCCCCGCCCTCTTCGCCGCCTTCCCCACTCCCGCCGATCTGGCCACCGCCCCCCTCGACCGGGTCGAGGACCTCATCCGGTCCACGGGCTTCTTCCGGAACAAGGCCCGGAGCCTGGTCGGGATGGCCCGGGGACTGGTCGAGGACTTCGGGGGGGAGGTCCCCCCGGCCATGGAGGACCTCGTCACCCTCCCCGGGGTGGGCCGCAAGACGGCCAACGTCCTCCGCAGCGTCGCCCTCGGTCTCCCCGGCCTCCCCGTCGACACCCACGTCGGCCGCCTCGTCCGCCGGCTCGGCCTCACCGACGAGACCGACCCCGTGAAGGTCGAGCACGCCCTCGGGGCCCTCGTCCCTGCGGCCGGGCGGGGGGGCTTCAGCCTCCGGCTCATCCTCCACGGCCGGGCCGTCTGCAAGGCCCGTTCGCCGAGGTGCGAGGACTGCCTCCTCGCCGACCTCTGCCCCTCGGCCGGCCTCCCGGTCCGATAGTGCGAACGCACTAGATGAATGGGATTCGTGTTCACCACCTCAGGCCTGCGGGCCGGACCAGGTCGCAAAGGTCCAGTTGAGGGGCCTTTTGTCGTCTCGATTGGAAGAATGGCCCCACGCGTGGTGTTCTTATAGTCACCGGAACCGGTTCCCGCCACCTGGTTCCGTGAGAGCGGAGTTCGGGATCCGCCGCCCGACCCGCTCGCGACGATGGCGCCCTCCGGGGCGCCATCGTCGCGTTCCGGGACCCGCTGAACGTCTGCTCGAATAGTGCTCTCCGTGAGGAGCGGGTCATCCCCCGAGGCCGTCAAGGGGACGGTGGGTGGGAGGGATGATGCGGAGGGTGCTGGGACCCGGTCAGCGGCTGCGGGCCCCCGGCGCCGTCAACCGGGCCAACCGCCGGCCGGCCCCGTTCAGGGCCCGCTCCACGGCGAAGAGCTCGGCGGCGGTCTCCTCGTCCTGCTCCCCGGCGGCCCGGTCGGCGATCCCGGACACTCTCCGGGTCAGCTCCTCCAGGGCGGTCGAGAGGGAGGCGAGCTCGGCGAGGGGAGCGGTCATCCGACGATGATGGCCCATGCCGGAGAGCCAGGCGACCCCGACTACCATCGCGACCCCGTGTCCCTGACCCGCCTCGACCTCCGTGGTGTGCCCGCCGGCGGTCTGGCCGGGGCCCTTCCCCGTCCTCCGCTCGAGAGCACCTTCCCGACCGAGGCCGTCCGGGGCATCCTCGATCAGGTCGCCTCCGGCGGGGACACCGCCGTCCGGACCCTCACGGCCCGGTTCGACGGGGTCGACCTCACCGAGCTCCGGGTCCCGGCCGCGGAGATCGCCGAGGCCCTCGGGGCCATCCCCCCCGACCTCCGGGCCGCCCTCGAGCACGCCTACGCCCGGATCCTGGCCTATCACCGCCACGAGCCCGACCCGGCCGGGGACTTCGAGTCGGAGGGCATCCGGGTCCGCCACCTCCTGCGGCCCGTGGCCCGGGCCGGCCTCTACGCCCCCGGCGGCCGGGCCCGCTACCCCTCGACCGTCCTCATGGCCGCCGTCCCCGCCACCGTGGCCGGGGTCGACGAGACCGTCCTCTGCGTCCCCCCCGGCCCAGACGGCCACGTCGCCCCCGAGACCCTGGCCGCGGCGGCCATCGCCGGGGTGACCGAGGTCTACCGGATCGGGGGGGCCCAGGCCATCGGGGCCATGGCCTACGGCACCGAGACCCTCCGCCCCGTCGACCTCATCGTCGGGCCCGGGAACAGGTACGTGGCCGAGGCCAAGCGCCAGGTCTCCGGGATCGTGGGGATCCCGGCCGGCTTCGCCGGACCCTCCGAGGTCGTCGTCGTCGCCGACGAGACCGTCCCGGCCGCCTGGGCCGCCGTCGACATCGTCCTCCAGGCCGAGCACGGCCCGGACGGCCTGGCCTGGCTCGTCACCTGGTCGGAGGCCGTGGCCGAGGCCGTGACCCGGGCCGTGACCGAGCTGGTGGCCAGCTCCCCCCGCCGGGCCGACCTCGAGGCCACCCTCGGCACCGGCGGCTACGCCGTCCTCGTCGACGGCCCCGTCGAGGCCATCGCCGTGGCCAACGTCGTCGCCCCCGAGCACCTCGAGCTCCTCACCGAACGGGCCGAGGACCTCCTCCCCCTCGTCCGCCGGGCCGGGGCCGTCTTCCTCGGGGCCCATGCCCCCGCCTCCCTCGGGGACTACCTGGCCGGACCCAACCACATCCTCCCCACGGCCCGGACGGCCCGGTTCGCCTCGGCGTTGCGGGTCGACGACTTCCGGACCCACATCCACGTCGTCTCCGCCGGCCCCGCCGGCCTCGCCGCCGTCGCCGCCGACGTCGCCCTCCTGGCCGAGGCCGAGGGCCTCCCCGCCCACGCCCTCTCCGTCCGCCTCCGGGGTGCCGACGGGGCCGACCCGGGGGCCGGGTCGTGACGGCCCGGCGGATCCCGATCCGGTCCGACCTGACCGAGCTGGTCGGCTACCACTCCCCCCAGGTCGAGGCGGAGGTCCGCCTCAACACCAACGAGTCCCCCTTCGAGCTCCCCGACGCCTGGCGGGCCGAGCTCCTCGACGAGCTGGGTCGGATCTCCTTCAACCGCTACCCCGACCGGGAGGCCGGCCGGCTCCGCCAGGCCCTCGCCGATCTCCACGGCGTCAGCCCGGCCGAGATCTTCTGCGCCAACGGCTCCAACGAGGTCCTCCAGTGCCTCCTCCTCGCCTACGGGGGCCCCGGTCGCCAGGTCGCCCTCTTCGAGCCCACCTACGCCCTCCACCGCCAGATCGCCAGCCTGACCGCCACCGAGGTCGTCACCGGCTGGCGGACCCCCGACCACCGCCTCGACACCGTCGCCGTCGACGAGGTCCTCGACCGGGCCCGGCCCGCCCTTACCTTCCTCTGCTCGCCCAACAACCCCACCGGTCGGGCCGACCCCCCCGAGACGGTGGCCCACGTCCTCGACCGAGCCCCCGGGCTCGTCGTGGTGGACGAGGCCTACGGCCAGTTCGCCCCCACCACCGCCCTCGACCTCCGGGGCCCGGGCCGGCCCGGGGTCGACCGGTTGGTGGTGGTCCGGACCTTCTCCAAGACCTGGGCCATGGCCGCGGCCCGCCTCGGCTACCTGGTGGCCGACCCCGAGGTGGTCTCGGCCTGCGAGCTCGTCGTCCTCCCCTACCATCTCGATGCCATGACCCAGGCCGCCGGCCGCCTGGCCGTCCGCTACCTCCCGGCCATGGAGGAGCGGGTGGCCCTCCTCACCGAGGAGCGGGGCCGGATCTCGGCCGCCCTCGGCGACCTCCCCGTCGAGACCTGGCCCTCGGACGCCAACTTCCTCCTCTTCCGGCCCACGGACCGGGACGCCACCGCCCTCTGGGCGGCGTTGCTGGAGGACTCCGTCCTCGTGCGAGACTGCTCCACCTGGCCGGGCCTCGATGGCTGCCTCCGGGTCACCGTCGGCACCGCCCAGGAGAACGACCGGTTCCTCGCCGCCCTCCGGCGGAGCCTCCAGGAGAGCTGATGACGACGCAGGGCGCACCGAGACGGGCCGAGCGGCAGCGGCGGACCAAGGAGACGGCCATCGACCTGGTCCTGGCC
This sequence comes from Acidimicrobiaceae bacterium, assembly GCA_003151955.1. Lineage (GTDB taxonomy): Bacteria > Actinomycetota > Acidimicrobiia > Acidimicrobiales > UBA8190 > PALSA-743. Next base: position 39,361 of record PLZB01000083.1, read on the forward strand.
CTGGACGGCTCGGGCCTGGTCGAGGTGGCCACCGGCCTCCCCTTCTTCGACCACATGCTGTCCCAGCTCGGACGCCACGGCGGGATGGACCTGACCCTCAGGGCCACCGGGGACCTCGAGGTCGATGCCCACCACACCGTCGAGGACGTCGGGATCGTCCTGGGCGAGGCCCTGGCCGAGGCCCTGGGGGACAAGGCCGGGGTCCGCCGCTTCGCCTCCATCGCCCTCCCCCTCGACGAGGCCCTGGTCGAGGTGGCCCTCGACCTCTCGGGCCGGCCCTTCCTCGTCTACGACCTGGCTCTGCCGGTCGACGCCACCCCCCTGGGCTCGCCCGGATTCGACCCCCAGCTGGCCGAGGAGTTCTGGCGGGCCCTCGCCACCGCGGCTGGGATCACCCTCCACCTCAGGCTCGTGACCGGGAAGAACACCCACCACATGCTCGAGGCCTCCTTCAAGGCCGTGGCCCGCTGCCTCCGCGACGCCGTCCGGGTCGAGGGCGGCGGGGTCCCTTCGACCAAGGGGTCCCTGTGAACCCCCTGGCCCCGCCCCGGCGCTGATGGCCGGCCTCATCGCCGTCCTCGACTACGGCATCGGGAACCTCCGCTCCGCCGAGAAGGCCCTCCAGCACCTCGGGGCCGACGCCAGGCTCATCGCCGATCCCGACGAGGCCTCCACGGCCTCCGCCGTCGTCCTCCCCGGGGTCGGGGCCTTCGGCCGCTGCGCCGAGGCCCTCCGTTCCAGCGGACTCGACCGGGTCGCCCTCGAGGCCGTCCGCCGGGGGCTCCCCTTCCTGGGGATCTGCGTCGGCTTCCAGCTCCTCTACGAGGGCTCCGACGAGGCCCCCGGGGTGGTCGGTCTCGGCGTCCTGACCGGCACGGTCCGGGCCCTCCCCGTGGGGGTCAAGCACCCCCAGATGCAGTGGAACCAGCTCCAGCGCCACGGACCCGACCGGACCGGCGGACTCCTGGGAGCCATCGAGGCCGACCCCTGGGTCTACTTCGTCCACTCCTACGCTCCCGAGCTCACCGGGGACACCACGGCCACCTGCGACTACGGCGGCCCGGTGGTGGCCGCCGCCGAGCGTGGCCCGGTCTGGGGCACCCAATTCCACCCCGAGAAGTCGGGCCGCAACGGCCTGGCCATCCTGGCCAACTTCGTGGCCGCGGCCCGGGGAAGCTGACCGCCATGGACCTCCTCCCCGCCGTCGACATCCGCCACGGCGCCGCCGTCCGGCTCACCCAGGGGGACTTCGACCGGGGACAGCACTACGGCGACCCCCTCGACCTGGCCCGGAGCTACGCCGCCGCCGGAGCCGGCTGGGTCCACGTCGTCGACCTCGACGCAGCCCGGTCGGGGCGGCCCGTGAACCGGGGCGTGGTGCTCGCCATCGTCGACGAGGTCGACGCCCGGATCGAGGTGGGTGGGGGCATCCGGAGCGCCGACGACGTGGCCGAGCTCCTCGACGGCGGGGCGGCCCGGGTGGTCATGGGAACCGTGGCCGTCACCGACCCCGACCTCCTGACCGACCTGGCCCTGGCCTACCCGGGCCGGATCGTGGTCGGGATCGACCATCGGGGCGGGGGAAGCGACGTGGCCGTCTCGGGCTGGGAGCAGGCCGGGGGGACCACCCTGACCGAGCTCCTCGACCGCCTGGCCCCGCTTCCCCTGGCCGCCGTCGTCGTCACCGCCATCGAGCGCGACGGCACCCTCGAGGGCCCCGACCTCCCCGGCCTCCGGGCCGTCCTGGAGGCGACCGACCTCCCCGTGGTGGCGTCCGGCGGGGTCCGCTCCGTCGCCGACCTGGTCGCCCTGGCCGCCCTCGAGGGCCGGGGCCGACCCCTCGACGGCGTCATCGTCGGCAAGGCGCTCGTCGAAGGCGTCCTCGACCTGGAGGAGGCCCTGGCCGCATGCGCAGCATCCGAGTGATCCCCTGCCTCGACGTCGACGGCGGCCGGGTCGTGAAGGGCGTCCAGTTCGTCGACCTCGTCGACGCCGGTGACCCCGTCGAGCTGGCCGCCCGCTACGACCTCGAGGGAGCCGACGAGCTGGTCTTCCTCGACATCACCGCCTCCTCGGACGGCCGGGAGACGATGCTCGACGTGGTGGAACGGACCGCCGAGCAGGTCTTCATCCCCTTCACCGTCGGCGGCGGGGTCCGGCGCCGGGACGACGCCCGCCGGCTGCTCCGGGCCGGCGCCGACAAGGTGGCCCTCAACACCTCCGCCGTCGAGGACCCCCGCCTCGTCTCGGAACTGGCCGACGTCTTCGGGGCCCAGTGCGTGGTGGTCGCCGTCGACGCCCGCCGCCGCCCCGACGGATCGGGCTGGCAGGTCTTCACCCACGGCGGCCGCCGTCCCACCGGTGAGGACGCCGTCGAGTGGTCGGCCCGGTGCGTGGCCATGGGGGCCGGCGAGATCCTCCTCACCTCGATGGACCGCGACGGGACCCGGGACGGCTTCGACCTCGACCTGACCGCGGCCGTCGTCGCCGCCGTGGGGGTCCCCGTGGTGGCCTCGGGGGGGGTCGGAACCCTCCAGCACCTGGTCGACGGGGCCACGGTGGGCGGCGCCGATGCCGTCCTGGCCGCCTCCATCTTCCACCGCCGGGAGTTCACCATCGGCGAGGCCAAGGACTACCTGGCCGACCACGGGGTCGTCGTCCGCCCTCCCGACGCCATGGCCTGACGACGCCGGGTCAGGCCCCGATGCCGCCCCCCGGGACCGTCGTCGTCGGACCCCCCGATCCGGCGGGGCCATTGGCCCCGGGGAGCGAGGCGTAGGCCGCGGCCCCGGTCGGGGCCGACTCGTTGACCGCCTCGCCCCAGTTCGAGAAGCTGAACCGGAAGGTGCCCGAGCCGGTCGAGTCCGAGGTCCGCTCCGAGTAGGAGACGGGGAGCTTGGAGCCCCCGGCGATCGTCAGGCTGGCCGTCCCCGACACCGACGGGTCGGCCGGCGAGCCGGCGATGACCTGGGTCCCTCCGGCCCCGCCGGTGACCGAGGTGGGGGACAGCGAGATCTGGGCCAGGGCCGACTGGGTCGTGATCCCGGCCTCGATGGTCCCGTAGGTGGAGTCGCCCGACTGCACCGAGATCCAGGTCCCGGCCTCCTGGGTCGCCACCGAGGGACTCAGGCCGAGCTGGCTCTCCACCGAGGTGGCGTCGCCCTTGAAGTAGACCACCCCACCCACGAGGACGAGGGTGAAGCTGCCCCCGCCCTCGGTGATGTCCTGCCGTCCCGAGTCGGGTCCGGCGTCACCCCGGATGGTCCCCGGCCGGCCGTTGCTCGTCGACACCGACACGTACCGGAAGCTCCCCGACCGGCCCGCAGCCGCATTCGAGGCCTGCAACAGGCTCGTCGCCGACGCCCCATTGGAACCGGTCCCGGAGCCCTGCGTGAGCCAGGCCAGCCCCACCCCGGCCCCGAAGACGACCACGGCGACGGCGATCACGACGGTGACGAAGGTCCGGGTGCCCCGGGCCGTTCCCGCCCTGGCCGGATCCTGGGGGGAGGCCGGCGGTGCCGTCGGTGCCGCCGCGGCCTGGGCCGGTGCTCCCCAGGTCCCGATCGGGTAGCCCGAGGGCGGGGGAGGGGCTCCCCAGGGCTGGGCCGGCGGCCAGGGCTGGGCCGGGTAGCCGGGGGGTGGGGGAGGGGCTCCCCAGGGCTGGGCCGGGTAGCCGGGGGGTGGGGGAGCGGCGGCCCAGGTTGGAGCCAGGGGCGTCACCGCGGGAGGGACGGGCGGGACGCCCGCCGTGGCCCCGGGGGGGGCCCAGGTCGGTGTCGAGGCCGGGAGGGGGGGGATGGGGGCGGGCTCGGTCGACGTCGTGTCGGCGGAGGCTGGTTCCCCGGCACCGTCGGGGTCCGGATCGAGATCGTTCCCGTTACTGCTCATGGCCGAATGGTAGGTCGCCGACCAGGCCGTCCGGCCGCGCCCCGATTCCCCCGTCGAGGTTCCCCGGCCCGATAGCCTGCCGACGAAACGAAGAGCGTGCGAGGGGGTCCGGGTTGCGTGGTGGCGGCGTGCTGCTGAGGGTCATGGGCGGGGGATCCTGACCGTGGCCAAGACCGGATCCGCCCGGACCGGGCAGACCAACGCGGCACGCCGGCGCCAACAGCAGGCCGACCGGGCCCGGGCCGCCAAGGACCCCCGGTCGAGACCCTCCCAGGCCCGTCCGGCTCCCGACCGCCGTCCCCGACCGGCGGCCCGGGCCGGCTCGCCCTGGTCGGGGCTCCCCCTGGAAGCCTGGGTGGCGCTCGTGGGCGTCGTCCTGGTGGCGGTGGTGTCCGACACGGCCGGCAGCGTCATCAACTACTTCGGGCCCAAGCTCCCCGTCGTCCTCATCATGACGGCCTTCGGGTTGCCGGCCCTGGTGGTCCTGGCCCTGCGGCCCTCGCCGCTGCAGTGGGCGGCCCGGGCCGCCGGGGCCTTCCTGGTGGTCGGACTGGTCTCCGCCCTCGTCTCCCCGGCCCCGGGACTCGGGATCTTCGGGTTCGACGAGTACGGGACGGGCTGGCTCTTCTTCGTCTCCCTGGTGGCCATGTGGGCCCTGGGCTCGGCCGTCGGGGTCAAAGGGGCCCGACTGCTCGAGTGGGCCCTCCTCCTCGTCTGCGGCCTCGACGCCCTGGCCACCGTTCTCGAGGTGGTGGGGCAGTCCTGGAGATCGTTCGGGTCGGTCCTCGAGGTCATCCCCTGGGTCTTCCGGTCCGGCCAGCCCTATGGGCTCTTCGACAACCCGGTCTTCTCGGCCGAGCTCCTGGTGGCCGGCCTCGGCCTCATGGCCTACCGGTCCGACCGCCGGACGTGGTGGTGGTGGGTGGGCACCATCGCCTTGGCCACCGCCGACTTCCTCTCGGGGGAGCGGTTCGGTCTGCTCCTCCTGATGGGGGTGGTGGTCTGGGCCCTGGTGGCCAAGGCCACCCCGGGCTGGAGGGAACGGCCCCACCGGGAGCCCTCGGCCGGTGCCTGGCCTGTCCGGGTGTGGGCCTGGGTGACCTGGTGGACCGCCCCGTTCATGGCCGGTCTCTCCTTTCTCTTTGCCTTGGGGGCCGGTTACGGCGGAGGCAAGCTCCTCTCCCTGATCCGGTCCTCCAACGTGGTCGCCTCCCAGCGGATCTTCTCCACCGGCGGGGCCGTCGGGCCCCGGGTTCAGGAGTGGATCGCCGGGGCCCGGGCCCTGGCCGCCCACCCCATCCTGGGGATCGGTCCCTCCCAGTCCCGGACCTCCACCACGTCGTTCCTTCCCCTCAGCGTCGGCCGGAGCAGTATCTTCATCGACACCCACAACTTCCTGGTCGAGGTGGGCGTCACCACGGGAGTGGTCGGACTGGCCTGCCTGGCCGCCTGGCTGATCCCGGCCTTCCGTCGGGCCCGTGGGCCCCTGCCGGTCTTCGCCGTCCTCGTCCTGGCCGGCAGCCTGGTCGAGCCGCTCAGCCTCCTGGTCATCCCGCTGGCCTTCCTGGCCCTGGGGGCGGCCGCCGTCCCGGCCCTCGCCGCCGAAGGGTCGACCAACCGGCCGGCCCAGATCTGGCCGGCGGGACGAGTCATGGCTGTGGTGGCCGGAACCGTGCTGGCCCTCCTCGGTCTCTACTGGGGGCTCCAGGTCAACATCGGGAACGACAAGCTGGCCGTCGGAACCTCGTCGAAGAACCTCCAGACCCTGGCCCAGGCCACGAGCGGCATGCCGATGTGGGCCGACGGCCCCCGGGCCGAAGCCAGTCTCCTCATCGCCGCCGGCCGGTCCAGTGGCGGTCAGCGATCCGACTATGTGGCCGCAACCGCCCGGACCCGGACGGCGCTGTCGAGAGATCCCACCGACCCCATCCTGTGGACCCAGCTCGGCGAGGAGCAGTTCCTCCTCGGAGAGCTCGGGGCGTCGCTGACGAGCTACACCACCGCGACCCACTGGGATCCCTCCGCCCCGGAGGGCTACATCGGGCTCGCCCTCATCGCCGCCGCCCATGGTGACCTCGGCTCGACCATCCGCTGGGACCGCCGGGTCGTGGCCATCGAGGAGACCCCGCAGTCCCAGACTGTCCTGTCCTGCCTCCTCAAGGCGCAGGCCGCCAACACCCCCATGACCGAAGTCGACAGCACCTGCCTGGTCAAGCTGTAGTGGCGGACCGGAGCTGATGGCGAAGAAGGGCGCGGCCAAGAGCAGTCCCCGGAAGCCCGCCTCCGGGACGAGGCGCCCCGTCCCGGCCTCCCGACGTCCGGGCCCGCGGCCCCGACCGGGCATCCTCACCCACCCCGAAGGGTGGACGGTGGCGGTCGGAGCCGGGCTCCTGGCCCTCATCGCCTTCCCGGCCGGTGGCCTCGAGTCCTACTTCGCCCCCCGCCTCACCGTCCTCCTCGTGCTGGCCGGTCTCGGCCTCCCCTTCCTGGTCGTCTTGGCCTGGCGGTCGCCGCTGCGCTGGCCGGCCCGGGCCGCCCTGGCCTTCCTGGCCGTGGGCCTGCTCTCGACCGTGCTGTCACCGGCTCCCGACATCGGGTTCTTCGGCTACTTCCCCAATGGGACAGGGTGGTTCTTCCTCGTCGCCCTGGCCTCGGTCTGGGCCCTGGGAGCCGCCGCCGGCGCCCGCGGTTCCGAGCTCCTCGAACGGGCCCTCCTGGTGGTGGCCACCGCCGACGCCGTCGCCACCCTCCTCGAGTCGGCCGGGAACGGATGGCCGGCGCTGGGCCGGTTCGAGAACCATCTCCCCGACCTCGCCATCGTGGCCGGCCGGGTCCAGGGGACCTCGGACAACTCCGTCTTCGCGGCCCAATTGGTCCTGGGTGGCCTCGGTCTCCTGGCCTACCGGGCCGACCGGCGGAACCGGTCCTGGTGGCTCCTGACAGTGCTCCTGTCGGCCGCCTCGATGCTCATCGGGGAGCGGATCGCCATCCCCCTCATCCTCCTCGGCCTCCTCCTGGTGCTGGCGGCCCGGGGATGGGGCCAGTGGCGGCAGGTCGTCGCCCTGGCCGGAGCCGTCGGCGCCGGGTACGGTGCCGGCCTCCTGATCGAGCGCCTGGTGCTCCTGGGGAACTCGACCGCCGTCAGGAGCTCGACCCTCATCACCTCCGGCAACGGGGCCGTAGGGCCGAGGGTCCACGAATGGTCGGCGGCCCTCAGGGCGGTCGGCCACCATCCGCTCCTCGGGATCGGGCCGTCCCAGTCGCAGGCCGCCACCACACCGCTCCTCCACATCTCCCTCAGCGGCCAGGGCGCCTTCTTCGACACCCACAACTTCCTGCTGGAGATCGTCGTCACCACCGGCCTCTTCGGGCTGGCCTGCTTCTCGGTCTGGTTCTTCCCGAGCCTCCTCTCGGCCCGTGGTCCCCTCCCCGTCTTCGCCATCGCCGTCCTGGCCGGCGGGCTGGTCGAGCCGCTCGACATCACCACCACCTCCCTGGCCTTCCTGGCCCTGGGCTCGGCGCTGGCCCCCGTCCTGGCGGGCGACCGGAACATGTGGGCCCCGAGGCTCAGGCGGGGGAGCGGGCCACCTGAGCCGGTCCCCGAGGTGGCCAGGCCTCGAGGGAGGCAGGCTCCCGTCCCCCTCCCACCAACGGTCCCCTGCCTTCCCGTCGTCCGGGCCGTCGGAGCCGGGCTGGCACTGGCGGCCCTCATCTTCGGCGTGGTCGTCACCGTCGGGGCGGCCCAGCTGACCGGAGGGCAGCGGGGACCGAACCTCTCGCTGCTCACCTCGGCCAGCAACCGCCTCTGGTGGTGGCCGGACGGACCGAAGAACGCTGCTGACCTGCTCATCCACCAGGCCCAGCAGTCGGCCCAGACCGGGGGGTCCCCCCAGGCCGCCGCCGAGGCCCTGACCTGGACACAGGAGGCCCTGAGGCGCGATCCGACCGACTGGACCACCTGGGGCCAACAGGGAGACGCCGAGTTCCTGCTCGGCCACGTTGGCGCCGCCCGGGCCGACTTCCAGCACGAGCTCCGCCTCGACCCCCTCTCCTCCGACGGCTACAAGGGGCTGGCCCTGGTGGCGATCGAGCAGAAGGACGTCCCGGCCGTCGTCGACGCCTACCGTCATGTCGCCTCCCTCCAGGGCGACGCGGCCTCGAAGAGGACGCTCAGTTGCCTCGTCAAGGAGCAGGCGGCCGGAGCCGCCATCAACGACGTGGTCAACGCCTGCTTCCAGAGCTCCGCTTCCCACTGAGCGTCACCGTCATATCACAACAAGTCAACAAAATGTGGTACCTTCATGTCGAAAACTCGCAGCACTGCCGATGCAATCTGGAGCATCGTTGTGAATTGAGTCGAGGGATCGCCATTGATCCCGGTGGGGGCCACATTGAGCAGGTCGGCACGGAGCGGTTCGACCGCCGGCCCGCCCCGGAACCCGGGGCGGATGCCGGCTTCGGCCGCGTCCGGATCCCCACCCGAGCCGACCGGGGCGCCGTGACCCCGGGGGAAGCCCAGCGGACCCGTTCCCGTCGTGCCGTGCTCCTCCTCGGGACGTTGGTCGGGGGCTTCGTCCTCACCCTGGTCGCCGGCCTGATTGCGGTCATCACCCAGCCCGCTCACGAGGCGGCGGCCACCACCACCCCGGTGGCGGCCACCTGGAGCCCGGCCCTGGCCTGCGGCACCTTCTCCAAGGCCACCCCCCCGGTCGGCACCGTATCGGCCACGTTGACGATGAGCGGTGGCGGCGGTGGCGGTGGCGGCCAGCACACCGGCAGTGCCTCGGGCGGGGCCGCCGGGGCCATTTCGACCACCACGCTCTCCCTCACCCACAACCTGGGGATTGTCTCGGTCAAGCTCGGGTGCGGCGGCGCGAAGGGGGCGGTCGCGGCCGGGAGTGGAAGCACCGGCGGTGGCGCAGGCGGGGCTGGCTACGCCGCCGGGGCCACCGGCGGGTCGGCAGGCGCCGAGCCGGCTTCGGTCGACGGGAGGGGCAGTGGAGGTGGTGGCGGGGGGGCCAGCGGGCTCTGCCTCGGCAACGGGGTGTGCACGACGCCGGTGGCGGTGGCCGGTGGCGGTGGCGGCAGTGGGGGGAGCTACGACTGCACCGGATCGACCGGATCCGGCGCCGGCGGAGCCGGACAGAGCGGGGGCACCACCACGTTCAGCGCTGGCGCCTCGGGGAGCAACGGCGACGGCAGCAGCGGGAGTGGCGGCGTCGGCGGCGCCTCGGGAGCCGGGGGTGGGGGTGGACCCGGCGCCGAGCAGAACGGCACCGGGGGGTCCAACACCCCCTATTCGTCACCGGGCGGAGTGGGTGGCACCGGCGGCAACACCGGGGCCGGCACGGACGAGGCAGGCGCCGGCGGCGGTGGCGGCGGTGGCGGCTACACCGGTGGCGGTGGTGGCGGTGGCGACTTCTGCGTCGGTGGTTCCGACGCCGGTGGTGGCGGTGGCGGCGGGTCGTCCGCCCTCAACGCCACCTACGCCTCGGTCGGCGCCTACGGGGTCGGCAGCGCCGGCGGAGGGAAGGCGGCGAAAGGCACGGCCGGATCGGTCACCCTGACCTGGAACGTCGACGTCCTGAGCGTGACCAACCCCGGGACGCAGGCCAGCACCTCGGGGACCGCCATCTCGACCCTGACCATCGTCGCCCCCCACGACGTCACCGGCGGCAACGCCGTGACCTTCTCGGCGTCGGGTCTCCCGGCCGGCCTCTCCATCGCCTCGGGGACCGGGGCCATCACCGGCACCCCGACCACGGCCTGCGCCTGCTCGGTCACCATCACCGCCACCGACACCCAGGCGCTCACCGCCACCGCCTCGTTCACCTGGAACATCACCAACACGATCACGGTGACCAACCCTGGGACGAAGAGCAATGTGTCGGGGTCGGCCATCACGGCCCTCAACAACGTCGCCGGCGACTCATCCACGACGGCGACGATCTCGACCTGGACCGCTTCGGGGTTGCCGTTGGGTCTGGTGATCAGTGTGTCGACGGGGCAGGTCACGGGGACGCCGACGACGGCGTGTGTCTGCTCCGTGACGATCACGGCCAAGGACAACGCCACGCCCCAGGGATCGGGGTCGGCAACCTTCACTTGGAACGTCACCAACGTGGTGACCGTCACCAACCCGGGCACCCAGACCAGCGTGTC
>PLZB01000002.1 GCA_003151955.1 Acidimicrobiaceae bacterium
AAGGGGTTCTGAATAACCCTCATGGCTTCGATGGCGGCGACCATCGCTGACCATATCTCTGGGTTATTCGATACTTGTGCCAAGGATCTTGTGATAGCGCCACCCAAGTGTTGCTCCGGCCTTGGGCCCGCAGCATCTACTAACCAACTCTCTGCACGCAAGCGATCGAACTGCTTTGGCGTACTCTTGGCTATGCGAAAGTGTACTTCAAGTGATCCATCAAACAGCCAAGTAAGCGCAAGGCGGGCAGACATAGCCTGCCGAGCGCTGACTAGTCGTGTGGACTGGGGGCTCTCCACCGTTTGTGGAACGTAGTGCCTTGGCAGGAGCGCGTGGTAGATGCCTGGGAGCCGATTTTTACGATAAAAGACTGAGATTTGATAAGTCCCATCCGATGAGGGCCGAACGATTTCAGAGAAAGTGGCAATATCGTCGTCATGCCGGAAACTCGGAACCACAGTAATTGACAGGGTTTGATCGGCCACTATCAGCATTTCATCGCTTGGCAAATGTGGGTCTTCCGGTTGCAGCAGTGGGGACGGGTTGGCTTCGTGCCAGACGTCGCCGACCGGCCGAACGCCCCAGGACACGCTCCGGTACGCGAAGCCTTGGAAGACTTGTCTACTTATTTTCAGGAAATCTCCGGGATGCACCCCAAGGGAGTCATATACGATCAAGCCATCATCGTCATCGACGGTACCCACTGAAGCATCCCTTTCCAAGTGTCGTCCAGCAAGGAGGGGATCAGTCCCTCTAGCCTGCGACCCTACCACCTACGTAGCGCTGTATATCCTGGTCGCGTGGTGGACTCAATGCCCTTCGGTGCGATCCACGTCTTTCCTAACCACAGGCCGACGGCATGAGCGGCGACCGGATGACAGTTGCGCTGGCTCGTGGCGCCGGATCCGGGGAAAGCGGTCGGTTCGGCTCGTCGTTGGTAAGCTGTCGACGGCGGTGTCGCAAGGTAAGGCCGACCGGACGTGAGTTCAACTCGACCCGTGGAACGGCGCATCGAACGCGAACACCCCGCCGTCGGCCCCCACCAGCCAGTAGCCACCCGTGACCGGATCCGGTGCCATCCCAACCATCCGGGCGGCCAGGAACTGGCCGCCCATCGACCCGTGGAACTGGGCATCGCCGTAACAGAAGATCCCGCCATCCGACGCCACCATCCAGTAGCCCAGTCCGTCCGCGGAGGAGGCCATCCCCACGACCGGGGCGGCCAGGAACTGGCCGCCCATCGACCCGTAGAACGGGGCTCCGAAGGAGAAGATCCCACCGTCGGAGGCGACCAGTCGGTACCCGCCGACGGCGGCCGTCACACCGTTCACGGGCTGGTCCAGCGCTTCGCCCGGCGGCAGGACCCCGGGGACCGACCCGAGGAACCGGGCATCGCCGAAGGCGAAGACCCCGCCGTCGGAGCCGACCAGCCAGTACCCCCCGCCGTCCGGCGTCGGGGCCAGGTCGACGACCGGTGCCGACAATGGCCGTCCGCCCATCGACCCGAAGAACCCGGCGTCCCCGAAGGCGAAGACCCCCCCGTCGGATGCGACCAGCCAGTAGCCCCCGCCGTCCGGGGTGGCCACGATGTGGTCGACGGGTGCGGCCAGGTAGTGGCCGGCCATCGACCTGTGGAACCCGGCGTCGCCGTGGACGTCGACCTCGCCGAAGGCGTCGACAGTCCAATAGCCCCCCCCGTCGGGAGTCGAGGCGATACCTGTCACCAGGCCCGAGGCGAGCGGTGAGGTCGGGGCGCTCCCCGGTGCGTACCTGGGTCCCGAACATGTCCAGTCGGACCCTGTCGCATAGACGTTGTTCTCACCTGCGACGATCGGTTGGGTCGGGAATCCGGTGAACGTCTGTCCGTTCTCGGTCTGGGGAACCCCGTTCGAGGCCAGCTCGGCGGTCATGCGCTCCTGCCCGGCGTCCCAGGCCGTCATGTCGGCGTTTGCGAAGAGCTCGATGACCCAGGCCCTCCCGCTCGCATCGCAGGCGACCCCGATGCCGGCGAAGTCGGGAGCGGCTGCTAGCTCGGCCCCGGCGTGACCGGGGGATTCCATGAACGCCTCGTGCATCACAGCCGAGTCCAACGCGGGACCACCGGCGTTGGCCCCGGTGTTGACCTCGTTGTCGGGAAAGGTGCCCCCGTAGTCCATGAGAGTTTGCTGAGCTGCGAGATACTCGGCGGCAGCCTGGGCAGTCTCCTGGAGGGCGGGGTCCATGGTCAGGTCGGGGAGCGAGACGGTTGCCCCGCTGTCGGTGTAGTCACGCTGGGGTGCGGTCCGCTCCAGGTTGATGCGGGCCAGGTCATCGTCGGCGAATCCCTGCTCAGTGCTGGTCGGCGCGCCATAGGGGCAGCTCGTAGACGGGCAGTCGGTTCCCGCCGGCCACATGGGGCCCCCAGCGGCGGCTGGCTGAACGGTGACGGCGACGAAGGCCGAGGAGGTGACGAGGACGATTCCCGCAGCCCGGGCAGCCCGGCCAGCCCGGCCAACTCGTCTTCCGGGCGTGGTTCCCATGATGTCCACCCTACGGGTCGGGTGGGTCACCGACCGATCGGCACCAGGACGGCGTTCAGAAGGGGTCCCCGGTCGGAGATTGGTCGATACGACGGCGTCGGTGTCGAGGGGCGGTGGTGGCCAAGCGCCGGGCCCGGCGCCGGCCGAGGACCACGAGGAGCAGACCGGCGGCGGCGGCGACCAGACCGCCGGCAGGCAGGGCGGGGCCCGGGCCGCCGGTGTAGGCCAGATGACCCGGCGGCGGAGGCGGCGTGGGGACCGGGGTGGGCTGCTCCGGCAGGGCGACCGGGCCGGTGCCGGATGAGGCGGCGGTGGTGATCACCGCGGTGCAGTGCATCGCTTGGTCGAGCTGGTAGCCCGGAGGGGCTGCCACCTCCCGGAAGCACCAGGCGTAGCCGGCTGGAACGCTCACGGCCAGGTTCCCGGCCGGGCTGGTCGTCTCCCGTGCCCACCATTCGTCGCCGGGCTCGACGGTCGGGGTGGGGGACGGTTCCGCCGTCGGGTCGTACCCCGGGGGTGGGGGTCCTTCGACGTACAGGTCGTAGACCGCACCGGGGATCGACGTTCCCGCCACCAGCGAGTTGTACTTGTGGGCGGTGAGCATCACCGAGGCCAGGACCTCGGGGAGGGCCACCGTGGCGGGCGGGTCGGCCGTCGCCGCGTCGAGGAAGGCCGTGCAGTGCAGGGCCGTGTCGAGCTGGTAGTCGAGAGGTACCCCGGTCGGGTTCTCGGCCAGGCACCACGAGTAGCCGGCCGGGATGGTGAAGCTCACATTTCCGGACGCGTCGGTCGTGCCCTGCGCCCACCACTCGTCGCCCGGCTCGACCGGGGCCGACGGCGGAGCGGCCGGAGCGGGACCGGGCGGACCCGATCCGTGGACGTAGAGGTCGTAGACCGCACCCGGGATCGAGGTGCCCGGGGCCTCCGAGTTGAACTTGTGTGCTGGGAGGACGACGGTGGCGAACGGGTCGGCGACCGTGATCAGAGTCACGACCGGCGGGGTCGGGGACACCGACCCGGTCAACACCGGAGTGCACGTCGTCCCGGTCGCCGCCACATAGTCGGCCGGGGCGGTGTGCTCGACGACGCAGTAGGCGTAGCCCGGCAGTTGGAGTGGGAACGACGTCAACCCGGCCGGTCCGGTCGTCGACCGGGCCACCCACGTCCCGCCCGGCTCGGTCGTGGCGCCAGACGGGGGATTCCAGGACTCTGGAAGTAGGGGGGG
>PLZB01000007.1 GCA_003151955.1 Acidimicrobiaceae bacterium
ACGAACTAACGCGCGGGACCACTAGGGCCTGGCCCTCTCCGCCGCCCGGTTCCGTCAGTTCACGCGTTCGAAGGTGGCCCGGAGGAGGGTGGCGTGGCCTGCAGCCGGCCACCACGACCGTAGGATCAGGGCGTGGAGATCCCCATCGCCTGCGCCCTCGACCCCGGCGAGGCCAGGGCTCAGCTCGGCGAGTGGCGGTCCCTCCTCGCCGGGGCGGCCCACGGCTGGGAGCGGGTCGGTCCCGGTCGGCTCGAGGTCGTCCCCGAGTCCGCCCCGGTCCTCGACGAGTTCGCCACCCTCCTCGAGCCCGGCTGACCCGCGGGTGGCGGTCACCGTCTACGGCGTCGTCGCCGTCAGCTTCATGATGGTGATGTACGCCCTCGAGTCCCGGAGCCGCCACTTCGTGGCCGCCTTCGCCCTGGGCTGCGCCCTCTCGAGCAGCTACGGCTTCCTCGCCGGGACCTGGCCCTTCGGGGTGGTGGAGGCGGTCTGGACCCTGGTGGCCCTCCGTCGCTACCGGTCGACCCGACCGGTGCCGGAGACCGACCCGCCCTCCTGATCGTTCCCAGTCGCGGCCGCGGGTTCACACGGCCGAAACGCACCGGCACCCCGGGGGAAACACGGCGCTGATAGTCGTATCCGGTATACAGCGCGCCGTTTCCGGCGGAGAGCCCGCCACGGTCCCGGACGGAGGTTTGGTCGATGAGGAAGCCCTTCTGGCGTCGAACGGCCCCGGTGGCCCTGGTGGCGGCCGCTCTCGGTGGTCGGACTGGAGGCGTGCAGCCGAGGTGCTCGGGTGACGGTGGCCCCCGACCTCAGGCCAACGGTCGGGCGGTGGGGGCCCACCGTTCGGCCAGCTCAGTGGTGAGGCGGGCCCAGACCAGGGGGTCGTGGCCGGGAACGACCGGGAAGCCCCGCTCCGCCCCGATGGCCTTGAGCCGTCGGATCGGCTCGAGAGTGTCCTCCGGAGCGCAGCCGATGAACCCACCGATGGCCTTCTCCTCCTCGATGTTCTCGGTCAGGTCGGCGGCGTCGAAGGCGAAGACATAGCCCCCACCGCCGGCCGCCTCGTCGATCTCGACCAGGAAGCTCTGGTGGCCGGGGGTGTGCCCGGCCGTGAGGACGGCGGTCACCCCCGGGGCGATCTCGACGTCGCCGTCGGCCAGCCTCCACTCGATGGTGGGGTCGTCGTAGTCGACCCGGAACATCCCGTGGCGCTCCGGCTCGGGGTGGGGTCCGAGGCCGTAGTCGAGCTCGGCCCGCTGGGCGTGGACGGGTGCGGATCCGGCGAAGTGACGGATCCCCCCGGCGTGGTCGTTGTGGAGGTGGGAGAGGGCCACGGCGGTGATCATGTCGAAGCCGACCCCGGCCCGGTCGAGGACCTCCTCCAAGGGCTCACCCGGACCGGGGAGGACGGCCGTGATGCCGTGGTTCCGGCCGTGGAACCGCCGGTGGAGGGCGGCGTCCCGGATAAGGGCGGGGTTGAACCCGGTGTCGAGGAGCAGCCAGCCCCCGTCGCACTCGAGCAGCACGGCGGGGACGGGCTCAACCAGTCGCTCGGCTGGGTCGGTCCCGTGGACCGACCAGGCCTTCGGGAGCTCCTCCCAGCCCAGGGTCAGCAGGACGATCTGCCGGACACCGGTCACCTGTCGACCTTGACCCTTCCGGGTTTCGGCAGGGTTTCAGGCCTTTGAACGCTCCACGAACACCGGCCCGGCCGATGTCCGCCCCGGGCTACAGGGAGCTGGGGTTGGTCGTGCAGCTGTTCACCGGGGTCTTCCCGGCCAGCCGGTTGGAGATGAAGGTGAGGACGTCGCTCTGACCCTCGAAGATGGTGAGGGCGTGGTCGCCGGGGTAGGTGGCGGCCTGGACGACGGTGCCGTCCTTGCACCAGTTGGCGTAGACGCCGTCCTCGACGGTGGTGGGGATGATCTCGTCGATGAGTCCCCGGAAGTTGTAGACGGGGACGGCGATGCTGGAGCCGGGGTTGCCGGGGCTGTTGGCCAGGAGGTCCGGGGTCCAGTTGCCCAGGGCCAGGGCCTGGGTGATGGTGGTCCCGCCCACGGTGTAGTTGGTCAGGGACTTCCCGGCGTAGTCGGTCACGTCGTTGCCGACGCACTCGCCGTGCTGGGTGGCCTGCGTCACCGCAGCCGAACCGGTGGCGTTCATGAGGCTGGTGAAGGGCAGGTCGGGGTAGGCGGCGTGGAACCCGACCACCGTGGCCAGCTCGAAGCCGGCGAAGGCGCCCCCGTCGAGGGAGATGCCGACGGCGGGAAGGTCACCGGGGACACCACCGGCGGCCACGCCGATGAGGTTGACCGAAGGCTGGTAGGTCTTCCAGAGCTGGCCGGCCATCCCGGCCGCGTTGCCGCCCTGGGAGTAGCCCCAGACGATGACCGGTGCCCCCAGGGAGAGCCCCGAGTTGGGGATCTGGGGGGCGACCCGGGCCATGTCGAGGACGGCGTGGCCGGCGGACAGGCCGACCATGTACTGCAGGGGCGGGGTGTTTGTGGTCCCACCCCACTGGTAGTCGGTCACGGCCACGGCGTAGCCGGCGGCGACGGCGGCGTTGATGTTCGGGTCCTCGTACTCGAGGCCGCTGACGAGCATCTTGGAGGGGGCGCAGTCACTGCCCAGGCCCTGGGTGCCCACGGCGTAGCTGACGATGGGCCGGGGTCCGGATCCGGACCAGGCCGCGGTGGGGACGACCACGGTGCCGGTGACGACGTCAGGGGCGCCCACGGCGTCGGTCGAGGCGTAGGCCACGGTCCAGAGGTTGGCGTTGTTGATCTGCCCGGAGGTGGCCGGCACGTAGTAGAGGAGCTGGCCGTTCAAGGTGCCCGATGGCACCGGCGGGATCGCGTAGAAGCTCCCGTTCGGCCCGTTGCCCTGGCTCGGCGCCGTATAGGGGTTCGGGGTGGGGGGGAACGGGCTGGGCGTGCCGCAGGCCGCGGCCACCATGGCCAGGACGGCGGCGCCGAGGGCCCCGGCCGCGGTGCGGCGGGTTCGCCTCCCGATCGACCCGGACCCGTCCCGGACAGCATGCGACCGCGTCAGCTTGTTCCCCATCGGACACTTCCCCCCGATTGTCCGGCCACCCCAACAGCGACCGTGTCCTGCGATCCCGGAGGGGGCACACCCCGCCCTCCTCCGAAACTTCCCTACTGGTCAGTCAGCAAAGGACGATTCCGGGGGGGAGTCAAGGAGCCCCGCTCGGATCGCCTGCTGAAGGCCTGATCTCCCTGCATGTCGTGCCTGAACCACATTGAGTGGCGTCCCAGGTCGCGACTTCCAGGAGTGAAGAGAATCTCACGTTGGGTGTTGCCCGCTGAGCCGGCCGAGAGGAGTCGAGAGGCTCTCCCCCCCTTCCCCCTTGACTTCTCGGGTGATCAAAGATACAAGTGAGAAAGTCACTTTCCCATTTGGGGAGGGACGGCCGGTCCTGGGGGGATCGTGCCGACGTCAGCAGCGGGGCCTCACCCAGCACTTCAAGTGGCCTGCCCTGCCGCGCCCGGAGACGGGCTACCCACGAGGAGCACACAGATCATGAGCACCATCATCGGACCCATCGGCAGGGGCCTTGCCTCCATCGGGGCCTTCCTGACCCTGGCCCTGGCGGGGGCCCTCGTCCTGGCCGGGACGGCACTGCTGGACGCCTCCCCCGCCGGGGCCGCCCCGTCGACCACCTACTTCACCTACGGCACCCCGATCCTCGGGGGCTGGGCCCAGTTGCCCCTGGGAGGATCGGCCTCGGCTCCCGCCACCGCACCCCAGGGGGGCGCCTTCACGCTGGCCCTGACACCCTCGGCTGCCACCGTTCCCACGTCCCAGGACGGTGGAGCCATCGCCCTGTACTACACCGACGAGATCCGGAGCATCATTCCGGTGCCGGCCGGAGCCACCTTCGACCCGGCCGCCTCGACGGCGAGCGTGACGGGAACCTACTCCGGGGGGACCAACGCCTCGCTGCCCTCCTCGGGATCATTCACGGTGACCGTCACCTACTGCTCGTCCTCCAATGGCACCACCTGCACCGCCACGCCTCAGAACCTGACGGCGGCCAGTAGCTCGACATCGCCGGTCCCCTTCGCCGGGTCCACATCCCTCCCCTACATCGAGGAGTCCACCGGTTCGACGGAGCTGCCGGCCGGCGCCACGTTCACCTATCCCACCACCGACCTGGTCTTCACCGCCTCGGGTCCGGTCGGGACGGCCTTCGACTTCACGACCTCGGAATTCGACTCGACGGTCAACCTCCAGCTGGTGGGGACCCTCTCCGTCTCCGGCTGGCCGACGGGAACCACGGCGCTCCCGCCCACGGCGCTCACCTCGACGTCGCCGATCCCCCCGGCCGCGCCCGTGGTCATGGCCACCACGACCGTGACCGCGCCCAACGTGGTCCCGCAGACAATCACCTTCACCTCGACCCCGCCCGCCGGGGCCACGGTCGGTGGGGGCGAGACGGTCTCGGCCACGGGGGGCGGCTCGGGGAATCCCGTGACCTTCAGCGTCGACCCGTCATCGGCCCTCGGAGCCTGCACCATCATCGGGGCGAAGGTCAGCTTCGTCGGGAACGGAATCTGCGTGATCGACGCCGACCAGGCCGGGGCCGCGGGCTACGGGGCGGCTCCGGAAGTGCAACAGTCGGTCACGATCGCTCCGGGGACGGCGAGCCCCGTCGGAGCCGTGGGGGCCCTGTCCGTGGCCGCGCTGGCCGGGATGAGCCTCGTCATGGTCCAGCGTCGCCGCCGGCAGGCCGGTCCGGGTTCGTGACGGCGCGCACCGGGAGGTCCGGCTCCCCGAGTTGAGCCTCCGAGCCGGCCCCGTAGCGGGAGCGACAGTGATCGGAGCAGAAGTAGACGGGGGGGTCCGGCACCCGATCGGGCGGAGGCCGGGGCCAGGCTGATCTCGACCTGCATGCCGCAGACGGGGTCGATGCCGTAGCCGTCGCCACCCCCGAGGCGCCAGCGGTTCCGATAGGCCCAGTAGAGCAGGCCGAACAGGACGAGGAAGACGATGTTGAGAGAGCTGGTGGCGTTCCACCGGAAATGGGTCGGAGCCACCGTCGCCGTCCGGGAGGCGGGGACCATGCCGGCCATCCTGAAGATGCCTTCGGTCAGGAGTCCGGCGGTGGCCATGACGGCCCAGAGGAGGACGAGGACCCGGAGGGTGAGCCTGGTGCCGTAGTAGCGGCGGTAGACGAGGAGGAGGAGGGGGAAGGTGATCAGGTCGGCGAAGATGAAGGAGACGACGCCACCGAAGGAGATCCCCCCGTGCCAGAGGGCGGCGGCGAGGGGGACGTTGCCGATGGAGCAGACGAAGCTGAGGACGGCGATGAGGGGGCCGACCAGGACGTTCTCGAGGCTCGTCCAGAAGCCGTGGCCGTGGAGGAAGACGACGTTCCAGGCCCGGGCCGGGACCGAGGTGGCCAGGAAGCCGGCGATGGTGTATCCGATGAGGAGCTCCTTCCTGAGCATGGTCAGGTCGGCCATGGTGGAGGTGGCGGCATCGGCCCAGGGCCCGGGAGCGGAGCTTCTGGCGCCAGGGCTGGCGCGGCAGCGCGGCGTCCTCCACGGGTGCGTGGTGATGGCCGTCCTCGGAGGCCGCCGACAGCCGCTCCCGGGCCTCGGCGATGGTCCGGCCCCTGAACCAGAGTCCCCCGGTGATCCTTCACGAAGAGCGACTTCGACATGGCCGACGCTGCGTAGGAGCAGGACGAGGAGACCATGCCATAGCCGGTGGCCCGGGCGATCGACCCCGGGTCGTGGCCACCGAGCTTCTTCTGCATCGCCTCCCGGCTGACGAAGGCCTGGACCGCCCCGGAGAGCCCGAACCCGAGGATGAGCGGCCAGAGGGTCTCCCAGAACATGAAGAACCCCTCCCGCAGGCTCCGTCCCACGACGTCGACGACCGGGAGCCCGGCGAGCCCCACGCCGGTCACGACCGGACGAGCCGGGTGATGGCCCGGGAGGCCTCGGTGAGCTTGGCGTTGGCCTCGTCACCGCCCTGGCGGACAGCCTCCGAGACACAGTGGGCCAGGTGCTCCTGGAGGAGAACGATGGCCACCGACTGCAGCGCCCGGGTGGCGGCCGAAACCTGCTCCAGGATGTCGATGCAGTAGCGGTCCTCCTCCACCATCCGCTGAAGCCCGCGGACCTGCCCCTCGATGCGCCGCAGGCGCTTCTGGACCAGGTCCTTCTCCCCGCTGTAGCCCGGCTGTGCGTGCTCCGTTGTTATACCCATACCCCCTAGATGTATATTCGCATCCTAGCGGCTGGATGCTCCGGAGCGTCAGGGGGGACCGCCCTCCGGGTCCTTCCCGGTCAGCAGAGCCCGGATGCGCCGATACTCCTCCTCCCCGATCTCCCCCCGGGCCAGACGCTCGTCGAGGATCCGCACGGGGCCGGGGTCGGAGTCAGGGGCCCGCCCGAGGGGAGGCGCCGGCCGGGGGTCGCCGTGACTCCGGCGGTGGCCGAGGAGCAGGACGATGATCCAGACGAGGGCGCCGAGGAAGGCCAGGAGAGCGAGCATCATGAGGATCCCGAGGCCCCAGTGGCCCCCGCCGTAGCCGTATCCGTTGCGCATCACGACCATCACCTTCCGGGTGCTCGGTCCTGCTCTCAGCCTGGGCCCCAGGACCGCGGGCCGACAGAGCAGAAGGTCACAGACGGGGCCCCACATCGCCGAACGTGGCGGTGTCCCCCCGTTGGCGGAGCCGGCCGTCCCGGTACCAGGGGCGGAGGGCGAGCCGGATGGTGGCGGTGACCGGTGATGAGGACGCCGGCGTTGGGGGGAGGCGACGGAGGCACCTGGTGGTGGGCCTCGTTCCCGGCCTCCTCGGATACAACTCAACGTGAGATCTGACCACCGTTCCCGCGTCGGATTCCTTCTCTCAGGACTGGAACGAGAACTCCTCGGGCTGGACTGGCGGCCCGCCGCGGGTCAGGGTCCGGCGGACCAGCTGGGAGACGCCACGGGCCACGGGGTGGGGATGCTCGAGGTGGAGCCGGTCGAGGGCCTCCTGCATCACCCCGGTGATCTCCCGGAACCGGGAGGCCACCACCCCGGGGTCCCCGGCGGCGTCGGGCCCGTCGGCCGTCCAGTCGAGGGCGGGGAGGAACTCGACGGTGATGGCGGCCGGGAGCGGGAGCGGGGGGTTGAGGATCGTGGCCAGGCCCATGGGCGGGCCGATCATGACGGGGAAGACCTTGATCCGGAGCCGGTGGAGTCCGAGGACCCGGGCGAGGCGCTCCCCCCGGGTCACGACGATGACAATGTCGTGGCCGCCCTGGGAGACGACGGGGACGACAGGCACCCCGGCCTGGAGGGCCAGCCGGACGAAGCCGGTCCGGCCGGCGAAGTCGATCCGGTTCCGGGCCGTCCAGGGCCGACAGGCCTCGAGGTCCCCTCCGGGGTAGTCGAGGACCAAGGCCCCCTGGCCGAGCGCCTCGAGGGCCACACCACCCCGGGCCGGAATAGCTCCGATCCGGCGGAGGTACCGGCCGACACCGGGGATGCCGAAGAGGAGGTCGTAGCCGAGGGCGTAGGCCGGTTGCTCGGAGCCCCGGCGATCCACGATGGCCAGCGAGACGACCCAGGCGTCGGGCATGTAGAAGAGGCCGGAGTGGTTCCCGACCACCAGGACGGGGCCGGTGGCGGGCAGGTTCTCGAGTCCCCGGACTTCGGGCGAGAACAGATTCGTGTACCGCCTCAACACCGGGAGCTGGGACCTGATGAAGGCCTCATCCCCGCTCGGAGAGCTCCCCGGCGACCGGGGATGACACACCTGCCATAGCTCCATTCGACGTCGCGGGCGGCGGATGCGCCAGGGCCGTTCGTCCCGAATTCGAGGCGGCGGCGGCCGGAGGCGTCGGGCCGGGTCAGACCCCCCGCCGGCGCCGGTGCTCCCGGTTCCGGTACCAGGGGCGGAGGGTGAGTCGGGTGGGTTGGTGGTGGCCGGTGATGAGGACGCCGGTGTTGGGGGGGAGACGGCGCAGTGCGTCGGGGGGGAGGAGGCGGCGGGGGCTGAGCTGGGTGGTGGTGGTGGCCTGGCCCCGGCCGTCGACGGTGGTGGAGGACATGGGGTGGTCGCCGTCGCCGATGAGCTGGGAGGCGTGGTCGAGGGTGGCGGGGTCGGCGATCCCGGAGAGGAAGAGCTTGGCCCGGTGGTTGTTGACGACGGTGCCGGACCGGGGGCCGTAGCGGGCGGTGAGTTGGGCCAGGTCCTGCCAGACGGTGACGAGCTGGATCCCGTGGCCGGCGGCGGTGGAGGCGAGGACGTCGAGCTCGGCCACGGGGGCGACGTTGGCGGCTTCGTCGAGGAGGACGAGCAGCGGCGGGTCGAGGGGCCGGCCGGTTCGGGCCACCTCGTCGTAGGCGGCTTCGAGGACCTGGGTGACGAGACCGGCGAAAAGCGGCCGGAGGCGCCGCTGGTCGTGGGCGGGGGCACAGAGGTAGAGGGTGCCGTGGTTCCGGAGGAGGGCGGCGGGGTCGATCCGGTCGGCGCCGGGACCGGGCCGGGCCGAGGCGGCCACGGCCGGGTCGGCGAAGACCTCGAGGATCGTCTCGGCGGTGGTGTAGACGGCGCTGCGCTGGCGTTCGTCGCGGCCCCAGGCGGCCCGGGCCGCCCGCAACGCCCCGAATTCCCCGGCACCGGCCAGGATGTCGGCGACCTCGTCGGCCTCCTGGTCGTCGACCCAGCCCGCCACGTCGGCCATGGACCGACCCGACCGGGCTGCGGCGAGCAGGAGCGGGCCGAGGAGCTTGGCCGCGGTGGCATACCAGAAGTCGCTGTCGGAGAGCCCACCGCCCGAGGTCCGGGCCGTTTCGACCAGGCCGGCCGCTACCCGCCGGGCCCCGGCCCAGGTTCCGGCGCCGTCGAGGGGGGACCACCGGGCCGCAGGTAGCCCGGTCGACCCGCTGGGGTCGTAGACCCAGACCTGGCCCTGCCGGCGCCGCCAGGCCAGCGAGTCCCGGGCCAGGTCGGACTTGACCGAGGCGGCCAGCACCGGGCCTTCCCACTCGAGGAGGGCCGGGACGGCCAGCCCGGTGGTCTTCCCGGACCGGGTCGGTCCGATCACGATGAGGGAATGGCCGGGCTCGACGGCCAGGAGCCGCCGGCCCGCTGTCCCGAGGGTGAGCCGTCCCGGCACCGGACCGGGGATGGTCAGGGCCCGGACATCTCGACCCCGGGCCCACCGGGCTGCCCCGCCCCGATCCCTCCCGCTCCACCCGGACAGCACACCGCCCCGGCCCGCCGAGCCCGGTCTCGACAGGAACCAGACCCCGGCCAGCCCCAGCGCGGCCAGCGCCGCCGGCGCTCCCGACACCGTCAGGTCCGCCCCGCCATCCTGGCATCGGTGTCGATCAGGGCCCGCTCGGCCGGGGACAGGAGGTGCTCGACCAGGAACGACCGCTGGGCCACCTTCCAGAGGGCCACCCCCCGGCGGAGCTGGGGGACGAGCGCGACCTCGGTGTCGGACAACCCCAGGAGATCCCGGGCCAGCTCCGCCTCACCCGGGGGCTGGCCGTAGACGACCCGGGTCTCGGAATCGGCCAGGAGCCCCTGGGCCAACCCGGCCTGCTCCGACCCGGCCGCCCCCGCCGACCCCAGATCCGACACCCGGTGCAACACGGCCACGTTGGCCACCCCGAACGCCCTCGACAGCTTCCACGACGACTGCAGCCACCTGGCCACTCCCAGATTGGAGAGGATTCCAGGACTCTGGGGGTAGGG
>PLZB01000006.1 GCA_003151955.1 Acidimicrobiaceae bacterium
CCCGCCAGCCCCCTCCCGGCACCCCCGAACCCACCCCCACCAGCTACAAGCCCCCACAAACGAACGGCCCGGGCCCATCGGTGGATCGGGGCTTACTCCTACCTGACGACGCGAAGGATCGAGCGGGCCAAGGCCTTTCTCCGGCAGGGGACGACTGTCACCGACACCTGCGTCGCCGTCGGTTGCACCTCGCTCGGCTCGTTCAGTGCCCGCTTCACCGAGATCGTGGGCGAGACACCGTCGCAGTACCGGGGGCGCGACCACCGGCCGCCGGATCTTGGGTGAGACCGCACCGCCGCATAGCCGCCACACTCTATTACGGAAATACTGCTATACTGCATCAATGGCAGAGGATCACACGTTCGTCACCGTGCAGAGCAGAGGTCTCATCGCCATCCCGACCGCCATCCGGCGCCACTTCGGGTTGGACCAGCCCGGAGCGCAGGTCGAAGTCATCGAGCGAGAAGGGGAGATCGTGCTGCGTCCGCACGTGGCCGTGCCAGCGGACCAGGCGTGGTTCTGGACCGAGCGCTGGCAGCAGATGGAACGCGAAGCCGACGCCGCCGTCGCCGCCGGACGCATCACCACCGTCGAAGGGGTCGAGGAGCTACTGGCCGACCTCGACTCGTGAGGTTCGAGCGGACCGAACCGTTCAAGGCCGATTACCAGCGGCTGTCCGAAGACGAACGCGAGAAGTTCCGCACCGCAGCCCGTGCTTTCAACGCGGCCAGCGATCACTTCGTCGAGACCAAGGACCCGTCCTCGTGGCCACGCAACCTGCGGGTGAAGGCGGTCGTGAACGCTCCCGGCATCTTCGAGATGACTTGGAGCTTCAGCGGGCCTGACGGCCGAGCCACCTGGGAGTGGACCACGGTCATCGACACTGATGGACGTCAGTGGCCGGCAGTGCGCTGGCGCAGGCTCGGAACGCCCCGGATCTTTCGCGAACCGTGACCGCCCCACGTCACTCACGCGGAACCGTGCCTGCCGTGGCCCAGTCCCTTGCCCAGCTCATCGACGAGATCACTGTGGACGCGTACGACAGACAGTCAGTCAGTGGGGGTCATGGACCGTTATTCGAACCACGCTGACCAGGGGGAACGTCTTCAGGCCCTGGTCGAAATGGTCCCCTCAGGCCCATCTCACCCCGTGCTGCGAACCCCGAAGCTGACGTTCCCAAGAGTCGACCCCGCCACAGTGGCCGAGGTGGCCAACAAGTACAAGGCTGGTGCTCGGGTGACCGATCTGGCGGCTCACCACGGCATCCACCGTTTCACCGTCTCCCAGATCCTGGAGCGCCAGGGCGTCGAGCGACGTCCCCAAGGTCTTCCTGCCGAACACCTCGCCGACGTCATCGCCGCCTACAACGCTGGTAGCTCCCTGGCGGCCCTCGCCAAGCGAATGAGCGTTGCTCGGGGAACCATCGCTGCGGAACTGAAGAAGGCTGGCGTCCCGCTCCGGCCTCGGAAGGGATGGGACAACCGAACTCGATGAACGCCTGACGAAATTGTCGACCATCATGCTGCCGCTGCCTGTCGACCGGCATTCAGGATACAGGTGACGACCAGCTCTTCCACGGTCTTCAGGTGTTCGCACAGACGACGCTGCTCAGGAGCCCGAATCGAATCGCCGTCACTTGTGGGCAGCAGGAGCACTCCTGCGGCCGTGGTGTTGCCCAAACCGGCGACGACAGCATCGTTCCCAGTCCAAGCCCCCACCGTGTCGCCGTGTCGGCCCATTTCGCTCGATCCGTTACAACCAAGCCCAACACCAAGAAGCCATCCCGACCCGCGACCTCCACCTGGTGAACCTCGAAGTCCTCTCGATCCAGGTAGGAGGCACGAAGCACAGTCCGAGGATCGAGCGGCCCTTCAACCTGATAGATGGAGACCCGAGTGTGTGGACTTGGCAGCCGAGGCATCGCTGCTCCAACCTAGAGGGACCGGGAGATGACGGGTGAATACGAACAGATATATCTTCTCAATCACCCATCACTGTGGACCGGCTCCTCCAGACAGGTCCTCGATGTCACCAATACCCCACGTTAGCAAG
Source organism: Acidimicrobiaceae bacterium (assembly GCA_003151955.1). Lineage (GTDB taxonomy): Bacteria > Actinomycetota > Acidimicrobiia > Acidimicrobiales > UBA8190 > PALSA-743. Next base: position 2,053 of record PLZB01000006.1, read on the forward strand.
CTTCTGGAAGGTACTCAATCGGTCCTGGGTCATGATCATCTCACACCTAGCGATGGATACATCCACACCAGTGCCACCCTGACCCCCCTGATTCATGGCCTCACAAGCAGAATCCCGATAGCTCACCCAGGTGACCTGGAGCTTCTCCATCACACCGGATCCGTAAGTTAGGTCAAGTTGAGGCTCCAGCAACCCGATCGACTTCTCCGTAGCAACAATGATCGCCTGCTCGCATTCAGCCACGATGGCGTCCGTACCTCTCGAACACGGTCCTGAACTATTGGCATTAAGAGGAATTGTAGTCGTTGACCCGCTTACAGCCCGCGTGGAGGATCCCGAAGTACCGACACCGCAAGCAGCACACACGAGGGCCGCTACTCCTAGCGGCCCCAACCATCTATTCCGCATCGCATCCTTCACCGCTTGGTAGGTAGCGACCTTTAACGGAGCCCGGAATCAGGCCGGTCGAGCCAAGAGGCTTCGGTGTTGACCCACGGGTCCGGGAAGTGGACGGACCCGAACGATGTCACCATCGATCTCGACGACCTGCGCCACGGCGTGGGCGTCACCCTCGCCGACGACGAGCCACGCCCCTTCCTTGACGATCGACGGATCCCTCGCCTCGTCCAGGAAGGTCCAGGGCAGGCCGGACTCGTCCTGGCTGTTGAGGTCGACGACGAGATCGATCTCGACGTGCTCCAAGTCGGTCACGGCTCAGCCACCTCCCCAATGGTCGTGGTACGGGTTCTCCGTCTCAATATGGTCGCACGCCAACAGCCCGGAGACGAGCGCGTCCAGATCCTCGTGGGCGACGGTGACGTGGGGACGCCGGAAGGTCGGGACGACCTGGAGACCCAACGCCAGGAGATCGGATCGGCGGAAGACGACGACCGTGCCATACCGCTCCAGGCTGGCCAGGCAGAGGGCATCGATCTCAGGGTTGTCACGTGCGAGAAGTGCGGACACTCCGAATCGCCCCCAGGCCCTGAACCGGCGTCGGAAACGCTCGGCATCGGATCTCAGGACCGTCACGTCGAGTTGGCCGCCCCGAACGACGGAGACCGCATCGTCAGGAACACCCACCAGACGGATGCGGGGAATCTCCTCCGGAGTCATCCGCCAACCCTACGAATCGGGTGTATCGGTCGAATGCCGACGGCCTGGTCACGTCACCTGCCGTGAAGCAGTGGGCGGGCGTGGGCGCTGAGGGACTCGAACCCCCGGCCTGCTGGTTGTAAGCCATCCAGGCCCGAGCGCTGTGCTGACCAGGGAAGATCCAGGTGCGCCCGGACCGACAAAGGCATACCTATCTGCTCTCATCGGGGCGATGACCGTTGGTCGGCACTCGAGGTCCGGGGCGCCGTTCGGTGTTCGTGTGTACACGAACACCGGTTAAGATGGCTCCATGGCTCGAAGGAGATCCGCAGAGATGGTGGCCGAATCGGTCGAGGATCTGTGCAGCGTGCTCAACGAGCAGCGATTGACGGTCACGCACCGGATGACGACGGCGACCAATCAGGTCCTGGGAGCGGATGACACCCTCGCCGTGGACGATCAGGATCTCGTCATCGAGGTGAAGAGTGTGGTGGCCGGCGACGGTACCGATCTGGTCGCCCACCTCGGCGCTTACGAGGCTCCCGCCATGATCGTCGCTGACCGCATCTCGGCCTCGGCCCGGAGAACGCTTCGGAGCGGCGACTGCAACTTCTTCGACCGTCGGGGCCACCTCCGCCTCGTGCTGCCCAGCACCAGGCTCGACCTCGATCTTGACCGGGAGCCCCTTGGGCGTCGATCTGAGCTGGAACCGCTCTCTTCCACCGTGGCAAAGGAGGTGGCGCTGGCCTGTCTCCTCCAACCCCACCGTGCCCACGGCATCCGACCCACCGCGGCCCTGATCTCCCGGAGCCCCGCTGCCGTCCACGCCGCCATGCACATCCTTCAGGCTGCGGGACTTCTGACCGACACCAACGAGCCCGTCTGCCCGGAGCTGTTCTGGGGCCTTGCCGCGGTCTGGCGGCGGACGTCGGTAGCCATGGCCCGGTTGCCGGAACCAGGCCGGTCGTCGGCAACCGATGCTCTCGGTCTCGGACTGGAGGATGTCGCCAACACGGTCGGCTGGGCACTCACCGACACCAACGCCGCCGTTTCCTGGGGGATGCCTGTCGTGGCCCGGGGGGATTACCCACCCGACTTCTATGTTCCCGACTCGGTGACGTTGCGCCGGGCAACGGCTCTCCTGGGTGTCCCCACTGCGTCCGAATCCCGTCGCGGCAGCATCGCCGTCGCTCCGGTGCCGTTCGTCTGCCGATCCAGGGTCGACCATTCGCTCACCTCAGGTGAGATCTGGCCGGTGGCCAACCATGTCGTCGTCGCGCTCGATCTCGCCCAGGACCTCGGTCGTGGCACCGAGGTCCTCGATGAATGGCACCCCGAGGCGGTCTGCCGTGTCTGGTGAGTCATCACGGACCGTCTTCCTCGTCGACGACCGGAGCGGACGGATCGGTTCCTTCGTCCGGGTCCTCGCCGGATTGCCGAGGCATCCTCGTTGGGTGCTCGTGGGTGGCTTTGCGGTCAACGTCCGCATCGAGCGGCTGCACCGTCTCACCAACGACATCGACACGGTGAGCGCCAACCAGACCGAGTTCGTCGAATTGCTCCTGCAGGATCCCGAGAACGCTTCCATAAGCACCGGCCGCGTCTTGGTCGGCCCCGATCCGCAGATCGAAGTCGACGTCATGCCATCGACCGACGGGGAGCCCCTGCCGAAGCTGCCCTCCGATCGCGCCTTCGCCCTTGCCCGACGTCACGCCTTGTCGACCTCCGAGGAGCTGACGCTCCACGTGGTGGACCTCCGCGGCAACACGGTGAACGGTGCCCAGGTGGCCGTGGCGACGGCGGCCAGCCTGGTGATCATGAAGGCGGTGGCTCTGCCCCGGCGTCAGGACGGGTCGTATCCCCACAAGGTCGGCTCCGACACGCATGACCTGGTACGCCTGGCCCTCGACGGCAACCTCGAAACCCTGGCGGCAACGATCGCCGCTACGGAACCTGAGCTGGCCCACTGGGTCGGCGACCTTCTCGTCCAAAGGTTCTCAGCGGAACGAGACCTCCGGTACTCGGTTGCCCGGATGCGCTCCTACACCCGCGGCGTCGGCATCGAGACGCTGATACCAGACGACCTCGAGCTGCTCGGCCACCTCGGTCAGACCGTCCTCGGTCTCATCGACGGTCACCAGGATGCCTCGTAGCGCTGTGCCGGTGACCGCCCGGGCCGTGCGCATGCTTCCGGCCAGGTCAGAGGCACGTTGTGGGCGCTGAGGGACTCGAACCCCCGGCCTGCTGGTTGTAAGCCAGCTGCTCTAACCAACTGAGCTAAGCGCCCCGGGACGGCCGAAGTCTACGACCCCCTTCCCGGGCCACCACCGGCCCGTCCGGTCCGGCCGGGGCCCCCGGGGCCGAGCCTGACAGAATCAGGCCGTGGCGGACGATCCGGTCAACGCGGACGAGGGTGGGGAGACCGGGCGGTTCCTCGGGATCCTGGCCGAGAAGGTGCTGGGCCCGGCCGTGCTGACCGGGGAGGACGTGGCCACGGCCTCCGGGATGTCCGAGGACGAGGCGGAGACCCTCTGGATGGAGCTGGGGTTCCCCCCCATCGAGAACGGGGTTCCCCACTTCACGACGGCCGACGCCGAGATCCTGGGGACCCTCCGAGCCGTCCAGGAGGCCGACCTCGTCACCCCGGAGGTGGCGGTGGCCATGACGAGGGTCCTGGGCCAGGCCCTGGCCCGGGTGGCGGCGGCCATGGCCGAGGCGGTGGGCCCCGCCCTCGACGAGGTCCTGGCTTCGGGGGGCCCCGCCGGGGAGCCCGGGCCCGGCCGGCCGACTGAGGCCGGCGGGGACCCGGTGGCCAGTCTCCTGGCCGTCCTCGAGGGGCAGGCCCCCGGCCGGCAGTTCCGGGCCGGCGGGGGGATGGTGGCGGCGGCGGGGAACGCCGAGGAGGCCGGGGACATGGTGGCCGGGGTCCTGATCCCGACCATGGAGCGGTTCCTGACCTACACCTGGCGTCGGCACCTGGTCGCCGCGGTGGCCAGGCAGCTCGACCACCGGCCCACCGAGGTGGTCGGCTTCGCAGACCTGGTCGGCTACACCCGGCTGACCACGAAGCTCCCCGAGGGGGACCTCCCCGACATGATCGCCCGGTTCCAGCACCTGGCCGGTGGGGAGATCACGAAGGAGGGGGGCCGGGTGGTGAAGCTGATCGGGGACGCCGTGATGTTCGTCGTCCCCGACGCCGGGGGGGCGGCCCGGGCCGCCCTCGGCCTCCGGGCCGCCTGCGAGGCGGACCGGTCCCTGCCCGAGCTCCGGATCGGCCTGGCCCGGGGACCCCTCGTCGGGGTGGAGGGCGACGTCTACGGGGACACCGTGAACCGGGCCAGCCGGCTGGTCGAGCTGGCCCGGCCCGGGACGATCCTGGCCGACGACGACTGCGCCGGGGAGCTCGTCGACAGCGGGGAGGTCCTGGTCCGGCCCCTCCAGCCCCGGAAGCTGAAGGGGATCGGCTTCGTCCGGGCCTGGTCGGTCCGGGGCCGCGCCGACCGGTAGGTCAGTCCCCGGGGCTCGTCCCGAGGTGCCAGGCCGGGCAGAAGTCGCAGCCGTAGGCGGTCAGGTCGACCCCGTGGTCGAGTCGGGCCTGGAAGGCGGCCCGGTTGGCGTCGGCCTCGGAGCCGAAGGAGGTCTTGGGGGTCCCGTCGGCCTTCCAGTGGCCCGGCCGGCCCCGTTCCCCGGTCGGTTCCTGGCGGCGGTTCCGTCGGGCGGCCATGGTCAGATCGGCCCGTCGGCGGCCCGGGTGGCATCGGTGAGGGCGGTCAGGAGGTCGGGGGTGGCGGCGGCGAGGACGGCCCGCCGGGCCTCGAAGTCCACGGTGACGAGATCAAGGCCGTCCCGGTCGGCGACGGCCACACCGGCCTCGCCGCAGACGAGGAGGGCCCCGAGGTAGTCCCAGGGGGCGAGGTGGGCCCGGCCGCAGACGGCGAAGGCGTCGAGGGAGCCCTCGGCCACGGCACAGAGGTCGAGGGCGGCGGCTCCGAAGGCCCGGAACTGGGCCCAGCCCAGGTGCCGGGCGGGGTAGCCCGAGATGCCGACGACGGCGCCGGCCAGCGAGGAGCAGCCCGTCGGGGCGAGGGGGACACCCTCGGCGAAGGCGCCCCCACCACGGACCGCTCCCCGGCCCCGGACGGCCTGGTAGCGGACGCCGCTGGCCAGGTTGGCCACGACCGCCACCCGGGGCCCCTCGGCGTCGAGGACGGCGATCGAGGTGGCGTACCAGGGGATGCCCCTCGAGGCGTTGGTGGAGCCGTCGACGGGGTCGACGACGGCGACGAGCTCGGAGCCGGGGCGGTGGAGTCCGCTCTCCTCGGAGAGGACCCCGAGGCCGGCCCGGTCGAGGATGTCGAGGACGGCCCGGTCGGCGGTGAGGTCGAGGGCGTACTGGCCGGGCCGGTCCCCGTCGGGGCGCCAGTCGGCCAGGCCGGCCAGAGCGGCCGGGACAGCCGCGACGACGCGGTGGCAGGTCTCGAGGAGGTCGTCGTCGTCCACGACGCCGACCCTATCCAACGGTCCGGCCCGGCCCGGTGGGAGGGACATCGGGGGACAGTTAGGATCTCCGGACTGTGGCTGTCATCGACGTCGCCGGATACGTGGCCGACCTGAAGGACCACTCCGTGGACCACGGCTTCCACGTCCACGACGAGCGGCACTTCGTGGAGACCTACTCCCTCCGCCAGACCTGGGAGGTCGACCTCCATCCCGAGGAGGGCTGCGGGGGGCCCCTCGACCTCCACCTCTCCCTCGAGGTCGACCCGAGGATCCTCCTCTCCTTCGAGGATGCCGTGATGGAGCTCCCCGAGGAGAGCGACCCCCCCGACGAGTACCACTTCCCCCTGACCTTCACCTGGGGCCTCCCCCCCCTCCCCCACGGCCCCGACCTCCTCCGGCTCGCCATCGACCTGGCCGGGGTGGGGGGAATCGAGCTGCCCCTGGAGGTCTCGGCCATCGACTCCTTCGCCTCGGCCACCGACGGCCCCGAGCGGCGGCTCTCCATCCTGGCCCGCTACCCGGTCTCGCTGGCCCGGGTCCTCGGAGGCGAGGAGCTCCTCTGCGACGTCTTCGACCGGTGCCTGGCCGTGAGCCGCCACCTCCTCGACGCCGCCCCGGTGTGGCTGGACGGATGAAGGGGGGACCGGCCGGGGTCCTGGTCGTCGGCCTCCTGGCCGTCGCCGGCCTGGCCGGGGGATGCGGGAGCGGGGACGCCAAGGGCCTGGCCCTCCAGGCCTGCAGCCATGTCGACCGGTCCGTCACCCTCTACGAGCGGTCCCTGACCGAGACGGGGCCGGCCCAGTCGGCCGACCAGGACCAGGCCCTGGCCGAGCTGAACGACGCCCAGGGACCGGCCGCCCAGGCCGCCGGGGAGGACCCCCAGTGGGAGGGGTTGGTGACCACCATCTCGAACAGCTCCCGGGTCCCCGAGAGCGACCTGGTGGGCGCCCTGAAGGCCCAGTGCCAGGCGGCGGAGTCGGGCCAGCAGGGCGGGGGCCCGGCCAACGACCCGACCGGCCCGAACCATCTCCCCCCCGGACCCGGCCAGGGATCGGGCTGAGGGGGCCCCTCAGCTGGGGAGGCCGGCCTGCTGCTGGGCGGCCCTGGCCTCCTGGCCCAGGGTGACCCAGAGGGGGAGGAGCCTGGGGGCCATGGCCGTCCCCCCGTTGGGCTCGACAGCGAGGGTGAAGTGGACGCCGTCGCTGGGGTCTCGAATCTGGACCCCGTCCATGACCGGGGTGTACTTCCCACCCGGGCAGGCGTCGGCGTCGAGGTCCTGGAGGGTAGTGCTGGCGGGGTTGGCCGCCGCCACCTGGCGGACGAGGCCGTTGTAGACGGCGAGCCGCCGGGGGTCGTCCTCGGGCCAGGGGGCCCCGCTGGGCTGGACGCCGGTGTCGTAGCAGGGGGCGGTCTCGAGGACGAGGTGGGCCCCGCCGGCGGTGGCCACGGTGACGGCCTCCTGGAGCTGGATCTTCACGTAGGCGGCGAAGGTCGGGTCGAGGATGTTTGTCCACCGGCCCTGGTAGAGCCGGTCGACGACCTCCCACCGCCCGGCGATGAGGACGACCAGGTTGGGGTGGAGCCGGTCGATCTCCTGGGTCCAGTACTGCTCCCAGGTCTGGAGGGGAGGCGGGGGGTCAGGGAAGCAGTAGCCGGAGGTGGCGTTGATGGTGGGCAACTCCTGCCCGAGGACCTTGACGGCCGGGCCGACGGCCACCCCGCAGCCGATGGTGCCGTCGTCGGTGATGGTCAGGTTGTAGGGCTTCTGGGCCTCGTCGAGGCCGAAGCCGATGGTGACGGCGACGGAGTCCCCGACCAGGAGGACCTTGACCGGGGGGCCGGTGGCCGGGACGACCTTGGCCGGGGCCACGGGGGGGACGATGGCGGCGGCGGGGGCGACGGTGCCGAGGACGATGAGGGCGGTGGCCCCGGCCAGGGCCGGGGGGCCGACGATCCAGGCCCGGAGCGAGGTGAAGAAGGTCCCCTGCCGGATGGGCCGCTCGACCAGATAGAAGGAGGCCGTCCCCACCCCGACGGCGGCGGCCGTCTTGAGGGCGGCCAGGGGCCAGATCCCGAGCCCGAGGTGGTGGTCGGTGTTGAGGTCGTTGATCCAGAGGTCGAGGGGCCAGTGCCAGAGGTACATCCCGTAGGAGATCCGGCCGATGTAGCGGAGGGGGGCGAAGGAGAGGATCCGGGCCAGGGGGTTGGTGGGGACGAGGACGATGGAGGCGATGAGGGCGGCCACGGCCAGGCTGGCCAGGGCCACGCCGCCGCGGAAGGAGAGGACGTCGGAGAAGGGGATCCGGGCCCAGAGATAGGCGGTGACCGCCGCGCCGAGGACCCCGGCCCCGGTGAGGAGGGCCTTGGAGCGGGCCGTGGTGCAGAGGGCGGCGGTCGGTCCCCCCTGGCGCTCCCGCCAGAGGTGGACGGCGACGCCGAGGGCGGCCCCGATGAGGAGGCTCTGGGCGTGGGTGTCGGAGCCGAAGTAGACCCGGGTGCTGTTGGTCCCGTTGTAGAGGACGGCCATCTCGAGGGCGGAGGCGGTCGCCCCGGCCAGGGCGACGGTCAAGAGCGGCCAGAGCTTCCGGGTCCGGCTCAGGACGAAGAGGACGAGGACGGGCCAGAGCAGGTAGAACTGCTCCTCCACGGCCAGGGACCAGGTGTGGATGAGGGGGGAGGTGGGCCCGGTCTGGTCGAAGTAGTTCTGTCCCACGAGGATGAAGTGCCAGTTGGCCACGTAGGCCAGGGTGGCCAGGCTGTCGAGGCGGAGGCGGCCGGCGGGGAAGGTGGTGGGGACGAGGAAGTGGGTCACGAGGGTCACCCCGACCACGGTGAGGACGACGGCGGGCATGAGCCGGCGGGCCCGGCGGGCCCAGAAGGCCCGGAGCCGGATCCCAGCCGAGCGGTGCCACTCGGCCACCAGGAGGGAGGTGATGAGGAAGCCGGAGAGGCAGAAGAAGGCGTCGAGGGAGAAGAGCCCGCCGGGGACACCGGCGGTGAAGCCGCAGTGGTAGGCCATGACGGCCAGGAGGGCGACGGCCCGGACCCCGTCGAGGGCGGGGACGTACTCGAAGCGCCGGGGCACCTTGACCGGGGAGGCCGGTGGGGCGGGGGGGGAGGCCTCCGTGGTCACGACGGGCATTCTCGCAGAAGGGGGCCCGGGACTAGGGTCGAGCCCATGGGAGGGGGACGGCGCCTGGGGGGGCGGTCGGTGGCCGTTGCCGCCGGCCTGCTGCTGGTCTCGGCGATGGCGGGCTGCGGCCACTCCCCCACCGTGGCCCCCGGTCCCGCCGACGGCACCTGGGAGGCCACGGCGGCGGCCCCCTGCGCCGGGCCGGGCCCCGGCCAGTGCATGCTCCCCTTCCCGAACGACTACTACACGACCCCGGACCGGGCCATGGCCAACGGGATCCGGATCGACTTCCCGGCCGGGGCCCTGACGGCGGCCACCGGGGGGAGCTTCGACCCGACCGACTGGGAGCGCAACGACGGCTTCAGCCCCGGCTCGACCGTCCTGGCCCAGGTACCCGGGATCGACCTGGCCCGGAGCGCGGTGGCGGGCCAGTCCGCCATGGGGGCCTCCCTGGCCGGCGACGCCCCCGTCGTCCTCTACAACGCCACCACCGGGACGAGGTGGCCCTACTGGGCCGAGCTCGACGCCAACGACCCTGTCCCGGCCGAGCAGCTCCTCCTGATCCACCCGGCCCTGAACCTGACCGAGGGGGACCGCTACGTCGTGGTCCTCCGGAACCTCCGGACGGCGGCCGGAGCCCTCATCGCCCCACCGTCGGGCGCCGGCTCGGAACCCGCCGCCTACCGGGCCCACCTGGCCTCGGTCCTGGCCGGCCTCTCCGGTCTTGGCATCACCGGGAAGGGGCTCTACCTGGCCTGGGACTTTCACGTGGCCTCGGCCGCCAACCTGACGGGGCCGGCCCTGAACATGCGGAACCAGACCTTCGCCGCCCTCGGGAACCGGGTTCCGCCCTACACCGTGACGTCCGTCGACGACGCGCCGGGGAGCCCCCTCCTCCGGGTGGTGAGGGGCACCGTCGAGGTCCCGAACTACCTGTCCGAGCCGGGCGGGCCCCCCGGGTCGACCCTCGCCTACGGGGCCGACGGGAGACCGGTGTCGTCAGGCCTCCTCCAGGCCGCCTTCGAGTGCGAGATCCCCCAGGCCGCCGCCACCGCCCCGGCCCGGATCGGCATCTACGGCCACGGCCTCTTCAACGACGCCTCCGAGGTGACCGAGTCGAGCGTCCCGGCCTTCTCCGAGCAGGCCGACTACGTCTTCTGCGGGGTGGACTGGCTCGGGCTCTCCACCGACGACGTGGCCTATGCGGCCGGGGCCGTGGCCGACCTGACCAGGTTCCCGAGCATCGCCGACCGGCTCACCCAGTCCCTCCTCGACGCCCAGGTCATGGGCCGGCTCCTCGACAGCCGGGCCGGCCTGGCCGCCAACCCCGCCTTCCGGGGCCCCTCGGGCCGGTCCCTCATCGACCCCTCGACCGGCCTCGTCTACTACGGGAACTCCGAGGGGGGGATCATGGGCGGGGCCCTCACCGCCCTCTCGACCGACATCCACCGGTCGGTCCTCGGGGTGCCGGGGATGGACTACGACGTCCTCCTCGACCGGTCATCGGACTTCGCCCCCTTCCTCAACCTTCTGAACGGGAGCTACACGAAGGCCGTCCAGCAGTTCGGCTTCGACCTCCTCCAGATGCTCTGGGACCGGGGGGAGGCCGACGGCTACGCCCAGCAGATGACGGTCCATCCCCTCCCGGGGACCCCGAAGCACCTGGTGCTCCTGGCCGAGGGCTTCGGGGACCACCAGGTGGCCAACATCCAGACCGAGACCGAGGCCCGGACCATCGGGGCCGGTGTCCACCAGCCCGCCCTGGCCCCGGGCCGGTCCCTCCAGACCCAGCCCCTCTGGGGCCTCAGCCCCCTCCCGGCCGGGTCGACCACCGGGTCGGCCCTCTACGTCTGGGACTCGGGGGTCCCGGCCCCGCCCCTGGCCGACCTCCCCCCCACGGTCGGTCCCGACCCCCACGACACCGTCCCCCGGTCCCTCCCGGCCTTCTGGGCCCAGATGGCCACCTTCCTCGACACCGGCCGGATCCCGGACCCCTGCGGGACCGGGCCCTGCACCGCCCCCACCCCGGCCTCATGACCGGCGTCGACCGCACCTTCGTGGCCGTCGAGTCGGAGACGGGCCGGGTCAACGGGGCCGGCTTCCATCCCTGCCAGGGCCTCTGGTACACGGCCGCCGGCGGTCCGGCCCCCACCGTGGGGATCATCACCTCCCACTACAACGTCGACTTCTCCGAGCACTACCTGGGCCCCCTCCTGGCCGCCCGGGGCTTCGGCTTCCTGGGCTGGAACACCCGGTTCCGGAACAACGAGGGCTGGTTCCTCCTCGACCAGGCCCTGGTCGACCTGGGGGCCGGGGTCCGCTGGCTCCGGGAGGTGGCCGGGGTCGAGACGGTGGTGATCCTGGGGAACTGCGGTGGGGGGTCCCTGATGGCCGCCTACCAGTCCCAGGCTACCGAGCCCAACGTGGTGGCCTCCCCCGGGATGGTCCTCCCCCCCGGCCTGGCCCAACTCCCCGCCGCCGACCTCTACCTCTCCCTCCAGGCCCATCCGGGCCGGCCCGAGGTCCTCACCAACTGGCTCGACCCCTCCGTCACCGACGAGTCCGACCCCCTGTCCCGGCGGGCCGACCTCGACATGTTCGACCCGGCCCACGGCCCCCCCTACGACCCCGACTTCGTGGCCGCCTACCGCCGGGCCCAGGTGGACCGCAACGACCGGATCACGGACTGGGCCCTGGCCGAGCTGGCCCGGCTCGAGGCCGGGGGGGTCTTCGACCGGAACTTCGCCGTCCACCGGACCTGGGCCGACCTCCGGTTCCTCGACCCCACCATCGACCCCTCCGAGCGCCGGCCGGGCCGGTGCCTGGGGGGGAAGCCGGCCCGGGCCAACGCCGGTCCCTACGGCATCGCCGCCACCGCCACCCTCCGGACCTGGCTCTCGATGTGGAGCCTCCGGGAGTCCCAGTGCCGGGGGACACCCCACCTGGGCCGGATCGGGGTGCCGGCCCTGGTGGTCCAGAGCACCGCCGACGTCGGGGTCTTCCCCTCCGACGCCACCGCCATCTTCGAGGCCCTGGGCTCGTCCGACAAGGAGCTGGTCTGGACCCCGGGCGACCACTACCTCGAGAACCCTCCCGGGGCCCGGGAGGCCGTGGCCGGGCTCCTGACCGACTGGATCCTGGCCCGGACCCGGTAGGACGGTCAGCCGGCCTCGGCCGGTCCCTCCCGCTCGGCCGTCCGGGCCTGGTCGGCCTGGACCGCCTCGATGACGGCGGTGAAGATCGCCGCCGTGTCCCGCTCGATGTGGTCCCGGGCCCGGAGGAGGAGCCAGGCCCCGATGTAGGCCGGGGGGGTGACCAGGATGAGGGCGGTCCGGAGGTCGTGGCCGAAGAGGTCGGAGAGGAGCCCCACCGCCGAGGGGGCCGCCGCGGTGCCGAAGATGACCGAGAAGAGGTTGAAGGCCCCGAAGCCGGTCCCCCGGACATGGGCGGGGACGGCGTCGGAGAGGCCGGCCCGCAGGGCCGGGATCGACATGGAGGCGGCGAAGAAGCCGACGAATTCGAGGGCGAAGGTGGGGGCCACCGGCAGCCAGAGGTAGGAGACGAGGAAGCAGGTCAGGCAGATGACCAGGCAGAAGCCGGGGATGGCCATCCGGGCCCCCCGGATCCGGTCGGTGAGCCGGTCGGCCAGCCGTCCCCCCAGGAGGACCCCGGACACCCCGGCCCCGACGGCCAGGGCCACGAAGAGGGCGGTGGCCCGGCTGGCCGAGAGGTGGAGCTGGCGCTGGTAGAAGGTCGGGAGCCAGAAGGAGAGGGCGGTGACGGTGAAGAGGATGAAGGACACCCCGACCAGGGCGTAGCGCATGGTGGGGATCTTGAGGATGGTCCGGGTGTCGGTCCGCAGCCCCCGGACCATGTCGACCAGGAACCGACCGACGCCCTCCTCGAACAGGGGGGTCCTGGTCGGGGACCCGACGCCCGTCTCGTCGGCGACGCCCACGTGGGCCCGGTCGGCCGCCCCCCTCCGGGGCTCGGTGAGCCGGTAGACGAGGACGGCGACGAGGAGCCCGGGGAGGGCGCTCACGACGAAGGCCCAGCGCCAGTTGGACGAGTTCACCGGCGAGGAGATCACCGTCCCCAGGGCCGCCCCCGCCCCGAAGCCGACGAAGGTCATGCAGTACTGGACCGAGAAGGCCGTCCCCCGCCGGCCCAGGTCGTAGAAGTCGGCGATGAGGCTGTTGGCGGCCGGGTCGGAGACGCCCTGGCCGAACCCCAGAAGTCCCCGGGCCCCCACGAGGAGGGGGAACGTCGGCATGGCCCCTCCCAGAGCACTGAGGACCGACCAGCCCGCCATGGTCCGCCCGATGAGGTGGGTCCGGTGGACCCGGTCCCCGAGGTAGCCGGCCGGGACGGTGACGAGCCCGTTCACGAGGACGAAGGCGGAGGCGAGGACCCCGATGGCGAAGTCCCCGACCCCGAAGGCGTGCTCGAGGGGCTGGACCATCCCCCGGATGACGCTCTGGTCGACGTTGTCCATGAGGACCACGAGGCCCAGCACCCACATCGGCCAGGTGGGAGCTCGACCGCGGTCTGTGGGCATCGGGGAAGTTGTAGCCGCGACGGGTGCCGGGGCGCTAACCCTGGACCACGGCGACCACGGCTACCAGGTGTAGAGACCCGTGGAGCCCTGACCTTGGAAGACGATGCCCTGGGGGGCGCTCACCGAGGTCTCGGTCACCGCCACCTTGCCCTGTCCGGTCGCCGCGCTCCAGGTGATGTTGTCGGTGCAGGCCGAGGTGCAGCCGGCCACGGTGGGGGCCCAGGTCAGGCCGAGGCCTGTGCCGGTCAGGGTGCTGTCGGTGGACGCGTAGCTCGAACCGCCTCCGCCCCCACCGCCGTAGGTGCCGAACAAGAAGCACCCGGACCCGTCCGCCCCGGCTCCCGCGCCGCCGAAGCCTCCGCCACCACCGCCTCCGCCGGGTGAGGAGGCTGCACCGGTGTCGGTCCTGGCCGCCGTTCCGTAGGTGGCGCCACCCCCGGCTCCATCGCCGGCCCCGTTGGAACCCGATTGGCCGGCGATGACACCCGTCCGGCCGACCGGGGTCCCGCTCTCCCCGCCGGCGTTGCCCCCGGTCCCGACGCTGGCGGCCAGGCAGAGGAAGCTGCTGTTGCTCCCGCCGCCACCCCCGCCACCGCCGGCGACGAGGAGGACGTTGCCCGAGGAGGTGAAATTGCAGGCGCTGGCAGCCTGGGTCGCCCCGGCGCACAGCGCCGAGGCCCCGCCGCCGCTCCCGCCGTTCGGACCGGCGCCCCCTCCCGCTCCCAATCCTCCACCCCCGGGAGGGTTGCTGGCCCCGTTGCCCTGGGCGCCCAGGCACCCCTCGACGGCGGAGACCCACACCGGCCTGCCCCCTCGCACCACCCTTGCCCTCCCATGGTGGAGCATCCACTATGAAAGCACAACAGGTGTTCTCCGTGCTCTATTGGGTGCTTCCCCCTGCTTTGGAGGAACGCGTTCCAACTCCATGCCTGCGAACCCGCCGGGGACGGCGGAGGACGCCGCTCCCCGGCGTAGCGCACACCCCCCGGTACCATGAGAGGGTGACCGCTCCGGGCCCGCTGCCCTCCCCGGCCCCCTCCGGGGACATCAGGGTCCTCATCGTCGACGACCATGCCCTCCTCCGGGCCGGGACGCTCCAGATCCTGGAGGCGGCCGAGGGGATCTCGGTGGTGGGCGAGGCGGCCGACGGCGACGCCGCCCTGGCTATGGCGGCGGAGCTCCGGCCCGACGTGATGTTGGTGGACATCCGGATGCCGGGTCGCAACGGGATCGAGGTGGCCCGCCAGGTCGTGGCCGAAGAGCTCGACATCCGGGTCATCGTCCTCTCGGCCTACGACGACGACGACTACGTCCGGGCCGCCCTCGCCGCCGGGGTGTCGGGGTACCTCCTGAAGACCATGCCCGGCGACGAGCTGGTCCGGGCCGTCCGGGCCGCCAGCTCGGGGATGACCGTCCTCGACCCGGTGATCTCCCACAACCTGGCCCAACCCCGGTCGGTGGCCGCCGCCCCCGCCCCCGACGACTCCCGGCTGTCCTGGCGGGAGCGCCAGGTCGTGGACCTCGTGGCCGAGGGCCTGCCCAACAAGACCATCGCCACCCGACTCGGGATCAGCGCCCGGACGGTGGAGGGGCACCTCAACCACATCTTCACCAAGCTGGACCTGTCGTCACGCACCGAGCTGGTCCGCTTCGCCCTGGCCCAGCCGGTCCCGGGGACCGGGACGGGCTCCCCCGGGAGCCCCTCCGAGCGGTGACGGCCCCGGCCGGTCTGGGTCGTCGGCTCTCCCGGCCGGTGGACCCCCTGGCCAGCGACTCGCCCTGGACGGCCCGGGGCTTCTGGCTCCTCCAGGTCGGCGTGGTCCTCATCTACCTGGTCCGCCTCGGCATCGAGGTCCGGGTCGTCCACGGGGCCGTCCCCTCCATCCCGGACTTCACGACGACCGCCCTCTTCCTCCCGCCCGTCCTCTTCGCCGCCGTCACCTTCGGGCCCACCGGGGCCGTGGCCACGTCGCTCTGGATCCTCATCCTGAGCCTGCCCCGGGACCTCGCCTACCTGGCCGACCACAACCCGGTGGGGGCCTGGGCCGAGAACACCCAGCTGGCCACCCTCTGCATCATCGCCTTCGTGGTGGGCCGGCGGGTCACCGCCGAACGGGGGGCCCGGGTCCAGGCCGAGACGGCCCGGCTGGCCCACCTGGCCGCCGAGGCCCGCTACCGGACCCTGTTCGAGGCCAACACCGCCCCCATCCTCCTCGTCGACGGCGGCGGCGTCATCCTCGAGGCCAACGCCGCCGGCCTGGCCACCTTCCCGGCCTCCCGGCGCCCCGACCCCGGTCGCCGCCTGGAGGACGTGGTCGGGTGGGAGACGGCCTGGAACCTCCTCGTCAAGGCCCGGGAGGCCGGTGAGGACCAACTTCCCGGTGGCGACCAGGCCGACGAGGAGGTCCTGGTCCGGGTGGACGCGGCCGGGGCACCGCTGCGGTTCCGGGCCGAGGCCACCCTCCTGAACGCGCCGGACCGCGACGGCCTGGTCCAGGTCGTCCTGAACGACGTGACGGCCCTGACACGGCGCCAGGAGTGGGTCGAGGGCTACGCCGCCTCGGTCCTCCAGGCCCAGGAGGAGGAGCGGCGCCACCTGGCCCAGGAGCTCCACGACGGGCCCCTCCAGGCGCTCGTCCACCTCTGCCGCCGGATCGACGCCGCCGGGGCTCGCAGCGGTCCTGGGGTCGCCGACGGCGAGTTCTTCGACCTCCGGGCCATGGCCCTGCGCACCGTCGACGAGCTCCGGGGGATCTCCCGGGGGCTCCGGCCCTCCATTCTCGACGACCTCGGCCTGGTGGCCGCCATCGGGCGGCTCGTGGACGACCTCGGGGCCCGTGAGGGCGTCGAGGCCTCCTTCGACGTCCAGGGAGTCCCGGCCCGGCTCCCGACCTCCCTGGAGCTGGCCCTCTTCCGGGTGGCCCAGGAGGCTCTGTCCAACGTCGAGCACCATGCCCAGGCCGGCCGGGTCGGGGTGACCCTCACCTTCGACGCCGAGGGCATCCGGCTCCTCGTGACCGACGACGGGGTCGGCTTCGAGCCCGACCCCGGGGGGGTCCCGACCTCTCCCGGGTCCCTCGGCCTGGCCGGGATGCGCGAGCGTCTCCACCTGGCCGGCGGCCGGGTCGAGGTCCGCTCCGCACCGGGGTCGGGCACCACCATCGACGCCTGGACCCCGGTCCCGTCCGTCCAGGCCAACCCGGCCTGAACGGACCTGCTCCCTGGCGCTACCGGCCTACCACTTGGGGGTGGAGAGGCTGGTGAAGCCGACGGTTCGCTGGGCCAGCTCCTGGCTGGTCAGGGCCGCCACCACCGCCGACGTTGGCCCCGGTGCCCTGGGCCCCATTTCTGGTCGTGTCCGTGCCCCCCGCCCCGGCGGCGGGGCCAGGCCGAAGACCTCAGGTCGGTGGGGTGTACCCCGCCGGGAGGGTGATCGACTTCTGCTCGAGGAAGAGCTCGAGCCCCTCCCGGCCGAATTCCCGACCGATCCCGGAGTCCTTGAAGCCGCCGAAGGGGGTGGCGAAGTCGATGGGGATGGCGCTGTTGAGCATGAAGGTCCCGGTGCGGACGCCCTGGGCCACCTTGAGGCCCCGGTCGAGATCGGCGGTGTAGACCGAACCGCAGAGGCCGTAGGCGGAGTCGTTGGCGATGGCGATGGCCTCGGCGTCGCCGTCGTGGGGGATGACGACCAGGACGGGGCCGAAGATCTCCTCCTGGGCGATCCGCATCGAGTTGTCGACGTCGACGAAGACGGTGGGCTCGACGAACCAGCCCTTGTCGATGCCGGCCGGTCGGCCGCCGCCGACGGCGATCTTGGCCCCCTCCTCCTGACCGATCCTGATGTAGCTCTCGACCCGTTCCCGCTGCCGCTCGGCCACCAGGGGGCCGACCTCGACGGTGGGGTCGAGGGGATCGCCCACCTTCATGGCCGAGACCTGCTCGACGATGGCGTCGACGACCTCCTGGTAGCGGTCACGGGGAGCCAGGATCCGGGTCTGGGCGATGCAGGCCTCACCGTTGTTCATGAGGGCGTTGGGGAGGAGCATGGGGAGGGCGTCGGCCAGGACCACGTCGTCGAGGAGGACGGCGGCCGACTTCCCGCCCAGCTCCAGGCTGAAGCGCTTCAGGTTCTCGCCGCAGGCGGCCCCGATCTTCCGGCCGGCCACGGTCGAGCCGGTGAACGAGACCTTGTCGACCCCGGGGTGGCGGACCAGGTACTCCCCCACCTCCCGGCCGGCGGGGACGACGTTGAGAACCCCCTTGGGGAGGCCCGCCTCCTCGAAGAGCTCGGCCAGCTTGCAGGCGTCGAGCGGGGTCTCGGGGGCGGGCTTGAAGACCACGGTGCAGCCCGCCACCAGGGCCGGGCCCAGCTTGGCGGCGGCGATGAAGAGGGGGACGTTCCAGGGCGTGATGGCCGCCACCACACCCACCGGCTCGTTGCGGACGAGGACCGGGCCCATGAGCCCGGGGCGGATCTCGTCGAAGGGGTAGTCGGCGGCCAGGCCGGCGTAGTAGTCGAAGATCATGCTGGGGGCGAAGACCTGGGCCAGCGAGGCCCAGGCCACCGGGGAGCCCATCTCGCTGGTGATGAGCTCGGCGATGCCCTGCATGTCGGCCTGGATGGCCTGGGAGACCTTGGAGATGACGGCGGCCCGCTCCACCGGGGACATCCGGGGCCAGGGGCCCTCGTCGAAGGCCTGCCGGGCGGCGGCCACGGCCCGGTCGATGTCGGCCTCGGTCGCCTCGGGGACGCTCCCGGCCACCTCCTCGGTGGTCGGGTTGATGACGTCGAAGCGAGACGTGCCCGCCGGTACCACCCAGTCGCCGCCGATGAACAGCCGGTCGTACGTCTTCACGGTCCCTCCCACGGTCGTGCGAGCCCACCCGGCGCCGGCCGGTTCCGACCCGGCCGAATGGAACTCGTTCCTCTTTGAGATGCTATCCATCGGCGGCGCCGTCCGACAGCCGGCCGACTCGGTTCCCGGGACGGCCGTGTGCCAAGCTTTCGGGCATCAGACCGCCGCCGCCCCCATCTGTCGGCTCCCCGCCGACCTCCCGACCCTCCCCGGCCCTCCGGCCGCTGTCCACGGGTCCGACCCGGCCCGGCCGACCTGAGGTGGCCGTCGCCCTGGACGAGCGCCCCTCGGGGCGGGCCGGGTCCTGGCGGCTCGGGATCCCCTTCGTCGGGGTCCACCTGGCGTGCCTGGCCGTCTTCCTGGTGGGGTGGAGCCCCGTCGCTCTGGCGGTGGCTCTCGGCCTCTACCTGGTCCGGGCCTTCGGGATCACGGGGTTCTACCATCGGTACTTCTCCCACCAGGCCTTCCGGACCTCCCGGCCTGTCCAGTTCATGGGGGCCGTCCTGGGCGCCGCCGCGGCCCAGCGGGGACCGCTGTGGTGGGTCGCCCACCACCGGGTCCACCACCGCTACACCGACCGGGAGGGCGACCCCCATTCCCCCGTCGTCTCCAGCAAGCCCTACAGCCACGTCCTGTGGATCTTCGCCCCCGACAACCAGGCCACCAAGCTCGACATGGTCCCCGATCTGGCCGTCTTCCCCGAGCTCCGGTTCCTCGACCGCTTCCACCACCTCGTCCCCATCGCCACCGCCGTGAGCACCTTCGGCCTGGGGGCCCTCCTGGCCTGGGCCGACCCGGGGATGCACACGTCGGCCTGGCAGATGTTCGTCTGGGGCTTCGCCATCTCGACCGTCGCCCTCTACCACAGCACCTTCGCCGTCAACTCCGTGGCCCACCGCTTCGGGAAGCGCCGCTACGACACCCGGGACGACAGCCGGAACAACTGGCTGGTCTCCCTCCTGGTTCTCGGCGAGGGCTGGCACAACAACCACCATCGCTACCCCATGAGCGCCCGCCAGGGCTTCTCCCGCTGGGAATTCGACCCGACCTGGCTGGGCATCCGGCTGCTGGCCGCCCTCGGACTGGCCCGGGACCTCCGACCGGTTCCCGCCCATGTGATGGCCGTGGCCCGCCCCCCGAGCAGTCGTGCCGCCGCCGGGAATTGAACCCGGAACCGAGCCATTATGAGTGGCCTGCTCTGACCATTGAGCTACGACGGCGGTCCGACCGTAGCCGCTGGCCCGCCTGCCCGTCCCTGCTCCGGGGGAGAGACTCGAACTCTCAACCTAGCGGTTAACAGCCGCTTGCTCTGCCGATTGAGCTACCCCGGAATCCGTGACCGCCGAGGCGGCACGCAGGACGAAGATAGCAGCGGCGGGCCCGACCCCCGACCGGGTCGACCCGGCGGGGCTCAGGCTTCGTCGAGGAAGTCCCGCAGCGGCTGGGCCGCGTTGGGGTGGCGGAGCTTGGCCAGGGTCTTGGCCTCGATCTGGCGGATCCGCTCCCGGGTCACCCCGAAGGCCTTCCCGACCTCCTCGAGGGTTCGGACCCGACCGTCCTCGAGGCCGAATCGCATCTCCATGACCTCCCGCTCCCGGGTCGGAAGCGTGGCCAGGGCGTCGCGGACGGCCTCGTGGAGCATGGAGCGGGTGGCGGCATCGTCGGGGACCTCGGCCCCCTGGTCCTCGATGAGGTCGGAGAGGCTGAAGTCCTCCTCCTCCCCCATGGGCTGCTCCAGGGAGACGGTGTCCTGGTTGATGCGCTGGATCTCCCGGACGCGTTCGATGGGGAACTCGACCCGGACGGCGATCTCCTCGACCGTCGGCTCCCGGCCCAGCTCCTGGAGGAGCTGGCGCTGGACCCTGACCACCTTGTTGATGGTCTCGACCATGTGGACCGGGATCCGGATGGTCCGGCCCTGGTCGGCCAGGGCCCGGGTGATAGCCTGACGGATCCACCAGGTGGCGTAGGTAGAGAACTTGAAGCCCTTGGTGTAGTCGAACTTCTCCACGGCCCGCATCAGGCCGAGGTTCCCCTCCTGGATCAGGTCGAGGAAGGCCAGGCCCCGGTTCCGGTAGCGCTTGGCGATGGAGACGACCAGGCGGAGGTTGGCCTCGATGAGGGCCTCCTTGGCCTGTTGGCCCCGGCGGATCTGGGTCCGGAGCCGGACCCGCTCGTCGGTGGGCAGCGGCTCGGCGCCGGTGTCGGGGTCGTGGGCGGCCATGAGCTCGGACGCCTCGGTCCCGGCCTCGATCCGCTTGGCCAGCTCCACCTCGAGCTCGCCGGTGAGGAGGGGGACCTTCCCGATCTCCTTCAGGTAGGTGTGGACGGGGTCGGCCCCGCCGCTGTCCCCGCCGTAGGAGCTGACCCGGGCCTTGGCCGGCCGGGGGGCCTGGCGGTCCATCACCTCGTCGACGGGCTCCCGCTTGAAGGCCTTCCGGCCCAGGCGCTGGAGGGGACCCGTCGCCTTGGCGTCCGGGTCGGTGCCGACGGCGGTGGCCCCCTCCCGGGCCGGGGCGGTCCCGGGGTCGACGGCCTCGGCCGGCTCCGGCTCGGGAGCCAGGACGATCCCGACCGCCTCGGCCAGGACAACCGGGGCGGCGCCGTCCTCCCTGATCTCGTCGAGGAACTCGATCTCCTCGAGCCGGACCCGGCTCACCACCTCTTCGATGACGTCGTGGGTCAGCTCGACGGCCTGGAGCACCAGTATCAGGTCATCCTGGGTCAGGAAGCCCCGCTGGCGCCCCACGGCCAGCAGCTGCTCCAGCTCTCCTGCATCGACGCCATCCGGTGCCGGCCTCAGCGAGCCGGCCGGCTGGTGCACCTCGGTCATTCGGCCTCCTCGCCCCTCCCGAGGAGCCAGGCTAGCAACCGGTCGGCCGCCTCGGCGCCGCCGTCGCGGAGGTCCAGCTCCTGGAGGTCGCCACGGACCCGGGCCGTCTCGGCGGCCAGCTCCGCGAACCCGTCCGGAGAGAGCCGGGCCCGGGACTCGATGTCGGACAGGGCCCTCCCCGCCGAGATGCGGACCAGCTGGAGAAGGTTGTCCCCGGCGTCGGCCGTGGGCTCCTCGACAGCCAGGCGGCGGAGGAGGTCGGCCACCTCGGGGTCACGGCGACCGGCCTCCTCGACGGCCTCGTGGAGGCTGTCGGCAGTGGTGAGGGCCTCGAAGGCGGCCCGCTCCAGGGGATCCGAGAACAGGACGGCCTGGAGCCGGGCCCCGACGGCCTCGGGCTGGTGGATGGCGAGCCGGAGGGCTTCGAGGCCGGGACGGGTGGGTGTTCCTCCCCGCCGGGGGCGTCGGGAGGACGGGCCGGCCGAGTCGTCCCAGTCCCCTCCGGGATCGTCGTCAGGGGGGGGTCCCTCGAAGGCCGGGGGGTGTTCGGTCCGGGCCGGTCGCTCCTTCGGGTCCGGGGGCCGGGGTTGGCGGAGCAGACGGTCGGCCAGCTCCCGGAGGGAGGGGGGCTCGAGACGGCAGCGGTCGGCGATGAGCATGAGGTACTGGTCCCGGACCAGCTCGTTGGGGTGCTCGACCACCGCCGAGAGGGCGGCCTCGGCCGCCTTGGCCCGGCCCTCGGCGCTGCGGAGGTCGGCGGCGGCGAGGACCCGGTCGACCCGGAAGCCCAGGAAGGGCTTGGCCGTCGACACCGCCTCCCGGAGGGCCTCGGGGTCGCGGCGGGCCAGGTCACCGGGGTCGGTCCCGGCCGGGAGGGCGGCCACGGCCACGGCCACGTTGTGGTGGCGCTCCCACTCGTAGACCCGGTTGGCCCCGGACTGGCCGGCGGCGTCGGCGTCGTAGGCGAGGACGATCCGGCCGGCGAAGTTGGACAGCAGCCGGAAGTGCTCCTCGCCGAGGGCGGTCCCGCAGGTGGCCACGGCCCGGGGGAGTCCGGCCTGGAAGCAGCCGATGACGTCGGTGTAGCCCTCGCAGACGACGACCTCGCCGCTGGCGATGACGTCCTTCTTGGCCCAGTTCAGGCCGTAGAGGGTCCGCCGCTTGGAGTAGACGGGGCCCTCCTGGGAGTTCTTGTACTTCGGCCCGGCCGGTGCGGCCTGGTCGGCCCCGGGGGCCGGGGGCAGGATCCGGCCACCGAGGGCGATGGCCCGGTCGGAGGGATCGAAGATGGGGAAGATGATCCGGGCCCGGAAGGCGTCCTGCTGGCGGCCGGCCTTGTTGACGAAGCCGAGGCCGGACTCCTCGAGGACCTGGGGGGCGACGGCCAGTCGCCGGCAGAGGGCATCCCAGTCGTCGGGGGCCCAGCCCAGCCTGAAGGCCCGGACGGTCTCCCCGTCGTAGCCCCGGGACCGGAGGTAGTCCCGGGCCGGTCCGGCGTCGGGAGCCTTGAGGAGGCGGTCGTGGTACCAGTCGACGGCGCCGGCCAGGGCGGCGAGGAGGGGGGCCCGGCGCTGGCGCTCGGCGCTCTGGGCGGCATCCTCGGTGATGGTGATCCCGGCCCGGTCGGCCAGCCGGCGGACGGCCTCGACGAAGTCGACGTGCTCGATCTCCCGGACGAAGGTGATGGCGTCGCCGGACTTCTGGCAGCCGAAGCAGTAGAAGAGGCCCTCCTCGGCGTTGACGGAGAAGGAGGCCGACTTCTCCTGATGGAAGGGGCAGAGCCCGCTCCACCGCCGTCCCACCCGCTTCAGGGCGGTGTGCTCGGAGATGAGGGCCACGATGTCGGTCCCGGCCCGGACCCGGGCGACGTCCTCGTCGGGTATGGCCACGACCAGGACGGTACCGCGCTGCCGGGACGCTGGCGCCGGCTACCGACCGGCCGGGGCCTTCTTGGCCGGGGCCTTCCTGGCCGGGGCCTTCTTGGCCGGGGCCTTCCTGGCCGGGGCCTTCCTGGCCGGGGCCTTCTTGGCCGGGGCCTTCCTGGCCGGGGTCTTCCGGGCCGGGGGCCGGAGGGCCAGGACGGCCTGGGCCGCGGCCAGTCGGGCCACGGGGACCCGGAAGGGGGAGCAGCTCACGTAGTCGAGGCCGGCGGCGGCGAAGACGGCGATCGACTCCGGGTCGCCGCCGTGCTCGCCGCAGACGCCGATCTTCAGGCCGGGGCGGGTGGAGCGACCCCGTTCGACACCGATTCGGACGAGCTCGCCGACGCCGTCGGCGTCGACGACCTCGAAGGGGTTGCGCTTGAGGAGGCCCTGGTCGAGGTAGGCGGACATCATCCGGCCCTCGACGTCGTCCCGGGAGAAGCCGAAGGTCATCTGGGTGAGGTCGTTGGTCCCGAAGGAGAAGAACTCGGCCTCCTCGGCGATCTCGGCGGCCCGGAGGGCGGCCCGGGGGGTCTCGATCATGGTGCCGATGAGGACCTGGAGCTTGCCCCGGGCCGCTCCCCGACCGGCGGCTTTCCGGGCCACCTTGTCGGCGACCTGGGCGGCGACGATGGCGCCCTCGACCCAGGTCCGGGCCAGGGCGAGCTCCTCCCGGGTGACGGTGAGGGGGATCATGATCTCGACGATGGGACGGCCGCCGAGGGCGACCCGATGGAGGGCGGCCTCCATGAGGGCCCGGACCTGCATGGCGTAGAGGCCGGGCTTGAGGACGCCGAGGCGGACACCCCGGGTGCCGAGCATGGGGTTGAATTCGTGCCAGTCCTTGGCCGCGGCGTAGAGGGCCTGCTCCTGGCGGGTGAGGCCCTTGGTGGCCTCCTTGACGGCGAGGGAGGTGATGTCGGGGAGGAACTCGTGGAGGGGGGGGTCGAGGAGGCGGATGGTGACGGGGAGGCCGTCCATGGCCTCGAGGATCTCGAGGAAGTCGGCCTTCTGGGCCACCCGGAGCTCCTCGAGGGCGGCCTCCTCGTCGGCGGGGGTGGCGGCCAGGATCATGCGGCGGACGATGGGGAGGCGGTCCTCGGCCAGGAACATGTGCTCG
This sequence comes from Acidimicrobiaceae bacterium, assembly GCA_003151955.1. Classification (GTDB taxonomy): domain Bacteria; phylum Actinomycetota; class Acidimicrobiia; order Acidimicrobiales; family UBA8190; genus PALSA-743. Next base: position 26,070 of record PLZB01000006.1, read on the forward strand.
GTCCGGCAGAGGCCGATGCCCTCGGCGCCGAAGCGGCGGGCGTTGAGGGAGTCGGGGCCGTTGTCGGCGTTGGCCCGGACGCCGAGCTTCCCCTTGCGGATCTGGTCGGCCCAGCCCAGGATGACGTCGAACTCGGGGGGAGGCTCGGCCTCGGAGAGGGCGACCTGGCCGACCACGACCTCGCCGGCGCTCCCGTCGAGGGAGAGCCAGTCGCCCTCGGAGACGGTGTTCCCGCCCACCCGGAAGAGCTTGCCGTCGATCCGGATCTTCTCGGCCCCGACCACGGCGGGCTTGCCCCAGCCCCGGGCCACGACGGCGGCGTGGGAGACGAGGCCGCCCCGGGCGGTGAGGATGCCCTGGGAGGCCAGCATGCCGTGGACGTCCTCGGGGGAGGTCTCGGAGCGGACGAGGATGACGGGCTCGCCCTTGGCCGCCGCGGCGGCGGCGTCGTCGGCGGTGAAGTAGGCCCGGCCGACGGCGGCGCCGGGGGAGGCCCCGAGGCCTTTCGTGAGGACGGTGTGGCCGCCGGCGGCGAACTGGGGGTGGAGCATCTGCTCGAGCTGCTCGCCGGAGACCCGGCCGATGGCCTCCTCCCTGGTGAGCTTGATGGCCCGGTCCTTGGTCATCTCGACGGCCATCCGGAGCGCGGCGGTCCCGGTCCGCTTCCCGACCCGGGTCTGGAGCATCCAGAGCTTGCCCTGGTCGATGGTGAATTCGGTGTCGCACATGTCCCGGTAGTGCTTCTCGAGGCGGACGAAGATGGCGAGGAGCTCGGCGTGGATGGCGGGGAACTTCTTCTTCAGGGCCGAGAGGGGCTCGGTGTTGCGGATGCCGGCGACGACGTCCTCGCCCTGGGCGTTGACGAGGAAGTCGCCGTACTCGCCCTGGGCCCCGGTGGCGGGGTCCCGGGTGAAGCCGACACCGGTCCCGGACTGGTCGTCCCGGTTGCCGAAGACCATGGCCTGGACGTTGACGGCGGTCCCGAGGTCGTGGGGGATCCGCTCGTGGTTCCGGTAGGCGATGGCCCGGGGGCCGTTCCAGGACCGGAAGACGGCCTCGACGGCACCCCGGAGCTGGTCGGCGGGGTCCTGGGGGAAGGGGGCGCCGGTGTGGCGCTCGACGATCTTCTTGTAGGCGGCCACGAGGTCCCGGAGGCGGTCGACGGGGATGCCGGCGTCGGTGGCGGCCCCGGACTTCTCCCGGGCCGCCTCGAGGAGGGTGTCGAATTCGTCGCCGGGGACGTCGAGGACGATCCGGCCGAACATGGCGACGAAGCGACGGTAGGAGTCGAAGGCGAAGCGGGGGTCGCTGGTCTGGGTGGCGAGTCCCTCGACGGAGTCGTCGTTGAGGCCGAGGTTCAAGACGGTGTCCATCATCCCGGGCATCGAGAACTTGGCCCCGGAGCGGACGCTCACCAGGAGGGGGTCGGTGGCGTCGCCGAGGCGCTTGCCCATCTTGTCCTCGAGCCGGGTCCGGGCCCGGCGGACCTCACCGGTGAGGCTGTCCGGCCAGCCACCCTCCATGTGGGCCCGGCAGGCGTCGGTGGAGATGGTGAAGCCGTGGGGGACGGGAAGGCCGAGCACCGAGGTCATTTCGGCCAGGTTGGCCCCCTTCCCTCCGAGGAGGTCCTTCATCTCCATGGGAGGCCGGCGGTGCTTGTGGTCGAAGTCGAAGACGAACGGCATGAGATCTCCTGGCCCGGGGGCGGGTGGCGGCACGGAAACGGCAAGCCCTCGGGCACGGCCCCGTGGGGTGGGCGCGCTCCGAGAGCGTCGTGAGCCTACCTCCCGGGGTGGAGTGCATCCGAACCGGAGGCGGGCGGCCCAACCCCGGGTGCCGCGCCGGCGGGCAGCCCGGCCCAGGGCCCCACGGGCCTTTACCCGAGATGGAGGCGGACCATTTCGACGGCCAGCGATCCGAGCACCTCGAGAGAGTCCGGCTCGACCCGTCGCCCGCTGGCCTGACTGATCCACCCGGCTGTCCGGACCGCCTGAACGACGAAGAGATCCTCGAGGAACGACGCACACCAGGATCCGAGGTCTGACGGAGCTTCGGCGAGCTCGGCGCAGATCGTGAACGTCGGGTCGCCGTCGAGAAGCCGGTACACGTCGAAGGTGTCGCTCATCCGCTTGTCCGCTGCTCTGGCCCTCCGTGTCGGGATCGACTGAAGCTTGGCGGCCACCAATGCCGCCGGCCGGGCTAGGCGAAGGGGTCGGACGAGAACTGTTTCTGCAGGGTAGGTCCGCACCAGCCGGAGCTGGACATCTTCGGCGGTGGCTGCCATCCACCAGTGCGCCAACGCGAACATCCGCATCGCGTCGCCATGATCGGGGAGCCCGTCGACGTCGAGAACGGCAGCAACGTCAATCGCGTCGATCTTCGTGCCGTCCGATAACCGCACCCCGCTCGCCGTCGCCTCCGCCGCCACCGTGAGCAGCACTGCCTTCGCGTTCGGAACCGCATCGCGAACCAAGGTGTCGATGTCGGCGGTGGCGCGATGAGCGACCGCCAGCCGGGCCATCACGGCGAGCCCTCCGATCAACGTCCAGTCGGCGAGACCCGATTCGTCGACCGCCTCCAAACCCCGGAACAGCCGCTCCATCGTCCCGTCGGCATCTGCCGTCAGGCACACCTCCGGCCTACCAGACACGGCGCCAGCCCTCTGGAGGATCGAAATCCTCAACGACTTCCCGCCCCCGCGGGTCCAAAGCCAGATCCAACGCCGAAACCACCGGCTGCACCGCTGGCCACTCTGTGTTCGCCAACTGGCGGCCGGCCAGATCGACACGATTCCGGGTCAGCCAAGTCGTCGGCGCCGCCGCCACCGTGCAGGCGGGCTCGACCCCCTCTCCCACCTGGCCGAACAGCCGGGCCGCGACCCGGACGGTCCGCTCGTCCGGTACGAAGAAGTCCGGAGGATGACCTCCGGACACCGGCGCCCTCGCCCCCCACGCCGCGGCCGCCACGGGCCCCCGCAACGCCCAGCCCGCCGACCCTTCCGGCTCGTGGAACCCGAGATTGAGCATGCCTGTATGCGACGAGCCCGGATGGGGACAGCCCGCCAGCCCGACCGGGCTGACCATCTCCCCCCACACTCCCGCCAGGGCCCAGAAGAGCTCCGGGACCAAAGGCGCCCCCTCGCCGTCGACCAGCCCCGACCTCCGAAGACCCAGAAGCGCCGCCGAGACGGTGCTGGGGGAACGCTCCAACCGCCGGGCCGCAACCCGAACCCCGACCGGGCCGCCCTCCATCAACAATGCGAGGGCGACCTCCCGGCTCGTCGCATTGCCCAACGGCGCCTTCGCAGGCAGCTCCACCAGCAACCCCGGCACCGGACTGTCGATCATCAGCTGATCCGTCCAAAGGCGCAGATGGCCCGACCGGTCCAACCACGACCAACCAGCCTCCTTCAGCAACTCCCGCACCGCTGGCATCAACGAATCGGCCACCAACACCACGACCGGATCACCCACGCCGCCCGCTGGCAGCCCATCCGCCGAAACCAGCGCCGACACGGCCGACGGCGTCGGCCGCACCGCCGTCGTCACCCGAATCGGGACACGAACCCCACCGGCCGACACCACGACGGCATCCACACCATGGCGAACCTCGCCACCAATCTCCACGTCGAAGACAGGCGCCAACTCACGCAACGCCTCTTTGAGGTCGACGGCTGCATCCGCCACTGCAATCCCTCGCACCATGGCACCACTCTAGCTGCGTTCGGTGTTCGGTTCAACCGAACACCGAACATCGCATCCATGGCCATGACACCGGTCCGTGTGGAGCGTTCGGCCGCGTCCAGCTGTAGTGCAGGGCGCCGCCTCAGCGGCCGAGACGCCCCCGGATCTCGGCCACCAGGGAGTCGATGGGGACACGGACCTGCTCGGTGGTGTCCCGGTCCCGGACGGTCACGGCCCGGTCCTCCAAGGTGTCGAAGTCGACGGTGACGCAGTAGGGGGTCCCGACCTCGTCCTGGCGGCGGTAGCGCTTCCCGATGGACTGGGTGGTGTCGTAGTCGCACATGCAGACGGGCTGGAGGAGTCCGAGGACCTCGAGGGCGGTCGGCTCGAGGGTGTCCTTCTTCGAGAGGGGGAGGACGGCTACCTGGTAGGGGGCGAGGCGGGGGTCGAGGCGGAGGACGGAGCGGGCCTCGCCGCCGACCTCGTCCTCGTGGTAGGCGGCCAGGAGGAAGGCCATCATGGTCCGGGTGGCCCCGGCGGCCGGCTCGATGACGTGGGGGACGTAGCGCTCCCCGGTGGCCTGGTCGAAGTACTCGAGCTTCTCCCCCGAGGCCTCGGCGTGGGCCGTCAGGTCGAAGTTTCCCCGGTTGGCGATCCCCTCGAGCTCGTCCCAACCCCAGGGGAAGAGGAACTCGACGTCGGCGGTGCCCGAGGAGTAGTGGGAGAGCTCGTCGGTGGCGTGGTGGCGGAGGCGGAGCTTCTCCTCGGGGATGCCGAGGTCGAGGTACCAGTTGAACCGTTCGGTCAGCCAGTACCGGAACCAGTGGTCGGCCTCGTCGGGGGGGACGAAGTACTCCATCTCCATCTGCTCGAACTCCCGGGTCCGGAAGACGAAGTTCTGGGGGGTGATCTCGTTGCGGAAGGACTTCCCGACCTGGGCGATCCCGAAGGGGGGCTTCTTGCGGGAGGTCTGGAGGACGTTGGCGAAGTTGACGAACATCCCCTGGGCCGTTTCGGGGCGGAGGTAGGCGACGGTGGCGTCCTCCTCGACGGGGCCGGCGAAGGTCTTGAACATGAGGTTGAAGGCCCGGGGCTCGGTGAGGTCCGCAGAGCCGCAGTTGGGGCAGGAGTCGCCGATCTTGTCGGCCCGCCAGCGCTCGTGGCAGTTCCTGCAATCGACGAGGGGGTCGGTGAAGTTGGCCAGATGGCCGGAGGCCTCCCAGATCCGGGGGGCGGAGAGGATGGCGGCGTCGAGGCCGAGGACGTCGTGGCGGAGCTGGACCATGGACCGCCACCAGGCGTCCTTCACGTTGCGGAGGAGGAGGACGCCGAGGGGGCCGTAGTCGTAGGTGGAGCGGAAGCCGCCGTAGATGTCGGCCGAGGGGAAGATGAAGCCCCGGCGCTTGGCCAGGTTGACGATCCGCTCCATGAGGTCGGCGGGGTCGCCCGTGGGCTCCGCCTCGGTCGTCTGGTCCCCGGTCCCTGCCTCCTCGGTCATGGGGCGCAGGTTACCGGCTCGGTCCGCCTCCTCAGGATGGGGCGTCCCGGGCGGACGGTTCGCGGGGCCTCGACCGGTCCCGACGAAGTCCCCCTCCTGGTAAACTGAACGATGTGGACACCATGACGACCGGGGAGCTGGCGGCGGAGCTGGGCACCTCGATCCCGAGGATCCGCCGGGCCCTCGTGAAGCTCGGGCTCGACCCGGAACGGACCCCGGGCGGCCATCTCCGGCTCGACGCCCGGGAGGCGGCCTCGGTCCGGTCCCTCCTCGGCTCGTCTGGTCCCGTCGCCGGCCTGGACCGGGTGGAGACGATGGCACTGGCGGCCTTGGCCCGCCATCCGCTGGGACTCGTGTCGGCCCGAGCCGTGGCGCGGGTGGCCGGAATCAGTCCGACCTCGGCTTCGAAGGCCCTGGCGCGGCTGCTCGACATCGGGTTGGTGGAGCACTCGGATCGGATGGTTGCCGAAGGACGGGTCAGGACGATCTCGGTGTGGGAGGTGCGCACCACCTCGGAGGCATGGCGTCGTGTCGCAACTGAGATCGCCCGGGTGCGACTACCCGAGCGGACCGGACCTCCCCCTCGGCCACGGCGCCTTCCGCCCAGGCTCGGTCACCTGTTCTGGAGCGTTCCGCACCCCGAGGACATCGACGTGGGGACCCAGGGGGAGTTCGTCGCCTACCGGCTGCTCAGCAGCAACGATCCCCAGGCCCTGGCCTGGGCCGCGACCAACCTGCCCCCATCGGCGTTGCGTGGGGCAACGAGGTTCCGGGGCATGGACGACAGGACGAGAGCTCTGGCGGAGAACCTGGCCCGATGACCCTCCCAGAGCAGCTCCTCACCGTCTTGCCACCGGCGACGGCCCGGGCCTGGGAGCGGATCGCTCCGTTGGCGCCGTCATCCTCGTACCTCGTCGGCGGCACGGCCCTGGCCGTCCACCTGTATCACCGGGAGAGCCGGGATCTCGACTTCTTCCTCTCAGCGCCAACTGATCTCTACACCCTCGCCGACCGCCTTGCCGGCATCGGATCGTTCGTCGCCTCGAGGCTGACAGACACCACCTTGAACGGGGTGCTCGACGACGCCAAGGTCCAGTTCCTCTTGGCCGACAACCAGCGGATCCTGGAGCCCCTGACCGAGGTGGCCGGCATCGCCGTGGCCGGCATCGGGGATCTCCTGGCCACCAAGCTAAAGGTGCTCGCCGACCGGGGCGAGTTGCGGGACTACTTCGACATCATGGTGGTCGAGCAGCAGGCGGGTCGGACCGTCGAGGAGGGCCTGACCCTCTTCGTCGCCCGTTACCGGCCGGCCGTTCCCGACGATGCGATCACCGTCATCGTCCGGGCCCTGGGTTCCTTCGTCGACGTGAACGACGATCCCGAGCTTCCCATTTCTCGCCAGGAGATCGAGCGGTACTGGAGGCGTCGCCAGAAGGAGATCGTCGGTCACCTCAACCGGTACGGTCCTTAGGAGGGCGGTCGGATCCAGCCGGGTGGTGACCTCGTTGGCCAGGAGCCGGCCCCTGACGGTGAGGACGGCCCGGCCGGCGCGACGCTCGACGAGGCCCTCGAGCTCGGGGAGGTCGGGGAGGCTCTCCTCCGGGATCCCGTCGGCGGTCCGTAGGGCCAGGGCCAGCCCCTCGAAGCGGCGTTGGTCGTCGGTGAGAAGCTCCTCGGCGGCCATGGTGGGGTGTCCGGCGGTGACCGCGGCGATGTAGCGCTCCGGGGTCCGGAGATTCCACCACCGCCGGCCGGCCCGGTGGGAGTGGGCGGCGCAGCCGATGCCCCGGTAGTCCCCCTGGTCCCAGTAGAGCCGGTTGTGCCGGCACTCGTGACCGGGCCGGGCCCAGTTGGAGACCTCGTACCAGCGGTAGCCGGCCCCGGTCAGGATCCGGTCGGCCTCCTCGTAGCGGCCGGCCAGGGTGTCCTCGTCGGGGTGGCGGGCCGGGTCGAGGGCCAGGGGGGTCCCCGGCTCGACGGTGAGGGCGTAGGCGCTGACGTGGGGGGGTGCCGGCTCGAGGGCCAGGGCGGACTCCAGGGTGCCCCGCCAGTCCCCGTCGGTCTCGCCGGCGCCGCCGAAGATGAGGTCGACGTTGACGGAGTCGAAGCCGGCCTCGCCGGCCAGGGAGACGGCGGTGGCGACCGAGGCCGGGTCGTGGCGCCGTCCCAGGCCGGCCAGGACGTGGGGGACCATGGACTGGACCCCGAAGGAGACCCGGGTGACCCCGGCCTCGCGCCAGCTGGCGAACCGGTCGGCGGCGGCGTCCTCGGGGTTGCACTCCACGGTGACCTCGGCGCCGGTCCGCCGGGGGACGGCCTCGAGGATGGCGGCCAGGAGATCGGGGGGGAGCCTGGAGGGGGTCCCCCCACCGAAGAAGACGGAGCTGGCCGGGGCCATCCGCTCGTCGGTCCGGGCCCGGGCCAGCTCGGTCCGGCAGGCCTCGACGTAGGCCTCCATGAGCTCGTCCCGGTCGGTCCAGGTGGCGAAAGCGCAGTAGTCGCACCTCGAGGCGCAGAAGGGGATGTGGACGTAGACGCCGAAGTCCCGCACGGCCGTCAGCCGGCGGGGTTGGACCGGACGCTGCGGAGGCGCCGGTCGAGGTGGGCCTCCATGGCCTCGGCGGCGAGCTCGGTGACCTCGTCGGCCAGGGGTCCGGCCGGCTCGAGGAGGGCGGAGGAGAGGCCGCCGCCGAGGATCCGGCGGAGGAGGGCGAGACCCTCGGGGCTGACCGACCGGCCCCGCCGGCAGGAGGCGCAGAGGGCGCCTCCCTCCACCTGGTCGAAGGCGACCAGGGGTCCGGCCGAGCCGCAGGAGACGCAGGCCTCGAGGAAGGGAGCGCTGCCCTCGGCGGCCAGCATCTTCAGGAGGAAGGAGGCCACCAGGAGGGGGACGTCCTGGTCGTCGAGGACCTTCAGGGCCCCGACCAGCATCTCGTAGAGCCGGGGGTTCCGGTGGCCCTCCTGGGCCACCTGGTCGACCACCTCGAGGAGGGTGTAGGCCTTCGTCACCCGGGAGAGGTCCTCCCGGACGGACCGGAAGGCGTCGAGGACGACGGCCTCGGTCACGATGTCGAGCTCCCGTCCGGCCCAGCACTGGAGGGCGACGTGGCTGAGGGGCTCGAGCCGGCCGCCGAACTTCGACTTCGTCTTGCGGACCCCCTTGGCCACGGCCCGGACCTTGCCGTGGCCCCGGGTGACGACCGTGACGATCCGGTCGGCCTCCCCCAGGCGCATGGTCCGGAGGACGACCCCCTCGTCACGGTAGAGGGTCAAGGGTCGGTCGCCTCCCCGTTGCCCTCGCCGGCCTGGACCCGGCGCTCGGCCGCTCCCGGGAGGGCGGTGTCGGGGTCGTAGAAAGTGGGGGCCCGGCTGGGGGTGGTCCGGCCTCCGAGGATGTTCCCCAGGGCGATCATCCCGACGATGGCCAGGGTCGTCACCAGGATGGCGCCGATGGCGTTGAACCCGGCGGCGAGCAGGAGAATGGAGCCGCCGAAGAGGACGACGAAGAGGAGCCTCAGCCCCCACCGGTTCAGGGCCGTCATCCCCGGACTCCCCCGTAGCGGCGCTCCCGGCGCTGGAATTCGGCCACGGCCTCGAAGAGGTGCTGGCGGCGGAAGTCGGGCCAGAGGACGTCGGTGAAGACCAGTTCGGAGTAGGCGAGCTGCCAGAGGAGGAAGTTCGAGATCCGGTACTCCCCCGAGGTCCGGACGACGAGGTCGGGGTCGGGGTGGTCGGGGTGGTAGAGCCGGGAGGCGATGGCCTTCTCGTCGATCTTCTCGGCCCGGGTCCCCTCGGCCACGAGCGACCGGACGGCGTCGACGATCTCGGCCCTCCCGCCGTAGTTGAAGGCCATGGTCAGGGTCATGGTCCGGTTCTTCTCGGTCAGGGCGATGGACTCGTCCATCCGCTTGAGGACCCGGCGGGGGACCCGCCAGTCCCGGCGGCCGGAGAACCGGATCCGGACCCCCTTCTCGTTGAGCTCGTCCCGGCGGCGCATGAGGAGGGACTCGTTGAAGCCCATGAGGTAGCGGACCTCGTCGGCCGGCCGCCGCCAGTTCTCGGTCGAGAAGGCGTACATGGTGAGGTAGCGGATCCCGATGTCGAGGGCCCCGTTCACGGTGTCGAGGAGGGCCTCCTCCCCCGCGGCGTGCCCCTCGGTCCGGGGCAGGTTCCGGCCCTGGGCCCAGCGGCCGTTCCCGTCCATGACGCAGGCGACGTGGGCGGGGACGCGGTCGAGCTGGAGGTCGGCCGGGGAGATCTCGGGGGACGGGCTGGCCACACCCCGACGCTACTGCCTCGGATCGGGGCCCCCGGGCGGTCCGGGCCCGGCCGGGTCGGCACCACCGGGGCCGCCCGGCGATAAGGTCGGAGGTGAGCAGGGAGCGTGGTCAGGTGGGACAGGCTGCGGGACAGAAGCGGGCGGGGGTGGGGCGGTGAGCGCCTGGATCTGGCTGGTGATCGCCCTGGGATTCGCGCTGGTCGAGATCACCAACATGGCCTTCTTCGCCGCCTTCGCCGCCCTCGGGGCCGCGGCCGGCGCCGCCGTCTCCGCCGGCGGCGGCGACCTGCTCTTCCAGATCCTCGTCTTCGCCGGGGTCTCGGTCGGCGGCGCCGCCGTCCTCCGCCGGCCACTGGTCCGGGCCCTCGGCCCCCACGGCCGGGAGCTCAAGTCGGGGGTCGCCGGCCTGGTCGGGGAGCACGGCACCGTCGTCACCCGGGTCGAGGGCCAGCACCAGCCCGGTGCCGTCCACGTCCGGGGGGAGGACTGGCCGGCCATCACCTACGACGACCATCCCTACGAGCCGGGCCAGACCGTCCAGGTCCTCGAGATCGAGAAGACGAAGCTCGTCGTCACCGAATTGTGACCGGGCCGACCAGAAGGAGTGCTCCATGATCCTTGCCAACGCCGCCGCCGTCGGGGTCACCGCCGCCGTCCTCTTCGTGCTCGTGGTGGTGGTCCTCCTGAGCACGGTGAAGCTGGTCCAGCAGGGGACGGTCGGGGTGGTCAAGCGGGTCGGCCGCTACCACAAGACGACGGCCCCGGGCCTCTGCATCGTCGTCCCCTTCATCGACCAGATCCAGCGGATCGACATGCGGGAGGAGCCCCGGGTCGGGGACATGCAGTCGGTGATCACGAAGGACAACGTGAGCGTCCTCGTCAACGCCACCATCTTCAGCCAGGTCATCGACGTGAAGCTGGCCCTCTTCGAGATCTCCAACTACCACGTGGCCGTGGAGCAGCTGGCCCGGACCGCCCTCCGGGCCGTCTTCGGGGGGATGACCCTGGACGAGGCCCTGAGCGAGCGGCAGCGGATCAACGCCGAGCTCCAGACCCACATGGCCTCGGCCACCGAGAAGTGGGGGGTCCGCCTCAACCGGATCGAGATCGTCGACATCGTCCCTCCTCCGAACATCGTGAACGCCATGGCCCTCCAGAAGGAGGCCGACCAGCAGAAGCGGGCCGCCATCCTCCAGTCCGAGGGGTTCCAGCAGGCCGCCATCAACAACGCCCAGGGCGAGAAGCAGGCCGCCGTCTTGAAGGCCGAGGGCCAGAAGCAGTCGGCCATCCTCGGGGCCGAGGGGGAGAAGCAGGCGGCCATCCTCCGGGCCGAGGGCAACAAGGAGGCCCAGGTCCGGATCGGGGAGGGCCAGGCCGGTGCCATCGGCGCCGTCTACGAGGCCATCCACCAGGGGAACGTCACCCCCGAGCTCCTGGCCGTCCTCCAGCTCCAGGGGATCGAGAAGATCTCGACCAGCCAGAACACCAAGCTGGTGGTCCCCGTCGAGACGTCCGGGCTCCTCGGGGCGGCTCAGGCCCTGCGGTCGGTGCTCGGCGCCGTCCCCGAGCACGTCGCCGGAAGCTGACAACCACAGGCAGGATTGTCGGGTTTTGCAGACATCCTAACTCCGATGCTACGATGTCGGGATATGTCGACACAGGAATTCAGGGTCTACAACGCCCAATCGCTGGGGGCAGCCGTCCGCCACTTCCGCCAGGAGGCGGGACTCACCCAGGCTGAGTTGGCCCAACGGGTAGGAGTGCACCGGTCGTACCTGTCCGACCTGGAACGAGGCCAAGTGACGGAACAGGTCGAACGGCTCGTCAAGGTGCTCCAGAGCGTCGGCGCCCGCATCACTGTGGCCCCGGCCGACTGGTGACTGTCCTCGGGGTCTGGATGGACGGCCAGCAGGTGGCCACCCTCTCCGAGAGGCGGTCGACCCTGCGCCTCGAACACACGGAAGCGGCGTTCGCCGCTGGGATCGGGCGTCCCCTGCTCTCGGTCTCCCTACCGGTACGGAACCGCCCCTACCAGGGAGGCACGGCCCACGCCTTCTTCAACGGGCTCCTCCCCGAAGGGGAAGCCCGGCGGATGATCGCCCACGACTTCGGCGTCCACGTCGACAGCGTCATCGACCTCCTCGCCATCCTGGGACGTGACTGCGCCGGTGCGCTCGTGGTGCTGGCCGACGGCGAAGCTCCCGAAGAGCCCGGACCGCCCGAACCGGTCAGCGAGGCTGAGGTGGCTGAGCGCCTCCGGCAGCTCCGGATCTCCCCCCTCGGAGTCGACAACCGGGTGCGGGTGTCGCTGGCCGGGATACAGGAGAAGCTGTTGTTGGCCAAGACCGGGGAAGGGTGGGCGCTCCCGGTCGACGGCGCCCCGTCCACCCACATCCTCAAGCCGGTCGTCCCCCTCCTGCGCCACTCGGTTACGAACGAGGCGTTCTGCATGCGGGTCGCCCACCACCTGGACATACCGGTGGCTCAGGTCGAGCTGGGCTCCTTCGAGGATCGCCGAGTCCTCGTCGTCGAGCGCTACGACCGGGCCAGGGGGTTTGGAGGAGTCGCCCGGATCCACCAGGAGGACCTCTGTCAGGCCACCGGCCGGGAGCCCACCCGGAAGTACGAGGAGCAGGCCGGACCCTCCCTGGTCCAATGCACCCAGGTACTGCGGAGCTGGGCCCGGGACGCAGAGAACATCGAGCGGCTGCTCGACGTGACCGTGTTGAACGTCGCCATCGGCAATGCCGACGCCCACGCCAAGAACCTCTCGCTGCTCCACCTCCCCAATGGGCGAATCAGCCTGGCCCCGGCCTACGACCTCATGTCGACCACCTACTACGCCGACACCAGCACGAAGCCGGGCATGTTGGTCAACGGGGTCGACGACATCACGGCGGTCACCGTCGACGACCTCGTCGCCGAAGCGGACTCGTGGGGTCTCGGCCACGAGATGGTCACGATCCGGGTCCACGCCCTACTCGACAGGCTCCCGGCTGCTGTCGAGGCCGCCGCGTTGGAGATCGAGCCTCCCGAGAGCCTCGTCGACCACATCAGAGCCAATGCGGGCCGGCTGCGTCGGTAATCGGTCCCCCGTCCGGAGAACCGGGTCATAGCGCGACGATGGGGCGGCCGGAGCCGCCCCATCGTCGAGATCCCGGGTTCCGGGACCTTGTGTCCTAGAGCTTGCGGACCTTGGTGGCCTGCGGCCCCTTCTGCCCGGCGCTGGACTCGAACTCCACCCGCTCACCTTCGGTGAGCTCGCGGTATCCGGTGCCATCGATGGCCGAGAAGTGGACGAAGACGTCGGGCGTCCCGTCGTCAGGGGTCAAGAAGCCGTAGCCCTTGGTCGAGTTGAACCACTTCACCGTTCCTTCTGCCATTGTCGTTTCCTCTCAATTTCTCCACGCAGCTGACTTGCGGGAGACACTGACGTCAACCGACAACGACGCACGGCCTGCGTGATCCAACCGAACGCTTCCGTCAGCGTAGTCGGCAAACCCTCCCCCATGTGCAACTCGTCGTCGACCGGCTACTTGACCCGGACCACCACGGAGTTGGCCGCCTTGTCGGAGATGGCCTGTCGCTTCGGGTCCCAGAGGGGCCACAGAGCGTTGAGCAGGCCGGGCACGAAGAAGAAGTACCACCCGACGGTGTAGACGAAGCCACGGAGCACGCCCTTGCCGACCCCGATCTGACCGCCGCTGTCGGCGTCGCGGGTGGCGATCCCCATGGCCATCTTCCCGAGTGTCTGCCCCTTGGCCCCACCGTCGAGGACGCCCAGGTAGAGGACCAGGATGCAGAAGGGCAGGACGTACTCACCGAAGAGCCAGCCGAAGACGCTCGTCGAGGAGTAGCTGCCGCCGAACACGTCGGTCGTGGTCGTGGTCGTCACGGCCAAGACGATGACGGCGATCACGACGGAGGGAATGCCGGTGACGATGAGGTCGATGAGCATGGCCACGGCCCGCTGCCACCACTCGGCCATGGGCCGCCCCTGGGAGTCCACCGGCACCGCCACCGCCATCGGGGCGCCGTAGGCCCCGCCGTAGACGGGGACGGCACCATAGGGCGACGGCTGCTGGAAGCCGGCCGGGGCACCGCCGTAGCCGGCGTCGGCGGTGGGGGCGGCGAAGCCGGCATCGGCCGGGGGGGCACCGAACCCGCTGTCGGTCGGGTAGCCCGCGGGCGGGGCCCCGAACCCTGAGTCAACCGGCGGGGCACCGAACCCGGCGTCGGGCTGGGGGGCACCGAAGCCGCCGTCGGGCTGGGGGGCACCGAAGCCCGGCTCCGGGGCCGGCGTCTGGTAGGGGTCGGGGGGGGTCCCCGGCAGGTTGCCGGGCTGCCCGGGAGGCATCTGGTCGGTCATGGGTCCTCCGTCGGTCGGCGCCTGGAAGCAAGGGCTGCCCAGGCAGGTTCAGGCCCAGCATACGAACCCGGGACCGGCCGCGTCACCACGGCACTACCGTCGGGCCCGTGGACAGCCCCTCCGACCTCGCCGCCACCCTGGAGGCGGTCACCGGGGCCCTCCCCGGCGGGGGGGAGGAACGGCCCGGCCAGCTGGCCATGGCCGAGGCCGTGGCCCGGGCCGTCGACGAGGAGCGCCACCTCGTCATCCAGGCCGGGACGGGAACCGGGAAGTCCCTGGCCTACCTCCTCCCCCTGGTCCGCTCGGGCCGCCGGGTGGTGGTGGCCACCGCCACCAAGGCCCTCCAGGACCAGCTGGCCACGAAGGAGCTCCCCTTCCTGGCCGGCCAGCTCGGCGACGACCACCCCTTCAGCTTCTCCGTCTTGAAGGGCCGGTCCAACTACCTCTGCCGCCAGCGGGCCGCCGAGATCGAGGGGACCGTCCCCGACCCCGACGGCCCCCCCCTCGAGCCGGCCTCCCTCCCCGGCTTCGACGACACCCCCCCTCCCCCGGCCCCGGTCCGCCCTGTCCCCGAGACGGGGCCGGGGTCCTTCGGGACCCAGGTCCGGGACCTCCTCGCCTGGGGGGTCACCTCCCGGACCGGCGACCGGGCCGAACTGCCCTTCGAGCCCCACCCCCGGGCCTGGGCCGCCGTCTCGGTCGGCTCCCGGGAGTGCCCCGGGGCCTTCCGTTGCGACTCCGGGCCGGTCTGCTTCGCCGAACTGGCCCGGGGCCGGGCTGCCGCCGCCGACGTCGTCGTCGTGAACACCCACCTCTACGCCAGCCACGTCGCCTCGGGTCGGTCCGTCCTCCCCGAGCACGATGTCCTCGTCCTCGACGAGGCCCATGAGGTCGAGGACGTCATGACCGAAGGCCTCGGGCTGGAGCTGACCGGGGGACGGCTCCGGGCCCTGGCCGGCCTGGCCCGTGGGATCATCGCCGAGGGGGACTCCCCCACCGCCGACGGGGTCCTCGAGACCGCCGACCTCCTCGAGGCCGCCCTCCGGCCCCTGAACGGCAACCGGGTCCTCCTCGACGGGCGGGACCCCGACCTCCGCCACGTCCTCACCCTGGCCCGGGGCCGGACCCTGGCCCTGAGCGGGGCCCTCCGCCGGGTCGCCCCCGACCCGGAGACCGATTCCCGCCGGACCCGGGCCCTGCTCGCCGCCGACCATCTCACCGACGACCTGGCCCGCCTCGACGGCGTCGACCGGGACCAGGTGGCCTGGGTCGAGAGCTCCTCGGGCCGGACCACCTCCCCCGCCCTCCGGGTCGCCCCCGTCGAGATCGGCCCCGTCCTGGCCTCCGCCCTCTGGCCCGAGGTCACCGCCGTCCTCACCTCGGCCACCATCCCCCCCGGGATCGAGACCCGTCTCGGGCTGCCCTCCGGAGAGACCGACCGGCTCGAGGTCGGCAGCCCCTTCCCCTACCGGGACCAGGCCCTCCTCTACGTCCCCACCACGATGCCCGACCGCCGGAGCCCCGAAGCCGAGGTCGCCATCCACCTCGAGATCGAGCGGCTCGCCCTGGCCGCCGGGGGACGGACCCTGGCCCTCTTCACCAGTCGTCGGGCCATGGAGACCGCCGTGACCGCCCTCCGGCCCCTCCTCCCCTTCCAGGTCTGGGCCCAGGACGACCTCCCCAAGGCCAAGCTCCTCGAGGCCTTCGCCGAGGAGGAGTCCTCCTGCCTCTTCGCCACCATGTCCTTCTGGCAGGGCGTCGACGTCCCGGGCCGGACCCTCAGCCTCGTCGTCCTCGACCGCCTCCCCTTCCCCCGCCCCGACGACCCCCTCCTCCAGGCCCGCCGGGACCGGGCCGGACCCGGCGCCTTCTCCGCCGTCGACCTCCCCCGGGCCGCCACCCTCCTGGCCCAGGGGGCCGGCCGGCTCATCCGGAACAGCACCGACCGGGGGGTCGTCGCCGTCCTCGACCCCCGGCTGGCCACCGCCTCCTACCGGAGGACCCTCCTGGCCGGCGTCCCCCCCATGCGCCGGACCACGGACCCGGAGGAGGTCGCCGCCTTCCTGGAGGCCATCGCGGCGGGCGCCTGACCGGAACGGGGAGGCCTCCCCTTCCCAGAATCCTCACAACTTCGCTACGGAACGCTCACCGGGCCGGTCGATACTCGTCCTATGAGGTTCGGTCCCGCTCCCGCCCCCCCGGCCCCCCGCCGAGGGTCCCCGGCCGCCGTGGCGGTGGTGGTCCTGGCCGTCCTCCTCTCCGGCCTCACCGCCGCTGCGGTCAGGTCGGCGGCGGCCACCGGCCTACCCGGGACCTACCAGAACCCCCTCTCCCCCCTCGACACCCCCGACTCCGACGTCATCGATGTCGGGGGGACCTACTACTCCTATTCCACGGGGGACTACCTCCACAACATCTCCCTCATGTCGACCACCAACCTGGCCTCGTGGCCCCAGACCGCCGCCGACAGGCACTTCACCGACGCCTTCCCCTGCCTCTCCGGGAAGCCCCCCAATTGCTCCCTCAGCCTCTGGGGCAGCCACACCTCCAGCCACGCCCCCTGGGCCCCCTCCGTCGTCGACGTGGCCGGGACCTACGATCTCTTCTACGCCGCCTGGGACGGGGCTGTCAGCCACTACTGCATCGGAGTGGCCAAGAGCCCGAGCCCGGCCGGGCCCTTCAAGGACGCCTCCCTCGTCCCCCTCGTCTGCCAGATCACCATCGGCGGCTCCATCGATCCCTCCGCCTACCTCGATCCGGCCGGGAACCTCTACCTGACCTGGAAGAACAACGACGGCTTCGGCTCCACCTCCCCCGCCACCCTCTGGGCCTCCCTCCTCACCACCGGCCCCCTCGGCCTCCAGCTCTCCGGCCCGACCGTCTCCCTCGTGACGCAGGACCAGCCCTGGGAGACCACCATCGAGAACCCGGCCATGGCCCAGCTCTCGGGCCAGTACATCCTCTTCTTCTCAGGTGGCCTCTGGAACACCTCCAGCTACGCCGTCGGCTACGCCACCTGCCAGGGTCCCCTCGGGCCCTGCTCCACCCCCCTCACCACCCCCATCTTCCAATCGGCCGGCCCCGTGGCCGGGCCCGGGGCCCCCTCGATCTTCACCGACACGGCCGGGACGACCTGGATGGCCTACGACGCCTGGTCCGCACCCAAGGTGGGCTATCCCGCCGGTGGGTTCCGGACGCTGCGGATCGACCCCCTCTGCCTGGTCGGGACAACCCCGGTCATCCTCGGCCCCTCCTCCACCCGGGACACCCTGGCCCCGACCTGCCCGACGGCCCTGGCCGAGGGCTACCAGCTGGTGGCGAACGACGGCGGGATCTTCTCCTACCAGGCCCCCTTCGCCGGCTCGATGGGGGGCCAGCCCCTGGCCGCCCCCATCGTGGGCATGGCCGCCGCCTGCCCCTCCGGAGGAGGCTGCGGCTACTGGGAGGTCGCCTCCGAC
This sequence comes from Acidimicrobiaceae bacterium, assembly GCA_003151955.1. Classification (GTDB taxonomy): domain Bacteria; phylum Actinomycetota; class Acidimicrobiia; order Acidimicrobiales; family UBA8190; genus PALSA-743. Next base: position 43,357 of record PLZB01000006.1, read on the forward strand.
GGCGGCATCTTCGCCTTCGGCGACGCGTCCTTCCTCGGTTCCATGGGCGGGAAGCCGCTCAACGCCCCGATTGCGGGGATGGCGGCACTCGGGCCCTCCGCAGGAGTGTCGGGCTACTGGGAAGTCGCCTCCGACGGCGGCATCTTCGCCTTCGGCGACGCCGGCTTCCACGGATCGATGGGAGGGAAGCCCCTGGCCAAGCCCATCGTCGGCATCGCCGCCACCCCCGACGGGGGCGGCTACTGGGAGGTCGCCTCCGACGGCGGGATCTTCGCCTTCGGCGACGCCCCCTTCAACGGGTCGATGGGAGGGAAGCCCCTGGCCAAACCGGTCGTCGGCATCGCCGCCGATTGCCCCTCCGGAGGAGTGTGCGGGTACTGGGAGGTCGCCTCCGACGGCGGCATCTTCGCCTTCGGCGACGCCGGCTTCCACGGATCGATGGGGGGCCAGGCCCTGGTCGAGCCGATCGTCGGGATCGCCCCCACCTACGACGGCCTCGGCTACTGGGAGGTCGCCTCCGACGGCGGCATCTTCTGCTTCGGCGACGCCCCCTTCAACGGCTCGGCCGGGGGCATCCCCCTGGCCGCCCCCGTCGTCGGGATGGCCCCCAGCCGGGCCTGATGATCTCCCGGCAGGTGGCTGCGTCGGGATCGGACCTGACGGGCCACCTGCGCCCGGGCCAGGTCCTATGAACGACGATATTCCCTTGCATCCCAGATATTCGACCAGGGGCTTCGTGCAGACACCGACATGAAGCGCCACTGATGTCGGAGATTGGACGCCCAGGTAACGCCCCCCTTCGGGGCGGACAGGTCCCTTCCGGCGGCTTCCTGAGGCCGGTCAGTACCCCAGCCGGTCGATCGTCTCCGGTCGCATCTGCCACCGCTTCTCCACCGTGACGTGGAGCTCGACGAAGGCCCCGGGGGGGAGCTGCTCCCGGACGGCCGTCCCCACCGCCTTCAGGATCTGGCCCCCCTTCCCGATCACGATCCCCTTCTGGGAGTCCCGCTCGACGAGGATCTCGACCCGGATGACGGGCCAGTCCCATTCCGTCACCCGGCAGGCGATGGCGTGGGGGAGCTCGTCTCTGACCCGCTCCAGGAGCTGCTCCCGGACCAGCTCCGCCACCCAGAAGGCCTCGGGGAGGTCCGTGACCATGTCGGCCGGGAAGTAGGGGGGGCCCACCGGGAGCCGGTCGATCACGGCCTCGAGGAGGGCCTCGATCCCCTGGCCCGTGAGGGCCGAGACCGGGAAGTACTCCACCCCCCGGTCACCGAGCGGCCCCGGCGTCTCGAGCAGCTCGTCCGGGTCGGTGCCCGGGGGGAGGACCGCCTCGGCGCCGGGCCCGGCCCCCTGCTCCCCCTCGACGACCCGGTGGGCCGTGGCCAGCTGGGTCATGACCTGGTCCCGGTTGGCCTTGTCCACCTTGTTGACGGCGATGAGGAGCCGCCGGAGGCTCCCTCCCGGCCCCCGGGCCGCCGTTGCGGCCCGCTCCAGGACCAGCCGGTCCCCGGGGCCGATGGCCATGGTGGCGTCGATGACGGCCACCACGGCGTCGACGTCGTCGAGGGCCTCGGCCACCTGCTGGTTGAGCCGCTCCCCCAGAGCCGTCTTGGGGCGGTGGAGTCCGGGGGTGTCGACGAAGACAGCCTGGACCCCGGCCCGGTGGAGGACCCCCCGGACGGACCGCCGGGTGGTGTTGGGCCGGGGCGAGACGATCGTCACCTTGGTCCCCAGGGCCTGGTTGACAAGGGTCGACTTCCCCACGTTCGGCCGGCCCACCACGCTCACGAAGCCGGACCGGAAGTCGGGGGTCCAGCCGGGGAGGAGGAGCTCCTCCTGGTGGTCGGGCCGCTCGGGGAAGTCCACCTCAGCCCGGCCCGGGGACGGCCACGATCCGGATCCGCCCGATCCGGTTCCCCTGGACCCGTTCCGCCACCAGCCGGACCTCGTCCACGTCGACCCACTCCCCCTCGGTGGGGATCTTCCCCAGGAGCCCGAAGAGGAGCCCCCCCACCGTGTCCCAGCTCCCGGTGGGGAGCTCGGCGTGGATGAGGTCGTTCAGCTCGTCGACGGCGAGCCGGGCCGAGACCGAGGCCTCCCCGTGGCCGAGGGGGACGAAGGGGGGCTCCTCCACGTCGAACTCGTCGACGATCTCCCCCACCAGCTCCTCGATCAGGTCCTCCAGGGTGACGAGCCCGGCCGTCCCCCCGTACTCGTCGACCACGACGGCCAGGTGGTACTGCCGCTCCTGCATCTCCCGCATGAGCCCCGCCACCCGCTTCGACTCGGGGACGAAATGGCCCTCCCGGACATGGCCCCGGACCGGGTCCGCCCCCAGGCCGGCCCGCTCCGAGCGGACCAGGTCCTTGATGTAGGCGATCCCCACCACGTCGTCGATGTTCCCGTCGTGGGCCGGGAGCCGGCTGTAGCCGGCCTCGAGGGCCACCTCCAGTGCCTCGGACACGGTCAGGTCGGCGTCGACCGTCCGCATGTCGGGCCGGGGCACCATGACCTCCCGGACGACGGTGTCCCCGAACTCGATGATGGAGTGGATGAGGGCGTGCTCCTCGGTCTCGATGACCTGCTCCTCCATGGCCACGTCGGCCATGGCCAGGAGCTCGGACTCGCTCACGGCCGAGTGGCCCCGCCGGGGACCGGTCAGGAGGTCGGCCAGGCTGACCAGGGCGGCCGAGATCCCCCGGATGGGGGGGAACCGGACCACCGAGGAGACGAAGGGGGCGGCCAGGAGGGCCGACCGCTCCGGGTTCTGGACGGCCCAGTTCTTCGGGAGGGCCTCGGCCAGGACGAAGATCACGATGACCTCGAAGAAGGTGGCCGCCGCCACCCCCCAGGCCCCGAACCAGTGCTCGGCCACGATCCCCACCAGGGTGGCCACCACCAGCTGGCACACGAGGACGAGGAGGAGGATGGCGTTCAGGAACTTCTCGGGCTGCTCCACCAGCCGGACCAGCTGCCTCGCCCCCCGCCGATGGTCGTCCTCCAACGCCAGCGCCTTCACCCGGCTCATCCGGACCAGGCTCGTCTCCGACAGGGCCAGCACCGCCGAGGCCGCCAGCAGGACGACCACGACGCCCAGGATGATCCAGTCCACGCCCGTCACCCGGACCGCCGCCACCATCACCGTCGTCCCTGCCGCCCATTCTGCCTGTCGGTCATCTGATCGACCCTGTCACGGCTCGGCCATCTGACGGAGTTCAAGCCCATCCGAGATTGTGGCACAGGCCCGGTCGGGGCCGTCTGCCAACGTCGACCTGGGTGTTTCATGAAAACATGAAATCCCCAGGTATAATGCTGTGATGTTGTCGAAGACGGAGATCGTATGGCGCCAACTCCTCGTGGAGGCGCTCGAGCACGACAACCGCCGTTCCAGCGTCACAGAGCTGTCCCGCCGATTCGGCTTCGGCCCCTCGACCGTGCACCGCTCCCTGGTCGCGCCACGTGAGATGGGCGCGGTCGACGGAGGTTGGAGAGGCCTCATCGTCTACGACCCCATCCGACTCCTGCTGCACTGGGCGGGACAACGGCGTCTCCGGCGGGACAAGCCGCTGACCGTCCACACCGGTCTACCCGCCGAGGAGATCGAAGCCATCCTCCCGGACTCGACCATCCTCACCGGCGCTGCCGGCTATGCCCGGAGGTTCTCCAACACGGTCGCCGACTACTCCACGGTCTACGTCTACTCCTCCGACCCCGACGGTGTGCTGGCCGCCGTGCCCGACCTCGTCGGTGCACCCGATCTGATCATCCTCGAACCGGACGAGTTCCTCCCGTCCAACGGCAGGGTCGTGTCTGTCCCGCAGATGTACGTCGACTTGTTCGCTACTCCCGGATGGCAGGCCCAGCGATTCCTCCACGCCATGAACGAACGACTGGAGGTCGCCAGTGCCATCTGAGTCCTACGCCGCTGCCGACACCGAGCGGTCTTGGGAGATCTACGAACGGTTGGCCCTCCGATACCCCGACGCCATCGTGATCGGCGGTTGGGGGACCTGGCTCCACGTCAAGGCCGAGAAGAGCCACGACATCGACCTGATCGTGACCTTCGCCGACATGGCCCGCCTCCGCTCGGAGCTGGAAGTCACCGAGTCGAGCCACATCGGCGGCCGGAAGTGGCGGTCCACCTTCGACGGCATTCACCTCGACCTCTACGTACCGCATCAGTCCGAGTTGGGCGACAAGCTGAAGATGCCGGTCGAAGCCCTGGCTCCTCACGTCGCCGCCATCGACGGACACCGCACGCTCAGCAAGGAGGCGCTCATCGTTGCCAAGAGCGCGGCCCGACTGGACCGACCCGACACCTTGCCCGGGAAGAAGGACGCCGTAGACATGGCCCGAATCGTTCTCGAGGCCAGCGGAGAGTGGGACTGGGCACAGGTCGGTGTAATCGCCGACGCTTCAAAGAGTGCAGCCAAGCCCGGACGCTTCTGGGTGGCCGAGGCCCTGGCGTCCGCCCTGGAGGCTCAGGAGACAAAGGATCTGAGACGCCGGCTGAGCCAGATCATTCAGCCCGCCATCAAGCAGCTCACGGACCCTTCCTGACGGTCTCCCGGAGGTGCTCAGCTGCCTCTTCGCCGCGGACGCCCACATGCTGCAGGTCGGAGTAGATCCTGGGCCAGGGCGCGATCCAGATGCCCTCCTCCATCGTGCGCCGGCGCCGCGACGTTGCCGTCGGGAACGGCCGCAACACCAGTCGGCCACCTTCGAGGGGCTCGAGCCCGACTCTGGCGGCCGCCACACGCAGTCCCGCCTCGCTCGGAACATCGACGTACACCTCCCCCTCGCCGAACTCGGTGAGGTACGGAGCGAGGACTGCTGCCCCCATCGCGCCTGTGGCCGCCCAGACGAATCCGGCCTTGTCCCACCGCTCGCCTGTCTCTTCGAGCACCTCCAGAGGATGTTTCCAGGGAACGCCGATCCGAAGCGACTGCGCGGACCGCAGGCGGCTCGCAGCCCCTGCATACGAGTCCAACAGGATCTCCGGATCGACCAGCTTCCGCCCCGAACGAGGTCCGCGGTTGGCGGCAGAGGCGAGGAGCCCCAGGGCGGTGAGCTCACGGAGGGCGCCTGCGGCAGTGCTCGTCGAGCGGCCTGTCGCGGCAGCCACGCGGACCTACCCAACGGGCCAAGAGCCGCTCGGATCCCATGCGTAGGAGGACGTCGGCGCCACCCGTCTCGACCGCTTGGATCGAGGTGTTCAGAGGCATGACGGCGACCAGAGCGGCCAGGATCCGGTCAGCTCAGCAGGCCTTTCGGACTCAGGAGGAAGCGTCCCAATGGTGCTCACCGTTCGGCGAGCTGCAGGGCGAGCTGCTCGGCCACGAGCTTCCGGGTCAGGGTGGCGATCGCCTGGTCGGACACGTTCTGGGCTTCGAGCCCCATCGTCCAGGCCACACTCCTGGCGATCCGTTCGGCCCGGTCCACGATGACGGCGAGGGCATCAGAAGGAAGGACGGCGTCCCAACGGCTGGCTGGGTGAGGTTCCTGCGGCCCTACTGGACGGCAGCAGGCGCAGTCTCTTCGGCGGCCCGCTCGGGAGCCTCCACCGGGGGGCAGCTCGCTCGATCCGTCTGAGAATTGCCGCGGAATCGGCGTCGCCGGCGTCTTCGTAGAGCTCAGCGAGTACCCCCACGTCGATCGGCTGCGATGCTGCCATGTTCTTCAGCATACGTACCAGCTGCAATTCTTCGCTCAGACCTGGATCGGCGTGTAGG